>JAJYDJ010000001.1 GCA_021777565.1 bacterium | reverse complement strand
TGCAAAGCCTCAAGATATGACAGGGGAGAGTCTTATCGCATAAGTTATGGCAAGTGAGACCATTCTTGACGAGCAAGAATTGGCGAGTATCCCACAAGGTGATCGATGTGTTCACTACGCTACCGTAACTGAACAATTTGTCTCAGGCCCACCACAAGTAGAAGTCTACATTCTTCATGACGACACTGCTGATGTAGAGAGTTGGCCCGAAGATCTGCAAACATGGCTTACTATTTCTTTATTTCAGCTCACTCGGGTCGTTCTTGAGGACTGGGGACAAATGTGTAGAAGCAGGGTTGACCATGAAGTGCTGGTATATTCTGAAGCAGTTGAGGAGGCCAAGCGTGCAGGGCGGGCAATTGACGTCATTACTGCAAGAATACGACGCGACGTAACATTAGACTATACAAATCAAGTGGGGAGACGCATTCAGCCACCAATTACCGCACGGGAAGTAGAAAATCCATGAAGACTATTTTCTTTTTCTCACAACTTTTGCACTCTGGATAATTTCAAGAATTTCGCCATTTGGCAATTCAATCTGGTTCACATCTGCCATACGCTGATACTCCATAACATAGTCAGAAAGAGAAGCATCTTTTTCTTTAATTTCTTCAGAGAGATTTTTCACTTTTTGTGCAAGCTCCATCATGCCAGGTTTACCAAGCAAATCTTTTTTGACACGGGTTCGCTCTTTGGTCGCTTCTTTTACTTTGTCATCCATTTGCTTGTAGTTAGCGTCAGAAAGAAGTGCATCATTGACCATTTCACGTGCTTTGGTCAATTCTTCCTTCAGTCGATCCATGGAAGAAATGGTCAGCTTGATCATTTCATCAAGTGAAAGAAGGACATTGGAATTATCTTCGGTAACACTAGAAGTGGTTGGATTATCCTGAACAATATCTCCTTCAGTTATCTCGTCATCCTGTGGAATTACCTGTGTATCGTCTTGCATAGTGTATTTACTATATATGCTCCGCAAGTGATTTGCAACAAGAAAATTTTACGTATTTGGCCACTTTCACGCACACATCATGGTATGATAACGTATGTCTATGGAAAGCTTTACTACGCCTATGATGCAACAATATATTGCAGTGAAAAAACAGTATATGGATTGTTTGCTTTTCTATCGCATGGGGGATTTTTATGAGCTTTTTCTTGACGATGCATTGGTTGGCGCACAAGTGTTAAATATCACCCTTACTTCACGACCCAAAGGGAAAGATGGTCGTATCCCTATGGCAGGAGTGCCATATCATGCCGTGGATGGATACATTGCCAAACTGGTCAAAGCAGGACATCGAGTCGCTATCTGTGAGCAGATCACTCCACCAAGTAAAAAAGGTATAATCAAACGGGAAGTCATCCGTGTCATAACACCTGGTACCATTCTTGATGAGAAAGCACTGGCACAAAAAGAACATAATTTTATCGCAAGCATTTTACCAATTCCTCAAGGACTGGCATTGAGTATCGCTGATATCTCCACTGGATATTTTGCCTCTTCCGAGATAGAAGGGGGAGACATAGGTGAAATTATTCGTGATGTTCTCACTGCCTATCATCCGACAGAATGTGTTCTGTCTCCTGATGTATATAATGACAAAGATTTTTTAGGAATACTTTCTCTGCATTTGGACACCAATGTCACCCCATTTGCTGATTGGGGGAAATATGCGAAGAACGCTTCAGAACAATTGAAAGATCACTTTGGTCTTTCAACCCTGCAAGCTTCTGGTCTTCATGAGAAACATAATGCACTGATTGCTGCCTCAACACTTCTTGGGTATTTGCAATATACCCAACAAGGAAGCGTTCATCACATGCGAAGTCTCGTAGAAATTCCGACACTCGATTACGTGACACTGGACCGTGCAACCATCATGAACTTGGAACTTTTTGCAACACTTCGAGACCAGGAGACCAAGAACTCACTGCTTGCGATACTTGATACGACTCAGACAGCCAGTGGGGGACGGCTTCTTCGTGAATGGATGAGAAAACCACTCAAAAAAGCAGCTGATATTTCCAAGCGTCACATGGCCGTACAAACATTGCTTGCCGATAGCACGGTATATACCAAACTGCAAGAGATTCTTCCAACTATTACCGATATTGAACGACTCGTTGCCAGGCTTTCGGTTGGCATTGGCAATGCACGAGATATTATCAATGTAAAACAAGCCCTCCTCTCAGTGCTTGCCATCAAACAGACGCTGGCAAAACAAAACGATCCACTGCTCACCAAACTCCATAAAGACATCAGTAATGAGATGCACAAAGTAATTTCACTGGTTGAACAAACATTTGTTGATGAGCCACCCATTGATACCAAGATTGGCGGCATGATCACAAGCGGTGTTGACTCAGAACTTGATGCGCTCCACAAACTTGTCAAAAACGGCAAGCAATGGATGGCAGAATTTGAAGCACAAGAGAGAGAAGCAAGTGGCATTGCAACACTCAAAGTCAGATACAACAGCGTTTTTGGATTTTACATTGAAGTAAGTAAAGCAAATTTACACCTCATTCCAGAACATTATTTTCGTAAACAGACGCTGGTGAATGGGGAGCGGTTCACGACAAAAGAATTGAAAGAGCAAGAATTAAAAATTCTCACCGCAGAAGAGAGTATGCAGCAAAAAGAATATGAGATTTTTCTACAGACACTTGAAAAAATTTTATCCTTTACACCACAACTGCAACAAACCATCCAAGCCATTGCACAGATTGATTGTCTTGTGAGCTTTGCACACAATGCCAAGACGTATCACTATGTACAACCAAAACTCCTGCATAGTGGTGACATGCATGTGAAAAAAGCACGCCATCCTGTTATTGAACAACGGCTTCCTGCCAGACATTTTGTCCCAAATGATATTGATCTGGACGTGACCAAACAGAGAATTCTTATCATCACTGGCCCAAATATGGCCGGCAAGTCAGTCTATTTAAGACAAGTTGCACTCATCGCACTGATGAATCAGATTGGATCTTTTGTCCCGGCAGAGCGTGCTGAACTTTCTCTCGTTGACCGTATATTTGTCAGAAGTGGTGCCTCAGATATGATCACCAGTGGACTCTCCACTTTTATGGTAGAGATGGCAGAGACTGCCTACATTCTCAATCATGCAACCAAAGATAGCCTTATCATCATGGATGAGATTGGTCGGGGAACCAGTACGTATGATGGCATCAGTATTGCCTGGAGTGTTGCAAGTTATCTTGCAACTCATTTTAATCCTGCCCCCAAAACTCTTTTTGCAACTCACTATCATGAACTACAAAAACTTGAGCAGACCTATCCTAAGATCATTGCCAATTACCATATGTCGGTGAGTAACAGCTCAGGAAATCCTATTTTTCTACATGAACTTACCCCAGGTGCAGCGTCGCACAGTTTTGGCATTGCCGTTGCCAAACTAGCAGGCCTTCCAGAGGAAGTCACTGATGCAGCGAGTCATATGCTTGAGACACTTGAGAAAGATAGGACGGCAGAACAAAACAGTACAACACCCGGAAACACAAAAAAAGAAATCATTGAAAAAATTAAACAGTTAGATCTGACCGAGATGACCCCACTGGAAGCCCTCAATACTCTTGATGGTATGAAGAAAGAAATTGAAAAGAAAAATATATGAGAACGATTCATCAACTATCACCAGAAACTATTTCTCGTATCGCCGCGGGCGAGATTATCGAGAGACCTGCCTATGCGCTCAAAGAGCTCATTGAGAATGCGATCGATGCAGGTGCCAGTGAGATACACATTGCACTTGAAGGTGGGGGACTTGATCTTATTGAAGTCGTAGATAATGGTATCGGGATGAGTACTGAGGATATAGAGGAAGCAGCAAAGCCGCACACAACAAGTAAGATCCAATCAGAAGACCCTCTGAGTGCAATTCATACGTATGGTTTTCGAGGAGAAGCTCTTTCTAGTATCGCGTCAGTGAGTCGCTTGGTTATTGAAAGTAAACAAGAGGGAGAAGTGGGGACGCAGGTCGTGTGGGAAAATGGCAAACAGATAAATTCCAAACCAATCGGCATGGATACGGGTACCCGGATACAAATTATTGATTTGTTTGGGAATACGCCAACAAGAAAGAAATTTCTGGCATCTGAAAAAATTGAGACACATCATTTATTGCATACTGCCCTGATGCAAGCTCTCGCTCACCCCGAGATAACATTTACGCTCACCCACAACAACAGGTCACTGCTCGCAGTTCTTCCCAGTGATCCAGATACGCGCACGAAAGAGGTCTTAGGGACTTCTTTTGCACAATATCTGTTCCCTCTGAATGCGCAGGATTCATTTGTAACACTGAAAGGGTTTTTAAGTCATCCGGTGTTGGCACAAAAATCAGATGCCAAAATGTATGTCTTTATTAACAATCGCCCTGTGAAAGATCCGCTTGTCATCCAGGCCATTCGAGAGGCCTATGGGAGTTTACTCGCTGCACGATCATACCCGCCATGTGTTCTTTTTCTTACTGTTCCGGTCGAGCGAACTGATGTGAATATCCACCCACGGAAAGAACAAATTAAATTCTTGGATAAAGAATTTGTGTTTCAGACAATTACTCGACTTATCAAAGACCAACTGACGACACATAATTTAACTTTTTCAAATGTCTCATGGAGTAAGGATGTCTCGCTTCCTCTTGGCATTAGTGAAAGAAAACTCCCTGAAAATACCGCACTTGCCACAGCGCTTAAAGTGCACATCAATGAAACGCTGCCACTTACATTTCAACAAGTTGATAACACGTATGTCATTATTACCAACGGCAAAAAAATAATTCTTATGGATCAACATGCGGCGGATGAGCGAATCTTGTTTGAGAAACTACAAACAACGATGACAACGCTTACCAAAGAAAAAAATGTGTTTACTTTTTCTGTCCCCATTATTCTTGATGTTTCCAGTAGTGAAAAGCAGATCCTTTTGTCACAAGCAGAAACACTTGAGAGACTTGGAATTGTCATTGAAGATTTTGCCGGTAACAGTGTCAAACTCGTCAGCATTCCACATCTGATGCATGACTATGACCCATTGCGATTTATCACTGATTTGTTATCACAAATTCAAGAAAGTGACAGTATCACTGATACGGATAAACTTACTCAGAGAATTATGACAACTCTTTCTTGCCGCTATGCCATCATGGCCGGGCAGTCGCTCACAGAAACACAAATGAAAGCGCTCTGGGAGAAATTACACGTTACTGAGAACAATGCCACCTGTCCTCACGGCAGACCAACGCATATTGAAATTGGAATAGAGGAGTTACAAAAGTTATTTAAACGATAATTTTCTCTGTGACTCACATTCCAGAAAAAATAATACATTTGTGATACATTGATCACATGATACAAAAATACTGTCGTTTACTTATTGGACTGGTATACCAATCAATTCTGAAACCCATACTCTTTCGTTTTGACGCCGAGTGGGTACACACGAGATTCACACTACTCGGTGAATTTTTTGGTTCACGAGAACTAACCGTATATCTTTTTAAAACTCTTTTTGGTCCGGCTCTAAAAAAGCTCCAACGGACACTACATGGCATACCATTTGCTGGTCCAGTTGGCCTGGCTGCTGGATTTGATTATGAAGCACGACTGACACAAATAACTCCAACTCTCGGGTTTGGATTTCATACCATTGGCACGATAACCAACCATTCCTATCAAGGCAATCCGCGACCGATGCTTGCACGGCTTCCCAAGTCTCAGTCACTTCTGGTAAATAAAGGATTTAAAAATCCTGGAGCAGATGCCATCATTAGAAATTTGCAAAATCAGACATTTGCTATCCCAGTTGGTATAAGTGTTGGGAGAACCAATGATGCCACACTTTCACAAGAGGACAGTGTGAAAGATATTGTTTCTTGTTTTACAAAATTTGAAAAAGCTCGTATGTATCATTCATATTATGAACTCAATATCAGCTGTCCAAATTTAGCTGGTGATGTCACATTTTATGATCCGAAAGAATTAAGAAAACTACTTCACGCTATTGATCAGCTCAAGCTCGCCAGACCACTTTTTATCAAAATGCCAATATCGCAACCAAATGATGTTTTTGAAAAACTTTTGCAAGAAATTAATGCAAGCAGTGCGATTGGAGTTATCATCGGTAACTTGCAACAAGATAGAACAGACCCTGCATTTGATAAAGAAGAAATAGATCATGCGGGAAGAGGAAACTTCAGTGGGAGACCCGCCTTTGCCAGGTCAAATTATCTTATATCCCTCACTCGAAAAAAATATAAAAATCGATTTACTATCATTGGGTGTGGGGGTATTTTTAGTCCCGACGATGCAAAAGAGAAGCTTCATGCAGGTGCCGATCTTACGCAGCTCATTACCGGCATGATCTTTACTGGGCCACAACTGATTGCAGACATCAACGACTCACTCGCTTCCTAAGCTACAGTCCTTTTGCTATAATAGAGCTACCTTGCTGAGTCGTCTAATGGTAGGACAGCAGCCTTTGGAGCTGTTTATTCTGGTTCGAGTCCAGGCTCAGCAGCATTCGTGGATTTTGTTCGTACAAAGTCTCTAATTGGACTGTCCTATCAATACCTTCTACAGGTTCTAACGTATCACAAAGTTGATTTGCCTCTTCTGCTACACTTTTAAGTGCTTCAAGTACCTCGTCGAGCGTAATAGTGAGGATTTTGTCTTTTAAGAGGAGGTTCGAACCAAGACGTGAAAGGACATACCGCTTGTCTTCTAACTCTCCATCATTAAACTTTGCTACTGCGTCTCTCGCAAAGTCAAAAGCATCATCTGCTTTTGCAAGCCAATTGCTCACATGCTCTCCCGTATCATTAAGTAGCTCCTCCAGTCGTTTCTTTTCCTTTTCTAGGTTTGGCTTCTTTTCCTTAAACTCTTCTGGTGTAATTTCCTTTGCAGCTCGCATATCAATGAGCTCGCTTATTTGCTCTAAGCAGAGCTTATATGCTTTTTGTTGAGAACTGAGTATTTCGCTTGTTGTTTGAAACTCGGTCTGGTTCGTTTTCCTGAGCCACTTTAATGCCCAGTTATGAAACTCATTAGGTATTTTTATTTCAGAAAGTTTTATAAGAATTTGTCTCTTTAGCTCTTCCTCTTCTATGGAACCTTGTGTGCAATCTGGGTTTATTCTCTTAGTACAATGGTAGTAAATATATACATGTACCTTGCCACTTTTCTGTCTCTTTATCTTCTCTTCGCACGTTATCATTGCTCCACATTCTCCACAGCGAATAAGTCCAGTAAATGCGAATATGTGACTTTTAGGCTTCTGTTTGCCTTTTTTACCTAGTAAAATCTGGATAAAATCAAACTGTTCGTCCGTAATCATGTGTAGGTGTGCAGCTTTATGCCAGTTACCACTATTGAGAGGGTATTCAAAGGTTTCTGCATAGACTGGATTAGTAAGCATCCTATACCACGTACTACGTGCCAGCTTCTTGCCTTCCTTGGTTTTAAACTTCCAATCATCTGTAGCAATCTTGAGTACCTGTATCGGTGTATATTTTTGTGAAAGAACCATGTCAAACATCTTTTTGACTAAATCAAAACGTTCTGGATCAATCTCAACTGTCTTATTGCCACGCTCTGCGTATTTGTTATTTACATACCCTGTAGGAGCAGGCGCTGGATAAATACCCATTTCAGCCTTGGCTTTGAGTCCTCGTTTTACATTGACACCCTTATTGTCGTTATCCAATTTAGCTGTAGAACAAAGCAGAGATAGAAGGAACTTATCATTGGGGGTATTCCGAAATACTTGCGAGGGAGTCACCAGTTCTTGAAGTTTTCCAAGGTCGAGCAGATAAATAATTCTTCCTGTATCAACTGAATTTCTAGACATTCTATCAGGATTCCAAACAATAATTCCTTGAGCCTTACCTTGCTCGATTTCATCAAGCATTTGATTAAAGACGGGTCTGCCTGGAGCTTTTGCTGAGTGTGCCTCCTCCTTTATAGCAACGATGTTAAGTCCGACACGTTTAACAAGGTCTTTCATTTCATTTTTTTGAGACTCAATAGAAAGTACTTGTCTATCTTCAGATTCACTACTTTTTCTTGCATAAATAAAGTATTCAATTTTATTATCCATACTCAAATGCCCCCACTGGTTGTGCTCAGACCTATTAGGATCTGTCCAATGAGGGCATTAAAAATCCCAACAGGAATATCTGAGCACGTCTGTATTATTTCTCTCCAAGCAAACAATGTCAATGTCATATAGGAAGTCCTAACTGCATGGGTTTATGGTAAACCGCACTATCAATAAATTCAATAAGCCTAGTATCTGTTGCTAAGTTATTTATACGAAGAAACTCCATTATTCGCTTTTGGTCATTATAGTACTTGGTTCGGCTATACAATTTGAGCGCATCTTCTTTAAATTGTAATGCCCCATCTGCCTGTAACCTTTCAAAGCTCCCAATTGTCGCGTCTAAGATACGTTGGGGTATCTGTTGGAAGTTCTCTTTCGCTTTACGATATATATCTGATCGTGAAATATTCATAAGCATAAGCCTATTGTTTGGTTTATCCATAAGTTTATCCCAATAGAACTTGACTACTTTTCTGCTTATGTCTTCAGAAAACACGTCTCGCAATGTCCAAGTAGGTTTATCTATTTCTAAAATGGTATGTAGGTGTTTTCGTATTGATGGCTTCCCATTAAATCTTACCTCTATTCTGACCAATGGTGGTAACGTTTTAGACTTTGATAGTCTCTCAGCTATCGTTCTTTCTTGTAGTGTCGGCTTTCTATCAATCCTGTTCATACCACTTTCTAAAAAGTCATAGTATTTCAAGTAAGCTATTAGCTCAAACGTATCTGTATGAAAACGAACAGATCGTCCACCATTTGTATAGTCACGATCATGAGTTTGGTACCTGTCGTCTAAATTCATTTTACTTAAGGCCGTGAGAAATCTTCGAGCGTCTGTCTCTGATTCCATCAGTATGTTTATGCAGTAATGAAGTGTGGTAACGCTCGCCTCATGAATCGCTTTTTCGAATACTAATAGGCCCATATCTTTGAGTCGTGACTGTAGTGTATTAACAGCCTCTTGATAGTAGGTGTCATTGACCTCTTCAATACTATGTCCAAAGAGCATTTTGGGAATAGAGATATGTGGCTTGAGGTTACATTGATACCCACTGGTATGCTTATATGTCTCATAGATAGTTATGTTTGGATAAGCGAAACCTTGTTCTTTTTGTGTATGCTTGGGGTTCAGTCGATAGCTTTGAATCCCTTTCTTAGTTTGTAAGAACTGGATGACCTCTGAGTCATTTTGTGGATCGATCAAATCAAGAGAAGGAGTAAATAGTGCTCGATCGAGAACCGTATAGCTCCCAAGAGGTATAGAAAAGCCAATAGTATCTATCATAGTAATTATCATATTTGTGTACAGAAGTCCTAGTAATACGCTAAGACTTTTGCTTTACTCGTTTTCTATACACAGCGTCATAGAGCTGGTACAATTGCATAGCTTGTACTCGTGCTTGTTCATCAGTGATCTTTTTACCAAATTTCTTGAGGTATATGATTTTAAATTCATCAATTGCTTGTTGTGGCAGTAGGTTATTCGTTTGCATATAACCTCGCTTTTATTACTTCTTCAAATTTTTTGGTTACAGATATTTCCAAATAGGCTGCAAACTCTTTGCTAATTGGATAGAAGATGTTTATGTTCTTAATTTCTACTTTTTTTGTAGGATAGGTTAGCCTAAATCCACCTTCTAGTCGAGTATAAATACCGATTGAACTAAGATAAAGCAAATTATTAAGCACAATGCTTGCAAATCCTACCAATCCATCTTTTGGGACAATAGGTATGATTTGTATATCCGTTACTTTAATTTTATGCATGGAGTTACCTTTCTGAATTAGAGTAACTCTTGTAGTTATTGAAGTCTGTATCGGCTAAAGGTCGTATCTAATGATCTGGGTATGAGTTGTTATGGATATTAACTAATACGCTTTGGCTTAAAAAACAGAATCTTTACGTTTTTTCCATCGGTGGTATAGGTTTTTAACATAGTCTTCGTTGATAATGTTATAGTCACCAGATTCAATTAACTCTTGAAATAGCTGATCTGCAATTTGTGCGAATGTTTTACTATCGATGTCGTGTAGCTCAACTATCCTTTTTGCCAGGTCTGATCGCAGCATTTTATGCTTGGGGGTACTAGGTAATACTTTCATTGCTTCTTCTATTTCTTGCCAGTTTTTTTCGACTTCAAGTAAAAATTGCCTTTTACTTAGCCTCTCTAGGATTTCTATATATGGATATAGCTCTCTACCTTGTGGCGTATTCTCTCTCGGAATTATTCGAAAAGCTTCTTTCTTTGGAGTAATAATTGCATTGTGGAATACAAACATTTTTATTGTTTCTAGCCAATATTCAGGAAGGGTAAGAGTATTTAGTAATGTAAAGCAATCAGACTCAAGCGCAGAAAAGCTCTCTCGTCCTAAAATGTCGTAGGGGGAATGTTTGTTGTCTGTAGGATATCCATTAAGAGGAATCTTATATCTGCTTCTTAATGATTTTACTTGTTTTTCAAATAAGGTTGAGGATTCAAGAAAGTCGATAACCTTTTTCGTCTCTTCGAGTGTCAAATAATCTCGTATCTGATTTACACTTGCGTTCTCAGGAATTTCTAGTCGAAATATCTTAGTGATTTTCATAACTCTTTATTACATCTTTAAATTATTTAAATGTGAACTTACTATGGATAATAGCACTCTTACGCTTCTTAGAATAGATCTGCATTAATGGTGAAGTTGTATCCTACCCTGAGGTATAATATATGATTTTGTAAAGCTTTTAAATGAACTAGATAGGCTTAATCTTACGAAAGATGATATTAGTCAAAATGTCAGGGGTAATAGTTGTACGGGGCACTAGAGAAGCTCACGGCCTAACTTTAGTTGTAAGTCTGCTAACTCTTTTTCTCAGCACGATATTCCATCTTCTTCTTTAAGTAAAAAGAATCTTCTGTTTTTTCTCCTTTATGTTTCATAACTTCTGCAGCTTTATATTTTTCAGAAGCGAGCTTTAATTTATAAAGGATAATCTCTTCTATGTCTAAGTTCAGATGAACTGCCAGTTCTGTACAGTAAATCATTACATCAGCAATTTCTTTTTTTATCTTTTCCTCTAATTCTGGTTTTTCTTTAATTTGTTCAACTGTATAATTATCCCACTGGAATAATTCAAGAAGTTCAGCACCCTCGATCATAATAGACTTGGCTAAATTTGCAGGGGCTAAGTGATTCCAACTCCGTTCATCTAAGTACTTCTTAACTTCTTCTTGAATTTTAGTCATATTCAATTAATTCTAACATAAGCTATCGCTGATTTATATATATCTGAGAGTTTAGATTATATCGTTTGTGTTTTGAGTACAAGTAGGTTAGTTAATTATTTATTATCTATTTAGTATAATTGATCAGGATGAATGAGCTAGATCCAGCCAACAGATATCCAAGAACTGCTTATGAGTTTCATGGTGCGCCTATAACCACTGAATGGATTAGAACTGATAAGGAAGATGAATTCTCTCCTGTAACTCAAGTTTATGGCATTTGCTTTAATGCAGCTGGTGAAATACTAGTATGTAGATCTTCTTCTACTGGTGGATGGCAAATCCCAGGTGGCACACCAGAAGGCAATGAAACTCTAACAGCAACTTTACAACGTGAATTACATGAGGAGGTGGATATTAGAGTCAGTAACGTGCAAATGCTAGGCGTACAAAGAGTTCATTACCCGAACAACCCAGATCAAGCTATCGGAGATGATTTTTATCAAGCGAGGATGATTTGTGATATTGAAGAAATATTGCCTTCAACACCAGATCCAGCAATAAATCAAACATGGGAAAGACAATTTGTTACTCAAGATCAGGTTACTGAGTTGGTACCATGGGGTGAGGCGGGAAGAGCAATGTTTAATGATGCTATTAAGTTATGGCAGGATTCTCGTCGCCCCTAGGTATGCAGAGATTTCAGTTATTGAGCAAGGCGCATATCAGACGAAGGGGCTGGGTATCTACTCTTAGATATTAAGAAACTTCAAAGTATAATCAAAGGACGTAGTTAGGCTAACGGCGGGGACAATCTAATTTCAGTTTCATGAATGATTCCAAAGTATCTTGGGATGTTCGATATTTATAACTTTGTCAGCATACCCTGCTTTAGAAGGGGGACTAGCGGTAGAACTTGTTGATTACAATATCCACCTTCTGATCGATTATAGACAAACTTCTTTTGCTCTTGATTGTCGCAATTGCATTCTGTCTCATACTATCCAACAGTATCAAATCTTCCGATAGCATCTGTATCTTGTTATAAAAATCATCAAAAGAATAACAGAAGAACCCATTTACTCCATCTTCAACTAGTTCCAACACCTGCCCCACGGGTGTTGATAAGATAACCATCCCTCTGTTCATAGCATCCATAACGGGGATTGGTCCACCTTCCTGATATGATGTACAAATATATATCTCATGACTATCTAAATACTTGATATATTTTGTCCTTGTTAAGATATCACGTCCGACCTTAAGGTCAAATTTTATATTTAGTTCATTCACTACTTTCTGTTGTAGAGAATACATTAAATCTGGGTTTTTTCTTCTGTATACTTGAAAGACAGAAGTTATATCTGATTTTTCTGTGAAAACTTTTAAAGTATCTCTATAGGGTAATCTACTTGCCGTAGGTATGTGTTCTACATCTATGCCGTATTTTGTTAAAATTGTGAACAATTCTCTTGAAATGGTCACACATTTAAAAACAGTTCTTAATATGTCAATCTTATCTTTATTTGGTAAAGTTTTTTTCCAATTAGGAACTTGATCAAAAATCTCTTTCGGATCGTGAATAGAAACAATAGAATTTTTGGGTTTTTCCTTAGAAAATAGATAAAGGTCTATATAACCAAACCATATAAGATCGAAGTTAATATAAATTTTTTTCTCGTCTTGAACCTCAAAAAAGTTTTTGAAAACAATCTCATGTTGTTTAACATTCTCAAACCATAACTTACCAACATTATGTATAGCCCAATTATCAATATCGTATAGATACAATATCTTCATATATTATTCTGTTTAAAGTTATGCCTTAATATCTGAGTATATTGATCGTACTTTGATCGCTTTGATAACAAGAAGCATATTCTTCCCCAGGAGTGTTCTAATTTCAAGATATAAGGATTTCCATCCCAGCCTTTAGGTGTGTCTTTCACTGACTTCAGGAAGGATGGAACCAACACTGTAAAGATCACCATACAGACTTGACCATACCATCTCATATAAAACAACTTAGCAAATAATGTAGGACTTTGTTCCTCAGCAAAGAAATATGGATCGTGACCTGCTCTGCCGACACCAAAGCCACGAAACATTTTTCTTAATTCAGACCAACTTAGTCTATCTTGAGATATGGCATGTATAAATATAAGTCGATCATCATACCAGACTTTCCAACCATCCAATCGTAAAGCAAAGCATAACTCCGAGTCTTCTCCAGCATTCTTAATTTCCCCCAACCTTCCTTGTAAGAAAAATGTGAAATGTTTTTTTATTAGTTGCTTCCATGCTTTTTTTCTTACGCTCATTCCTGCTCCCCATACAAATCCTCTTTGGGATGTAATATCTTGAGAACCTTTCCCTTGCCTGCCAATTGCATAACATTCTTTATATTTCTCAAACCAAAATGGTTTTTTGAGATAGGGCGGCTCTTTGCTTTGTCCTCCACAAACGCCTATATGGGGATCACTTTCCATAATTTGGCCCACTCTATCAACCCAATTAGGCGATACCAAGTTATCATCATCAATAAAACTTATGATATCGTACTTTGAAGAAAAATAACCTTTATTTCTTGCGTTGGCTAGTCCGAGATTTTTCTCTTTAACAATTCTTAATATCTCTTTCAGTTGTATATATTGGCTTAAAAATTTCTTTACGATAGGAATAGTATTATCTATTGAACCATTATCAACTAGAATTATCTCCCATTGTCGTTGAGATGTAACTTGTTGCTTAGCAAGATGGAGCAATGTGTTTTCAATAACTTTTGAACTGTTGTGACAACATATGACAATACTGACGCCCAAGTATTTCATTTATCCCCTCTCTTTATTACTAGAATGAGTTTCTATATCTCTGGAAATCGCTATCTCTTGCCTTGCCACACTCAGCGCTGCGTGTAATTCTGGCTCTCTATTTTCCAATTCATCAATGTCATCTTCGGTAAATAATTCTGCTAATAGTGGCATCACTGATTCCAAATCGTCTGGAACGTGAATTAAATTTCTTAATGCCATTGTTGTGGTAATCTCTGCTTGTAGTGGATGGGTCCCCATTGCAAGTTGCCTCATGTCGCTCTCTGTGAGCTCATAGTTATCTAACTTCAGATGTAACCTCGCCCAATCTCTATATTTTTTTGCTTCAATAACAATATCAGCTTCTGTGTCATGATTAAATTTAATCAATAGGAAAAAGGACTGGCTCGACGCCATAAAACTGACCAACTGGGAGAAATAATTATATCTTTCCTTTTCTGAATAAAGAACTGCTGCCTGTTCGGGGGTCAAATGTAATAACTTATGTTTTACAACTGTTAGCCCTGCTTCTTCTAGATCATTAATCATTATCGGATCAAGGGCTTGATCTATAGCGTCAGGTTTAAGGACGAAGAGAGTATAGCGAGAACTTAAATCAGTATTAGCCATAAATTATCCAAATATGATATAGTCAGCTAATCTTACTTGAGTTTTAATTATGTGTCAAACCTATAGGGCTCGCTCATATGAAGCATTCATATTATATTATAGTTCCTGCCTATAATGAAGAGAGAACATTGTCTGCGTTTTTCGAAAGTATCGCTAGAGCAGTAAAATTTGCAGATAAACAATTTACACTAGAAAAAACCTACATTTGTATCAATGGCTGCACTGATAAAACAGAGCAAATAGCAAAGATACTACAGAAAACATTGTCTGTTTTGAAGATTAATATCTTATATAGCGAAAAAGGCATGAACAAAGCACTATGCACAATAATATCTAAATTAGAGAAAAGTGATATACCAATAATAAAAGTTGATGCAGACGTACAACTAAGTAGATCGTCAATTCATATTTTATTAAATGAGCTTTGCAGACATCCTGAATTACTAATAGTAGGAGGGCATCCATTCGCAAGACAATTCTCTGGAGAAAGCTTTCTTCGTACCCTCCTGGCTAGGATGATTGACATCAGATCGAGATATCCACTATCACAAGTGGCAACGAAAGATGTAAGCTCATATCATGAGTTGGCTTTAGTTGATCCGCAACCTAACATGCCTTACACTTTTGAATTAAGATCAAGGATATATTTCCATGGGCGATTTTATGTTTTAAGAAATAAAGATATCTGGAGAGTTCCACCAGACAGAATTGGTGACGACACTTATTTGACTTTGGATGTTTATTCAAGGTTTGGTAGAAACTCAATTCGTATCCGATATGATGCAGCATGCTTCTATGAGCCGACTACTTCTTTAAAAGAATATTGGAAGGTATATAAACGAATTTTCTGTGATACGTATACACTGTTTATGCTACCTGAGTTTCAGACTGATAACTTAATTGATGTAAAGAATAAAATTGCTGTTAAGCTAGATTGGGACTATATTAGATCTCTTCCTTTAAGGATACAACTAACCTTTATAGGTTATGTTATAATCAAAAAAACAAGTAATCTATTATTTCACATTTCACCTAAATATAATGATAACTTATGGACCTACGAAAGAAAAATACACTAAAACCAACTGTCGGTATTGTCATCCTCAACTGGAACAACTATAAAGATACAAAAGAATGTCTTGAACACATAAAAAAACAAACATTCAAAGACATTGAGGTGGTTATAGTTGATGGAAAATCAAGTGATGACTCTACTAGCAAAATTCAAGCAGATTTCCCAGAATTTAACTACGTTTACTTAAAATCTGATACGGGCTATAGTGGAGGAAACAACGTCGGAATATCTTTCTTTTTAAAAACTTCTGTGAAATATATTCTGTCAATGAACAACGATGTTTTCATGAATAAACATTGCGTTGAAGAACTTGTCAATGAAGCCGAATCTAATAGCAAAGCTGGAATATTTGGCCCTAGAATGTATTCGTACTTTGACAAAAAACTTTTTGAAATTTCAGGTGGCTACGTAAATATCTTTCATGCTAAGCCGATGCCAAAATGGGTTTATGAAGATGAAAAAAGTCCTAAAGAGCCCTTCCTGGTAACTAAACTTCCTGGAGCATGTATACTTTTGCCAAGAAATGTAATTAAAGAAACAGGTCTAATGGACGAGAATTTTTTTCTATACTATGCTGACACAGATTGGCAAAAGCGGATATCAGATTTAGGTTGGCTACAATGCTCAGTACCAACAGCAAAAGCCTACCATAAGGTCTCTGCAACAATTGGAAGAGGCTCCAAGAAATTACTCTACTATGATACACGAGATTTCCTTACTTATGTAAAAAAACATCATAATACTGTAGAACTTATATATACATATTTTAAAACATGGATGAATAAAAATAGTTATGCATTAAGAAAGCAAGATTGGGCAATGTTAGCCACAGTGAATATGGCGTATCTACATTTTCTACAGAGTAAGCATAAAAGAACACGAGGGATATAGAATGAAATTACTAATTCATCATCCACGATTATCATATTATCTCGGGGGCGGAGAGATTGTACCCTTACAACAAGCAGCAATACTGAGCCAACTTGGGCATGATGTGACTATTCTTACTGCAAAACCGATAGCATATTCTACGCTATATAATCAATTCCGTCACCAAAACCGTCAAATTAAAGTACATGAAATACTTCTTAGTCCATCACAGAGAAAAATATATACAGAAGAAGCCACTATGGATTGGACACGATGGGACAAAGAAGCTATTTACTTTGGGCAAAAAGCTCAGTCTTTCTATTTTGAAAACAAGGACAGTTATGACTTAGTAATAACGCATTTACTTTCTGATAGTATCTTTATCCCAGAAAGCTTTACAAACGTACTTCACCTACATGGTGTACCAGTTGAATATAGGTCATTTGATGATATATTTCTTGACCGTCCAAATAGATTTATCGCTGTTTCTGGGTCAATAAAAGAAGGCTGGATGAGTTTATACCCAAAACTAGAGAACAAAGATATTGAGATAAATTATAATGGTATCAATTTAAATGAGTTTACATTTTCTAATG
This sequence comes from bacterium, assembly GCA_021777565.1. Taxonomy (GTDB): domain Bacteria; phylum Patescibacteriota; class Microgenomatia; order Levybacterales; family UBA12049; genus JAJYDJ01. Next base: position 343,363 of record JAJYDJ010000001.1, on the reverse strand, counting down.
ATATACGAGACATAGACTTATTATATGTTGGGAGACTGTTTGCATATAAAGGAATCTATAATATATTAGATGCGTTAACAATATTACTAAAGATGGGAATTGCATTCAATAAACTTGTAATGGTCGGTGATGGACCTGAATTAGATAATCTAAAAAACAGAATAAAAGATCTTGATTTAACCGATAAAGTGGAACTCTACCATAATGTTGATGAATCAGTATTACAAGACTACTATCACAGATCTAAAGTATTTCTTTGCCCATCATCGAACTACGAGGGTGTCTTAACGACTATGATGGAAGCCGCTGCATCTGGCTGCGCAATAGTTACAAGTAATTGTTGCGGTATGATTGAGTTTGCAAGACATGAACATACAGCCTTACTAGCGAAACCAAATAAACCCGATAAACTAGCAGCAATGATTCAAAAACTACTTCAAGATACCAACCTTAGATCTACATTAGTTAATAATGCATTCACTCAAGTAAAACAAAGTTGGGATATGAGAAAAAATGTAGAAATGCTAGTTCAGCTCTATGAGAGTTACGTTAAATAATGAATTATAAAACAATTGGTTCACAAACCTTTGGGATAGAGATTATTACGCAGGGTATCGATCACCAGTTAATTTGGGATGCTATCCTTAACAACTCTTTGTTGTATAAGTTTATACCTGATTTAAAGTTAGATAACTATCCTACGAGTAAGATCGATGTTGTTAATTTAGAGTTGAAAAAATATAGACTCAATAAATCAAAAGCATATATCCAAGGTGTTTTTAACAATGACTATACTAGCTCAGACATAATTGTACTCTGTGAATCTATTTTAGAAAGAAATCGTCAAGAGATTGGGATATACACTATTCACTCGTCGGCAATACATAAAAATGGGAAGGGCATACTCTTTATGGGAAATCTCACAGGACTGGGGAAAACATCTACAGCTCTTTTTCTATGTAAAATAAACGGGTACACTTTATATTCAGATGAGAAGACTTCTCTTAACTCGGCTACTATTGGTTTCTCTGGACAAACGAAAAAGATTTATATCGAGAGTAAAACTAAAGAGAGATTATCCGATTATATGAATGTTCAAAGTGAGATAGAAATTGTTAACGTATCAACACCTCCGAAGCTATCATATATTATCATACCTGTTGTTACTAATGACGCTGACAATTTAGTTGCGAAGTTATATTCTTTAGATCAAACGAAATGGATGCTATATGAAGAACTTACAAAGGATATACGGTTAATCAACGGATCTATTTTCAACATGACCACTCCACTAAGATCCCTTGACACGCAGTCAATTGCACAAGCAAGATTGAATTTCGCTATATCTATTGCTGAGACTATTCCTTGTTATTACATTCAGGGTTCTTTAACACAAATCTCTCAATTTATTGAGAATCTTCAGTAAAGTCTTCTAAAGAAAAAACGGCGGTTGAGACAAATCTATTGACCAATACCGTACGCATACCCAGATATGCTGCTGGTTCTAAGTCGAGAACGACTCGATCTCCAAATACAGTCACATCTTGATATTCAGCTCTAAAGTCGTTTGCAATTTGCATCAGATTTTTCATGGAAGGTTTAACTTCATCAAACATTTCTCTACCATAGATTGCTTCAAAAATTGTTTCGTCAATATGGTTCTCCTTGAGAAGATTGATAATATATTCACGTTTTTGATTTGTGTATATACAACATTGAACATCCCCATTCTTTTTATATCCAGCAATTATTTGCTCAAGGTTTGGGTGAATAATCATATTTTTCGATAGCAATTCACTAAATATTCTTGCAAAGTCTTCTATAGTCGTATCGGAGATTTGCAGAAGATTTTCGCGTACTAACTTTCTTAACACTTTTGAAACTAACCTTTGATAATCGAACTCTTTCTCCGCTTCATAGATCTGATCTATGTAATTAATAAAATGCCACTGTGTTAAAGGAGGCATTTCAAGCTTTAATTTCTGCGATATCTTCTGTAAAGCAGCTTTTTTGGATTCTGTTAGATTATTAATCGGTCCATCAAAATCAAATATGAATAATTTCATGTATATTTACAATGTAATACCTGTTCTTCCACCCATGGATACATTAATCTAATCCCATCTTCTAAAGAGAACTTTGGCTTCCAACCAAGAGCATATATTTTTTCATTACTAATATTACGTGATTCTGCACCTCGAGGACCACTAACATACTTTATATTTATTCTTTTTTTAGCTATCATAGAAACTACCTCTACCAATTGATTAACTGAGACATATTCAGGGCTGCCAATATGTACAGGCTCTGAGACATTCGAATTCATTAATAAGCGAATGCCATCAAGTAAGTCATCTATATACATAAAGGATCTAACAGCAGTCCCATCGCCCCACACTTCAATTGTACCACCATCTTGGGCTTCTGCTATTTTCCTACAAATTGCTGCTGGAGCCTTTTCTCTTCCACCAATCCATGCGCCTTCTGGACCATAGCAGTTTTGAAATCTAGATATTTTCACAGTGATTCCATATTTGCGACCATACGCACTAACAACCCTCTCTGAATATAATTTCTCCCAACCATATTCATTATCAGGAAGTGCAGGATACGCTTCTTCTTCAGTTAATGCATCTTCGCCAATTTTCATATCCCTATATACGCAAGCTGATGAAGAATAAAAATACTTCTTTGCTTTCAATTTAATTGCTTGATCAATCATATATGTATTGATTAATACATTATTATGCATAATCTCACACTCCGCAGATTCAATATATCCCATGCCTCCCATGTCGGCTGCCAATTGATATACTTCATCGAATCCGTCAGCTAAAGTTAATGCTTTTATACAATCTTGCTCCTTTCTTAAATCGAGAAGAAAAAACTCATTTGCTGTTGAGTCACTAAACTCAGGTGCTTTAATATCCACTCCTCTTACCCAGTAGCCTTCATTTTTAAGTCGTCTAACAAGGTGAGTGCCAATAAAACCACTTGCCCCACATATCAATGCTGTTTGCATGTGGACATTCTATCGTACCAGTTTATTGAATACAATATGTATTTCTGTTATTATTGATATATGGATACTAAAAATCCCCAATCCTCATATGTATATGAAGGCACTACTATTAATCTTGAATGGATACGCACAGATCAAAAAGATACATTTCTACCGATTACTCAAGTATATGGAATATGCTTTAACAATAAAGGTGAGATACTAATCTGCCGATCTGTCAATACTGGTAAATGGCAAATACCTGGGGGGAAACCAGAGGGAGTAGAATCAATTGAAGAAACACTTATACGTGAACTTGATGAGGAGGTAACAATTACTGTTAAGAACATTCGTATACTTGGGGTACAAAAAGTAACATACCCAAATAATCCAAATACTGTCGAAGGAGATATCTTTTACCAAGCGCGAATGATTTGTGATCTCGATGAATTATCACCTTCACGTCCAGATCCTGATAATGGAAAAACGTGGGAAAGAGATTTTGTTCCTAGTGCAAACGTTCATGAGTTTGTTCCATGGGGAGATTTAGGAAAAGCAATGTTTCAAGATGCTACTGATCTATGGAAGCAGTTGCATAGATAACTCTTCTACAAGGATGTTAAGAAAAAACCATCCTTTTTACACTCTCTGCGAAATCAATATTGATTTTTCTACATTCTTCTAATGCATTTGGATATATTCTGGTATCTTTAAGATATTTTTTATACTCATGACTAGTTGAAATAATCGGAGAGTAATTCATTCTACTAAATTTTGAAGAGAACGGATCTATGAGAATAACTTTTCTCCTAAGTAAAGTTGCCCAATATGCACCATGATAGCTATTTGTAATAATAGTTTCTCCAGAACCCAAGAAGGCAAGTACTTCCTCCAAGTTATCTGAACGATTATTGTGCTTAGGGTAAATATTTATGTCTAAAGGGAAGCTTCTGTGCTCATATACCACAATCTCATGTTTGGTGGCATACTCAATATCGAATAATTTGTGCATACAGCTTACGCAAGGTACCCATGTATATTTAGTACCTATATCTCGGATTCCTACAAGATCAAACTTGTTAATATATCTACTAACTTTCTCTATCCTATCTGTACCATGGGTATTGTGCCCTGCTCCCCAAATTACTTTCTTTACAAAAGGCGCATTACTTAGCCAAGCAACTGACTTTTCAAAGTCATGATTTGCTATTAAACCTCCACCACCCAAAATAAGAACTTTCTTACGAATGTCATTAATTGATTTACCTATGTTTTCTGTCCAGATATCAGTTGTATCGGCATCACGTAGCCAATCAAAATATAAAGATGGCGATGAGTAACGATCGCCAATATTAGTAGTTTTATACCTGTAAATATTTACAACACGCGCCATATTATCAATATAACTGTTTGCTGCTTATAATAGTTAATCAATATGACCGTGAGAGCGAAAGTTGTGTATAATAGGTTCTAATGTAGTCCATTGCCCGCAGCTCATGGGAAAACTCGAGAATGCGAGTATTTGCATGAGAATCGCTGAGTCTCGTTGCGTTAGCAATCTAGGTCTATGATCCTTGCAAAAGACTCAGCAGCACTTCATATGAATACTACAGAAAATCCAAAACGCATCCTCATCTTTGGTGATTCATATACCTTCGGCAAAATCCCTGGTGGTCTTCGCTACCCCAATACCAAGCGATTTACTGGCGTCCTCCAGCAAGAGTTAGGGGAAAGTTATGAAGTCATTGAAGAAGGCCTTCGAGGGAGAATGCTTGTTGGGGAGAATGCGTTCTTTCCCTACCGCAATGGGGCAGAGCAGTTTGGCCCTATCATAGGAAGTCATCTTCCATTTGATTTACTGATTATTTTCCTCGGGACCAATGATGCCAACAGTGGTTCACAAAAATCTCCTGAAGAAATTGTCTCTGGACTTGATAGCTACCAAGAGAAACTTAAATGGTGGTGTGAACACCTAAATTTCCCGATGCCAAAAATACTTATCATGGCACCACCTCCAATTAAAGAAGAAGATTCCTATAAGGCTTTTCAAAACATCTTCAAAGGCTCAGAAGAGAAGATACGAGAGCTTCCAGGATTTTTTAAGTCCTATGCCGAGAAAAACGGCCTCTATTTCTTGGACACATCTAGCCTCATTGCCGCCTCAGAAATAGATGGCATTCATCTGAGCGAACGAGATAATCACGTCCTCGGGCTCCAATTAGCAGAACATATAAAAACTCTTTTCTAGGCCTCAATCTCATATTCAAAAGACTATAAGTTACTAATTATCTGTGTTGGTCACAAAACATCATTGCAGTCTGTACTAGTCTGATATATAATTCATCAAGTTAGACTATGTGATTTATATCACAGATATGGGATGTTCTATCCCACAGGAGAATGAGATGAAGTTATTTAAAACACATAAGAAAATAAAAGAAACACGCAAGCGTCAATGGGGGACTGAGAGAAGTATGACACCACTCCCCATGATGCATGAGAAACCATCAACGCTCAAAATTGCTCTCAGTCGTGTTGCTATTGTTGCAACGGTCATATTCTGGGCACTTTATATTAGTTCAATTATTTTCAAACAACTCCTTGAGGGTCCCAAAAATTATAACTTTACTGTTGAAGCATTTAGTTATTCCTTGGTAGTTACATTCCTTACCTTCTCGGCCCTCATGTATCTGATTGCCCGCCAAGGGGCATTACAGAGATTTAGTAAACATGTACGGGTCCCACGAACACTGCTAGATAAATACTTTGCGAAGCATCAACCATCAATCACCGTACTTGTACCATCCTACAGTGAGGAGACAAGTGTCATTCGCAAAACTCTTTTATCAGCAGCACTGCAAGAGTATCCTTCAATGCGCGTCGTTCTTCTCATTGATGATAACCCAAATCCTACTAATCCAAATGTTCTTGCTCGACTCAACCAGACAAGAGCCCTTGGGAAAGACATTGAAAAGTTTCTCTCTACACCATACAGACACGTATACAAAGCGCTCACACAATTTGAGAAAAGATATGCCAGTAAAGAAGCTATCCCGACAGAAGTAGTAAAAGATCTCTCAGCACAATATGCCTGGGCTGCAAATTGGCTTGTAAAAGCAGCAAAGAAAGAAGAAGTCCACGACCACGTTGATGTTTTCTTTACTGAACAGGTATTTGGAGAATTGGCAAAGGACCTTTCACTAGTGAGTGAAGCACTCGAGATGTCTATCAAAGAAGGCGCTCCACTTGCAGCAGAGAGAATTCACCAACTATATCGTCGATTGGTATGGATATTCCAAGCGAAAGTTGCAACATTTGAGAGAAAAAAATATGCATCGCTTTCACATGAAGCCAACAAAGCGATGAATCTTAATTCATATATTGGACTTATGGGAGGAACGTATCGGGAAGAGAAAACCCCTGAAGGACTTCTTTTGATGCCTGTAGAAAAAAGACAGCAAGGGAATGTTATCATTCCTGATAGTGAATTCCTTTTAACTCTTGATGCCGATTCAATCCTTTTACGAGATTATTGTCTTCGTCTGGTGTATTTCCTTCAACAACCTGGCAATGAAAAAGTTGCTGTTACTCAAACACCTTATTCATCATTTAGAGGTGCCTATTCTCGTATTGAGCGCTTGTCTGGAGCAACCACCGATATCCAACATCTTCTGCACCAAGGGTTTACTCACTATGGTGCCACCTTCTGGGTAGGAGCAAATGCCGTTATTCGCAAACTCGCGCTGGAGGACATTGTTGAAAAAGAATATATAGGAGGTTTTGAAATAAAACGATATATTCAGGACAGAACTGTTATTGAAGACACTGAGTCCAGTATCGACTTGGCACTGCACGGGTGGACTCTTATCAACTATCCAGAAAGACTCAGTTATAGTGCAACACCACCAGATTTTGGGGCATTGGTAGTGCAACGTCGACGTTGGGCAAATGGTGGACTTCTTATTCTTCCTAAATTATGGGCAACTATTCGCGCACGCAAGAACCGTAATGAGTTAATTTCTCGAACAGAAGTCCTACTTCGTGTGAATTATATGGCCTCCATTGCCTGGTCTTCTTTTGGTGGGCTTTTCATCCTTGCATACCCCTACGATGGGCGATTGTTGAGTCCGTTGGTTCTTCTTGCCGCTATGCCATATTTTCTTTCTATGGCATCAGATTTGAAATATAATGGCTACCGTTATAGCGACGTATTTCGTATTTACGGGTTCAACCTCATACTTCTTTTTGTCAATCTTGCTGGTGTAGTGAAATCAATTGAACAATCATTGACCGGAAAGAAAATCCCATTTGCTCGTACGCCAAAAATCAATGATCGTACCTCAGCAGGTATTATTTACGTTCTTACCCCTGTTGCGATTGTAGCATTCTCACTCTTTACCATATGGAGAAATGTCGAAAGTCAGAACTGGGCAAATGCAGCATTTGCCGGACTGAATGCATTTTTTGCTACTTGGGCAATCATCTCCTACATCGGGCTTTGGGAACTTTTGCAAGACACATGGTTTGGTCTTACTGATTGGTTGTATGTAGATGGAAAGACAAAAGCGGTAACACCAGCCAAGGCAGGGAAACAAGTAAGAGATTGGCGTGTTATTCTCTATCATGGAGAAGAGAATGGAACAGTCCCACATCAATCACTTGGAGATCTCATAGGTACAACAGGAAAGGTAAGTGTGTCATGACGAAAAAGAAAACACAATCAGTTGTGGTAGATACTCCACAAAGAAGACTTTCTCCTTGGAGAGTACTTCTTGCAATTCTTATCCTCATTGGCATTGCTGGCGGAATCTATTTGGGATTTTTACATTGGCAAGATAGTCGCATTACGGCAGGACATAAGCCATGGTTTGCATCATATGTTGATGTCACAGCTACTCCACGATATGCGTTTGAGCAACTTGCACCTGGCACTCCAAAAACATTCGTTCTCTCATTTATTGTTGCCTCTCCTAATGATGGATGCATGCCGACATGGGGAGCATCCTACACGCTGGATCAGGCACGTGGAGGACTGGACATGGACAGACGAATAGCCAGACTGAGACAAGAAGGGGGTAATATTACGGTTTCTTTTGGTGGACAAAGAAATCAAGAATTGGCGCTCACATGTAAAAACATTGACACACTAAAGGCTGCCTATCAGGAAGTGGTAGATAGATACACTGTCGATACCATTGATCTGGATCTTGAGGGCGATGGGCTCAACGACACAGATGCTATGAAAAGACGCGCGACAGCCATCGCACTCCTTCAACAACAAAAAAGAGCTGCCAAACAAAATCTCGCTGTTTGGCTAACACTCCCTGTCAGTCCACAAGGGTTGAGTGTTGAAGGGACAAATGCAATTGCTGCCATGCTCGCCGCAAAAGTAGATGTTTCCGGTATCAATGTCATGACAATGGATTATGGAAATAGTAAAGATAAGAATGACACCATGGAGCAAGCATCAGAGAAAGCATTAAACGAAACACATCGTCAACTGGGTATACTCTATAAGCAAGCAGGAATCAACCTCAATAGTGCAACACTCTGGAGAAAAATTGGTACCACCGTAATGATCGGGCAAAATGATACGAGTGATGAAATAGTTACCCTTGATGATGCAACCACACTCAACACATTTGCGACACAACAAGGACTGGGAAGAATGTCTATGTGGTCTGCCAACAGAGATATTCCTTGTGGAGATAATTATGTTGATACAAAAATCGTATCTGATTCTTGCAGTGGTGTAAAACAAGGGAAATATGCATTTGCACAGACACTGAGCAAAGACTTTACCGGGACATTACAACAAAACGCGGCAGTTGTTACGACACAGGATGCAGATGCGAGTATACAAACTCCAGATGATCCCAATACAAGTCCCTACGAAATTTGGGACGAAACATCATCATATCTTACTGGGACAAAAGTAGTCTGGCATCATAATGTATATCAAGCGAAATGGTGGACAAGGGGAGAAATGCCAGATAATCCAGTACTGCAATCATGGCAAACTCCTTGGCAGCTTTTAGGACCCGTCCTCCCTGGAGAAAAGCCAATTCCACAGCCAACACTTCCAGCGGGGACATATCCCGACTGGTCTGGAACTGATATCTACCAAGCTGGACAACGTGTACTTCTTAATGGAGTTCCTTATCAGGCAAAGTGGTGGAATCAAGGCCAAAGTCCTGAAGCAGCAAGTGCCAACCCTGATGCCTCTCCATGGACTCCATTAACACAACAAGAGATTAATGCACTTTTTCCTGACGCAAGTGCATCGACGTCTGCACTTGATACCCCAACACCATAGTCTCCCTCTTGCATCCTCGTGATATACTACTTCTAGATGAAGCTTCTGTTTATTGTTCTGGTTGCCATTGTCGTCTCCATCCTTTTCTACTTTGTCGCGTATTTCGTACTTAACCATATGAAGCTCAAGCATGCCACAAGAAAATCACTTGTCATGAGTGGATTCGTGCTGTCTGCACTCTTTTTGGTCATTGGTCTCGGTGTCTATAGTTCCATGAGCCAACCTGACATCCAATGTTCATCATTTCACATCGCATCATCCCAGCCTCCAGTCCAGCTAACAACATTTGAAGATTATTTTGCACAAGGGAACTATGACTATGATCGTGGGGATTGTCAGCAGGCAGTGAAAGACTACACCAAGGCCATCATGTTAAATCCTAGTTTTCCACAAGCGTATAACAATCGTGCCTATACCTATATGCGTCTGAGAAACTTTCAATCAGCTTTGACTGATCTCAATAAAGCGCTGACGTTAAACCCAAATTATGTACAAGCACTCATGAACAGGGGAGATATTCATAACTATTACTACCAAATCGACAGACCTGCCGCGATCATGGACTATGAGAAAGTTATCGCTATTACTGGACCTGATAACAAAGAAACCAACGCGTGTGGCCATCTCTTTTTGGCTCGACATAATGGATGGACACTTTCAGCATTTTTGGATTTCTTCACGGGAGGCTTTCGAAGCTGTAAATAACCCTTACACCAGAGGTGATAGAAGTTGTTTTGTTAACTCTATTGCTCTCTGTTGATCGATATATCCTGGACTGGTCGCAATCATGACTACGCCTGCATGAGCAATCAGCTCACGCATCTTAACCATTTCACGCTCAATCTCATCAGCATCTGTCATATTGGTAAAGTAATCAATATCGATCGTTACGGCTACCCGTTCTCTTGGTATTTCACCACGTAGGATGCGCTGTACATGCTCTCCTTGCCATCTACTCTGGAGTAATGGCCCAGGGCCGTGTGAAAGATCCAATTCAGTTGGTTGATTATCTGCCGCAAACTCAGAGTCTATCCAAACAACGGTATCAACCATTTGCATCAGTTGCGCTACATAGATGAACTCATCAATATCAGTCTGACGATTCAAAACAGCCATACGCGTCAGGTCACGAAACGTCGCAGGATCAATCAAATATGTAGGACGTCTTGGGGGAGTGTAGTCTCCGTGCATATCTGCATTAATTAAAGTTACTGGCACTTGGATTTTTCCTTCATGGAGTGCTTCTGCCAGGGCGAATAGCACACTACTGTGCTGACCCATAATATAACATGGCGTCCCATCAGTAATGTCCATACGAGTAATTTCTTTAAGCCCCGGGATAGGTTGTCCTTGTTTCACATGCTCTATATTACTGGGATCAATCTGGACATCACTCAGGTCCCCACGACGAAGAGCAGGGATGACTCGACCATCATCCGGCATGCGAGGCTCAGTCACAGGCAGGTGTATAGACACGCCAGTACTATCATAGGTTGCATCAGGGGAGAGCATGTCTGCGATTATACCATATTGACGGCCTATATGTGTTATACTTTACCTATGCCACGACATATTTCACCCGATTTTCCACACGGTATTCGAGTCGAAGGGCTTGTCCTGCATGATGATAAGATACTTCTGGTACATCGCATCAAAAAAGGTAAGGAATACTACGTACTCCCTGGTGGAGGATGGGAAGATGATGAGACGCCTGAGGAAGGAGTAAAACGTGAAGTCTTAGAAGAGACGAGTGTCACTGTCACGGTTGAAGAAAAAATTTTTGAACTTAACTCACCTGATCGTGCCAAAAAATTAACCTATTTGTGCAGATATGTGAGTGGTATTCCATCGATTGGGGAGGGACCAGAAAAAGAAAAAATGGCAAGAGATTCAGAGAATTTTTATGAGCCGCTGTGGCTGGATATTGAAAAAATTCCATCCATTACGCTGTATTCTGAAGAATTTCAAAATTGGCTTATTACGACCTATTTACCTCAACACAAATCATAGGTACAATATTTATATGGAAGAGAAACTCAAGATCGAAGACGTCAAAGTTGGTACCGGGAAGGAAGTAAAAACAGGGGACAGTGTCACCGTGCACTACACTGGATGGCTCACTGATGGGACCAAATTTGATAGCTCCAAGGATCGTGATCAAAAATTTACAACGAAAATTGGCATGGGATATGTTATTCGTGGATGGGATGAAGGCATCATCGGCATGAAAGAGGGTGGAGTAAGAAAACTAACTATTCCCTATGATATGGCGTACGGGAAATACGGTTCCGGCCCAATCCCAGGGTTTGCCACACTCATTTTTGAAATAGAATTATTTGAAGTAAAATAAGTTACTCTTCGTCTGGTTCTGGAGGGAGGAATTCTTCACCAGCATTATCAACATTATCTTTCACTGGATATTCACCAGGTTTAAGCCACTGAATATAGGTGCATCCTGTTGCCTGGCGTTTCTTGCTATCCCATCCAGCAGTTGAACATTTCTTCATTTTCTTTCCAGCATTGGTCGTGAACAAAACTAATTTTGACCCACATTCAGGGCACTCTTCATCAAGAGGTTCACTACTCCCATTAATCCACTCTACATAGTCACATCCTGTTGCTTTTTTGGTTGCACTATCCCAGCCACCAGTTGAACATTTTTTCATTTTTTTGCCAAATCGTGTCACGACCATCATCAATGGAGAGCCACATTTTGGACATTTCTCATCAAGTTCTTGAGGTTCTACTTCAAGCCACTTCACATAGTCACAGCCAATATTTTGTTTGGTAGCACTGTCCCATGAGCCTTTGGAGCAGCGTTGGAGTTTTTTCCCTGTGGATGTAACTGTGATCTCACCAAGTGGTGCACCACATTTTGGACAGATATCTTTCGCTTCTGGCATGTGTACTATCGTATCCTGAAAACAGCTTTGGAGTCAAGGGGATATGCTACAATCACCCCATGCACAATTACAAACTCATTCGTGCACACCGAAGTAGTATTAGCGTAAGTATTAATAGAGATGGAGAAATCATCGTTCATGCGCCACGTTTGATGCCACTTTTTTTTATTGAAAGATTTTTAGAAGAGAAGCGTGAGTGGATAGAGAAAGCCGTGGAGAAAATGCACTCCCATCCCAAAGTACATAAACGTGAATACCTCGAGGACGAATCATTTTTATTCTTAGGCAAAGAATATCCACTTCATTTTGGTAATTATCAAGAAATTTCACTTACTGATAGACTAAATGTTCCACAGATACTGAAATTTCGTGTGCAAAAAGAATTAACCAATTGGTATATCAAAAAAGCAAAAGAGAAAATAACTGAAAGGGTCAAATACCATGCCGAGAAGATGGGGACAACGTACACAAGTCTCATGTTTTCCGATACTATTTCTAAGTGGGGATCATGCACCCATGATAATAGACTGCAATTTCGTTGGCGGCTGATCATGGCACCTTTGATGGTAATTGATTATGTCATTATCCACGAGCTTGCTCACACGATAGAGCACAATCATAGCAATGCGTTCTGGGCAATTGTCAGGAAATATACTCCGGCTTATAGACAACATAAAAAATGGCTGGAGACCAATGCAGACTTAATGGTTATTTAACAGAAGCATATAATGCTTCTACTTCTTTTCGTGATAACTCGCGATATTTCCCTTCAGGAAGTTTATCAAGTGCGATAGGACCAAATTGTACCCGCTGCAAAGAGATAAGGGGAATACGCAGCATTTCACACATGCGCCTAATCTGACGATTACGTCCCTCAGTAATAGTCATATCTGCGATGGTCTCTGCCTTGGTATCTTTTTTCACCACGACTCGAGCAGGCAGTGTCATCCCATCATCAAGTCTCACTCCAGTACGCAGTTTTTCAAGTTTTTCTGCAAAAAGAAGTCCTTTGATCGTGAGTCTATAGGTTTTGGCTACGTGAAATCGTGGATGCGTCAATTTATTCGTTAATTCACCATCGTTCGTTAAAATAATAAGCCCTGAGGTATCTTTATCCAGACGCCCTACTGGATAGATGCGTCCTGGTTTTGGCACCAAAGAACGAACACTTTTACGATGCTTTTCATCCATAACCGTTGAGACGATACCAACCGGCTTATTTACCAGGTAGTATAAAAACTTTGGCTTACTGAGCACTCGACCGTCAACCAGTATCCTGTCTTTCGCAGGATCAACACGCACCCCTGGTTCAAGGATACGCACATCATTCACGGTCACTGTTTTTCGCTTCAGTGCGTCTGCTATCCCACGCCGAGAAGCCACGCCTAGGTGTGCTAAATAACTATCAAGTCGTACATCCATGAAGGTATTATATCAGAATAGATCAGAAATCGGTGGCAAGTGGAATAATTGCCTTACTCGGTACTTCAAACCAGAATGACTGCTTATCGCCACTTTTATTAGTAGAGTTCACAATAAGAAGCGTCTCTGATGCCCATCCAGTGGTCTCAGTATAGTTATAATTTGGTTCACGATTTTTAAATTCCTCAGTCACATTGAGATATGGTTGATCGTTAGCAAAGGTTTTGCCTGAGGCTTTAAACACCAAAGCGTTAATACCATTGGGTGTTACGTCTTCCAGGAAATAGTAGTTATTATCAGGGGACCAGGTGTTAAATGGTACTTGCCAGTGCTCAGTTGCCGAGCCGGTGGCAGTATACACAACAGAACTGTTGGAATCATCCGCATTGGCAATGGACACACTGTAGGCATTTACTCCTGATTGTTGCAGTGTTTGCAACGTAATTTTCTTTGTACCATCAGGAGATACTTGTGAGGAGGTCACTGGAGTAGGCGCAGGTGGATTGGTTGGCGAGACCATAGGCTCCTGACTGGGTACCCCACTCATAAGGTGAAATGGTGTCTGGTGAAAAAAGTATGCAAAGTAGACACCTGCGATTGCCGCTACTACAAGAAAGATAATCGTATCAATTTCAATAAATTTTCGTGCTGTTGTCATAATTAATTTTCAACACAATTCTGTGTCGCTTCATCAAAGGTATTACAAATTGAGACAATGGTACCTGGATTTTCACTGCTGGCATACGTTGTGTATCCAGTAGTCTGTGGATCAGCCCAATCATAGATCACTTTGGCATCAACGCTTCGCATATTCACGCATCCATGACTCATCGGATGGCCAAAATTGTCATGCCAGTACGCCCCATGCAGACTGAACCCAGCAGATTTTGGAACCTGGCTGTTATAGAAAAACATTGTATAGGGGACATTCGGCAGATCATACGCATCAGCACCTGAACCTCCTGCCATACGGGTTGCACGAAGTTTAATCCAGATACGATAATCTCCTGGTGGGGTGACATGCCACTTGCCACTTGAGATAAAGGTGTGAAAAATTTGATTTGTCCCTTCATAGGCAAAGAGTTTTTGGGTAGAGAGATCAACATAGACATGTTTTTCACCACTGGTACTTGCACCTAGTACGGCACTGGACACCAGATCATCGGCTAAATTAATAGGAGGTGGCATTATCTTATGACCTTCAAAGGTCCCAACGGCACCATTATCTACTTGCACTGACAAGTTACTGATACACGTGATGGAGTTGGCACAGAATGGCTTCTGAGTAAGCTGCATAATCAGATATGAAGCCATAAAAAAAGCACCAAACACAAAAAGTGAGGTGCCAAGCTTAACCATTAAAGGGAAACGACGCGATTGGGGTTTTTCTTTTTTCGCTCTGTGGACTACCCGAGTGGTTTTTCTTGTTTTGGCCATCCTCTTATTAGCATAGAGAAGAAGATCACACAAAAGCAAGGGGATTATTGAGCCTGAGTAATGTCCAGGGTCAACACGTCATTTTTGTAAGTGATGACAAAGGTAACGGGCTCTGAGCGTGTATTTTTGATGTACACGTTTTGCTGTGCGTTACCAGCCGTACTTCCTGGATCAAAATAGATAGCAGCACCAAACTTTTTAGGTACGTCAGGAATGACAGCAAAGTCATGGTTGGTTGGGGCAACGGTCTCAAGCCCAGATTCTTTACCAACCCAGTTAAACAAAGAAGCCAAATGACAGACACCGTCTCCAACCAAATAGCCGTCAGACTTAAAGCCATCAGTACTATTAAAATGGGCATGCGTGGTAACAGCAACCTCGCCAGCGTATTGTGGCAGGACGTCCTGATGGAAAGCGAACACTTGTCCAGGCTGGAGGGTAAAGCTATAGGTAAATGGCTTTTCAACATCAGTCCAGTCGATCTTAGAACCGTCTTTGACAGTACCTCTCAAATAAGCAAGAGTCAGAAGAATGTTGTCTTTAAAGACATCACTGACACTTTTTACAGGATATCTATCATCAAGTGGCATAACATGCTCTGCTACTACTACCGGAGGCTGTGCCTGTGGAGTAGGTGAGATAACGTTGACAGCCGACAAGAGGCCAATACCAATAAGGAAACTTGAAAACATAGGGAGGTGCCAGATACGTACGAGTAAGATCTGACCCTCGCATAATAACAAATATAGGCCTCTTTGTCAAGTTTTATAGGTCTATTTTATGCGGTTTTTGGAGCCCTATTCGGCACGAATATCATGAGGAAAATCGTGCCTAGTGTTGCACAGAGGATACCAAAAACGAACACGCTGGGGTGGCTGAGCTTATCCCATAATTGGCCAGCCACGATGCTTGCCACCAGACCTGAGACACCGATGACACTGGCATACCAGCCAACCCCACTGGCACGAAGGCTAGGCGTGACATAGTCGGTAGCCATGGCCTTACCTACGGCCCTGAACATGCCTTGATAGACTCCATAGAGGATAAACAAGACTGCCAGAACCAACAGATTAGTGGTCAGGGCAAATCCTAGATAGCTGGCCAGTAATGTAGTAAGCCCTACAACAAAAACCCATTTACGCCCCAGTAGATCAGCCAGGTAGCCCGCTGGATAGGATGCAAGGGCAGCTACGAGATTGAAACCTGCGTAGATGAGAATCGTAACCGTTAAAGGAACCCCAAGCTCTTTAGTACGAAGGATCAGAAAAGAGGTACTAAACATACTCATGCCTATGACAAAAGTGATAGCCAGATACACCCAGTACGCACGGGAAAATGAGCTCAGACGTACGCTCACGGCGCGTGTTACTATGCCAACAGGCTTGCCTTCTTTCACCAGTATGATCATAAAGACAGCCAGAAAGCCTGGGATACACGTCAGGTAAAAAATCGTGCGTAGTGCCGGGTGCAGGGTGACCAGAAGCACTACCGTGACCAGAGGGCCGACAAAGGCGCCGAGGTTATCTCCTATCCCTTCTAGACCAAATGCCTTACCACGGCTTTCTTCTTTTGCCGAGGCAGCGATCAAACCGTCTCGTGGAGCAGAGCGGGTGCCAGTGCCAAATCTATCTAAGAATCGAGCTCCTAGTGCTGTCTGCCAAATGGGGGAGAAGCCTATGAGCGGCTTTGCCAGTGCAGCCAAGGTATATCCCAGCAGCGCAACGGGTTTACGCCTCTGGATGCGGTCAGCATACCAGCCTGAGAAGCCTTGTACGATATTCTGGGTAGCTGTGGCTATCCCTTCAATAAGCCCAACCACGCCACCACTCGCATGCAGCTGCTGAGTGAGAAAGACAGGAAAGATCGGGTAGAGCATCTCGGTTGAGATATCAGCAAAAAAACTTGTGAGGGTAAGAAGAGCTGTGTTTTTTGATAGTCCAGAAAAATAACGTTTTTTCATACTACTATCGTAGCATAGACAATATAGAGACAAATAACTAGAAAGTTATTCTTAAAATAATCTAAATAATTTCAAATAGAGTGCGTATCCAGTGTAGCCAAAAACGATGGTTGCAACCAGGATACTCCCGGCGACTACGACCTGTTTCATGCCCTCACCTTCTTCCTGACCTCAGCGTATACCCGACACGCATGTCTGTCAACAGACGACGAATGCTTTGCTATACTTAGTATATGGCAAGGAAAATATTGAATACTCGTCAACAAGTAATAGCCTGGATTGGTGTGCTTTTGGTTACAATACTGTGCCTTATACTTATCTTCTTTTTCAGAGAGCAACTCAAACATCTCCAGGGACTCGGACTGTTAGGCATTTTTTTGGCAAATTTGGTGAGTTCAGCAACCGTTTTTCTTCCAACACCTGGTGCAGTCACGGTCATCACCGGTGGGGCAGTATACTCACCCCTTCTGGTAGCACTGGTGAGCAGTCTCGGATCAGTCGCAGGGGACATGGTCAGCTACATTCTTGGTTTGTCAGGGAATAAAATTCTTATCCATAGAGAAAGACAGCGCTATGTGATACTAACCCAATGGATGAAGAGATTTGGAGGGGCACTTATCTTTCTCTTGGCCTTTATTCCTAATCCGTTTTTTGATGCGGTCGGCATTCTTTCTGGAGCACTTGCATATCCTGTGTATAAATTTATGTTCTGGCTCACGTGTGGAAGACTGGCGCGCAACTTACTCCTCGCGTACCTTGGGGCACGCGTTTTTGCTCACATGATGTAATGGTAGGCTCTATGGATGATCTTCAGTATCTGCAACTGCATCAGCTTTGGTTGCATGAATGGTTCCATCACGATGATCAGCAGGGCTGTATACCGTGTAGAGTTTCATCTTCTGATCTGGTGAGGAATTCACGATATTGTGCTGCGTTCCGGCAGGGATGACAATTGCAAACCCTTCTGCAATTTCATAGGTTTGTCCATCCAGGATTGCCTGTCCGATCCCACTTTCAATACGAATGAATTGATCGTTTTCAGGATGCACTTCCATACCAATATCTTCATTTGGTAACAAACTCATCACTACCAATTGACTATGTGGTGCAGTAAAAAGTACCTGGCGGAAATTGTCATTACTTTCTGTTTTTTCCTCGATATTTACTACATATCCGGCCATAAACTCACCCCCTTTCTTATGAGAGATATCCTAGATATTTGAAAATTTCATATGATGGTGGAGTATGCTTCAACTCTGCGATTTCTGATAAATCAAACCATTGATAACTCTGCAAGTCATCCGCTATTGTGATGTGTGTGTTATCTGCATCGGTATCTAAATGCATAAGAAAATAATGAAAGTTCATATGTACGAGCATTTTTTCACCCGTAGTTTTATCTATTTTTTCAGCTTGTCCGGTGGTTACAAAATCTACTTCTTCTGTTTGATCTTCTCGCACGTCTAAACCCACCTCTTCTTTCACTTCTCGCAAAGCAGTCTGTAATAATGTCTCTCCTTCATCCACACCACCACCTGGCAAATGCCAGCAATCAACATAGACACCGCCACTATGTGGGTCTTTTCGCCCTAAGAAAAGCTTATGATCTTTCGAAAGAATAATTCCTGATGCAATTTCACGGTTTATTTCACGCATACTATTTTTTCTTCTTGGTAATTTTTTTTGCTTCGTGGACATCCTTATGGAGCGTATTGATAAATTCTTCTGCTGCCTTCATGATTTTTTCTTCAATTTTATCTGTCTTGTCATGCAAAAGTGCCCACACATCATCATGTTTATCTGAGGCTAAATGAATAAAAAGTGTTTTCTTGTCCTCATCAGTAAGTTCTGAGAGCACGACATCCATCACAACATAGTGCAAATTTTCTTCAGAAAGCGTGAGCAGCTCTTCTTTTTCAGTATCAGAGAGTTCAAGCTCATCAAGGCGCGCCTTGATCGGTTCAATGCTGACGATGTGAGAATAAAAATAAGTCTGCATATTATTCAACTGGATCTACCGGTCCTAAAGGAATTGTATCACCGGGATCATCAATAAAGAAATATAAGACAGGTCCTTTTTGCGCTCCATCAACACGCTCCAGATATTTCATCACTTCAGGAGAGCCGCCCAGTTGTTTACCAGTACCTGACCCCGGGCCAGCATCTCCTATGACTACGACCATTGCTTTCCCATTTTGCGGATTTACCACAAGCATTTTATGGTATTTATAAAACTTATTGTATTCAGCGACGTGCTCATTATATCCAGGAGAAAGAAACGTCTGGACTGCGATATAATACTTTTCTCGGTCAACATCTTTTTGTGTCATCGCACTTTGCGACGGAGCGAAATATCCCCAGGCACCGAGCCCTGGAGCCATACCCGTGCTCGCATATTTTGCAGATTCAGAAGCGTTGCCATCAAAGTGAGTATCCATACCATCACCAGGGTAGCGTGCCAAATGTTGTTCCTGACCGATGTAGCCATACGTGCGGTTGAGGCGAATGCCTTGAAGTTGTGCCGCAACGTCCAGGTGAAAATGTCGTGAAAGCGTCTGGACGATCACAGACTCCTGAAAAGGGGAGAGTGCACTCACACTGTCTGGCAGTTCATGATACAAATCATTCATCAAAAACACACGATTATCTACCTTCTGAACAAATTGTTGAACCTGTGCATCTGTTTTTTGCATAGTTGGACTACTTGGCGTTGGGGCCATCAAAAGCATGAGCCCACCGACCGTCCCTACAACAGCGTGTTTGACGGAGCGTTTGATATGGTCAAATAGTTCAGGGTGTTTCTCTTTGAGATTTGCTTGTAGCAGTGTTCTTTGATCTATCCACTTACTACGCAAATGATCATAATGGGATTTAGAGAACATACTCTTTTATAGTAAAGAAATTGCAAGGATGCCGCAACTGTTATTTACTGAAGTATTGATAGACAGCCTGTGAAATAGCTGCAATACGACTATTGGCAGCATCAGTATCATCCGTCTGTGAGAGCACGACGACGATCGTTGGGTGCCCATCAATAAAGAGGATACCTGCATCATGACTAAAATCATCCATTTCACCTGTTTTATGTGCTACCTCTAAATCTTCTGGCAGGTTTAATGGGATTTTCTCATTTAGTTTTTGCTGTTTGAGAAGATCGATCATCGCCTGTGTAGTATCAGATGTGCCCAAGTTACCTGAGTAGAGTTTTTCAAAAAAATGACCTATATCTGAGGCTGTTGTGGTAGGATTTTCACCATTAATCCCTACTGCTGACTCAGCTAGTCCATTGGTACGCAAAAATGCTGCGATTTTGGAGAGCCCAACCTTATCTGTCAGGAGAAGTGCCGAATCATTATCAGAGATCGTGATCATTTGGTATAGCGCATCCTTTACGGAGTAGGTGATAGGCCCCGAGGTTTGGTCCGCCAGGTCTGGATCAATAGCAAATTCCGCATTCAGATCAGCTGCATCTTTAGAAAGGACGTCGTCAAGATGGAGATTCCCTGCAGCAATCTGCTGATACACAACGGCCATCACCCAAAGTTTGTACAAACTCCCTGAGACAAAGACATGATGCTCATCTTGTGCATACGTCTCACCCGTTGCCATGTCCTTCACATAGACGCCATACGTCCCACTCGTACCATCCAAAGCACTTTGTACTACTTCTTGCAGCCCAGTACTTTGTGCAATGGTTGGCGATGCACTGACGGGAGATGGAGAAGTTTTAAAAAGAGTAATTGGCGTAGGAGATACTGGCTTGGCTGATGCGTGAAGGATATATTTCCCACCAAAAAAGAGGCCAAGCGAGACAACGAGAAGCCATAGCAGTTGGAAGAGAAATGACATGTGACGATATTTTCTTCGAGAACTATACATATCACTATTATACGTCGGTCAATTCTGAAAAAAGAGGATATTTTTATGCACGTTGCTCAGCAGGGATTTTACCAAGCGTTGTGGCAAGTTGTTCAGTCTCGTCAAGCAGTCTTTCAATCTCAGTTAGTCCTTTATCCCAGAAAGATTTGTCAGTGATATCAATATCCATTTTTGCAAAAATCTCTTTTGGACTGAGTGATGTCCCAGCAGAGAGGAATTCTTTCACTTTTTCAATAAACCCATGGTCTGCACGCACTGATGCTTGCATAGATTTGGAGATGAGCAGTCCACTGGCATAAGAGTAGACGTAGAAAAAGCTTCGGATATGACTCCAGTAGACCCACCAATTTTGTGCTCCTTCTGATTGCTCAACAGCATCACCCATGTATGATGCCATATGCTTCTGAAAGATTGCACCAATCTCTTTATGCGACAGATATCCTTTCTCACGAAATGCCTTATGCAACTCTTGTTCAAATTGATAACAGGCAACTTGCCTCATAATACTCGAAACATCACCGTTGAGTTTATTCATGAGGAGTGCAAGGCGAAGTTCGTCATCAGCTGTCTTCATAATTTCTTCGTTTACAAAGTCTTCCATGAACGTACTGGCGACTTCTGCCGTTGCCATTGGCGTACCGAAATTAAGAGCATTTTGAGTTTTGCGCATTAACTCATTATTAATGGCATGCCCCATTTCGTGTGCAATCGTTTCTACATCACGAAGTTTATTCGTGAAATTAAGCAGCACGTAAGTTGGTTGTGAGAGGAGTACATGAACACAGAAGGCGCCGCCATGTTTACCTTTGGCAGGGAATGCATCAATTTGTCCATTGCGCAAAAATCGTGTCAAAATGTCTGCAAATTCACTGTCTAGACTTTCGAAAACTTTGATAACAACGTCCGTTGCTTCTGGAAACGTATAGGCTTTATCAAGTGCACCATAGGGGACATTGCGCTCGTGATACGCAAGGGTATCTACACCCATAAGCTTTGCTTTCAAGCGATAGTAGCGCTGAGCCAAGTCAAATCTTCCTGACACCGCATCAAGCATCGCATCAACGACATCGGTATCAATATCATCACCGACATGACGGGAACTGTCAGGTCTTTCAAACCCTCGAAGTTCATCATTCACTTTTTTATCAGCAAGAATTGCATTGATCTCTGCTTCTGCAACCTCAACAAACGATGCCAGAATGTCATTTACCTCCTGAGCAGCCTCATCACGCACGTTCTTCTGTTGGGAATTCATCAAATCCATGATCTCTTCAAAACTCTTCAGTTCCTGCTTGCCATCTTCGGTGCGTACAGATCGTTCAGATTTTGACAAAAATCCTTCAGTCATCCTGACCCATGCACTGTGAGCAGAGTTCGATTTAAGTGTCATGATCTTCTCTTCTGCATCAGAAAGGAGATATTTACTTTCAGCAAATAATAGTTCAAGGAAATGGGTATAGGAGCTCAACTCTGGAGCAGAAAGAAACTTTTTTTGAATATCTTCGGGCACTTTTGCAAGTTTTAACAGAAAAAATTGTCTATCATTTGAAATCTTCTTAGCAAAGTCATCGATCTTATTTTCTTTTGCCTTAATGTCCGGATCTGATTCATTCAGATGAGCTCTCAGCCAAAAATAATACCCTTCATCACCATCTGTCCCAACACTTTTTTCAATCATCTCCAGCTCGTCCAGTGCTTCTTTTAACACAGTTGCATCTTCAAGATAATCAGTTCTTTCTTTCCATTTAGTTATGAAGGCGTAGTTAACTTCTTCAATTTTTTTTCTTTCTTCATCAAATTTAGGATCATTATCAGAGGCACCCAGAGGGGAGAGATCCCAACTTGTTTTTATCGCTGTATCATCCATCACAGATAGTATAAATGATCTTACAAAAATTTGACAGGGATAATTATTCACCTGTCCAGAATTTTTTCTGTTTTAACTTTTCAGGAAGAAAACTCAATTCTTTTTCTTTTGGTCCTACATAGCTATCGCTCCAGGTGTAGTCCTTGGCATAACCCAATTCTTTCATCAACTTGGTCGGAGCGTTACGAAGATGCAAAGGGATTGGCTCATTTGGCAGTTCATACACTGCTTGTTTGGCACAAGCTAATGCGTTCACCACTCCACGAGATTTTTTGGCAAGTGCCAGATACACAACCACATGCGCAAGCGTAAGCTGGGCTTCAGGCATACCAATCTTCATCACTGCCTCAAATGCTTCATTTGCCTGGATGAGCGCGCCACGATCTGCCATCCCAATATCTTCTGAGGCAAAAATAATCATACGACGTGCGATAAACTTCGGATCTTCACCATTCTCAAGCATTCGAGCCAGATAATAGAGTGCTCCGTCAACACTACTTCCACGAAGGGATTTAATAAATGCAGAGATGATATTGTAATGTTCATCTGCTTTCTTGTCATACAGTCCTGCTGATTTGGTCTGAAACACCTCTTGAATTTGTTCTGGAGTAATTTTCTTTTCTTTAAACTGCGTCACTGCCATTTCAAGACCGTTGAGCATGATACGCGCATCGCCTCCTGAGAGGCGGATCAGTAACTCTCGTGCATCATCAGTGAGTGTTTTCTTATATGTCCCTAGACCTCTTTTGGTATCAGTGAGTGCACGGTGAATAAGTATTGATAAATCCTCCTCTGAAAGAGGTTGTAAAACAAAGACTTTGCTGCGAGAGAGGAGTGCACTGTTTACTTCAAACGAAGGATTTTCTGTGGTCGCACCGATGAGGGTAATAAGTCCTGATTCAACATGAGGTAAAAGCGCATCTTGTTGTGCTTTATTCCAACGATGAATTTCATCAATAAAGAGTATTACTTGTTTCTTTTCTTCTTTTTTGGCTTCTTCGATAATTTCATGCAGTTGTGCTTTCCCACTTTCGACTCCTGAAAGTGCATAAAGAGTGGCCCCTGTTTCATTGGCCAGAATATATGCAAGAGTTGTTTTCCCGCTGCCTGGAGGGCCCCACAAAATGATTGACGAAAGATGTTTTTCTGCGATCATGCGAGCTAGCATTTTTCCTTCACCAACTAAATGGTGCTGCCCAATAAATTCAGAAAGGGAGACTGGTCGCATACGGTATGCAAGATTCATATGCGCCCAGTATAGCACACGTAGCAAACTTACAAACATGCAGGTATACCAACATAAACTGCCCCTTGTGTTTTCTGAAAATTGTCTTTACGCTAAAGATAGGGAAGGAGGTGAACGTTATGAAGACACTCCACGTAATCGCATTTATATTGGTTATCGTCGGGGGACTCAACTGGGGTTTAGTTGGGTTATTTAATTTCAATTTAGTAACCGCACTCCTTGGTTCAATCCCAATGCTTGAAAGTCTGGTCTATATTTTAGTCGGTCTTTCTGCAGTGTATCTTGTTGTTATGCATAAGACAGATTGTAAGACCTGCATGGCAATGATGAAATCAGGAAAGAAGAAATAAAAAAACTGTTTCTATTACCTTTCAAAGCATTACCCGTTGCAAAATGGGTAATGTTTTTGTTACTTCACTTTTTGTTCTGCCTCAGTAAGCTCCTGCTCCATAAGACTCGCTATCTTTTCATCAACGGTACGTGCAAGCGGGATATACTGCTCTCTTGCCTCATTCATCCATTTGGGAAGTTTTAATCTAGCCACGTGTCCTTCTGGGATGGTGAACCACGAGCGCATATTGTCTAAATTATCACATACTTTGACCGCACGTATTTCCCAAGGTTGGTTGAGCGTCATAGAAAATTTTTCCTGCTTGGTATACTGCGTTTTGTCTCTAGTGAGAGCATCAACAATAGTTGCAATGCGAGTATTAAATGTCGTCTCAATTTCATCAAGTGTCACATCCGTGTCTTCTACCGTGTCATGAAGGAGTGCCGCGGCGAGGATTTCTGCGTCTTGTATCTCGAGCAATTCATACAGTGAGATGGCAATGCGCATAGTGTGAATAAAGTGGGGGACACCCTCATAGCGCATCTGGGTCGCATGTACTTTTTTTGAAAGTGTGAGTGCACGAGTGAGAAGAAGCTGATCAGAAAGGGAGAAGCGAGTGATGATGTTGGTAAGCCTTTCAGTGACATCACAGACGTGTTGGGATTCTGACATACTTTAGTATAAAGCGGCAAAACTATTATGAGAAGAGGTATGCTTCCAGAAAATACCAAAAACTTACAACCAGAAGAGGAACAGTCAATAATAAAAAGTTAATCAGATACTCGTAGGTATGAAAAAAAAGTGTCATTACCAATGCTAAGAAGAGGAATAAAAGTCCTGCGATTTTTGGATGTTTCCACGTGCTGATTACAGCCCCTACAAGGATAAGTGTTGGGATGTTATGAATAACAAATGCAATTGCCTGATACTCAACTGACATCCCAGTCCCAAAAACGTCAAACGAAAAGATTACGAGAAATGCAGCAAAACAAAGCCCCAAGATACGGGGGAAATAAAATATTACTTTTTTGTAACGCATCTATTCAAGAATAGAGCACTTTCGGTTCACTATTCAAGTGGTATACTCACAGGATGTACGAATTACATCTCAACGACATTCCTTTCGAACAAATTCGAGAGGGCAAGAAGACACTTGAAGCACGAGTCTTTGATGAAAAAAGAAGACACCTCAAAGTAGGGGATATCATTACCTTTATTGCTCGGTCCAATGAGCAAAATACGTTTCAAGCAAAGATTGTTGCACTGCATCAATTCCCTACATTTCTTGAGATGTTCCAAACGCTTCCAGTAGAAAAGTTTGGGTGGGAGAAAAAGAGTACGGCAGAGCAGGCGGCTCGTGATATGCATACGTATTACAGCACAGATGAAGAGGAAAAAGATGGGGTTGTTGGGATGGAACTTACTCTTTTAGTTTGACACCAATCTTCAAGTTTTCTATATCATCTTGCAACTGACGCGCAAGAGCAATTTTTTTTAAGACATCATCAATCAGACTATCTTCCAAGGCTCGAAAAACATCTTTGCCTTCTTTTTTTGCTTTTTTCATCTCAGTGCGCCACCTATACCATTGGCTGTGCGCCATTTCTTTAAGCGTTTTCTCCGCGGTGATGATCATTTGTTCTGTCTCTTCTAACGTTTCTTCTAACTCCTTCAGTGTAGATCCTTTTTGCACTGGCACCTGTGGCTGGAGAAGAATACGTTGCAGAATAGATAAATCCTGCTGCGCATAGGCTTGATTGATCTGCTGCATAATTTTGTTACGCCTTAACTTTTCCTCTGGATCAGAGACCAAATCAGGATGAAATTGGCGAATCAACTTTTTCCATAATGTTTTTATCTCTACTTCCTCTTCTTCAGGAATTTCTTTGGCAATCATTACCTTTTGTTCTTCTTCAATCCTTTTTTTCTCTTCCTGTTCTTTTAGAATTTCGTCATAGAACTGCCCTTCAATAAAGGCAAGTGCCTGTTCATACGTTTTCCCTTCCAGCATGAGCGATTTGATATTTTTGTAGCGAATAATCTGAAGATCTAGTTCGTTATCCTGCAGCAGTAGATTACCGATACGGGTGTAATATTCATGTTTGATAACGTCAAGTTCTATCTGCAAAGATTCCATCTGAGTCACAATGAGCGCTAATTTTGATTTGCGCCTGGTGATAACTCGTCTTAGCGCAGATTTTAATTTATTTTCTTCAGATTCAGGAAGTGATGTCAGAGAGGTTGATTTCATAGGCAGAGACGAACAAGTGGGGTCAGTATACCAGTGGGATAGACGTTTTGCAAGATTCTATAGGATATTTCTATTCAGAAACAATGTTGAGTTTTTTCTCCATTTTTTCACGAACATCCTCAAGATACCAGTTCAAAACGACGTTTGTCTTTACCTGGAATACTTGAGCAAGCTTTGGAAGAACTTTTGAACTCGGAAAGCGTTGGTTGTTTTCAATAAGCGTGATATAGCTTCTTGAAACGCCGCAGCGTTTTGCAACCTCCTCAGTAGATAAATTTAGTTTTTTTCTTTCGTTATTGAGTCGTTCACCAAGCGTCATCGTTCAGAGATTATAGCACAATTATATACGAATTTTGCAAGCGCACAAGAGAGTTGACAAATTTGTAACAGAAGACAATGATAGATGTTGACAGTACTTTTTCAGTTCTTATTCATGTATGAATCTTGCCCACGCATTATTGTCTTCTATACACAGGTTACGGTATATGTCTCCACGAGTGAAAAAAATGAGTGTTTTTGTGCTCGCCTCAGGGGTAGCCTGTATGATATTACTACTCACCTACTTTATATGGCTTTATACCAATAAAACCATTCAGGAAGGACTACAAAATGAATTTACGAGACAGACAGAAGACATCGAAATATCACTAACCCAACGAGTACAGGCATATACAAACGTTCTTTATAACGTCCAGGGGCTTTTTGCAGTGCAACCATTTTTTGATAGACCTACCTGGGATAACTTCCTTGAAACATCACAATTTGGTCAGTATCCTGATATTAATCATCTCACCTACACCATTATCGTCCCTGACAGCCAAAAACAAGCATTCATTGATAAAATAAGAGCCGATAGAAGTGTACGGCCACAAGGATTACCCAATTTTACTATTTATCCAGAAG
The DNA here is from genome assembly GCA_021777565.1 of bacterium. Classification (GTDB taxonomy): domain Bacteria; phylum Patescibacteriota; class Microgenomatia; order Levybacterales; family UBA12049; genus JAJYDJ01. The sequence continues at coordinate 315,847 of JAJYDJ010000001.1, read as the reverse complement.
GCAAGCGTGACAGTTATGCAGTGGTTGTTTTTGTGTGGCCCGTCGATGATGACTCTTTAAGAACATCCGGATACGATCTTTTTACCAGTCCAGCTCGCAAGATAGTTATAGAGAACGCGCGAGACATGAATATCCCTGTAGCGAGTGAGAAAGTTATTATTGTTGTCGATCAGGCTCCAGGTTTTATCTTCTCAGCTCCCTTGTATAAGCCAAACATGCCCCTTACGACCGTTGAGCAAAGAAGAGCTGCAATCGCAGGATATGTGTCCGGGGTATTTAATCTACGAACGCTTTTTGAAAAAGCACTCAACTCTCCAAATCATAAAGATATTGCGTTCGCACTTTATGACACGACTGGCGATGCATCCTTCAGTGCAGAGACTCTGTTGGATACAAATGATAATGGGAAGTACAGCACCTCCTCTGCATATACCACCCCATACAAAACAATTGAGCACATCTCCATTGGGACACGGACCTGGACACTCAAGATGGTTGCTAAACCTTCATTCGGCGGGGATTTCCCTTACATGGTCATGCCTTGGGTCGTGGGAGCAGGGGGAATACTCTTAAGTATTCTTTTGTTCACAATTATCTATTTACAAGGGAGAAGCGCTGAGAGACAAGTAGAACTTGAGAAAGCTCGTGATGAAGCAATACTTTTTTCTATTGGCGAGGGACTTTTCGTTATAGATACGACTGGCAAGGTTATCCTTGTCAACAGAGCCTTTGAAGAGATGACCGGCATTAAACAGTCCCAGATTGTTGGTAAGTCGTTTGTAAGCCAAATTCGGGCCGAAGATGCGAGTGGGAATCTTATCCCTGACGAAAAGCGACCAGTCGTGAAGACACTTCGCGAAGGCAAGGAAATTCAAAGCACAAATGGAGATTTTTATATTGTGCGTACCGACCATACACGATTTCCTATCGCGTTCAAAACAAGTCTTGTGAGCATGAATAATAAAATGATTGGTGTTCTTGGCATATTTCGTGATATCACCCGTGAGTTAGAGGTTGATAAAGCAAAAACTGAATTCGTATCTATCGCCTCTCACCAACTAAGGACACCCCTAGGAATTGAGAAATGGTATCTTGAGATCCTTAAGGGCGATTCATATCTTAAAAAAGCTCCACGCCAAATAGCAACCTACTTTCACGAAGTTACTAGAAATAACGAAAGAGTACTTGCACTTGTACGAGATCTTTTGTCAGTCTCACGTATTGATCAAGGCAGTGTAAAAAATAATCCAACTGAGGTAAAAGTCAGTGCGTTACTACGAATTGTCGTTCGAAGGATGCGCATTATTGCACATCCGAAAAAAGTAACCATCACACTACACGATAAAGTCAAAGAACTAACGTTCTATATTGATGGTATGCGTCTGGAAGAAGTATTTGAAAATATCATCGCCAATGCAGTTGACTATAACAAGCCTGGAGGCTCTGTTGATATCACCGTAACAATAGAAAAAAATACACTCAACATCGCAGTGACTGATACCGGAATTGGGATCTCCACTGATGACCAGAAGAAGCTATTTACTAAATTTTTCCGTTCAGCAGAAGGGACTACCCATAAGGCAGAGGGGACCGGGCTTGGCCTATATGTAACCAAAGCCTACCTGAAAGAGTGGGGAGGAGACATCTCTGTGACAAGCACAGTTGGACAGGGATCAACATTTACTGTTGGTCTCCCTCTTAGTTTACAAAAGAGAGGAGGTGAGACATCATGAAGAAAATTCTTATTATTGACGATGAACTTGCCTATGTAAAACTCCTTCGGGATGTTTTATCAAGCACCTATGAAGTTCTCGATGCACAAAATGGCCAGACAGGACTTGAGATATCGCTTAAAGAGAAGCCTGATCTCATTTTGCTTGATATTAGGATGCCAATTATGGATGGTATGACGATGCTCAAAAAACTGAGAAAAGATCACTATGGTAAAACAGCCAAGGTGATTTTACTCACCAACTTGGAGGCAAATGACACCATTGTCAAACAAGTAGTCGAAGACCAGCCAACGTATTACTTTGTAAAAAGTGATATTAAGCTTGAGGACTTACTGGAGAAGATAAAAGTCCTTCTTGCCTCTTGAGTAGAAGGATAAAGATTGGTATCATAAAATTGTTACACTTTTGTAACATTTTAAAGATATGTTACAGGTTCCAGAAGTAGCTAAAAAGCTTGGCATTTCCCCTCAGGCTGTCAATCGGCTTGTAGACCAACAGATTCTACATCCCGAGAAGAAAGGGGGAGTTCCACTCTTTAGTGAACAAGAAGTCAATGATATTGCGGGTAGGAGACATGACACGCTTTCCGATGATGCGGCTCAAGTACGCGTCCAGATAGAACGTGAAGTAGTAAGTAAAGTCGGCACCCTCCAGAGTTATTTTAAGAGAATATTTTGGGTAGCTCTGGGGGCAACCCTTTTCTTCAGTGCCGCGACCGCAATCACCACGTACTTATTTATTGCATTCCCGACAGAAACATCTGATTTCTTTGGCTACTACTATCGACTGAATAGGCCAACCAAACAAGCATACAATGCAGCACATACACAAGAAGTTCTCGCTGCATCCACAAATGGTGTGGCACAGACATCAGTCATTGCTGATGTATTGCAGCCAGTTGCTGCAACGTCACTGGTTGTATTGAAAGCAACGAATAACCAAAACTATGGTGCAATTGTTACCAACCCAACCTCAGGAACCCCTGGACCAGCTGGTGCGCAAGGGCCACCAGGGCCAAGCGGGAGAGATGGACGCGATGGATCTCTCGGGCCAGCTGGTTTATCAGGGGTTGATGGGGTAGATGGCTCTAATGGGACAAATGGCACCAACGGTTCTAACGGATCAAATGGAGCAAATGGGACCTCTGCGGCAGACCAACTCACTACTCCTGGAGACATCCTCATCAGGGATAGTACCAATATAACGACACGACTTGCTATTGGTGCAAGCGGCCAGGTCTTAACAGTCTCTACAGGCGTCCCTTCGTGGCAGACCCCTGCGTCAGTGAACTTTAATGGTGATGTGACAGGGACACCGGGTGCAAGTATTGTGAGTAATATTCGTGGAGCAGTGTTAGGCACTACGACCGCAAGTACAGGCAATATCCTTGTCGGCAGTGGGACTGCCTGGGTTTCTCAAGCACTCAGTGGGGATATAACTGTTGATGCGACAGGGAGTGTCGCGCTCAAACCCGTAGGGACTGCTGGAACCTATGGTGCAGGCAGTAGTATTCCGGTCTTTACGACTGATGCCAGAGGACGAGTTACGAACGTGACCAATACTGCCATCAGTGGACTGACGGTTACTAACTTCGGGTCAAACGCAGTTTCACAATGGAACAATGATAGTGGCTACACAACGGCCTCATCATCAAATATTTTGTCTAATAAAACAATCGCTGCTGGCAGCAACACTATTTCTGGTATAACTAATGCTAATCTTTCAGGGACAGCAGGCATTACCAACGCCAATCTTTTAAACTCATCACTTACCGTCAACACATCCGGACCATTAAGTGGCGGAGGTACTGTATCTCTGGGTGGATCACTGACACTCTCATGCCCCACCTGTCTGACCAGCTCTGGTGCACTTTTCACTGCCATCGCTTCCTCAGGGGCAAACTCGAGCATAGATATGGGAGGCACGCTTTCACTTGCTTCAGGCACAAACATCACGACAACAAATAATGGTGCCGGTACCATCACGTTCGCCACTTCCACAACTCCAACCTTCACTACTATTAATGGCTTAACAATCACAAATAATGGAACAAATACCCTTGCTATCGCCGCGGGCAAAACACTCACGGTCAACCGCTCACTTACCTTTACCGGCACGGACGGAACAACCTTCACCCTTCCCAGTGCCTCCGATACGCTAGTAGGACTAGCAAGTAACGACACGCTGACCAATAAAACCATTGCCGCAGGAAGTAACACGATCTCAGGGCTGACAAACTCTAATCTCTCGGGCACGGCTGGTATCACGAATGCTAATTTGCAAAACTCGTCACTCACCGTTAGCACCTCTGGGCCACTCAGTGGGGGAGGATTGGTCGCTCTTGGAGGATCTCTCTCACTTTCATGCCCTACGTGTCTGACGAGTGGTGGGACACTTTTTGGCCTGAAAGCATCAACAGGATCGGATTCATCAATCGCTCAAGGGGGGACAGTCACCCTTACCGCAGGGACAAATATGACGACCAACAATAATGGCACTGGTGGCGTTACGTTTGCCACCTCTGCAACACCTGCATTTACTACTATCAACGGACTTACTATTACCAACAACGGCACGAACACGTTGTCTCTTGCTGCTGGGAAAACATTTACGGTGAATAACTCTTTTTCACTTAGTGGGACAGACAGCACGGCATTTACACTTCCAAATGCTTCAGATACCTTGGTAGGTCTTACCAGTAGTGGTACGTTAACTAACAAAATAATTGCCGCAGGGAGCAACACTATATCCGGACTCACCAATGCAAACCTTTCAGGTACAGCTGGCATCACCAATGCTAATTTGCAAAACTCAGGACTAACTGTTGCTGGCAATTCAGGGACTGCGAGCGTATCCCTGGGGGGAACGCTCACTATCTTGGGATCAGGTATCACCGCTGTAACTGGTTCAGGATCCACCATGACAATAACCTCCACTGAGGCAGATACTCTCCAGAGTGTGACTACGAGGGGAAATAGTACCACCACGAATATCTCTACGACCGGCACTGGCACGATTACCTCCGCAGGACTTTTGACTGCATCCAATGGATTTACGCTTGCATCAGGTGCTTTGACTTTAAATACAGTAGAAGGTTCTCCTGCGAACACTACTAGTTATGTCAATGCAAATATTGGCAATGTCGCAAGTACAGCACAGAATAACTTTACAACACTTAACCTGAAAAACGGTGGCACTGGCTATTTGGATGTCGAATTGCAGCATGGCATGATTGACTGGCCAAATATGAATACCTTTGGAGATGACTTCATGGGAAGAGCACTAGACACAACTACCAAATGGCAAGCCATCAGTACCAGTGGTGCGGGGAACACCTGTTCAGCTACCTTTATCACCGGTACCGCAGGATTGAATGGCATTCTGCAATTTACGACTTCTACCACTGCAGGCCGAGGGTGTGACCTCAGTACACAAGCAACACTATCAAATGGATTCTATCAGAGAGGCAACAATCCAGTTTTTGAGACCAAACTTTCACTCAGTAATACAACCAATGCACGAATTTATGCAGGATTTACCAATACAAAAGTTGCCTATGGGGGAGATACCAATGCAAGTACCCACCATGCCTACATCGGGAAGCGCTCCACTGATACCCAGTGGCAATGTATTACCGACGACGGTGGTGCAACAGACAACTACACAACAACGGGAGTAACGATTAACACGAGCACCTGGTACCGTCTGAGGGTAGAGGTGAGAAGTGGATCAACTCCCGAGACTATTTGTACCGTAGATGATGGGACAACGATAACTCGTGTGGCAACTACTTCCAATCAGCCGGGAGCCACAAGTCCTATGGATATCTATCTTAAAGTCGAGAATGGGGGAGATGGCGCCATTACGGCTAATTGGGATTACGTCCGCACCTGGCAAGACGACAGACAAGCACCATAAGGGCATTTGCCTTTTCGATAAATATAGGATAAAATCCCCTGAATGATGCAGTCACCAGATGGGCATGATGGTCACCCAGAATCTCAGGAATCTACCGGCCAAATCCCAACACTACAGGAAGTACTTGTCCAGACATCCCTCACCCCGGGTAGAGTCCTTGATGCTAATACACATCGCATCCAGGCGGGTTCGTTGGGTGCGATCTATTTGGAGCTTGTCAGGGAATCCTTCTCTGATCCGGAGATGAGAGAATGTTATAGGGCATTTTATGTCAATACCGATGGGACATTTACCGTAGAGCCAGACCTGGATCTACCGCCGGTGTGGGGGATACGGAGTAGAGTCACCCTCGAGGCATTAGATGTGCAAATCATTGATCCTACAAGTACTGACATCATGAGACGACAGAACCGACTCGTGGCTCAGGTCCCACACCCACATTCTAGAAGCACCTTAGGAGCTCCATCTGCTAAAGATATCTTTACCTTACTTTTGTCACCAGATTCCTATCCTGAGGCGCACACGTCTATTGGGGTCGCTTGTCTGGATGACTGGCATCTTCTCTTCAGAGGGCCCAACTCACCCAAACTCACAAAACAAGAAATAGATGAGAGAATTGTGTACTGGAACAATGAAGTCGAAAGAAGGGTCAAGGCCAGAACGCCACGAGGGATGTCTCGCGAAGACCAAAAAGCGATAGTAGATGAAGAACTGAGAAATGCGCTTGAGCATGAAATCTGTCCACAATATGGCATTAGGTGGTTCAGATACCAATATGAGCCCCACCACACTCAGAGAGTATTTGAAGAAGTAGTGTAACCCCCTCATCTCCTTTTCAAACATGATCACTATTCTTTTTTTGTTATTATTAACATATGGATAATGTTACTAAAGATGAAATATTCAAGATTCAACAAATCGTTGATCAGGCGATTGTCGATTGCTTTGAGAAACGCATAACCTTACAAGATTTACCAGATAAACTTAGAAAATACCTCTCATACTTTAACGTACTCCCAGGTGAGTATATTACAAAGATTGATATTCTTTCTGATAAGTTCTATTGGCAAGATAATGATCCCAAGAAACTAGAGTATATCAATAGCTGGATAGCGAAGTGGTATAAGGAGATACAATCTGCAAAGAAGGCATAGTTGAAATATGCTTTATTCTTTGGAGCGGGCGATGGGGATCGAACCCACTACCTTCTCCTTGGCAAGGAGACGTTCTACCGGTGAACTACGCCCGCGTGGGTAAGGTCATTATACCAAGAATTCACCTTTATTGACAACTCAAATTCCACCTGTTACAACATATATATGCAATCTAGATCACTATTTATTGTGCTTGCAGTAATAGTTGTCCTCGGTGTCGGTGGCTACGCAGGCTACAAAGTATGGCACCACTACTATGCAAAATCCCTCCCAACCATGACGCCTGCCCCGTCACAACAGATGAATCAACCATCTCCATCGGCGACCAATGCTGGGGGACTATCCAACACTACCGATACCAGTAATCAGCAGCTCAACAAAGACTCACAAGATATTCAAAATAGCATGAACAAGCTCCAGCAAGATCAAAATACTACCATTCAGGACAGTAATAACTCATCACTTGACGTCCCTCAACAATAAAAATTCTCCATAAAAAAACCGCCCTCTCGTAACAAGAAGACGGCTTTTCCTTTCTCACGTACTTACTAACTACCAGGAGTTGGAGTAAGCGTGACTTTTAATCCTTGTAAGATCTGCTTGGCATCTTTCCACGCAGTATCAAGATCCGCTCGACCGGTCTTCAGATCAGCGCGAGCACTTTTCATCGTGGCACTAGAACCACCCGGATCTGTGTTATAGCTTTGTGGAGTAAGTGATGTTACTGATGAATTAATCGTATTCACCTGTGTATTGGCATCACTAATCTTTGCCTGCATATCACTCAACAGTGACGTCAGATTACTTGGACTACCTGCGGACTGAATACGACTTTGTAACTTTGTTGCAAAGTCAGACAGCTTTGTCGCAGTAACACTCATCGTATCTGCTGCTGCCAACAGGTCAACCTGTGGGATAAAGATTGCGTAGATACGGTACTGAGTAAAGATGTCGTGATAATCAGTCTTGAGGGCTGTTGTGTTACCTGCATTGAAATCAGTCGTACATTGTGTTTGCAGTGCCTGCAATGCAGTGATATCAGTTGTGATCTCACTGGTAAATTGCTGTTTTTGTGTGTCAGATAGCTTTACGAGATTACTCACTCTCGTTTTTATCGTGTTGAGTGAGGTAAGTCGTTGATTGATCGCATTGGTACAAAGTGTATCAAGCGTTGTTGCATTTCGTGCCGCACCTCTGAGAGGTTTCCCTAACTCAGGGGTAACAGATTGAGCAAATGCGGTACCGACCAGAGATCCAGAAAGAATAGTAACAAACAAGCCTGTAAGTATGGTTTGCTTTATCATAATCTCACCCCCTTTCTCATTGTATATGTATGTTATATCACAGATTTATGAATCTATGCTGACAGGAGGTTAATGTTGTTTATCCCACAATTCCATGTGGCGAAAAATGTCACTTAATGATTTTCCTTTTTCAGTAAGAGAGTACTCAACATGGAGGGGAACTTCAGCAAATACTTTCTTTACCACAATTCCTTCTGACTCTAATTCTTGTAAACGAAGGGCAAGTGTCTTTGGGCTGATGCCTACTAAAAATCTTTCTAATTCACCAAATCTCCTAGTTCCATCCAGCAGATAGTAGAGGATCATGCCTGTCCACTTACTCCCTAAGATTTTCATTGTTTTTGATACACCGCATTCCATACTTTCCAAAAGGTAACTACTTTACAAAACAAAGTAGTGGGATTATTCTAATAGAGAACCTATGAAAATTCAAGTCATTCTCGGAAGTACCAGACAAAAAAGATTTTCTGAACAACCAGGTAACTGGATCGTGAAAAAGCTTCAGGAGAAAGGGATTGATGCAGAACTTCTTGACCTGAGAGACTATCCACTGCCATTTTTTGAAGAACCAGCATCACCTAATTCGTCGCCAACACCTTTTACCAACCCAGAAGTAGTGAAGTGGACCCAAAAGGTTGCAGAAGGGGATGGGTATATTTTTATCACTCCAGAATATAATCATGGATATAGTGCTGTATTAAAAAATGCTCTTGATTATGTATATAAAGAATGGAATCATAAACCAGCAGCCTTTATTAGTTATGGGGGACCAGCCGGGGGAACGAGAGCAGTGCAACAACTGAAAGAAGTTTTACTGGAGTTACAAATGCACCCAATGCGTAACAATGTCCATATGCCTCTGTACTGGAGCCATCTCAATGACCAAGGACAGTATGATTTTTCACTTATTGAAAAAAGTGGCGATGGACTTGTCGAACAACTTGTCTTCTGGGCTGAGAAGCTCAAGCCCATCCGCGAAGAATTAACAACTCCTTCAAAATAAACACAAAAAAGACCCCTTGCGGAGTCCTCTTTGCATCTCTTGCGAGATATATCTTATTACTAAGATAAAGGTAGTATACCAGTAAAATTTACGAAAGAAAAGAGTACAAAGTAGATCAAACTATATAAAAATTGCTATTTTGTGCGATATTTGAAGAATTCCACCTGTCGCAGCCGTTTTACAGCCTCTTCTCGCGTTGCATATGGGCCACCCAAATTACGTCTGGTCTTTTCAGAGAGGACATAATAGCCATTTTTTCTTTTGACTATCATACTAATAGTATAGAGAGGAAATTATCAGAAGAGCAAGAAGTGCTGTGCCGAGGATCAGAGTCGAACTGATATAGCCTGTTCTTCAGACAGGTGCCTTGACCACCTTGGCTACCTCGGCGAACTATTTTATTGTACCAATCCTGATTGGTGGATCCAAGAGGATTCGGACCTCTGACCTTCTGTGTGTAAAACAGACGCTCTAACCAGCTGAGCTATGGATCCTTACGTAAGGAACGGTGCGGATGAGAGGACTTGAACCTCCACGCCCTTTCGAGCACTACCACCTCAAGGTAGCGTGTATACCATTTCACCACATCCGCTTGGATTGACAAAATTATAGCAAAAAACTGCCCTGTCGCCTAGAGGCTGCTACCTAAAGGGGGCTATGCTCATTTTATTGAGAGAGCTTGGCCCTGATTTGCACAGATTGGTCAATGAGCTTTTTATTCACATTATCCCACGCAAAGGCATAGACATCCGATGGCTGCAGGTGATAGGCATCATATGCCTGCTTGAGGAGTGCATATTCACTAAAGTAGCCAAATCCGACACCATCCATTTCCTGATATCCTTGTTCTCCCATGTGGGTCAGGAATTCGGTTTTAAAGAAAGGGATATATGAGTGTTGTGATGCGTAGTTGACCATAAGCGTCTCTCCAAATCCTGATTGAAATGGCAGAACCCCAGTCGTTGAATAGAAAATCACACGAGGTGGCACTGTCTTGTATGTGGACACAACATCGTGAACTATTGTTGCTCTGACGGCACTTACACGTCCCAGAGCAACTACCGCATCTCGAATAAAATGGATTTGAAAACCCATATAATAAGTCACGAGAAAGATAATAAGAAGTTTGCCGATTGGCGACCCAATCTTCTCAAAAAATCTCTCAATAATAATTCCCAACATGACAGAACTCCCTATGGTGATGAAATAAAAATGACGAGACTCAAGTCCACTCTGGGGCAGAAGCGAAAAGGGAAGGAAATTAATGATACAAAAAAGAAAGAAAAGAATAATATATTTTTTTCTCTCTCTTTGGGCAAAAGGGATAGCGATGTAAATAAGAAGACTCAAGACAATGATGACCGTAAATGACAGAAAGAATGTGCGCATCAGATTATCAAGATTGAAATACATATCCCACTCTTTTGGAATCATCTGCAATATGTCCGGCTGATTATATTGAATAAGTGCAAGCGAGGTTTGGTATACCCACTCTGTAGGGACAAAGAGTTGAGAAAATCCTAGAGGAATAAATTTTATCAGGTGATGAACAACCGTTGCCAGATAAGTCGCATAGGAGACCTTTATGGTAATCCCTTGTGTCACTTGTAAGAGAGACCTGAAGATAAAAAAGAGGACACCAACGAGCATGGACCAACTAATAGTATCTTTCCGATTTCGTTTTTCTATAAGTGCCCACACAATCAGAAAAAGAAATAAGGCGATAAGACTTTCATAAAACAAACTCCCGATGATGATAAGAGCAAGACTTTGGATAAGTTTTTTTATTTGTCCTTTTTGTAAGTAACTATGAAAAAGCAGTAAGGCGAACAGTCCACAGGTGGTCGAAGGAAGAGACATGGGAGACGTCCCATACCAGGTAACCGCCTCCACCGGTGTCGCTGCGACTGCAAAAAGAGCACCGGCAATAATACCAATCTTTTCACTCCGTGTTACCTTTTTTGCAAAGACAAAGACAAGAACTGTATTGATGTAATGCAAAACAAAGTTATAAAGGCCATAAAAAAAAGTATTAAATCCAAAAAGACGCATCATAAGATCAAACTGCAAGGAGAAAAGGGGAGTAAAGTGATTACTCACAACCTGAAAGTGATTCCAGATGCCGTAGTGATCGAATAAAAGAATTTTCTTAAACCAGAACCATTCATCTTGCTGGAAGTAAATAAACCAAACATCTCGATAGGTAAGCAGGACAATAACGGAAAAAAGCAAAGCAATCCATCTATTCCTGGGGTTATATAAAAATTTCATCTTTCTGTATGCTCAAGCATTAGTATATACTATAAAATGTAGCCTCGTATATGGAACGATATTTATATAAAGATCTCTTTGTTACTGAACAAAAGCATTGGTGGCATAGAGCAAAAACAGGCACGATTTTCGACTATCTTCGTCGCTTCGTGACTACCCCCAACGCAAAGATTTTGGATGTGGGATGTGGCACAGGAAATAATGTACAGAAATGGTCAATGATAGGGGATGCCTATGGAGTAGACCCATCCGCGGATGCATTACGCTTCTGTCACAAAAGAGGATTGACGCAAGTAGTAAAAGGGGATGCTGAGCACTTACCTTTCCCAGCACAGACCTTTGATGGTATTACGCTTCTTGATGTTCTCGAACATATAGAGAGTGAGGGACAGGCGCTTAATGAATGCGCGCGAGTATTAAAGAAAAATGGATATCTCATTCTCAGTGTCCCTGCCTTTCCATTCCTTTGGAGCACATGGGATGAAGTGCTGCACCACAAGAGACGTTATACTAGAAAGTCATTGTATGAGGTATTGGTGAAGAATGGGTTTAGTATTCGTGAAATGACGTATCGTTATTCGTTCCTTTTCATTCCTGCATACGTAGTTCGATATGTAAAATCATTGTTATATAAAGGTAAATCATATCCCTCGGATTTTTCTCACACCAACAGTTTGGTTAATACACTTTTTTCACTTTTGTTTTGGATAGAGTCGGTGTGGATGCGTATTCTTCCTGTGCCGTTCGGGACGACACTTTTTTGCGTTGCACAAAAGCGGACCGTATGAAAAGGCCATACTTATCAGTCATCATCCCTGTCTATAACGAGCAGAAGCGTTTACATACCTTGCCCGTAATTACCACTTTTTTTTCACGACAAAAATTTACGACTGAAATTATTTTTGTTGATGACGGGAGTAGTGATAAGACGCGAGATAAACTCATTGCCTTTGCAAAAAAACACCCACACGTCAGAATTATCGGCTATTCGGCCAATAAAGGGAAAGGCCATGCTATCAGAGTAGGGATGCTCCGGGCACAAGGACGTTACCATCTTTTTATGGATGTGGATCTTTCAACCCCACTGGACACGCTGATTGATTTCCTTCCTTTACTGTCATCCCATGATGTCGTGATCGGATCACGCAAAACCAAAGGTGCCAAGATAAAGCATCATCAGCCATGGTTGAGAGAATTTTTGGGAAAAAGTTTTACGAAGTTTTCTCAGGTGTTACTTCGTGTACCTGTTTCTGACTTCACGTGTGGATTTAAAGCATTTTCTCATAAAGCAAGTAAAGAAATTTTCACACGTTCACACATTGATCGATGGGGTTTTGATTGTGAAGTTATCACGCTTGCCATCAAGCGTGGGTTTTCAGTAAAGGAGGTCCCGGTCAGCTGGTCAAATGATGTTCATACCAAGGTCCATTTCCCTCGTGATATTATCTTGTCACTCACCGATTTGTTGCGTATTAAGTGGTATCTTATGGCTGATCGTTATACCTTACGCGATGCACTAGGGGACAAATAGCAGATGCTCTGTTGTGCCCAGAAGAGGACTCGAACCTCCACCCCCTTGCGAGGACTAGTACCTGAAACTAGCGCGTCTACCATTTCGCCATCTGGGCTGACAACACAACAATTGTACCAATCTGAGCTCAACTTGACAACCATACGCACAAAGTGACACGATAAAGACAGCATGAAGAAGTTATTTCTACTTCTATCATTCTTCACCTTCACCCCAGGGTTACTTGTTGCTGCCATAATGTTATATGGCTATTTTGGCTACGCGCATAGCTCAGGACTGGTTTTCCCCCTTATTGGACATATTACGCCCGCCAAAAAGGTCGCCTACGCGGCCTTACCTACGGCAGCAGACACTATCACTACGACGGTCGGGGAGACTGACTCGCGCACGCTCAGATTGGAATCCTTCCTGAGAAGATATCACTCGCCTCTGGCACCTTTTGCTCAGGTATTTGTGCGTGAGGCAGATAAAAATAAGCTTGATTACCGCCTGTTAGTAGCCATAGGCATGCAGGAGTCTACGCTGTGCAAGACTGAAATGCCAGGCACGCATAATTGCTGGGGATATGGCATCCATGGAGGGCAGGTAGTCACCTTTGATAACTATGAAGATGCCATCATTACGGTCAGCAAATCCCTGGGTGTTCACTATGTCTCTCAAGGCCTTATTACGCCAGAGCAGATTGGCCCGGTGTACAACCCTACCAATACCAATAACTGGATCCAAAACGTGTCTTCCTTCATGGATCAGATATAGCCTCATTTGCTGTTCCAATTTCAACAACTAAAGCAAAATTGCCCTATTTTTGGGTTATTTTAGCCTCAAACGTCCTATAATTAACCCCTTGACAAACCTATAATAGTTTGTTATTATGTCAACAGATCCTAAGGTATGCCTCTCAAATGCATACGTTAGGATTTTTTTGTGGCTCACACCCATACGGTCTGTAAAGACCCGAGTATGAAACACATTCTTACAACAACTTACCTTCTCGCAATTCTGATGGTTTTCCCATTGCAAGCAGCACATGCCCAAGAAAAGGCTTCTGGTTCATCCGCAATACTCAATATCGATGCCCAGACTACTATCGTGGCTGATACCCGTATCCAGGCTGCTCGTGCGTATCTGGAGAAACGTAACTCACCACTTGCACCCTACGCTGCTAACTTCGTACAGGAAGCTGATGCCTATCAACTCCCATGGGATCTTGTTCTGGCTATTTCTGGAGTTGAATCCAACTTTGGACAGGCAGTCCCTTGTATCAATGCCTGGGGTTGGGGAATCTTTGGCACGAACATGGTCTGTTTTAACTCATATCCTGAAGGTATTCACACGGTCTCACAAGGTATTCGTCAGCAATACATTAACCAGTGGGGAGATACTGACATTTACAAACTTGGCCATCACTATGCCTCAAATCCAGCATGGGCCTCACATGTGAGTTACTTCATGCAAGACATTGAGAACTTTAAGCACGATTTTGACGCACGAAACCTCACAATCTCTTTGTAAAAGAGTTCCCAACACAGCCTAACTACGCTATACTACACCTATCTTTAGGTAATTTGCCGGGGTGGTGAAATGGTAGACACGCATGGTTTAGGACCATGTGCCCGTGAGGGCGTGAAGGTTCAAGTCCTTTTCCCGGCACCATAGCCTTGCTCACCACGGTAATCTCTGCTAAACTATGCTCACTATGGCAGCAACTACCAGCCCCTATCCAACAACAGTCAAGCGAGAAGAGAACGGCGATATCGTCTTCACCATTACACTCCCAAAAGCAGAAGTAGAAAAAGTCCGCAAAGAAGAAGTAGCAAAGATGGCACAAGCTGCCAAACTTCCAGGATTCCGTGCTGGCAAAGCACCAAAGGAAATGATTGAGACCAAACTTGATCCTGAGAAAGTACGAGAAGCTACCTTAAAACAACTACTTCCAACCGCCTATGTCATGGCTGTGAATGAGCAAAAAGTAAAACCAATCATCAACCCACGCATCAATGTGACCAAACTTGATGACGAAGGGGACTGGGAATTTGAGGCTATCACCTGTGAAACCCCAGAAGTCGTCTTGGGAGACTACAAAAAGGATGTTCAAGCAGTAACCGCCGCTGGCAAAATCCTTAAGCCAGGACAGACTGAAGTGCAGAAACCAAAACTTGAAGATATCGTCAAAGTACTTTTAGAAAAAGTTACCGTGAAAGTCCCACAGGTGCTTATCGAAGGCGAAGCAGAGAGACTCTTGTCCCAACTTTTGGGTGAGATCAAGAAATTGGGCCTTTCTTTGGATCAGTACATGGCATCCACAGGCAAAACCATCGAGACACTCAAGGCTGAATACGAAGGGAAGGCACGAGGAGATATCGCACTCGAATTTATTCTCCAGGCTATTGCTAATGATGCCAAGCTTGAGGTAGGACAGAAAGAGATTGATGAAGCACTTGCTACTGCCAAGTCACCAGAAGAAAAAGAAGCTATCCAAAAAAACATCTACATGGTCACGACAATCCTTCGCCAACAGAAAACGCTTGATTTCTTAGCCAATCTCTAAGACGATACATATATGGCCGATTCATGGGGTAAACCCGCACAAACCTTCGGGGTCTTGCAAAAAAGCCCAAATCCTTTCCAACCGCCCAAAAAGACGCCTACACCGCCTCGTCCAACTACTGATGGATTTGAGATCCTGAAAGAAATGCCCAAAAGTGTGGGAAAAACAGTCCAAGAACATGCCAAAACAGGCTTTGGACAGGCCGTTGAAAATATCACGGGCATCGACCTATCGCCCATGCTTGGCAAAAAAGGTGAGATGCAGCCTGGTACCGCAATCGATCTGGCCTCTCTCAATAAAAATCCAGGTGAACTCAAAGGAGTAGTTCCAGAGAAGAAGCCAGTGCATATCGAAGCGGGGATCGAGACACCAAATTATGCAAGAGATCTTATCAACGCAAGTAAAAAGGCTGAAGGTGAAGAGAGACAAAAAATGCAGCGAAGTAGCCAGGAAATTCTTGGGGAAATTCAGCGTATTGCGGCGACAACCAAAGATGCCTCGCTGCAAAGAGAGCTTATCCAAGCAACAGGCCCAGGGATGACCCCTGATAAGGCAACTTCCAGTGTCCTGAGTAACTTGTTATCCCTTGCCAGGGATGTACAGCAGCGCAGTAGTGAGTCAGGCACGTGGCAGAGAGCCGTACAAGGCAAGAGAAACATGCAGGGGCAGTTTGGCCAGCCACAAAGTCAGAAGGCCAAATCAGGCGGCATGATGGGAAGATTTAAGCCCAAACAGAGAAGTGATA
The DNA here is from genome assembly GCA_021777565.1 of bacterium. Taxonomy (GTDB): domain Bacteria; phylum Patescibacteriota; class Microgenomatia; order Levybacterales; family UBA12049; genus JAJYDJ01. The sequence continues at coordinate 299,640 of JAJYDJ010000001.1, read as the reverse complement.
TTGTGAATTCCGAGACCAATGCTGCCAAATCAGGTTGATTAACCGTCTTCACGTTGCTCACATATCGTAGATTCGCTATAATAGAGCTATCTTTGGAGCTATAGCTCAGTTGGTTAGAGCGTTACATTGACATTGTAAAGGTCACTGGTTCGAGTCCAGTTAGCTCCACCCTCAGATATTTCACTCTCTAAGTCTTCAGGCATATTGTTTCCTAAATCACAGACCTACGTAAACTTTGGTATAATCTCATCATGGGTATATTTTTTGCACTTTGTGGGTCATTAGTAATTGGCATTGCAAATGTCTTGATGAAAAAAAGTTTCACGACTTTTTCTCCGTCAGCCTCTTTCTTCATATTTGCACTCGTTTGTCTTATTTGCTGGGGAGGAGTCGGAATCCTGTTTGGCTTTACACCGGGGAATCTTCTCTATGGGACCTTGGTTGGGTTTTCAACGGCAATCCTTGGCCAAGGTATATATTTTCATGCCCTTTCAAAGGGTGAATTAAGTATTAATGTCCCAATACTTGCAAGTTACTCAATTTATACAGTCATCTTTTCCATACTCTTTAACCACGAACAAATAGATCTTTTTACAGGAATCTGTGTGTTTTTGGCAGTTCTTGGAACAATTATCGTTGCTTTCCCAGACAAAATAGATAAAGAAGAACTGCACAAATTATCTCCAATTTTGTGGGCTATTGGGGCAGCTGTGGCAATTGGGGCATCCGACACCTTGAGTAAACGATATATAACTGATACATCTGTATGGAATTTCTTTGTGTACGCAGCAATTGCGCAAGTCATTGTGAGTTTTGGCTATATGAAGCTTCAGCATCAATCTGTACAACAATTTACGGGAATGCTAAAAAATCTTAAGGATTACACATTTTTACTCTGGGGGACACTCGCAACAGCAGTTGGAACATTATTTCTCTTTGTCTCCTTCAACTTTACTCTGGCATCAATTGCTTCACCAATTACCTCAACATATCCGGTGGTAACAATCGTTCTTGCGCAGATTTTCTTGAAAGATAAAATATCTGTTAAAAATTGGGTTGGGATTGCACTTGTCATCGTGGCAATCCTGGGTATTGGATTTTTAGGGAAATAAGCAGCAAGAGAATTCTCTCTCATACCCTCACTTACCTCAATCTTTTTGACCAGAAGGCGAGTTGGCCAGTACGGAATTCTCCTTGTTCATCAATATCTGCAATTGGATACGGTGGGATGTAGACACCGCACGGTGTCGCATGCGGGCACGTATCACCACCTGAGCAGGTCTCATTATGAAATCCTCTGGATGCGTGAAAATGCTGTGAGTTTGTGTTCTCTGTATGCACACCAGCAATGATCACATCCACACCTCGTGCTCGAGCAAATGCTTCAACCTGCTCATATAACTGCCTGCCCACGCCACGTCCTTGATAGCTGAGTATTTGATCTCCATCACCCGTATCACGCACAACGACCCAATAAATAAAAATAGCCTTATCACCGGTCGGAGCATAGGTATACACACGACCTTCCACCACGCCTACCACACCAGTATGGATATCCCAGGCAACCATCATAAATGGCTCTCTGTCCTGTGATATAGACTCCCATCGCCTCACCATTGGTTGAGGATGTTCAGGATCAACTCCTGAAGTCATGGAAGCTAGGCAGATTTCCTCCCGGGCCATGTAGCCCATACCAGAAAGATTACGTAAGCCCCAGGCACCATATTGGATCAGGGAGGTGGCGTCTTGAAGAACGGGATCGTACACACCCTCAGTCCCCATCTGGGCAAAAACGTCTCGGGTATACACATCAATGTGCACCATGTTGCCACATGGATCACCCTCATTTGTCATATCCGGCATTCTACAACAAAATACGAACGCTTACTAGCACATTTCTTGCCACCAACTCTCGCATGCTGATATACTTAAACTATGACCAGACAAGAAGCCTACGACATCCTCATGAAATACCTGACCAATAAAAACCTTATCAAGCACTGCCTTGCGGCTGAAGCGTCTATGCGGGGACTCGCTAGATATTTTGGCGATGACGAGGACAAATGGGGGATAGTAGGATTGTTACATGATGCCGATTATGAGATGAGTAAGGGCAAGCCTGAACAGCATGGACTGTTACTTTTCCAGAACGAGAAGGACATTCCAGAAGACATAACCTATGCAATCAAATCACACAACTACGAGAGAAACGGCGTCACACCCAAATCCCGTATGGACTGGGCCATAACCTGTTGTGATACGCTGACAGGTATTATCGTTGCCTGTGCACTGATCTTACCTGAGAAAAAACTCTCTGCAGTAACCAATGAATTTGTCATTAAGAAGATGAAACAGCCTGCATTTGCTTCTGGAGCTGATAGAACACAAATTTATCTCTGTGAAGAGAAACTTGGCATGCCTCTTCTGGAATTTGTGACTATTTGTCTGACTGAAATGCAGAATATCCATGAAGATTTAGAGCTCTAGTTGACAAAAAGACATATGAGTATGATAATGATTGCAATGAACCAAGCAGTGACATTGACCACAACCACTACCCGATAGGATTGGGGGTTGTGTCGTGTCAGAGATGCAGTCCCCGAAAGGGGATTTTTTTTGTATAATAACCATATGAACGATAAAGAACAATTACAACATTTGAGACATTCCGCAGCGCATTTGCTTGCTGCTGCCGTGATGGAACTGTATCCACACACCCTTCGCACGATAGGCCCTGCCATCGATGAAGGCTTTTACTATGATTTTGACTTTGGTGACGTGAAAATCTCAGAAAGTGATTTAGCAAAGATTGAGGATAAAATGCATGAACTTGTTTCTTCTTGGAAAGGATTTGCCAAACAAGACGTCACCGAAGAAGAAGCACGAAAAGCCTATGCAGACAATCCATATAAACTTGAGTTGATTGATGAAATAGTCGGCAAAGGGGAGCCAATTACATTCTATCAGTCAGGAGACTTTTCTGATCTGTGCCGTGGGGGACATGACAATAATCCATCAGAAGATTTGAAATATTTTAAGCTCATGAAACTTGCTGGTGCCTACTGGCGAGGAGATGAGAAGAATAAAATGCTTACCCGCATTTATGGCACGGCATTTTTTAAGAAAGAAGAATTAGATAACTATCTCACGATGCTTGAAGAGGCCAAGAAACGTGACCACCGTAAAATTGGACGTGATCTGGATCTATTTACTTTTTCAGATTTGGTGGGAAGTGGACTACCACTCTATACCCAACGTGGGGCACTCATCAGAAGAACACTGAATAACTACATCGAAGAGTTGCAGACGGCCGAGGGGTATCAGCAAGTGTGGACCCCACAAATTGCCAAAGCTGAGCTTTTCAAACGTTCAGGCCACTATGATAAATACCATGAGGACATGTTCCATGTGAAGTCTAACTATTCAGAGGAAGAGATGTATCTCAAACCAATGAATTGTCCACAACACACCCAAATTTATGCCAGTAAAATGCACAGTTACCGCGATCTTCCTATTCGCATGACAGACTTTGCTATGTTGTATCGAGATGAGAGACCAGGCGAGCTAAACGGGCTTGGCAGGACCAGAGCATTCTCACAGGATGATTGTCATATCTTCTGTCGAGAAGATCAGGTCGATGCTGAGATCGATAAAGCGCTAGAGATGACGAAAAAAGTCATGCAGACACTGGGATTTTCCTATAAATATCGTCTTTCTACTAGAGATCCCCAACATCCAGAGAAATACCTGGGAGATAAAGCTATCTGGGACAAGGTAGAGAAGTGGGCAGAGGAGATCATGAAGCGAAATAATATAGAGTACTTTGATGGGCCAGGGGAGGCCGCATTTTATGCACCTAAAATGGACTTGATCGCTACAGACTCACTGGGACGCGAGTGGCAGCTTTCAACCATTCAAATAGATTATGTCCAACCAGAACGATTCGATCTGGTCTATACAGATAGTGATGGCAAAGAGAAACACCCAATCATGATCCATCGCGCGATCATCGGCTCACCGGAGCGTATGATGATGATTCTTCTGGAACACTATGCTGGTAACCTCCCACTCTGGCTCGCACCAGTCCAAGTGGCACTGCTTCCTATCACCGACAAACAGGCAGAGTACGCCCAAAAAGTGAAAGAAATGCTTGAAAGTAAGGGAATTCGGGTAGAATTAGATGCCTCCAGTGAGCGTCTCCAGGCTAAGATACGTACCCACACTTTACAACGGGTGCCTATTTTAGCTATAATTGGAGAGAAAGAAGAAAACGAGCAGGCAGTAGCCGTTCGAACCCGCGAGGGAGAGGACCTCGGGAAGATGTCCCAGGAGTCCTTTATTTCTTTCTTGGTAGATAAAATTGATACGAAGAGCACATAATCAACAACACGACCCGAGATGGGACTTTCGCATAAACGAAAGGATCAACTCTCCAGAACTTCGCGTACTGGATAGTGAGAACAAACAGATCGGTGTCATGTCCAAGGCTGAAGCCCTGAATCTCGCAAGAGAACAGGAACTAGACTTGGTAGAGGTAGCCGGTCAGGCAGTGCCTCCAGTTGCAAAGATTATTGATTTTAATAAATTTCTCTACCAGCAATCCAAGAAGAAGCAAGAAGAGAAAAAGAAAGCGAAAGTGACCGAGACGAAAGAAGTTAGATTCGGACCACATACGCAGGAGAACGACTTGCAGATTGGAGTTGACAAGATACGAGGCTTTTTGGACGAAGGCAACAAGGTCAAACTCGTTGTAAAGTTCAAGGGTCGACAGATTATTCATCCGGAATTCGGATACAACGTTCTTAAGCGCGTGACCGAAATTCTCGCAGATGTTTCAAAAGTCGACAAAGAGCCTAACTTAATGGGGAAACAACTTATGATGGTTCTCTCCCCAGATAAGAAGAAAAACAAAACAGAAGGAGAATGACATGCCAAAAAAGAAAATTAAATCAGCAGTATCAAAAAGATTTAAAGTAACAAAGACTGGTAAGGTCTTGTTTGCTCATCAATACAATGGTCATTTGATGACACACAAGTCTGGAAGTCGCAAGCGTCGACTCAACATCCCAGGAGTTTTGGCAGAAGGATTTGCACGAAAAGTACGATTTATGCTCGGTACATCCACCAAGCGTAAAAGAAAGGCAGTAAAATAACCCATGAGAGTAAAACGAGGTATTGTTTCTAAAAGAAAGCATAAGAAAGTATTAGGACTTGCGAAGGGCTATCGTGGAACACGCCACAAGCTCATTCGTACCGCTACCGCAGCTGTATTGCACTCAGGTGCCTATGCATTCCAAGGCCGCAAGAACAAGAAGCGAGACATTCGCGCACTTTGGATTACCCGTATTTCTCACGCCATCACCGAATATGGTATGAACTACAGTACTCTTATTAAAAAGCTCAAGGATGCTAATATCGCTCTTGATCGTAAAATTCTCGCTGACATGATCGTGTCAGATGCCGAGAGTTTTAAAAGCGTGGTTGAGAAATTGAAGTAAGCGATCGCTTGCTGACTTTTCTTAGCCACACACATCCCCACCCGGGGATTTTTTTATGGGAAAAAGAAAGGACATGATACAATAAATCTATGCAAGAACAACTCATGCAACTCAAAAATGACTGCCTATCACTCATCATTGATGCTGATGATAGTAAGACACTCGAGCAGGTCTATCTGCAGTTCTTGGGCCGTTCTGGTAAGCTTACCACCCTGTTAAAAGAACTTCCTAAACTCCCACTGGAGGAAAGGGGACCACTGGGCAGAGTTGCCAACGAAGTTAAGACCATCATCACTGATGCCATCGCGCAAAAACAGAAATCACTCCAATCCAGTCACATCACCAAACAAAAATCCTTACTTGATGTCACTGATCCTGGTATCAAGCCACCACTCGGGCATCTGCATCTGGTCACGCAAGCAATTGATGAAATTTCTGCCATCTTTGAAAAAATCGGTCTGAGTCGGGTGCGCTATCCCGAGATAGAGTGGGATTGGTATGCATTTACGGCACTCAACTTTCCAGAAGACCATCCAGCTCGAGATGATTGGGAAACCTTTTTCATGGAAGAGGAAGCACATAAGACCTATGGTCGTATGATTCTGACCCCACATACCTCAAGTGGACAAATCCGTGAAATGCAGCGTATCAAGCCACCGGTACGCATGATTAATATTGCCAAAACGTATCGCCGTCAGTCAGACACCAGACACACCCAGATGTTTCACCAATTCGAAGGATTGGTCGTCGATAAAGGCATCTCTATCACGCACCTTCGTGGTGTTCTTAACCACTTCATGAAATCATTCTATGGTGAAGATAGAAATTTCCGTATCCGCCCGTATCATTTCCAATTCACTGAACCATCATTTGAAGTAGATGTTGACTGTGGAGTCTGCCATGGCACAGGCAAACTTACCAATGGTGACACCTGCCGCGTCTGCAAGGGTGGATGGATGGAGCTCGGAGGAGCTGGTATGGTACATCCAAATGTTTTAAAAAGTGTGGGCATAGATCCTAATGAGTATTCAGGATTTGCCTTCGGATGGGGAGTAGAGCGATGCATGATGATGAAAGAAGGACTAGAACTGAATGATTTGCGACTCATGTATGGGAATTCCTTGGAATTTCTAGAACAGTTTTAGAGAAAAGCACATGAACATCGTTGTGTAATTAGACTTTGCGCGTAGAAACAAAGGGCTTGAAGTTTTTTGAACGAACGACATCAGGGGAAGCCAGACTCCGTCTCTGACGGATGTCTGAAGGGGCAGCATTTCCCAGACGAGTGAGTGAGAAAAATAGCCCGACTTTCTCAGCGCAAGAGTTTTTGGTTCTTTTGTCGATACAAAAGAACGATAAAAAAGAAAAAATATATATGGATATACGTATTTTAGATAGTCATATCAGAGAGTTTGTTACTACCGATGCTACACCGGAGGATATCGCACGCGAAGTTTCTCTACGTAGTGCATCTGTGGAAAAAGTAGAATATTTGACAGAAGACATCGCCTATGAATTCGAGATCACCAGTAATCGTGTGGATATGATGGGTGTCAGAGGACTGTCCAAAGAAATTGCTGCCTCACTCACCGGTGCAAATATCCATGCCACCTACCATGAAGAAAAATTCAAAACACCAGAGACCGTGACCCATACCAAACATCTCAAGATCGTTAATGATCCCACGCTCGTTCGTCGTATTTGCGCAGTAGAGTTGGAAGTCACGCAAAAAGAAACACCAGAATTTATGAAGAAACGCCTTGAAGAGGCCAATATCAGACCACTTAATATTCTCATCGACATCACTAACTACGTCATGCTCGAGATCGGACATCCCACCCATGCTTTCGATTTTGATCAGCTTAATACCCACACTATGACGATCCGCCCATCCAAAAAAGGCGAGAAGATCATGACCCTGGATGACAAAGAACACACGCTACATGGTGGAGACATTATGATCGAAGATGCCACCGGTCGTATCATTGATCTGGCGGGAGTCATGGGACTTGCCAATAGTGCCATCACTGACGAGACCACACGCGTACTCTTCTTTGTCGACAACAATGATCCAACGCATATTAGAAAGACCTCCATGGGGCTTGGTATTCGTACCGATGCCGCCGTGATCAATGAAAAAGATGTTGATCCTGAGCTCGCTATGACGGCACTTTTGAGAGGTCTGGAACTCTACGAGAAATATGCACAGGCTAAAGTGGTGGAGGAGATCATCGATATCTACCCACACCCCGTAAAAATCAAAGAAGTTTCAGTTTCTTTTGAAAAAATAAACACACTGATTGGGATCGATGTAGACGGCAAGAAAGCAGTGGCGTGTCTCAAGCTTTTAGGCTTTGACATGGAGACAACAGACACAGGACTTTTAGTCACGCCACCATCCTGGAGAGTCGATGATATTACCATGGATGCTGACGTGGTAGAGGAGATCGCTCGCATGATCGGCTATCATACACTGCCAAATGTCCTGCCACCCTACACCACTGCTGCGAGCTATCATCAAGCCAAAGACTTGTTCTATTGGGAGAGGCGAGTACGGGATGCACTGAAATTCTGGGGACTGACCGAAGTGTACACTTACTCGATGGTGAGCAAAGAATTAAAAGAAGAAGGCAAAGAATATTATCAGCTGAGTAACCCACTTGACGAACAGCACGTATTCATGCGCCAATCGTTAACCCCAAGTCTTCTAGAAGTGACTCACTTGAACAAGGGGAGAAAAGATATCACTATCTTTGAACTAGCCAAAGTGTACCCATACCGCAAGGGGACATTACCAGAAGAGAGAGAGTTGTTGGGAATTTTACTACATGGGAAGTTTGGTAAGTTTACACACATGAAGGGAGTACTGGAACAGTTAGCACTCGACATGGGTATAGTGCTAAATTGGCAGACTCCAACACAGAGAGAAAATATTCTAGTGGTCCCTGTGAGTATCGAGAAGGAAGTGATCGGTGAAATTCATGTCTATCCTCACGAGCTCGTTACAGCAGAAATTAACTTCGAACTTTTGGTCGGGAAGTATGCACACATGAAAAAAAGATATACCGAAGCCTCCAAATTCCCTGGGCTAGAAGAGGACATCACCGTCGTCATTGATGACGCTGTGCCCACTGGTAATATCGTGAGTGATATCAAAAGACAGAGTGATCTGATCAAAGAGGTCTCCATGACAAGCCGCTACAATTCTTCACGAACTTTCCACATCGTGTACCAGAGTGATACTCGTAACCTCACGACTGATGACATCACCCCAGTCAGAGAAAAGATCCTCTCCCACCTCAAGAAGGCATTTGAAGGAGAAGTGAAGTAATGAAATCAAAGCCAAAAAATCAAAAAGGTAAAAAAAAGAGGGAAGTAAGGCTCGCGAGACGCAAAACCAATAGAGAGAAAATTCAACCTTTTGATACCGCAATCAATAAGCTAAATCTGGAGATCCAGTCTTTAGATCAGACATTACCATTAATTGAAACTGTTCTAACGAGCATTATTACTAAAGACTCTACTGAAATAAATTCATTTGCTACCAAATTTCAAAAAGGACCAGTAAAAATCGACGATGCTACGTTTGATATTCTGCATGAACTCATCAGAGAGACTGCTATCCATCTTATGTCTAAAGCAACTGTACGAGAAATGTATTTAGTTGCTCTAATAACAAAATTCGATATATTTTTAGCTGACCTTTTGAGAGACATCTATGAGATCCACCCGGAGGTTTTAGTAGGATCTGAGAAGAAGATTAGTTATCCAGATGTTCTTAAATATTCATCATTAACTGATGTTAAAGAAAATATCATTTCCCAAGAAGTTGATGAGTTCCTAAGAGGCAGTATAACAGATAGATTTAAATTTTTAGAGAAAATTTCTAATGTAAAAATTATAGAGAAAATTGACATGTGGCCACAACTGATAGAAATCAGTGAGAGAAGGAATGTAATTATCCACAACAATGGTATTGCTTCTAAGCAATATCTAGAAGTATGTAAAGCTAATGATGTTGACATATCTAGTATAGATTTAGGCCGCTCATTAACAATACGCCCCGAATACTTTGCAAAGGCATGTGAAACATTTTATGAAGCCGGTATTATAACCGAGCAGCTTATTCGCAGAAAAATCCTACCTAAGGACAAGGATAAAGCAGATATAAGTTTAAGACAACTATCATATGAGTCACTCAAAGGGGAAAAATATAACATAACAATACAGATTCTCAACCTTGGGAAAAAATTAAATGATTATTCATCTGAAGAGACAAAATGCATGATCCTAATCAATGGAGCAGCAGCATATAAATTTCATGGAGATAAAGCACAATGTACGCAGTTAATCGATGATGAAGACTGGAGTGCAAAAGATGACATGTATAAGCTAGCTATATGTGTGCTAAAAGATGAATTTGATAAGGCATTAAAACTTATGGAGTCGATTCCATCAGAGAAGATTTCTGAAGAAGAATATAAAACTTGGCCCTTGTTTAACGAACTCAGAAAACACCCTCACTTTCAGGATACTTATAAGAAAAAATTTGGTATAGATTTTGAAGAGAAAGAAACCATCCCGAAGAAGCTTGAAGCTTTGAGAACTCAAATCCAATCTCTTCAATAAAGAAAAGGTAGATTGCTAACAAATGAGATTCGTCCTACACTAAAATCATGAAGCCAAAGAATTGTGAGTCGTGCATGATGCCACTATCTCAGGACACGGGGAAGAGTGGAGACCCACGATACTGCAGTAACTGCTGTAAGAATGGCAAACTCATCCATCCAGAGAGCGATCTCAAGACTTTTCAAAAGTACGCCTATCAGGGCATGCGTAAGAATGGCATGAATCCCATTCAAGCCTGGATCTTCACCCAAATGATCGCCTTCGCCCCGAGGTGGAAGAAGAAATAATAAAGATTGTAGATCTGGACGTATTGTGAGAAAATAATCACATGAAAGCCAAGTCTTTTGCAGCCCCCAGTGCAGATAAACCACTTGAATACTACGAATTTGATCGTCGTGAACCTACCCCAGATGATGTAGAACTGGAAGTCCAGTATTGTGGCGTGTGCCATTCTGATATTCATACCGCTCGTGGTGACTGGGGAGAAGTAGAGTACCCCTGTGTCCCAGGTCACGAAATAATTGGTATCGTAACTCGTGTCGGAAGTAACGTAACAAAGTTCAAAGTAGGCGACAGAGTCGGTGTGGGGTGCATGGTGAATAGTTGTGGGACGTGTGATGCCTGCAAAAGAGGATTTGAGAATAGTTGTTTTGAAGAGACCATCTGGACATATAGCTCCAAAGACCCCGTGGATGGCACCGATACGAAAGGTGGTTATTCTACACTGATGGTCGTCCCTGAACATTTCGTAGTGTCTATCCCTGAATCTTTGGATTCTGCTCATGCAGCACCACTTCTGTGTGCTGGTATCACGACATTTTCACCACTGAGTCACTGGAAGATAGGGCCGGGGATGAAAGTCGGTATTATTGGACTGGGAGGACTCGGACACATGGGAGTGAAATATGCCGTCGCGATGGGAGCTGAGGTCTGGGTCATTACCTCCTCACCCGAGAAGAAAGCAGCAGCAGAGTCATACGGTGCGAAAGGCGTTATCGTCTCAAGTTCAGAAGAGGATATGGCACACGCCGCCAATTCATTTGATTTCTTACTCAACACCATCCCTAAAGCCCACGATCTGTCTCCTTATATAAAACTTCTTAATATCCATGGCGTTCTCTGTATCGTCGGAGCTATCGAACCGATGCCAGGCTTTCACAGTGGGGATGTCATCCATGGACAGCGATCAGTTGCAGGATCAGGGATTGGCGGAATGAAAGAGACAGAAGAAATGCTTGCCTATAGTGCAGAGCATCATATCCTTCCTGAGATTGAAGTGATCAACATCCAAGACATTAATAACGCCTGGGAGTCTTTGATGGAGAAGAACATGGCTAAACGATACGTTATCGACATGAAGAAATCTTTTCCTACAGAGTAATTCACAGATATGCAGTTTGTAATTTTTCATGGCACATTCAGTAGTATTGATGAGAACTGGTTTCCATGGCTAAAAGAGAATTTAGAAAAACTCGGACAGACTGTCTTTGCAATCCAATTTCCTGTTGATGACATGTCAGTCGTCCAGAAATCTCCTGAAACCTATACCAATCCAAAAGAATCATTGACCAGTTGGATGGAGACCTTCGAAAGAGAACTCTTGCCACAACTAAAAACAGATGAAAAAATTTGTTTTGTCGGACATTCACTCGCCCCAGCATTTATTCTCCAAGCAGTTAGTAAACATCATCTGCAACTAGATAGCTCTATCTTCGTCGCGCCATTTCTTCAAGATATTGGTAATCCAACCTTTGATGTTATCAATCATTCATTTTATGAACACCCTGTAGATTATGACGTTGTTAAACCACTTTTGGGCGTCACCTATAGCGTCTTTAGTACCAATGATCCCTATGTGCCACAGAAGTACAATGAAGAATTTGCAACGCTGACCAGTGGACAAAAAATTATCCTGACTGGGGGAGGACATCTCGGATCAGCACTCACAGAACTTCCCATAGTACTGGAACTGTGCAAAACACGATTTTTCTATGAGTAATATTGAAGACCTTGAGAAACGAGTACATGCAATCGAACAGAGAAATAAACGAGTAGAGCAGGATAAAGCATGGGAGACAAGTTGGTCAAGAAAGATCGCAATCCTTATAACAACCTATGTCATGCTTGCGATTTATTTTGCTTTTGTACTACGTGTAAATCCTTGGATTAATGCAATCGTGCCCACTATTGGGTTCTTTCTTTCAACTCTTTCTCTTCCATTCTTCAAAAGGCTCTGGAGTACCTACATCCATAATAAGTAATTAGTACTTATAGTCTGAGGTTTCTGTTGGTGGGAAATATTCTGGATTGGCCGCAGAATAGGTCTTGTGAATCCAGTCATTTATCCCATCCTGCCAACGATTCTTGCCATCCGTACTTACTGGATCTGATTCTTGATACACAATAAAGTCTTTCGTACTAAAGTCCCCATGTGAAATTTCGTCCGCATTGGCCAGTTTGCCTTGTTGATGGTTAGAAAGTTTTAGCTTTTGATAAATCGCTGATGGCGCGGTAGGTTCAGTGCCTTTGATAAAGTATTCTGAACGAGTTGGCTTGCCATCACTTGGCAGACCTCCACCCACACTATCTACCATCAAGGCAGTCACATTATCTGGCACTTTGAAATCTTCAGATGGCTTGCCTTTGAGTACTGCCATCATGAGTTTCTGCCAGATAGGAGAGGCACCAGTTTCTCCAGAGGCGATAGCCTGATTCATTGGTGAATTATCATTATTTCCAACCCATACGCCGACCACATAGGATGGTGTGTATCCGTATGCCCAGTTGTCGCGTTTATCATCAGTGGTACCGGTCTTAACCGCGACGGTTCTCCCTGGGACGACCAAGTATGAATTTAGTCCAAATTCTGCTGCACGAGCGTTATTGTCAGAGAGGATGTGTGAGATTAAGAATGCCACATCTGCACCAAGAACTTTAGTTCCTTGCTGGTGAGGAGCCGTGTAAATCGTATTGCCATTGCCATCTTTCACGCTCGTGATCGCCACGGGATCATACTTATATCCACCGGTTGCGAAGACGCCGTACGCTGTCATCTCATCAATCATGTGAACATATCGTCCACCAAGAACCAGTGAAAGTCCGACATCCTGCATATTCTGTGGCGTAGGCTCCCAGCTCGTCACACCCATGTCATACGCCTGTTGCATCACATCTTTAATCCCAATCTTGGCAAGAAGTTTTACTGCGATGACGTTATCTGAGTTACCCAGTGCAAAACGCAGTTGCATCGGACCATGATCCTTCTGGTCATAGTTGACTGGAATATAATCTGGCTCACCGGGCTGACCAGTGGTGAAGTCTGTCTTCACATCCATGAACATAGATGCTGGCGTGTATCCTTTCTGGAAAGCTACCGCATAGGCAATTGGTTTCATGGATGAACCAGGTTGTCTTTGTGCCATGGTGGCAACGTTAAAATTCCCATCATTGGCAGTATCAAAATAATCTTTCGAGCCTACCATTGCAAGGATTTCACCTGTTCGCGGATCCTCAACCATAGCAGCGCCATTGGTTACGTTATAGTTTTTGATCTTATCAAGTTCACTGCTAACAATCTGTTCTGCCTGCTTTTGAATGTTGTAATCAAGAGTGGTGTAAATCTGCAGTCCGCCATTTTGGACACGATCTTCACCAAATTGTTTTACCGCAAGATTTTTTACATACATCACAAAATGTGGTGCTTTAATAGAGGTATCTTGCTGAGAGAAATTGTATGCTTTGATCTCAGCGAGCGCATCATCAGCTTGTTTTTGAGTGATGTAATTCCCGGCAACCATACTGCTTAAGACCCCTTGGGTACGGTCGATGTAATATTTATTTCCACTAAATGGCGAGTAGGTTGTCGGACTTTGTGGCAGACCAGCCAAAAATGCACACTCTGCCAAATCCAATTCGTTCACATGCTTACCAAAATAAGTTTCAGCCGCCGCCTCAACACCACTATTATTACCCCCATACGGGACATCATTGAGATACATTTCCAGAATCTGGTCTTTGGTGTAGACCTTATTAATCTGAATTGAGAGAATCAACTCTTTAATTTTACGAGTAATCGTGCGCTCATTCGAGATAAGGGTGTTACGCACCAGCTGCTGGGGGATACCTGATCCACCAGTCACCCCACGAAAGAGAAGAATATCACGAAATGCACGCAAATACCCCATGATAGGAAACGACCCATTGGTATAAAAATTTTTGTCTTCTGTTGCTACGGTTGCTTCCTGTAAGTATTTCGGGATGTTAGGAAGTTTCACATATACACGATTGGTGTCTTTATAGACCGAATAGAGAAGAATGCCGTTGCGATCATAAATTCTGGTGGATTGGGACTGTTGTACATCGATGAGCTTACCAGGAGCTGGTAAATCCTTGCCATACCAGATGAAGAGAAACACGGTAACAAGCACCAGACCTATTGTCCCAAACAGGATTATTGAACTGATCTTGCTCCAGATAAATACTTTTGAGCTTGAGAGTGATCGCCTTCTGCTTTGCAGCATAGCCTTATTGTATCGGGCAGGAAAAAAGATTGCAAATCTAACACTCATGTCATTGTGAGACAAATGCAACTGTGTTACACTCATAGTATGAGTAAACAATTGAGCAAGTGTGTCCTTATTCCTACCTCGTAAAGAGGAGGCATACGACACTCGTTCTGCCTCCCCAACCCGGAGGCTTTTTTATGAAACGAGAACATACTGTTGGATTCTTAGGACCAGTGGGGACCTACTCTGATCTGTGTGCACAGAAGTTATATCCGCATACCCTTCTCAAACCGTATGAAACGGTCGATGATCTCATTGATGGACTCAGGCATGAATCAGTTGATATAGCTATCGTACCCATACACAACTCTATTGCTGGTACTATGCAGCACCATCTTGATCTGGCAATGCATCCTGACCTGGAAGTTATCCAGACAGTCGATCTGCCAATTCACCACATGCTCCTTTCCACTGAGGAGCGTCTGTCAGACATCCACATGCTCTATTCCCATGCACATATTTTTGCTCAATGTGAGAAATGGATTGCAAAACACCTGCCTCACGCTCGTTGTATCAGTGCACGCAGTTGTACGGAGGCGCTCCAGCATATTGAGCCACAGACTGGCTATATCGCATCCCGCGAGGCAGCAGAAGAGTATCATATTCCCATTCTCATTGAAGACATTGAGGATCATCAGGACAATATAACGACTTTTTATGCACTCGCGCGCAAAAATCCTCTCGAAAAAGCGTAAACAAGTTGGTATACTTGGTGTATGCAAGAACAAATTGAAGAAATCCTTACCCGCGGTGTTGCCAATATCATTCCTGGCAAGAAAGAATTAGAGGAGCTGTTACTCTCTGGCAAAAAACTCAACATATATATTGGTGCCGATCCAACTGCCACTCATCTGCATCTTGGCAATGCTGTACCGCTGAGAAAATTGCAAAAGTTCTTAGAATTAGGTCACAAGGTCACATTTCTGATCGGGGACTTTACCGCACTTGTGGGTGATACTTCAGACAAAGAATCAGAAAGACCAATCCTAACTTCTGAAGAGATCGAAGCAAATTTTAAAGATTATCAAAAACAAGCAGAGAAGATTTTGGATTTCTCCAAAGTTACCATTGTGCACAATAGCGACTGGCTCAAAAAACTCACCTTTGCTGAAATTATTAAACTCACCCAACAATTTTCACTCAATGACTTTATTAGTCGTGAACTCATCGCCAAGAGACTGAAAGAGGGTAAACATATCAGACTAGACGAGACACTCTATCCACTCATGCAAGGATACGACAGCTACGTGATGGATACTGATATCCAGCTTGGTGGAACTGATCAGACCTTTAACATGCAAGCGGGGAGAATTTTGCAGCGTAAACTTCGTGATAAAGAATCCTTTGTCATGACCAATCCATTCCTTTCGGGCACTGATGGGAGAAAGATGAGTAAATCCTGGGGCAATGGTGTCTGGCTTGATGAAGAGCCTAACAGTATGTATGGTAAACTCATGGCCATGAATGATGATCTCATCATCGAGTATGCAACGCTTGGATCAAATATGCCACTTTCACAAATTAATGAACTCAAGAAGCGGCTGGATAGTGGAGAGAATCCAATGACTGTCAAAAAGGATGTGGCCGCATATATAGTCACTGAACTGCATGATAGCGAGAGTGCACAGACTGCTGCAGCACATTTCGAGCAGACCGTACAAAAAAAAGAATTACCAACTGACATTCCTGAGGTGGCTATAACCACCGATGATGGACTCATCAGTTATGTGGATCTGTTGGTAGAGACCAACCTCGCAGGGAGTCGGGGAGAGGCAAAGCGTCTTATCGAACAGGGGGGAGTCGAGATTGATAACGATCGCATTACTGATGTGAATGGCGAGACTACTCTTACTGACAGCGTCCTGGTAAAGGTCGGCAAAAGAAATTTTGTAAAAGTTAGCAAGAAATAATATGCATCAATTTAAGAAACATCAATGGCTATGGAAAGCCATCGTCATTGTCTCTAGTCTGGCACTTATTGCCACTTCTGTGTTGCCATTTATTCCTGTGAGATAGTTTCTCTGTGGTACAATACAACCAATGCTCACACTCACATCACCTGTCACCGATGCCGGACGTAGCATGAAAATGTATGCATCCAGGCTAGCTAATCTCAATATCGCGACACTTGAGGATTTTCTCTATCATGTGCCAAGTCGCTATGAAGACCATTCTCAGGTAGTAACTATCAAAGATGCCAAACCTGGTGAGGATGTCACGATCCAGGGGATGGTCAAACAGATAAAGAATACATTCACCAGATCACGTAAACAACTCCAGCAGGCAGTTATCAGCGATGACACAGGAGAAGTGCATGTCATGTGGTTTAACCAGCCATTTATCACCAAAACCATCATCGCAGGATCACAAGTAGCACTCTCAGGGCGTATCGAAGAAATCGGATTCCCCAGAAAAATGATTTCCCCAGACTATGAAGTCATCAGTCCCAACACACCACTACTACACACGGGAAGGCTGGTCCCTATCTATCCTGAGACTAAAGGAGTCAGTTCCAAATGGCTCAGACGCCAAATCTATACCACTATGACCAGTTATAAAAGTGAAATTAATGAATACCTGCCATCATCACTCCTCACAGATCTCAAGATGGAGGATTTGCCAGAAGCACTCAACCACCTTCATTTTCCAACGACACTAGAGGAGGCACAAAAAGCGCGTGACCGTCTCGCCTTTGATGAAATGCTCCTTTTGGAGATGGGAGCTGAGAAGAGAAAGAGTGAATGGAAAGCGCAAAAGCAGGCTCCTGTGATGGATGTTGATATGCATCAAGCTAAACTTGAAGCACTCTGGAACAGCCTGCCATTTACGCTCACCAACGCACAAATGAGAGTCATTCATGAGATCCTGCGAGATGTGCACACAAATACACCGATGAACCGTTTACTTTTGGGAGATGTAGGGAGTGGGAAAACAGTCGTTGCTGCCATCATCATGTATCTGGCCTATCTCAACGGATACCAATCCGCGCTCATGGCGCCAACAGAAATTTTGGCTCAACAACATTTTGAAACTATCTCTCGACTTTTATCTCCTCTTGGTCTTCACGTGGTTTTGCAAACAGGCAGTGTCAAAGGATTGAAAAAGACATCAGAAAAGCCAGATATTCTTATCGGAACCCATGCCATCCTGACTGACGGAGTAGACTTTGATCGTCTTGGCTTTATCGTTATTGATGAGCAACAACGCTTCGGAGTAGAGCAGCGAGGAAAATTAAAAAGTAAAGGCATCAACCCACATCTTCTCTCCATGACTGCCACACCAATCCCACGTACGGTTGCTTTGACTGTTTATGGCGATCTGGACTTGTCCGTGATTGACGAGATGCCACTGAATAGACAAGAAATTAAAACGTGGCTAGTACCAAATAGTAAGAGAGACAGTTCCTATACCTGGATTCAGAAGCAAATACAGGAATCAGGGGATCAAGCCTTTGTCATTTGTCCCTTTATTGAGCCATCAGAGTCTATGACGACTGTAAAGGCGGTAACTGAAGAATATGAAAAATTAAAGAAAATTTTCACCTCCGCACGCCTGGGACTCCTGCATGGAAGGATGAAATCTAAAGAAAAAGAACAAATTCTTTTGGACTTTCGCGCGAGGAAATTTGATATCTTGGTAGCCACACCAGTGGTTGAAGTTGGTATCGATATCCCTAATGCGACGATCATGCTTGTTGAGGCTGCCGACAGATTTGGGCTCGCTCAGCTTCATCAGCTCAGAGGCCGTGTCGGACGAGGCGAGAAGAAGTCATACTGTCTTCTTTTCACAGAATCAGACAGTCAGGCTACTCGCGAGAGACTGAGAGCACTTGAGAGTATTCATTCTGGCCCACGACTGGCAGAATTGGATTTGGAAATACGAGGTGGGGGAGACATCTATGGAACTGCCCAATCCGGGCACAATATCCTCAAAGTTGCTTCTTTCTCAGATATCGCCCTTATTGAGAGAGCCAAAACTGTGGCTGAGAAACTCTATCCAGATTTGGAGAAGTATCCAGAATTGAAGAAAAAGGTTGAAGACAGTGCCTCCAAAGCTATCAACCCTGACTAGAAGAGAACACTCTTGTCGCACACACAGGGTTTCTGCTATACTATCCGCATGGCACACGAACCAAAACGACGTCATTCAACTGAGCGTAAAGGACAGCGCAGAGCTGCCATCAAGCTCAGTGCTCCAAAAGCGATTATCTGCAGTAACTGTGGAGCACCAGCAAAGCCACACACCGTCTGTGCTGTTTGCGGCTACTACAAAGGGAAACCAGTGATTGCCAAAAAGCAAAAGACCACTGTCAAGCGTGTAGCATGAGTACTTTAGATCCACGGCACGTTAAGCGCCAAGAAATTGTCCAAGAACTTTTCAGTATCTCCTTTCATGAACAACCAACCCACGAAGACACTAAGCATGTTATCGAGCATTTAGAGGAGATTGACGGGACAATTGCCCGCATCGCCCCTGAATATCCCATTGATAAGATCAATAAGGTTGACCTTGCCATTTTGCGCCTCGGGGTCTACGAGATGGAAATTGCTAAAAATGTCCCACCGAAAGTCTGTATCAATGAGGCTATTGAGCTCGCCAAAGAATTTGGTGGAGATTCCTCTCCATCCTTCATTAACGGGGCCCTAGGCAAGTTAATAGAAAAATAGCAAAGGAGTGGGTATAATACATCTATGACATTACCAACATTTAAAAATCCAAAATTGTTCGAGCAGGCCTTTATTCACCGCTCATACCTGAATGAAGCACCAGACAATGTAGAATCCAACGAACGACTTGAGTTCTTAGGGGATAGTATCCTCTCGTTTTTCGTTTCTGATTATCTCTATCGTACGTACCCTCAATATGATGAGGGGGTTCTCACGAACTTGCGATCTCTTCTGGTCAACACCAAAAGTCTTGCCCAGCTGTCTCAGGAATTAAGTTTTGGTGATTTATTAAAGCTTTCCAAAGGTGAGAGGGAAGCAGGAGGCAATAAAAACCAGAGTCTTTTGGCAGATTGTTTTGAAGCATTTGTTGGCGCACTCTTTATCGATAGTGGCGAAGAGGTTACCAAGCAGTTCGTCAGTGACAGCTTACTCGTGAAAATCCCAGACATTGTCGCTCAGAAGTCATTTAAAGACCCAAAGAGTCTGCTTCAAGAGTATACACAGGCACAAAAGAAGGGATCTCCTGTCTATCAAGTTATAAATGAAGAAGGTCCAGCACATGCGCGTACCTTCACCATCGAAGTAAAAGTTGCCAACGTGGCATATGGGACGGGGAGTGGAAAATCCAAGCAAGAAGCTGAAGAAGAGGCAGCGAAGCTCGCCCTTGAGAAGCTTGAGGAAAAATGATAAAATAGGCTTATGTTAGTAATTCGACTCATGAAAACAGGCAAAAAAGGCGAGAGTAAATATCGTCTTGTTGTCAAAGAACGCCGTGATCGCCGAGATGGCAGTGCGGTAGAATATCTTGGTCACTACGAAAAGCGCGTCGGTGGTCAAGAAACCAAAGTCTTCAAAATGGAGCGCGTCAAACACTGGATTTCTGTTGGTGCACAAATGACACCAACTGCCAAAAAGGTTCTTGGTCTCTAATACCCTATGAAAGAAGCATTAACATTCATCGTAAGTTCACTGGTAGATCATCCAGAAAAAGTAGTCGTTGAAATGGAGCGCGTGAACGACATTGATGAATTAACTATCTACACTGATCCTGAAGATACCGGAAAAGTCATTGGTAAAGAAGGAAAAGTTATCCGCGCAATTCGAAACGTCATGAAGATCATTGCCATGAAAGAAGATAAAAAAATCTTTATTCGTGTCAAAGATCAAGCCTAATGGTTATCTCCATTGTTACTCTATTTCCCGACATGTTCACCGGTCCTTTTGACCACTCTATCATTAAACGTGCCGTCCAAGACAAGAAAATAACCATTGACTATATCAGTATTCGAGATTTTGGTATTGGTCGACACCAAGAGGTCGATGATAGACCTTATGGTGGAGGAGTAGGCATGGTGATGCGTGTTGATGTGCTGCACCAAGCGATAGAAAAGGCAAAAGAAAACCATAAAGACCTCACCCATACTGTTATACTGCTTGATCCACGGGGTGAAACATTTGTCCAACAAAAAGCAAAAGGATTAAGTACTCATGAGCACCTCATTTTCATTTGTGGACATTATGAAGGATATGATGAGCGTATCAGGGGCTATGTCGATCAGACTATTTCTATTGGCAATTTCGTCACGACTGGCGGAGAAATCCCAACAATGCTGATAGTTGATGCTATCGCGAGACTTGTCCCAGGAGTTTTGAAAGAGGATGCGACTGACATCGAATCATTTGCTATCCAGGGAGGTGGCGAACAGCTGGTTGAATTCCCCCAATATACGAACCCACGAGAATATGAAGGCGAATCTGTCCCGGAAGTACTCGTGTCAGGCAATCATCAAGAGATAGCCAGATGGAGAGAGCAAGAAGCAAAAAAACTAACACAGACACATCGCCCCGACCTCCTAAAAAAATAACTACTTTATCGTGTCGTAGGTGGCAAGAGTACTTAATGTTGACTGTTCCGATGGAGTGAGGGAGGTGAAGTTATCCGTTGCCTGTACCGTCACACTCGTCTGAGGTTGGTAATAAAACAAAAGTGTCACACCAGCACTTTGTATCGTCCCTTTCACGTCACTCACATCAGCGAGAGGGAGTTGATGTTCGACTGAACGTAAAAATGCCGCAACAGATTTGGCATCACCCAACAGAACCACTGAGACCAAAAATGTGCTCGCATTGGTTGATGATTTTACTTGTGGCCTCGTATCGGCCAAATCTCCCACCTGAAATGTGTAGTCACTCAAGGCCACATTTGATGCATTGGCAGCTCGCTGAAGCGTATCGATGACAACACCAAAATCCTTAGAGGTTGGTACGGCACGATTAACACGACTCGTATTAAGGTGCAGTTGAGACGTATCATATTTTTCAATGACAGAAAGATTTGTCTGTAAAGAGGCAATATCATTTCGCAGTACTTGCACATTATTCTCCTGATTCACAATATTTACTCCTTCTGGGATGAGGATAACTACCATGATGAGTAAACACACCACAATAGTTCCTACCGGGAACAGAAAATCCCGATATTTATACAATAAAATTCTTAGTGTTGTTTGGTTAGGCATCATAAAAAGGTTACGGTGATACTCAAGCTATAGAGCCCAGATTTTGTATCGAGAATAAAGTTATCAATACTTAATTTTGAGAAAAGTCCTTTGGGATTTGTCTGTGTCTTCAGTGTATCAAGCCATGAATTAAGGGATGATAAATTACTTGATGATGCGGTAACTGAAATTGTTTTTGACGTAATTGAGTATGTATCCACTCTGGTATCAGCCCCGAGTCCAGAAAGCGTAGAGGAGAGGAGTACATCATAATTCTTGCGAGATTTCAAGATCGAGCTGGCCAATGCAATTCTTTTTTTCAAAAGAAAAATACTACTCGCTTTATCTTTCAGGAGCATGATTGCCGTCTCTGTTTGATTTTGTTGTGCTTGAAGCGTCGCGGCAGTACTATCGCGTGACAATATAAAAAATACCACTGAAATTACTATCGTAAGCGCTACAAAGATATAGGCGAGTCGAATACTTAAGATACGTAGTCTCTCACTCGTTTCACCTTGCTTCCTTCTTTGGACCATCAAATTTACATCAGTTTTACTCATATGTTCGCATAGCAAGGCCCAGTGCTACGGCATATGCAGGGCCTTCATCTACCAGCTCTTTGGGGAGGTTTTTTATTCCCAGCATACCCCATGGATCAGCTCCATGAGTTGTAAGCCCTGTACGTGCCTGAAAATATTGAGCAAGCCCTGGGACCTGGGCGTCATCTCCAATCAATAACATTTCAGATAGTGTCGCATCGGGGAGCTTCTCTCTAAAAAAGGAGATAGCTTTTTTCACTTCGCTCACCATAACATTTAAAATAGGTTCGACCGCAACTTCCAAAGAATTTCCATGTCCCGGGGTAACTCCATACGTATTTTTATATGCTTCTGCCTGAGTAAGCGACATATTGAGATTGGTTGAGATCGCGCGGGTCAATGCCATTGTGCCTGTTGGAATTGAGTAGACAACCCGGAGGTCATTCCCAACGGCCAGAGACAGTGTGCTACTCGCAAGTCCGACGTTTAAAACCATACGGCCAATTTTGTCAGGTTTGGTCAAGACACGAAGAGCAGCGAGTGTATCTGTCTCCACACTGGCGATAGAAAGGCCAATCAGTGAAAGGACATGTTCATATCTATCAAGAAGGGCCGTTGGCGCACCAACGAGAAGAACCTGCATGGTAGTTGATTTTTCCTCAGGGGTAGGTTTGTGTAAGATACGATAATCCAATGTTACACTCTTAAGAGGAATTGGAATTTGCTGCTCTGCAATCCAGTAAATTGCTGAAGTGAGCTCTTTATCTGAAAGGACTGGTGTTTCTACAACACGGGTATATACTTGGTTTTCAGGCAGTGCAATGTTTACACTTTTTACGGTAATGTGTGCCTCACTCACAACCTGTCCGATGACCTGTGCTACTTGTTGTTGATCAAGAGGAGACTCTGATTGTAATCCTTTCTCAGGCATGGGAGCAGAGAAGGCAGAGCTTAGGCTAAACGCATGCTCACCCGTACTATCAAGCCATACAGCTCGTACGTGTTTTGATCCTAAATCTAGTCCAAAAGTATTTAATGCCATTATTGTGAAAAAAGCGAATAGAAAAATTCAGATGGTACACTGTCATAGCCTTGGAAATAGCTTATTTGTCGTGTAGTGGTGCCAGAACTTCCTCTGGAAGTAATGATTTTCCCTTGTGATGGAAAGTTAGCGGACCCTGCATCTAGCTTGATACCAAGAATAGTCCCTGAATAAAGAGGAATGATACGAAGTAACAACCCATTGGTGATCCCACCAATATGATATGAGTTTTTAAATACGACCGTACCAATCGTTGTACCGGCCCCAGCTGGACTAAATCCATTCAATCGAGAACATGGATCGACTGCATATCTATGAATAGTTGGAGCAGTTTTTGAACCTGAAATCAAGATCAATGAAAGGGCTGCCGCCTGTGGGGGAGTCGCACCACAATTATCTGAGGGAAGACTCCAATAAACCGTTAGCCCTCCGCTCCAGGGATTGTTATAAATAAGTGATTTCTGTGGTGAATAGTCTGAGAGCCAGACATCGATACCATCATCTTGCGCGACAATCACACCGTTTCGAATAATGTATTGCGAGATGTTGCGAAGATCAGAATACGTAGCTGAAGCAATGACGGCATGATTACCAAGATCCTGGGCTGTTGTAATTTGTTGTCCTGACTTGAGAACGTAATCTACTCCTGACTCAGCTGCCTGAAATGCCTTCTCAGAATTGGCTTCTTCTGAAGAAACACGAAGAGTAGTCACCATACGAGCAGCAATGGAAAGACTGACCGTCAATGCAACGACCATCACCAAAACAATGACCAGGAGCGTTTGGCCACGTTGAGAATATCTATCCATACCTTTAGCCTATCAAGCATGCCTTATGACTGTCAATGAACTCAGCGTGTCAGGTTCCTTAAGGTAACTGAGGTCGTAAAAAGAATCGGGGAGGGTGCAGCAACATTTTCAACAAAGCTACTCGTAACTTTCTGTTGCAATCCAAAGGAGATCGTAATCAAGGGAAGATCAGTACTACTGACCTGACTACAAACAAAGTTACAAGGAGCAGAGAGTTGGAGGGTCTGGTTATCGATCAACGAGACAGAATCTGATGCCAATAGGTTATTTGTCAAATCACAGGAGAGCGTAATTTGCCTCCCATCTGGAGATATAATTTGGAGAGAATTTGAGGTCGTCGGACTACTTGGCGTCCCACAAGGATAGGGAGTCATAAGCTCTCTGGCATTACGAATAGTTTTTGCCATTTCCGTCAGAGCAAAATTACCACTCTGTTTAATGAGTGCTATAGAATCACTTTTTTTGGATGTTCGAAATGCGGTCACCAGAATTTGGGCAATGATTGATCCAACGACTACCAACACTAACAGTGCAGCTAATAACTCTATGAGAGTAAACCCTTTTTGTGATCTATATTTTTTCATGGTGTTGGTTCAATTTGATAATTAGATAAACACGTACTGATTGTCAAGATATGACAAAATGGTTTGGTAGAATCTGTGCACTTAGCATCGGCCCACGCGACATTTACCGACACTTTATATCCAGCCGTATTACAATCAGTCGCTCCAGCATTTGTTGGTGAGACATTCACTGTTCTTACAAATGTTGATACATTCTGACCACATGAGATTACCCCCGTAGGGTCGGTTGAGATACCACAGGCATTTGAAGACGTATTTACCAGACTGTTGCAGGACGATGCCATACAGTATGTCCCTGAGAGTTGCTGAAAGTTACTATAATCGTTATTACGCATGGAACGTATGATTTCGATACCTTGATCCGCATATTGAGAAGCGAGGCTCTGTTGCTTAGCAAATTCTGCATTAGAAAGTGCACTGAGTACGGCAACCGATGTTGCAGAGACTAAAACCGCAGCAATAGAAAGCGCAACGAGAATTTCAATAAGTGTTTGACCCTTTTGTTTTATGTTCATTGTATAACCCCCAATGCTGATACTGTAATATCATTTGTTTGACTGAACGCATTCCCAATACGCAACATCCCGGCACCAGTAACAGCACCCGTAACTGCTTCAAACGAGAAGGACCGAGACGTGCTGGCATTGGAGACGCTGACTCCTGTCGGGAAGTGATCTGTTTCGACAGTAAACGAGCTACTACTACAAAGCAAATTTAATTCATAATGTTCAGCACTATCATTTACGATGCAGGTGTTAGGACAATTTTGTCCACCTCCTGAAGCGCAGCAGAAAACAACACGATATCCGACAAATGTCTGCCCAGATGGACACTGACACTGCCCACTGTAACATTCCTGAGGGGTATTTGCCTGAGCGAGTGCATAGGACCTGGCAGTATAGAGTATTGTACGCACTTCCTGTCCACCAACTGATACACCTTGTGCACGATTGTACGACACAAATGCCGCAATACTTGCCGCAGAGAGGAGACTTAAAATAGCAAGTACGACGACCAGTTCGACCAAAGTAAAACCACGATATTTAAACATGTTCATTATGGATTTTGTAGGATGTAATAGTACCCACTACTACAGGTACTATTGCTAGGTGGCGCAGGATTTGGAGCAGTTTGAGAGACATGAGAGTCAGAGTCCCCAGTGTTTTCTATGCAGGCAGCAAGGGTATACGTGGTGCCATTGTTACTGTAATAGTAGTAATTCCCTCCATTATAGACTCCGGATCCACTAGGATCACAAGGGACACTTTGCATATACGTATTATTACCAGAAACAAAACTAGAACTTCCTGGGCAGACAGAAGTATTCAGATAGTATGTCCCAACAGCTGTTGTTTTGTATGAGCCAATGTCTGCTCGATAAATTTCAAGCGCTGACTGAATTTGGCGAAGATCAGCTTTTCGTTGTGCATCACGGGCACGTTGTCTAATACCAATAAAGTTAGCCATCACCAGCGTTGATAACACACCAATAATCGCAATAACGACTAATAATTCTACCAGTGTAAATCCTTTATTCACTCTCATACTTCTACTTTACAACATTTGGACTACTTACAACATAGTTACACGCGGTGCCACAGGCATTCGAAACATTATTGGTCACAGCACTGGCACATGGATTGCCACTATTACACAACTGCGGGTCACTTGTTCTCTCAAGACTGGCATACAGCCAGTATCCTTGCATATCTGAGCGCACAACATAGACATAGGATCTATTACTTGTTGGATCCTTTGGCAAAACGACTAGGTAAGGGGACCATGTAGTTCCCCATGGCATAGGTTGTGTCGTTTTGAAATCTACAATCTCATTACTTGCCGCTGCCGGATATTTCCCAAAATCTTGATAATACTGTTCTAGGGCTTTCTGGACGGTCGCAAGATCAGACTTTCGCTTCACATCATCAGATTTATGAATTTGGCCGAGAGGATCCATCACGGCTATTGTTGCCGTAGCAAGTATCCCTAAAATACCCATAACAACAATGAGTTCAATCAGAGTAAATCCACGCGATAATTTATTGAGTACATGCATAGTTACAACAGGCATTCCCTTGGCATCCCGGGTATCCACAGAAAGATCCTGCGCCTTGTCCTGTCTGAGGATCAATACCCATATCTTTACAGATAGTAATACTTTGATTATTTACGATAGCTGGCGCACAGCCGTACAGTCGAGGCGTGCAGGTATCAGTTGGCACAGGAGTTGGCGATGGACGAGGAGTTGGGGTAGGTGATGGGCCAGGAGTAATAATAATTTGCCCTTGACCCTGTCCTGATGGCTGGATAGTCCCTTGTGAGATGATACTACAATCAATATTTCCTGAGAACGCACAATAGTTATAGCCCAGCGACGTGTAGTTTGAGGGGAGACACTGGATAGCGGTATTTCCTTGGGTCAAGCTAGCCAAAGCACATGCATGAACTTTAGCGGTACTTGATTGCAACTTGGCATAGAGGACATTCCACTGTGGGCAGGTAGATCCATCCGTCTGATACGCATAACAAAGTCCTGAGGCACTTCCACACGAAGGGTCTTGAGGAACCAGTCGGAGGTAGGTTGTACTTCCAGACGTCCATGGATATCCAAAGTTCACGGAAGTAGGGTAACAGCCATGATCATTGTAGTAAGTATCCAGCGCACTTTTGATTGTCTGAAATTCTGACTCTCTTTTCCCATCTCGTGCCTTGTTGAGTTGTTCGATTGGATTAAATGCCATGAGAAGACCAATAAGAAGAATACCAAGAATACCAATAACTACTAATAATTCTATGAGGGTAAATCCACGCTGATACAGTCTCATCACTTATTAGCATACCCATTTCTTTGGAAAACGTAAATGCTTTACTGAAGGGGAGTTATATCATGCTGGCTAATATACGAGCAATTATAGTCTTCTGAGGTGAAGCATGAGTTGTACTTCGTTGAGAGCATATTTGGAGGAAGACAATTCTGCTGAGTAGCAAGCGGGCACTGCTGGGTGAGATTTGTATTAGTCTGCTGCAAGGAATAATAAATAACATACCATTGTGGACACGTAGACCCATCTGTTTCATAAATATAACACCAACCTCCTTTATGACAATTAGGATCTTGAGGGAGGGAAATGTAGGTCTTCCCACTGACGGTCAAATTACTACCAAAGGTAAGGGAAACCGGGTAGCATTTCTGATCACTTATATACTCTTCAAGGGCAGCTTTTACTGCCGTCAGCCCTTGTTCACGATTGGAATTCTGAGCTTTATTGAGTTGACCGAGAGGATCAAGTGTGACCATCAACACGGCCGTCAAAGCAGCCAAAATTCCAATGGTGACAACCATTTCTATGAGTGTAAATCCACGATTCATATAAAATGTAGATACCACTTCCAGAGTACCTCACCATAGGTAAGTGCTGCAAGCGTACCAAATACCAAAAATGGCCCAAATGGAATAGTGCTACCCCGAAGCTTCATTTTATGAAAAATCACCAGCGCAAGAGCGACGAGTGCTCCTGTGATAAAGGCAATATACAGACCAACCAAAGTTGACCCAATACCTAAAAGAAATCCCATTGCGACAACATATTTTACATCTCCCCACCCCATACCTCGTCCTTTGGTGCCAACTAGCAGAAGTAAGAAGAAGAGACCTGCCCCAATCCCGGCAAAAAGAGACGAGAAAAGAGCATGAAATTGCCAGGCATGTAAGATACCAATAATCCCAATCAAGATTGTTGCACCATCGGGGATATATCCATACCACAGATCGGAGAAAAAAATAACTTCTAGACCCCCGATGACAAACCACATACCAATCAACATTTCGAAAAAGAGCACTGATGGCAAAAGTGGCATCAGACTGAGGCTCGTAAGTGCAAAAATAAAGCCTGTTACAAGTTCTACTATCCAGTAGAATGGGGACAATACTGAGTGACAATAGCGACAATGGCCCTTGAGAAGGATGTAGGAGAAGAGGGGAACGAGATCAAATGGAGAAAGAGTGTGGCCACACGCATCGCACGCTGATCTACCTGAAAGAAAAGATTTATTCTCTGCAAGTCGTGTTACAACTACGAGGAGAAACGAGCCAACACATATCCCAAGAATAAAGGAAAGTATAGTAATTCCTGATTGCAGCATTAGCGTGTGCACCAGAAGCAGCCGCCGTTCATGTTCGCTGGATTACCCAGAGAATCGGTTGCACAAGATTTCGTGCCTGACCCTGCAGTACCGTCACCATTAAACTTTGTGTTTGCGTCATTCTGACCAGATTTGGATTGAGGTTGGAAACAACCAATGACCAGATTGTTGGTTGAATCATAGGTAACATAAATCTTGGCAAGGTCACCAGTAGCAGCAGAGAATGACTGTTTTAGCTCATTATCTCCCACCAAGGCAGTCACACAACTTGTCCCCGCAGTTCCAGACAGTTGCATCTCAGATGGCGCAGTATTTGTATTACATCCACCGCCGCCATTTGCTGCAGAATCCCATGGGTACGCATTGTGTGTCGCATAGTAACGAATAGTTGCGTTGTTAAACTCAACCAAAATGTTCTTCACGTTCGCATCATTTGCTTTCTTAAGCTGTTCGAAAGGATCGATGGTCGCAACCAATGCAGAAGCCAGAATACCAAGAATGCCAATAACGACCAAAAGTTCAATAAGGGTAAAGCCTTTTTTAGCTTTACTTTGCAGGAATCGCTTTACGTTTGTTTTCATACCTATATCTAGTCAAACACATTCATTTTCCTGCTGTCAAGAGGGAACTCTATTGGATACTTGACGTCAGGCTGTAAATTGGCGTAATAACAGAAATAATAAGAAACGCTACACCAATACCCAAAATAATCATAATAAATGGTTCTATTGCCGTCGTTAGTCCCTTAACCCCTGTCTCAACTTCACGTTCGAAATATTCTGAGACTTTCAAGAGTGATTCATCAAGTTTTCCTGTCTGTTCACCAATACGCACCATTTGCACCATAATAGGAGGAAAAATTGGATAGGTACTCATCGCATCGCCAATACCAATACCTTTTTCTACTCTGTCCGCAATATCCAAAATTGCATTTTTATATACCAGATTCCCCGCGACATCAGCACCTTCTTGGAGAGATTCTACTACCAGTGTACCTGCACCAATCAGAAGCCCCAGGGTTCTGACAAACTCTGTCAATAAAGAAAGCACGACAAGTCGACCAAATACTGGGATTTTAATAACTACCTGATCACGAATCAGTCTGCCTGTCTCTGTTTTCATCCAGCGGTTATACCCAAATATGATAAGAACAACCACACCAATCACCAAAGGCCAGAAGTTGATGGTGAAATTAGAGACGCCAACGACAATTCTCGTTGGGAGTGGCAGGTCAATACCTAAATTGGCATACAGCGAAGTAAGCTGAGGAATAACAAACACCATCATAAGTCCCATGACCACAACCATTAAGATAACGATAATAATAGGGTAGAGAAGTGCCGAGGAGATAGTACTACGCAGCTTTTGACTCTTTTCCAGGTTATTTGCCAGACGATCAAGAATTTTGTCTAAAAAGCCTGAAGTCTCTCCAGCACGGATCAAGGAGAGATAGACAGGGGAGAATAGTTTTGGATAATGAGCCATAGCTTCAGCTAGACTTTTTCCCTCACTGACCTGCGTAATCAAGTAATTCACAATCGGGGATAGTGAATTATCCTCAAGTTGCTCCTGTAAAATAGTGAGAGACTGCATAAGAGTTAGTCCCGCAGTCAACATAGAAGAAAGCTGTCTGGTAAAAAGGACCAAGTCATTTGTCGACTGTCTCTTTTTCATAAAAGAAGACAGGGAAAAGATTTTATCTGATTTTTCTTTCAATATGACTGGAATGTAGTTCTTGTTTTTGAGGAAAAATGCTGCTTCGTCTTTGTCACGAGCATCCATCTCTCCTTCAATAAGCTTTCCATCTAGTGAAGCTGCTTTATAAATAAATTTCATATTAGGAAATTAGTCTGAGGAATTCGTCAACATGGAGCGCATACCCTTTTGCAGTCTCCAGCGTGACCGTCCCCGCCATCACCAATTGTGCCAAGGATGCTTCAAGTGGAACCATCCCTTGATCTGAAGATGTTTGGACAATAGAGTCAATCAAATGAGTCTTCCCCTCACGAATATTACTTGCGACTGCTTGATTGCCAATTAATATTTCAACGGCAGGGATTCTGCCACCACCAATTTGGGGAAGAAGTCTTTGTGAAATAATGCCTTTCAAAATAAAAGATAACTGTGTCCTAATCTGCATTTGCTGATGCTCTGGGAATGAGTCGATAATACGATCAATACTCTGGGAAGCAGAGTTGGTATGCAGTGTTGAGAAAACCAAGTGTCCAGTCTCTGCAATCGTCATTGCTGCAGCCATCGTATCACTATCACGCATTTCTCCAATAAGTACTACATCAGGATCTTCACGCAGAGCGCTACGAAGAGCCATGCTCCAAGAGTGAGTATCAATCTTCATTTCACGTTGAGAAATAATACTTTTCCCTTGTGGATAAACATACTCAATTGGGTCTTCAATAGTGATAATATGTGCAGGTCGAGTCAAATTGATTTCTTGAGTCATGGCAGCGAGCGTAGTAGATTTCCCTTGACCAGTTGGACCAGTTACCAAAACCAGTCCTTGCTTTAATCCAGTAAATGAGTGACAAATCTTTGGGAGATGCAAATCATCAATACCGGCAATAGCTTCTGTAAGGTATCTGAATGCCACTGCGATCGTAGCCTTTTGATAATACGCATTGACACGAAACCGTCCTCGTTGTGTTCCATCTTTACTCACATAAGGGACTGAAAAATCAAGCTCTTTGTTTGCCAAAAGGAGTGTTTTCTGCTCGGGGAGCATGATAGTAAAAAGCATCTCTTCAACCATCGCTGGCGTGAGCGCACCAACACTCTGAAGTGGGACGAGAGCTCCATCAATACGAAGGTACGGCGTGGTATTAGCCATCAGATGTAAATCTGAGGCTCTATTCTGCACGGTTACTTCCAATAAATCTTGAATCGCCATATATTATTCTTGCGCCACACGTAACACTTCTTCAATCGTTGTAATTCCTTGTAATACCTTCATGTAGCCATCCTGGCGCATCGTAATCATTCCTTCTTTGATCGCTTCTTCTTCCAGTGCCGAGGCCTCAGGGTGGGCAAGCATAAGCTTACTAATCCTGTCGGTTACTGGGAGTACTTCAAAGATACCAATACGACCAACGTATCCTGAGTCTCCACATTCGCTGCAGCCTTGTCCTTTATATAACTGAACTGCTCCTTGTGCTGGAAAGAGCTTCCCCAATACTTGCTGAATTTCAGTTACTACTTCTTGCGCAGGAGTGTAGGCAACTTTACAGTGAGTGCAAATTTTACGGACAATACGTTGTCCAACCAACGCATTCATAGTCGAGGCAAGCAAAAATCCTTCAGCACCCAAATCCAGAAGACGAGGGAGGGCGCCTGCAGCTGAGCTGGTATGCAAGGTTGAGAACACCAAATGACCCGTCAGAGCGGCCTGAATAGCCAAATCTGTTGTTTCATTATCACGAATTTCTCCGACCAGAATAACATTTGGATCCTGACGTAAGAAAGCTCTAAGCCCCGAGGCAAAGGTAAGCCCAACGCCTGGATTGATCTGCACCTGATTGACGCCGGCAATTTCGTATTCGACTGGATCTTCAAGAGACATGATGTTGACATTTGGTGTATTGAGCTTGGATAGGACAGAGTACAGAGTCGTTGTTTTACCACTTCCAGTAGGTCCGCAGACGATGATGATACCATGAGGTCTCAGCATTGCGGTCTCTAGATTTTTCAATGCGATACCGGCAAGCCCTAATTCTGGAAGTGTTGGAATCCCACCAGATTTACGAAGTAAACGCATAACGATCTTCTCTCCATGGACGGTTGGCAGCACGGACACACGAAGATCTACTTCCTTATCTGCGTATTTATAGTTAAAACGACCATCCTGTGGCGTACGATGTTCATCGATTTTCATTTCAGCCAGAATTTTAATACGAGAGACAACTGCTTCTTGCACAGATTTTGGAAGTGTCAAACGATCATAGAGAATACCATCAATACGATAACGGACACGCACTCGATCATCTAGCGGTTCCATGTGAATATCTGATGCGCGATTCATGACGGCGTATTCCAGAATCGTGGAGACAATTTTTGCAATTGGTGCTTCTTTAATAATTTCACCAATTTTTGCACTATCAATAGTCTTGACTGGCTTGAGCTCTTCAGTTTCTTTAATAGCTTTTCCAACTTCTCCAACCAATTCCTGACGATATTGGGTTGCAATAGCCCTGGCAACTTCCTGAGCTGATGCTGCGAATGTTTTGATGTGTAATCCTGTCTTCTGTTGCACAAATTGCAGTGCTTCAACATTTTCAGGATGGGCCATCGCGATAGAAAGTGATTTCTCGCTGTCATCATAAGCAAACGGGATCAGCTGAAATCTCTCAACCACTGGCTGAGGGAGAAAATTTAGTGCTTCAGGAGAAAATGCCGTAGATGCAAGAGGCACGTAAGGGATGCCCAGCATTTTGGCACGCGCCTGTGCCAATTGTTCAGGATTAACAACGGTAGAAGTTTCTAAAAGTTTATCAAGCGGGATATTGTCAGTAGCCGCTTTGACACGAAGCTGATCGGCCTGATCTTTACTAATCACGCCATCAGCAACCAACACATCAAAAACAGTGCGAGCAGGATTTGTATCAGTGGGCATTACTATTATGGTAGTCAACTTTGCACTATAATGCAATCAATGACTACGACTCTTTTTGTCTCACAAGATGCAGAGAATAACCTCGCACAGGTACAAGAATATATCCAAACACTGCACTTACACCCAGCAGATGTTCAACTTGCCGATATTAGTGGCATCGCAGAAGTAAAACAGCTCCAACTTGACACGCAGCTTGCTCCACTCCAAGGGCAACACAAAGCAATCATCATCCCACAGGCGCAAACACTTACCATACCAGCACAAAATGCACTCTTAAAACTTCTTGAAGAGCCGCCAGAGCATGTGTATTTTTTTCTTCTTACCACGTCACTTGGTGCACTGTTGCCAACAGTAGCATCTCGATGTCAGATTATTAAACGTACTGAGGTGCCACCTACAATCAGTGACGAGGATGTAGAAACCATACAGAGAACGCTTACAACGTGGCAGTCGGGGACAATTGGAGAAAAGTTATACAGCGCACAACAACTCACCAAAGAGAAAGAAGAATTTCTCGTATTTCTTAAAAAAGCAGAACAAGTATTACACCGTGATCTTGTCGCAGGGGAGAAAGAGAAATCTTTATTACTCATAGCAGTCCTGAAATTGAAAGAGATAGTTACTTCGACCAATGTAAGTGCTCGCATGGCTCTCGAGGAGACACTGCTTACTCATTTTGATTGAGCTCTTTTGCGATCCCACATACTCCCTCGACGGCACAGTCTGGCCGCATCCATCGGGTTGGCGAGCAGAAGTTCAACAACTCGTTCAAGAAAAAGTGTATTTTGCGATCCCTTCACCAAAATCATGTCTCCTTTTTTGATGTTTTGTAACAGGGCACTTCGCGCATCACTAAATGTCATAAATGACAAGACAGGTATCTTTTGCAATTTCAAGACCGGGAGAACATATTCGCGCATTGCTGGCCCAATAAGGATGGCCATATCTACGGTTTCAACAATCTTACGCGCAGCTTGTTCATGAAGACTTTGCGTTTGTTCACCCAGCTCACGCATATCTCCCAGGATAGCCACCCGACGGGAACGACCATGAATGGTATTGAGAAAATCAAGCATATCCAAAAGTGGCTGCAAGGATGAATTATATGAGCTATCGATAAGAGTTGTTTCTTTGATACCGTTGAAAATCGTTGCTCTCCCAGCGGGGAGGGAGACATGTTTTTCAAGGGACATAATGGCATCAGAGAGGCGAATATGACGAGCAAGTGCTATTGATAATACTGCCAGGATAGTTTGTGCATAATGTGCAGGAAGCCCAAATGGGAGTGTGACGGTATGTTTTCTTCTCTCATAAGACAAGACTAATTCAAATTTTTGTTTGGTAATACTCAGTCTGGTAATAAAAAGATCAGCATGATCTTTGATTGAGTAGGTAGTTGTGTGATGTTTCTCAAGCTTCTCTTGCATGATGCGTGGATCATCAGCGTTCAGAATTACCATACCATCTTTTTGGGCAACCGAGTGCAACAAGGACAACTCTTCACGAGCAATTGATTCAAATACTTCCGCGTCCGTAGACCCAGGAAAGTTTGCACTATGTTCAAATGCGATGTTGGTCAGAAGTGCAATATCTGGAACAAAAAGATCAAGAAGATACCCCATATTATCAGGTGGGGTGGGTCCATCAATACCCATTTCAGCAACATACACGTCATAAGACGTCTTGCGCGAGATAGCAGCGAGTGGCGCTCTCAGGAGAAGATTCACCCAATTATGCCAGGTATTACTCGTGATTTTCAAATCAAGAATTGCCAAGGGGATACCGATGTCACTATTTTTCCCTTCTTGATAGAGGACAGTACAATAATCAGATAGGACTGCAGCAGTAAGGGTCGCGACACTAGATTTTCCACTAGCACCACCTATGCCAACAATTACAGGATGCAATCTTTTTAGTCGCATGCGCGCGAAGAAACGAAGATACCAGAGGATCAGTGAGCGAATAAGTTTTCGTATCTTTCTCACAGAGAAAGTATAGCACTATTAGTGACAAAACAGATCAAATTTTATCCAAACCTTGTCCATTTTCCCTCGCTGTGCTAGTATCTATATACTATGGCAAAGGCTTCAGAATATTCTTCACAACAATTTCAGGTCCTGGAAGGACTAGAACCAGTAAGAAAGCGTCCTGGTATGTACATTGGTTCGACAGACAGTGTCGGTCTTCATGATTATGTCCGCGAAATTATTGATAACAGTGTTGATGAAGCGCTCGCAGGATTTGCACAACATGTGTGGGTTACGTTAAATGCTGATGGTTCTGTCACCGTTACTGATGATGGACGAGGAATTCCAGTAGACCTTCATCCTGTGTATAAAAAATCAGGTCTTGAACTTGCATACACCAGACTGCATGCCGGTGGAAAATTTGGTGGCGAAGCTTACAAAGTGTCCGGAGGTCTTCATGGAGTCGGTGCTGCAGTTGTTAACGCCTTGTCAAATCATGTGTGGGTTGAAGTACGAAAGAATGGTAAAATTTATCGTCAGGAATACGAAAAGGGGTTGGTTAAGACAGATCTTGAGGTTGTTAAAACAAGCTACGTCACCGATACCCATTTCCCAATTCCTAACAAAGGGACAACAGTAAATTTCATTCCTGACACAACTATCTTCCAGACAGGTAACTTTGAATTTTCTACTCTGCAACGAATGCTTCGTGAACGTGCTTATCTGGTACCAAAACTGTATTTCCATCTCAGAGATAATCGTGAAGGAAGAGTCCAAGAAGTAAATT
Source organism: bacterium (assembly GCA_021777565.1). Classification (GTDB taxonomy): domain Bacteria; phylum Patescibacteriota; class Microgenomatia; order Levybacterales; family UBA12049; genus JAJYDJ01. The sequence continues at coordinate 263,288 of JAJYDJ010000001.1, read as the reverse complement.
ATTATTTTGAAGGTGGGATCCGATCACTTGTTGAAAAGATCAATGAGAATAAAGAACCAATTCATGAAGCAATCTTTATCCGAAAGTCTGTAGAGGATGTAGAAGTAGAAATTTGTCTGCAATACAACGGAGGCTACACCGAGAATGTCGAGAGTTATGTCAACATTATTAATACCATTAACGGGGGAACTCATTTAACAGGGTTTCGTATGGCGTTAACTCGTGTAGTCAACGACTATGGGAGAAAACTTGGCAACATCAAAGAAGAAGGCGATGCATTGGTGGGGGATGATACAAAAGAAGGACTTACCGCTGTTGTATCTATCAAGATGCCACAAGATAGAATTCAATTTGAAGGACAGACCAAAGGAAAGTTAGGAAATTCTGAGATTCAGCCGCTCGTACAATCAGTTGCCAAAGATGGATTAACTACTTATTTTGAAGAAAATCCTTCTACAGCCAAAAGAATTTTGGAGAAAGTCTTCCTTGCAGCAAAAGCACGTCTTGCAGCTCGAGCTGCCAAAGAAGCAATTTTGAGAAAAGGTGCACTTGAGGGGTCTAGTCTCCCAGGTAAACTTGCAGACTGTCAGGAAAAGGATCCATCTCTTTCTGAGTTATACCTAGTCGAGGGAGACTCAGCAGGTGGCAGTGCCAAACAAGGCAGAGATAGAAAATTCCAAGCAATTTTGCCACTTCGCGGAAAAATTTTGAATACTGAACGTGCACGACTAGATAAGATGATCGAGCATGAAGAAATTAAAAACCTCATTATTGCTCTGGGTGCAGGGATTGGTGACCAACTCAGATTTGAAAAGCTTCGTTATCATCGCATTATTATCATGACTGATGCTGATGTCGACGGAGCACACATCGCGGTACTTCTTCTGACATTCTTCTTCCGCCACATGCCAGACATGGTCAAGAATGGGTATATCTATTTGGCTATGCCACCACTTTTTAAGGTGTCTTCAGGAAAAGAATTTAAATACGTTTATACTGAGGAAGAAAGAGAACAAGCCATTAAAGAATTCCAAGCTAAAAATGCTCGTGGCATTACTATCCAACGTTATAAAGGTCTTGGTGAAATGAATGCAGATCAACTGTGGGAGACGACCATGAATCCTGAACATCGCACACTCAAACAAGTAACCATGGATGATGCTGAACTTGCCGATGTAACATTCACCATGTTAATGGGGGATGAAGTTCCACCACGCAAGCATTTTATCCAATCAAATGCGCAGTATGCGACACTTGATCTCTAGCAATATGAGATATACGTGTGTATAATAAATATATGGCTGATTTTAATAAAGTTTTGACACCAGGGAACGTTGATGAAGGAGAGATCAATGTCGTTATTGAGATCCCAGAAGGTTCAATTTTAAAGATTGAATATCGAGTAGATACTGCTACCTTTGAAATTGATCGAGTTGAGCCAGCAATCTTCCCAAAACCAACAAATTACGGGTTCATTCCACAGACTATTGATGAAGACAAAGATCCTCTTGATGTCTTGATGATTTGCCCAGAACCAATCCCAACAGGAGTCCATCTTAAAGGACGAGTGATCGGTGTACTGAATTTTGAAGACGATGGAGAAATGGATCATAAAGTTATTGCCGTACCCGCAGATAATCGTGACAATGGTAACATGATCAAGACTCTTGAAGATCTTGGTGAAAGGTGGAAACAAAAACTCGAATTCCACTTTAATCATTACAAAGATTTAAAGAAACCTGGTACCACCAAAGTCCTCGGGTGGGGAGATAGTGAAGCTGCTAAAGTCATCATCCGCGAGTGCATCGAGCGATACAACTCCAAATAGTCCTTTATGAGTAATATCGGGAAATTATTACCTACAGAAATCGTGGGCGAAATTAAGCGCTCATATCTAGATTACGCGATGTCTGTTATTGTGCAGCGCGCGCTCCCTGACGTCAAAGATGGTCTGAAACCTGTTCATCGAAGAATTCTTTTCGGTATGGACCAAATGGGAGTAACCCACGCCAGTAAATACACCAAAAGTGCAAAGATCGTCGGTGAAGTCATGGGTAAATATCATCCACATGGCGACATGCCTATTTATGACTCTCTGGTGCGTATGGCACAAGACTTCTCCCTAAGATACCCCCTCGTTGATGGACAAGGAAACTTTGGTTCCATCGATGGTGATAGTCCTGCACACATGCGTTATACCGAAGCCCGTATGGCATTGATTGCTGACGAAATGCTTACCGACATTGATAAGGAAACTGTGCCATTCATGCCAAATTTTGATAGCACAGAAAAAGAGCCACTGTATCTGCCAGCAAAATTGCCAAATCTTCTTTTGATGGGTGCTGAAGGTATCGCGGTCGGTATGGCGACCAAGATCCCACCACACAATCTGACCGAAGTCGTCGATGCCGTAATCGCAATGATTGAAAAAGCAGCAATTGCAAAACCTGCACATAAAGAAGGGGAGACTGACGAACATCTTTCAACCCACCAGCTCACTATGAACAGTGAGATTACCACTGATGAATTAATGGAATACATCAAAGGACCAGATTTCCCAACAGGAGGTATGATCTATGACCAACAGGAAATTAAAAACTTGTATTCCACCGGCAAAGGCCGCATTCTCATGCGAGGAAAAACTGAGATTGAAGATATCAGTGGTGGCAAATCAGCAATCATCATTACCGAGATTCCTTACCAGGTCATCAAAGCAACTCTTGTTGCCCGTATTGCCGACCTGGTGAAAGAGAAGAAAGTTGATGGCATTTCTGATCTTCGCGATGAATCAGATCGTCATGGTATGCGTATCGTTGTCGAGCTCAAACGCGATGCTACACCCAAAAAAGTCTTGAACAATTTGTTCAAATACACCGCACTTCAGACCACCTTCCCAGCCAACATGGTGGCGCTAGTTGATGGCACCCCACAGACCCTGACACTCAAAACAATTTTGGAAGAATATCTCAAACATCGATTCGTGGTCGTTACCAGAAGAAGTGAGTATGAACTGCGACAAGCCAAGGCGAGACTTCACATTCTGGAAGGATTGAAAATTGCCGTTGATCACATTGATGAAGTCATCCACACCATCCGCAACTCAGACGATCAGGAAGACGCAAAGAAGAACTTGATGGAGAAATTTGCACTGTCAGAACTGCAAGCGACTGCCATTCTTGACATGCAACTTCGCCGTCTCGCAGCACTTGAAAGACAAAAAATTGAGGATGAAATCAAGGCACTGTTAGAAACAGTGAAGTATCTTGAAGACTTACTCGCACATCCTGAGAAAGTTCTGAGTGTCATTAAAGAAGAATTAGTAAAACTGCGAGAAAAGTTTGGTGACCCACGACGCACCCGTGTCTTTAAAGGCAAAGTTGATGAATTCTCTGAAGAAGATCTTATTCCAAATGAATCAACCGTTATCACCATCACTGATACTGGTTATATTAAGAGACAATCACCAAACTCATTCCAGACTCAAGCTCGTGGCGGCAAGGGAGTCAAAGGCATGACCACCAAAGACGAAGATGATATCATGGCAATTCAGTTCTGCCAGACTCATGATAACCTGTTGTTCTTCACCAACAAAGGCAAGGTCTATCAGATCAAAGCCTATGAAATCGCAGAGAGTAACCGCACCAGTAAAGGCACTGCCATTGTAAATTTGTTAAATATCGAGACAGGGGAGAGGATTGAGAGTTTCCTGAGCTATGCGACCGGCAAAAAACAAGAGAAGAAATATATTTTTCTCACAACCAGAAATGGTACCGTCAAAAAGTCTGCAGTGAGTGAATTTGAAAATATTCGAAAGAGTGGCATTGTCGCGATCAAATTGGAGAATGGTGATGAACTCGTCTGGAGTAAGTTAACAACAGGTACTGATGATGTCATGCTTGTCTCCAAAGATGGCAAAGCTATCAGATTTAGTGAGAATGATGTCAGGCCAACAGGACGTGCCACCATGGGTGTGCGAGGCCTGAAGATAGCAGAGAACGATCAAGTTATTAGTATGGACGTTATTGCCTCTGATGATAAAGAAGCACAGCTGATCACTATTATGGAGAATGGTCTTGGTAAGAAAACTCTTGCCTCAGAATTCCGTGGGCAAGGCAGAGGTGGTAGTGGCGTGAAAGTAGCCAATGTGACCGAAAAGACAGGCAAAGTCGTAGTCTCCCAAATTCTCCCACCAGCAACAACCAACGTTATTATTACGTCTAAAAAAGGTCAAGTCGTGAAACTGCCAATTAAGGACATTCCAAAACTTTCACGTGCTACCCAGGGCGTTATTTTGATGAGATTCTCTAAAGTAAATGATCTGATTGCCTCAGCAACCTGCATTGAGGAAAAAGAGTAAGGCTTGTAAGTTCTTCACGCTTGTCCTATAATTCATCATCGTGACCGAAATCACACTTCACCTATCACCAGACGTCACTCGTGCATTTGAAGACGCTACCAGAAGACATGCGCCAGATTCACTCAGTGAGGACACGCATCTTCCTCAGCTTGATCTTGTTGTGAGGGGAGTTGAAGTAGGCGATCCGCACGGTCATGCGCATGGGCACAGCCACGAGCATGAACACCACGAACATCATGACCATGATGAAGATGACCATCATGAGGATGTCCAAGTCTTTGTGAGGCGAAGGGCCGTAGATGCTCAAGGTCAAGCACCAGAAATCGCCACACAGCCAGAGCAATCAGTAGATGCGGTCAATCTCATGCTCAGTGAAAATCCTGCTGTCGTTGGTGCTATTGTTGGTATCGTCTCTTCTCATGCACGTGAGGTAGGCATTCTCAAAACCGCGGCATTTTTCACGTTTGTCGGTACACTTATTCCTGGTGCTTTGTCACTGATCAAGGATATCCCACAGCTGGCCCAACAAGTCATTATTCAGGTAACGCAACACGGGCTTTTTGAGGTACTGGCCGTTAATGCACATAAAATTAATCGTTTCTTTGATGAAATGAGAGAAAAATTTGCCCATCGTTTTCTCGCAAAAGAACATGTTCACCACGAGGAGCACGAGCACACGCATGAGCATCTCCATGAGGGGCATCACCATCATGAAGATGAACACAAGACATCTGAAAAAACTACTCCCATGGTTGAGCGCTTAAGAGACTTTGTTAAGACAATTCCACAACGGGTCGTTGACTTTATTCAGTCACCAGTGGGGGAGACACTCACCGTTGTAGGATTAGCTATTTTCCTATCATCAAATTTCGGGATTTTAGGGTTTGCCGCAACAGGACTTTTGACCCATGCCTTTATGAACACCTTGCATGTGGTAAATGAAGCGCTTACCACACACAAAGGTCGTATGCTAAGCCCAGAGGAATATCAGCACGCCTGTGAGCAGGTCGGTATTGTTGGTAAACTGTTCAAACTCATTCCACAGGACTCTCCGGCACTGAACCGATTCTTACATCCACTGATTCTTGCCGCAGGTGGCCAGGCAGAGAATCATATTGCCAATGGCGCACTCTACGGATCAGGAGTCGCGATGGGGCTGGGACTGATTGATACGCTCGCCGGCTCTCTGGGGATACCACTTTCAACCTGGCAACTGTATGCGCTCATCGGCGTGTGGGCGGAGCAGGCTACGACTGCCGTCTATGCCGGCGCCAATCTTGTCCTTCGAAGACCGCAACCACGTATTGCGCGGGTTCTTGAGAGACACGTCCCACAAACTCCTCACTAACTTGCATCCTGTCTGAAAAGAGGAGTATAGTAGGTAAGCTCCATGAATATTTCTGTACAAGGCGGCAACGTATTATCGGGTGAGATATTCCCTTCTGGTAGTAAAAATTCTGCAGTATCGCTAATCCCGGCAACTATTTTATTTGATAGACCTGTAACTCTTCACAATATCCCAGATATTACTGACGTTGTTCGTTTGGTAAGAATCATGGAAAAACTTGGCAGTAACATTACCTGGGACGAGCAGGCAAAATCAATGACGATAGATAACTCCCATCTTCGATTTGAGGATCTTGATAAAGATGATCTGGGTAATATGAAAGGAACGTCACTGTTGTGGGGGCCAATGCTTTCACGCTTTAAACAAGTAAAGTTTGAGGATTTACCCGGCGGATGCACCTTGGGGGTGAGAAGTCTTGATGCACATTACGAAGCATTTAAAAAATTTGGGGTAACCATCCAAGATGATCAAAAACGAGCACACATGGATGCGAGTAAAGCAAAAGCCACCACCATCTGGCTTACCGAGATGAGTCCAAGTGCCACCGCAAATTGCATTATGTTATCCGTTAGTCTTGCCGGCACGACAACGCTGATTAATGCCGCCTCAGAGCCACAGGTTCAGGATTTGTGTACGTTTTTAGTGAAATGTGGAGCAGATATCCAAGGCATTGGGTCAAGCACGCTCATTATTACGGGGGGCAAAGACTTGCATCCAGTAGAGCACACCTTACTCACTGATCACTTGGAAGTCATTACCTTTCTCGCCCTTGCAGCGGCGACAGGAGGAAATATTACCGTACACCATGCGCACCCAGAGCTTTTTGGTCATATTGAAACTACCTTTCGCCAGTTCGCCATTCCACTCATCTACAAAGGTGACAGTATCAGTATCGAGAAGGGGACTTGCGTACAACTCCCACCAAGTAAAACAACGACCGTCAGAGCACAACCATGGCCATCACTCCCGGTTGATGCACTGCCACTTTTTATTCCTTTGGCACTGAGTGCACCCCATGGGCAAGTGCTTTTCCATAACTGGATGTATGAATCAGCGCTTTTCTGGACGAGTGAACTAACCAAACTGGGCGGCAATATTATTATTTGTGATCCACATCGTGTCATCGTACACGGTGGGAATAAATTGCATGGAGCGACACTGGAAGCACCATACATTATTCGTGCCACCGTTGCCCTTGCTATGGCAGCCATGATCGCAGAAGGGGAGTCGATTATCCTTAATGCCGATACGCTGTATCGAGGACATCCGGATTTTGCTAAAAATCTTCGCTCACTGGGAGCAGATATTACTGAGATACCATAAGATCCATGAAAGAAAAACGCGTTCATTTTATGGGCATAGGCGGCAGGGGCATCTCTGGCGTTGTCATGATGGCAAAAGCCAACGGATATTCCGTTTCAGGCTGTGATCGTGATACCAACACACCCTATATCCAAGAACTTCGTAACAGTGGCATTCCTGTTGAGACTGGGCACCATCGTGATCATGTCAAAGACGTTGATCTCTTGGTAGTAAGCCCTGCAATACTGGTGCTTGAGACTCTTCCCGAAGAAGTACAGAAAGCAAAAAAAGTCGTCACCTGGCAGGAGTTTCTTGCCGAGTATATTCAAAAAGACAAAACAGTTATTTGTATTGCTGGAACACACGGCAAATCTACCACTACTGCCATGGCAGCACTCGTCTTTGAGAATGCAGGCAGAGATCCCAGTGTCATGATAGGAGCAACTATTGATGCGTGGCATGAAAATTATCGTGTTGGGAAAGGAGACATACATATTACTGAGTCAGATGAGTTTTATGACAATTTTCAATACTATCATCCTGAGACTATTATTCTGAACAACATTGAGCTTGATCATCCAGATTTTTTCACGTCCGAGAAGCAACTTTTTGAAAGTTTTCAAAAACATGTTGCTAACCTTACTGGGAAAAAACAATTGATCATCAACCTTGATGACCCCGGCAATAGACATCTTCTGAAACTGATAAAAAAGAACTCTGAGGGAATAAATATCATCGGCTATACCAGAGAGAACAGACAAGACCCATCAGTACACGTCATCTTTCATGCAGAAGATATAACGACATCACCAAGTGGAACAGCATTCACCGTTACCAATCAGAAAAGCTTTCATCATACGTTCATTGTGCCACTGCCTGGACTATTTACTGTTTCTAATGCACTTGGAGTGATTATCCTGGCACATTTGTATGGCATAAAAACTGAAGAGACAGAACATGTTCTTGCCACATTTACCGGCATCGGTATGCGACTTGAGAAAGTAGGGGAGTCGGGAGGAGTCATTTTTTATGATGATTATGCGCATCATCCCACAGCAGTTCGAGAAACCTTGAAAGCACTCAGACAACGTCATCCAGACAGTCGTATTATCGCTATTATCCAACCAGATAGTTTTTCTCGAACAAAAGCCTTTTTGCCTCTCTATAAAGATGTTGCCAGCGATGCGGATGAAGTGATCATCGCACCTATCTCACCAGGAAGAGATCAAGAAACTTTTGGACTGACCAATCAGGATGTGGCACAGAGTATCGATCATCCCAACGTCAGTGCGCCACCTACCTTTGATGCCATTATCCAGTGGGTAACAAAAAACGCAAAAGAAGATGATGTTGTCATCGCTATGTGTGGCGGAGGAGGGGAGATTCACCACACGATACGAACTATTGCGAAAGAATATGGAAATTAAAGAGAACATATCACTCACCAACTACACGTCCTTTCACATCGGAGGAACTGTTCGGTACCTGCTGACGGCTGACTCACCAGAAAGTGTCGTGCGGGCAGTGCATTTTGCACAGGAGAAACAATTACCACTTTTTGTTATCGGGGAGGGGAGTAATCTTCTCATCAGTGATGAACACCAAAATGCCTGCTTTTTACACATGAAAAACAATACCATCACCCAAGATACTCTGACACCTGGGGAAATAGTCGTGACTGCTGATGCTGGTGTTCTCTGGGATGATCTTGTAGCACACACGGTTGTGAACGGTCTCTCAGGACTTGAGTGTCTTTCAGGCATTCCTGGTAGTGTTGGTGCAGCACCCGTACAAAATATCGGTGCCTATGGACAAGAATGTAAAGATGCATTTATCTCACTCACTGCCTATGATAGAGACACACACTCTTGGGTCACACTCTCTAAAGAAGATGTCAACTTTTCCTATCGCAACAGCCTTTTCAAGCACTTCCCAGACCGCTATATCATCACCGACGTCTCGTTTCGTCTTACGAAATCTCGACCACCACAGCCAACCTATCAGTCATTAGTAGCATACTTACAAACAAACCACATACACCATCCAACAGTACAAGATCTCAGAGAAGCGATTTTATTTTTAAGGAAAACTAAATTACCCGACCCGACTGTTATCGGAAGTGCTGGATCATTTTTCAAAAACCCAGTTGTCACTAACAAAGTTTTTCAGAGAGTACAACGGACATTCCCCGATGTGCCTTCTATAAAACTTTCAACTGATGCTATCAAACTTTTTGCCGGATGGCTCATCGAGAAAGCAGGATTAAAAGGTGTAAGAGAAGGCGGAGCACAAGTGTATGAACAAAATAGTTTGGTCATCACCAATGCAACTGGACAGGCGACAGCGAGTGATGTCAAAAAGTTGGCAGAGAGAATTACAAAGCAGGTGAACGATCAATTTGGCATTACCTTACTACCCGAAGTCGAGTACGTCAGATATCTATGAAGAAAAAACTTTCCACACTGCTCAACGGCATATCTGTTCTCAAACACGTAGGGGACAGAGACATCACGATCTCTGGTTTGACAGAAAATTCTCGACTCGTAAAACCAGGCTTCCTTTTCGTCGCAGTTCGTGGTGTTTTGATGGATGCTCATCAATTTATCCCACAAGCGATTGATAATGGTGCTGTGGCAATCGTAGGTGAAGAAGATCCTGAAAAATTAGAGTTAAAACATACTACCTACATCCAGGTGCCAGACAGTCGCAAAGCGCTTGGGTTTCTTGCCTCCAATTGGTATGACAATCCATCAGAAAAGTTGACCGTTATTGGTGTCACCGGGACTGATGGCAAGACAACTACGGTCAACCTTTTGTATGCCATGCTTAGACAAGCCAAAAGACGTGTCAGTATGATCTCCACTGTCAATGCCAAAATTAATGGACGGGCATACGAGACAGGGCTGCACACGACCAATCCTGATGCGCTGCCGCTACAAAAACTTCTTTCACTGATGGTTAAAAAACAGCAAGAAATTGCCATTCTCGAGACTACCTCAGAAGGAATTGCTCAAGAACGTGTTGCCGGAGTGAAATATCATATGGCTATCATTACCAATATCACGCCAGAGCATCTCAACTATCACAAAACATTTGAGAATTACCGTGATACCAAGGCAAGACTTTTTGAAAACACAGAGGTTAATATTCTTAATGCCGATGACCCATCTTATGACATCCTCAAAAATAAAACACAGAAAGGAAGTACCATTCTGTCCTACAGCATAACGAATAAAACTGATCTCTATGCCAGTGATATCACCATGCAAACAAAGGGAATGCATTTTCTCATGCATGAACATACTAAAACAATTCCGTTCACGACTAAACTTACCGGCACCTATAATATCCAGAATATTCTTGCCGCTGCCACGGCCGCCAGAAGCCTAGGTGTTACTTGGGAAGATATTCAGAGCGCAGTGAAAAAGTTCACCGGTATCACCGGACGTATGGAAATCATGCAGGAGAAACCTGTACGCGTTCTTGTTGATTTTGCACACACGACCAACGCACTCGAGCAAGCGCTTACGACGGTGAGAAAGACGACCAAAGGCAAACTTATCGTTGTCTTTGGATGTGCCGGGCAACGAGACGCAACCAAACGTCCCGAGATGGCACGAGTCGCGACTCGTCTTGCTGACATGAGTATTTTTACTCTTGAAGACCCACGACATGAACCACTCACAGACATTTTTGATCAGATGGTCTCAGGGGTAGTGAGTGACAAATACAACATAATCGAGGATCGGGGAGAGGCAATTGAACAAGCGATAACACAAGCACAGCCTGGAGATACCGTCATCATCTGTGGCAAAGGGCATGAGAAAAGTCTTGCATACAGAGGTGTAGAATATCCTTGGTCAGACCAAGAGGCAGTGAAAAAAATACTGAAAGGAGAAAAGGTACGACTCCAATGGAAGTAAGCAATAAAAAAATTGCTATTTTAGGATTTGGCATTGAAGGCCAAGACGTTCTGCAATTTTTGCAAGGGAAAGGTGCCGATATCACGATTTTTGATCGCAAAGAAAAAGAAGCATTGGGGGAGACTCTAGATGCACAAGTGATATCGGGGCCTGATTATTTAAAAGCAGGCCTCACTGGATTTGATATCATTTTTCGCTCTCCTGGATTTAATAGATTGTTGCCTGAGATTCTGGAAACAGAAAAAAAAGGAGCCCATATCACCAGTGCCATGCAGCTCTTTCTTGAGCTTTGTCCTGCTCGGGTTATAGGTGTAACTGGCACCAAAGGCAAGGGGACCACCGCAACCCTAACCTATGAGATTCTCAAAACAGCTGGCAAACATGTCTTTTTCGCTGGCAACATTGGTAAACCAGTCCTGACACTTTTGCCACAACTCACAGGAGAGAGTTGGGTAGTTTTGGAAATGGGTGCGCCACAACTAATTGACCTGACTATCAGTCCCCATATCTCGGGGGTGTTAAACATTACAACTGATCATCTTGATTGGTTTGGCACTAGAGAAAAATATATTGAAACAAAAAAACCAATTGTCAGGTATCAAAAGTCATCAGATTTTGTAGTCTGTAATGCTGATTATGAGACATCACTCAGCTTTTCATCACTTACCAAAGCACACGTTTATCTTGTCAGTACCAAACGTGAAGTACAAGGCGCGTTTGCACAAAATAATACGATCTACCTCAATGTTAATAAAAAAACTCACATTGGAAATATCCAAGATCTCACCTTACGAGGAGAACATCATTTGGAAAACATCTTGATGGCACTCACCTTGGCAACGCTTGCTGGTGCGAGTGTGGACGATATCAAAAACACTATTTTTTCATTCAGTGGCCTTGAATATCGTTTGCAATATGTTGGCAACGATGGGAAATTCACCTACTACAACGATAGTGCGGCTACCAACCCTGATGCCACCAGTGCCGCCATCACTGCTTTTCATGAGCCACTGACTATCATTTTGGGAGGATCAGACAAAGGTCTCTCCTATGACAAATTGGCTGAGCAAATTGCCAACTCAGAAAATGTTGAAACCTGTATTCTCATTGGTCAGGTGCGAGACAATATCCATCACGCGCTCACTCAATCCAAATTCGCTGGGACCATACTGACGCCAGAAGAACAAACCATGCATGAGTGTATGCGACTGGCGCGTGAGCACACACCAAAAGGCGGCGTCATTTTACTCTCACCGGCAGCAGCTTCCTTTGGACTCTTTAAGGACTATAAAGATCGGGGAGCACGATTTAACGCCGCAGCCATGGGCATCTAGACATACTAATCTCAAGGGGATGAGCCTACGCCAGAGCAGATCTGGGACTAAGCATGCTAGATCAGCATAGTATTAAAAACATGTACTATGAACTTTTCATTTTTACTATTTTCTGAGCTCAAGTCGTTCATTTGCTAAAACAATATTCCTATAGCGAGCACTTGACAAATGAAATATTATAGGGTAATATAGCGTTCTAGTGAAACTAGTAAATTTTTCATTCTCATTAGCGAGAATCGAAAAATGATGCACTTTAATAATTGAGGGTAAGGTGTGCATTCAATACCCTGCAGTATGGCAATCTAATGTATTTGGATTGTGATACTGCGGGGGGGAGGATGCAAGAGAGGAGAATTTGTATGAACGTGACACAAGCATGGTTTCTTGGAGCAGTTGTGTTGTTGACGTACGGGATTGCCAAGGTGTTGTCTAGGAGACGAGAGTCTCTTAAGGAAGAACTTGAAACCGTGTATTACGGTGACGAGGAATGGAAAGGTTTGCGCAAGCGACTGATCCTAGTAAGCTTCCTTAACTGGGCAGGGCCAACAGTGATCTTCATCGTAGGATATCTAGCCCGATTACAAGTCGAGCTATGGTGTTCGAGGTGGTTTTTCTAAGTCATAGTGACTGACGGTCATGCATCCCGGATCCCCCTCCGTGGACCGTCTCTAATTCAAAATATACCCATACCAATACAAAATCATCTTACCCTCAATTTTACTTTTCTACATTACAACTTATTGTCAAACCAGACAGATCCAGTAATCACCTGGCACACATCTCCTGCTGTCATATAAACGGCTATTAAACCAATAGTCTATTGATACAAAGAAAGATAAAACGTTTTTCCACAGTCTATTTTTGTAACTTAAAAGACAATAAAAAGGAATACTGAAGATGACGTTTGTCTTATTAAGCAAGTCCAAATACTAGTTGATATTGGAAGCCGAACCTGACATGTCGAGTTGGCATTCCCTATGATGCTTCATAAATGTGTGTATCTTCTCAAGTGCATTACTTTTAGTGACTAATTGAGTACAGAATTATGCCGTCTTTATAATGACAACTACTTGACAGACTACTTCAAATTTGCTATTATAGGCCTAGGATAATCTCCATATATTATATTTGCATAGTATCCTGGAGAGTATCCGAAAGGTTCTTTGACAAGCGATGTTATTTGGAACTTTTCACTCTCAGTAATGCGTGAGAGAATTTCTCAAGTGTTACTGGGGGTGGAAGGACAGAAAGGAGCTACGGCATGAGTGAGATTACAACGTTTGTGTTGATGGCGGGTCTCATAGTTTTCAATGGGGTTTGCACACGGTTGTGTGTTACCTGGTTCGGGCGCTACAAGTGGCCAGCGGTGGTGATCATCCTTATTTTTCTGCTCGCAGGAGCAGTTAAGTTGGTGACACTGATCGCAATGTATGAAGTGGCGAGGTCGCAAGACTTCAAGACTAATGCAGTCATTTTTGTAGTAGTCTGGCTAGGAGCGCACCTGGTTGCCAACCTTGTGGAGAACGTGAAGCTTAAAGTTGATGCTAGACCGAGTCGTTGAGTTTGTGAAGTAACCTCCTTTCACCCCCGGCCCATTGTGGGTAGTCAAAACCACCAGTGCACCATGTGCAGAAGGATTTATAGGCAAATTCGCCTTACTCTCTTCTTCACCCAACCCAAATAACATCCTTGTCTTTCCTCGACCACATCTCTAGCTAAGAGCAAATATAAATGCCTTGAGAATTCAAGTAAAAAAACATAATTTACTGATGAGCTAATGCGCACGCAAGGCTAACTTTCTGCTATAATCTAAGGCATGCTGATCTCAGGGAAAACCATTGCCAATCATATTATTGATAGTATTACTACTCGTGTACACAACCTTTACACCGATAAGGGAGTACAACCTCATCTGGTTGTCATCCAGGTTGGGACCAATCCCGGCAGCAGCTCCTACATCGCTCAGAAGAGAAAAAGTGCAGAGAAAATTGGCGCAGCCCTCAGTCACTATCATTTGCCTGAAAACGTTACCCAGAAAGAACTCCTTGAGACCATGGACTATCTTCAACACAAAACCGAAGAGCCAGTACATGGCATGCTCGTGCAGCTCCCATTGCCATCTCATATTGACCGTGATGCTGTGATCGCGGCCATTGACCCTGAAAAGGACGTCGATGGATTTACAGCCAACTCACCCTATCACGTCCCAGTTGGAGACGCGGTTATGTATATTCTGGCAACGATCTGGCAGATAGAAACACAAGAATCCCGTGACGAGGCACTCTATCCTCTGGATGAACGTATCAGTACGTGGCTTACCGGCAAAAAGATTCTGGTCATTGGCCAAGGTTTTACCGCCGGTGCCCCAATAACTCGAACACTCATCTCACTGGGCTTTCATCCTGAGACGATGGACGAGCACACCATGCACCCTGAAGAACTTATCAAAAATGCTGATGTCATTGTCAGTTGTGTTGGGAAAAAGAAAATCATTACCAGTAGCATGATCAAAAAAGATGCCATCCTGATCGGCGTTGGTATGAATAAAGACGAAGAAGGGGATTTGTTTGCAGACTACGATGTCCTGGATATCGAGAAAGTAGCCAAATACTTCACCCCCGTACCTGGTGGGGTCGGGCCAGTGAACATAGCCTGTCTCATGCAAAACCTCGTCACCTCGGCTGAAAAAGCAGCCAAATAACTGCCTCCAGCTTGCCCAGAAGCACCCAAATGAGCTACAATACCGGTATCTTAGGCACCTGTAGCTTAGCTGGATAGAGCATCAGATTGCGGATCTGAAGGTCATGAGTTCGAATCTCATCGGGTGCACCCAATTCGTAAAGTCCTTTGTCATTCTGAGCAAAGCGAAGAATCTCTGTTCTTTCAATTCTGAATAATATTGGAGAGGTCGCATATCATGACCCTGAGGCGAGAGCCGAATGGGGTGGTTTATTCCACGCAGTGGAAACAAGAGCTGACCTTTAAAAGGTATTTAACAATAAAAGTAATTTTATTTGGAGAGGTCGCATAGTGGTTTAGTGCGGTTGTCTTGAAAACAACTGTGGGTTCACGCTCACCGCGAGTTCGAATCTCGCCCTCTCCGCTTCATCACCATTTGCTTACCTTGTGTAAGCAGAATGTGATGAAAATGTAGGCGAGATGAGAAGCGCCGCTACTGTGTAGCCGCCACCACAAAGTGGGAAGTACTCTTGGGGTATAGTCCCCTTGGGGGAAATCTCGCCCTCTCCGCCTTCGCTCGCCGAAGCGAGCTACGGCGGACACCGTCCGCTTAGATCGCGAAGGAGAGTTTCTGCTACAATGGCCTCAATGTACAAAGATATTCTCAAAAAGATTCTGTATACTCCTTTTACTCTTGTAATCTCGTATCTTGATAAAAAACAATTTAAGACGGTTACCAAAGACTTCACGACCACTGATATTTTTACTCACTACACCATGCCTTATATCCCTCAACGCAATGCAAAAAGTTGGCGCTCTTTTGGCTGGGCAAAACGATCTGACTATGACTTTTTGTCTGTACGAATTTGCGCTATTGCATGCCTGTCTATGATCATTCGTGCCGTAACAAAACAAAAACCAACACTCAAGACCCTTACTGAAAAGGGATTAGTATTGTCAGGATATACGCTTTATAACCAACAGGGGAAATTTGTTGATCAGGGATGGTTTCATCATCCACTTATCCAACTTGCCGACGAATATGGCCTTTTAGGGATAACTAAAAAGTACATATCTCCTGAGAGAGCCTGCCTAGAGCTACTTGCTGGAAAACTTGTTATTCTCTCAGGGGACGCCTATACCTTCGGAGCAGGACAAAAAAGGCCAAAAAACGTTCCATTTAGCAGCCATCAAGTAGTGCTTGTAGGATTTAGACAGGCGCATGGAGTCCTTACAGGAATGTATTACCATAACCCATCTGGGGAAGGGAGAGCACTGACACAGAACGCGTATCTTCCAATTGAGATATTTAGATCAGGATTTAACTTCCGTGCACTCGTATTCAGAAGAAAAACCAACCTCATTCAAAAATAACTGTCGCGAATTTGACAACAAAAAAATAATATCCTATACTCGTCGAGATTATGCAACAATTTAAAGAACTCGGGGAGATGGTTGCTAACGCTGCGAATTGGTATGGCAGACGAGGAGAACAATATAAAGGAGATCAACTCACTTTGTATGACAAAGCTGCGCGTCTTCTAACCGATAGAGAAGACTTAGGCAACCACATAGCCCATAATTTAATCGGACAACATGGTCCAGTTCTTGAAATTGCTGCGGGGAGTGGCATTATTTCTAGAGAGCTTGCACAAGTTGTACCTGCAGAGCAACTGACCGTTACTGATCTTTCTCAGGATGCCATGATACTCTTAAGAGAAGCATTGCCACCAGAAACAACAGTTTTGAGGGCAGATTTTTTGGATTTACCATTCGATGACCAATCTTTTCAAACGATTGTATGCGTAGGTGGTTATCGATATGTTTCTCCTGAACAAAGTCCACAGTTCTGGGCTGAAGTAGACCGAGTACTCATGCCAGGAGGAAGAATTATTATTGCTGAATTTCATCCTCTTATCCGACGTATGTCCGGACTGGCCATAGACGAAGCTGACATTCCAGATAATTTTTCTATCAGAGAAGTAGAGACTAGGATGACACACGAACAAATCACCGGAGTCATCCCTTCTGGCAGGTATATACTATATAGTATTGAAAAGGCCGGAGGAGAAGGTGAAACTCATGAAGATAGCAGTACATAATTCCAAAGAATATTACGACTCTCTCGTGAGTCATATTAAAACTGCACAGGAGCGTATTGATCTTCATGCGATGTTTATCTATCCCGGGAGAGTGAGTAATACGCTCATACATGAGATCTCTCTCAAAAACATTCCTACTACTTTTTCTTTTGATGCATTTACCCTCTTCGCCGCCAACGGCCTACCAGCGTGGATTTTTGGATATACCAATCTTTTCCGTGTCATTCCTTTTCTTACACAGATAGGTAGTGCTCATATTGCCAGGCAAATCATAGGGCTAAAAAATCCTATGTCTTATCTTTTCCCGTTCGTAGGGAGAAACCACATGAAAATCTCCGTTATCGACAATACTGGATACATTGGTGGAGTGAATATTGATGATGCAGAAGTGGACACCTATCAAGATTGTATGATCGAGAGTTCTGAACCAAAATTTGTTGAGGTACTTCGTAGTATTTTGAAGGAAATCCACACCAATATGCTTCGCACAAATCGTGCCATTCCTATAGATTCCTCTCATACTATCCTTGTAGATGCCGGTAAAACAGCTAGTTCTATAATACAAACCAACGCCCAGCAACTTATCCAGAATGCTAAAAAATCAATCACACTTATTACTCCTGTTATGCCACTTGGCAAAACACGTAAACTTCTCCTTCAGGCATCTGAGAACAACATCCCGGTCACACTCATTACTTCACGTGAGGAAAGATTTAGCATATTGTTCCTGATCAACAATATGATTGCGAGAATTCTGCTCGCACAAGGACAAAATGACTCATTCCGTTTGATCAGAAGGCCAGGGATGGTCCATGCCAAGATCCTTATAGTAGATAACGAAAAAACCATCGTTGGGTCACATAACTTTTCTGAGATAGGTGTACTTTGCCATACGGCAGAAATTGCGTTATGTTCAAGTGACAAAACACTTGCTGGGGAACTAACATCTCTCTTTGGTAATACAAAGCACTCGTAGACTATCACAAGTCGTCATTCTTCTGACACCCACTTGACAACATCCTATAATTGTTATATAAATCACGTATACATTCGGGTAACCGAGCGTATGAATCTCACCTTTCAAGTGCGAAAGACTTGAGATCAATGCACTTTAAGAAGAAACTAGGTTTGGCAGGAGAGTGTTATCTCCAATAAGCTTATAACGCACGTTGTAATTTTATTGGAGAGGGCACTCCTGGGATGAACCCATAAATCTAAAATGCTACATTAAAACAGGAGGTACGTTATGCGTACTTTGGGGATCGTCTTGTTGCGGTCGTTGTTCGTTGTTCTATGCGTGGTGTCATTGGGCGGAGTTGCTTGGGCCACTACTTACCCGGATCCCGGAGTAAGAAACCTCTTCATCGTGGTGTGGATCTTCCTGGCAGCTTGCAGCGCATTCATGGCATACATGGTCGGACGACGAAGGAAGTAACGATTCAAGACAAGCAGGGTTGCACCTAAAGGCATGGATGCCTTTTTCCCACTGTCTCATTCCCATCATCAACCATCGTCAAATCTAGTTTCTTCCCTCGCACCCTCTACTTGACTCTACACATAAAATTCCTTATTCTCAGCCTATGGGGGCTATCATTCATCTTCTGCTCAGTGGATTTGCGGTACTGGTGGCTGCATATATCCTTCCTGGGATTAAAGTATCTGATTTCTTTACTGCGGTGGTCGTGGCCTTGGTTCTGGGTATCGCCAATGCCATTATCAAGCCCATTCTTGTTATCCTCACACTTCCTATCAATATCCTAACTCTCGGGCTTTTTACCTTACTTATCAATGGACTGCTCGTGATACTCGTAAGCAAGATCGTGCCTGGATTCCATGTAGATAATATCTGGTGGGCAATCCTTTTCAGTATTGTCCTTTCTCTCATCAGCTCCATCATCGGGAAAATGAATATATAACACAGGCTTTATCCTCAGCCTATTCAAAAAACACGACTTATACAGGCATCCTTCAGATTAGATTGAATTAAATGGATAAATGCCGCAGAAGAATATTACTATAAGACATTTTATGCCACCACTGTATTTGTATATAGTAATTGTTTTGATACTAAAAAATCACAATTTGTTTTAAAATAAACAACAACGCAAGCCTAAAATATTTATAATTGTCAGAAAGATAACAACATTTATAACAAGGCAGATAGTCAGAAAAAAATATAATAATAAACTATGGGCTTGACAAATTTAGAAAAGGTGCTATACTGCCTTCAGTATGCAAATAGTTGAGCAAGACAGGGGTCCACATAACGTAGAGCAAGGCTCACGAAGAAACCTTCTAGAGAGAGTCCGAGATTTTCCACTTGAAGTTCATAACTGGTGGATGAACAAATCACCACAAGAGAGACAGACTATTAAAACTGTGGCCGTACTAACATTAGCAGTTGTATTTGCGCTTGCAAACGTATCTCTTGCTGTTGCAGCGCATTTATCAGGGCCAGCTCACATACCAGCACCAAATTGTCCTGATGGAAGCTATGGCGTCCCAGCACCAGGTGGTCACCAGATTATTTGCCCTGAACCTGTTCCAACACCTACACCATAAATGGTGGTGTACTTCTTCTGATTCTTCTTTAAATATAACAGTTACATTATTTATTCAATCAGGCATAAAATTTCATAAAATTGTGATTTATAAGTCTTGACATGATTTATTTTCGAGACGTATGCTCAATGTGTGAAAAAGATAAAAATTTCAAAAAATAAGAAGAGGATTAGTCAAAAACCATATATATCCATACGACAAATCTCCTTGGTTTTTTCTGTCCTCATAGTCGCAATAATAGCAATTTTTGCTATTCGTTCATATGTAGCTCCTACACAACAGTCTGATGCAGCAGTAGCGTGCACCATAAACAACTGTCGAAGCTTACTTACACAAAATTCACGATATAATTGCAACCCAAGTGGGCAGAATCCTTATTGTAAGTTAGTTAGAGCAGGGGGAAGTGCATATTTCTGTTCATGTGTACAACCAACACCCACCCCAATTCCGTCCTGTGCCGCCATTGGTGGATATTGTGTAAATCCATTGATATGTGCGTACTCAGGAGGACATTCAGTAAATGCTAAGTGTAGCACCGCAGGTACCTACTGCTGTAAGAGATAGCTTATATTGACCTATTTTTCATACTCCTTTATGATCAGAGTATGACTATCAAGCGAATTATCCTCATAGTAGTTTTACTTTCCCTGGGTATATCCGCTCTTGTCCTGATTCTCTTTTTCATCAAAAACTCCAGCGGGGTTACACCATCTACCAGCCAGGTGGAAAAAGCAAATACACCACAAGAGCAAAAAAATGTACTGACCGACTATATCAACACCTATCTTGTCCGAACGTATGTACCAGCCAACTTCACACAGTACACATCTGATACATTCAAATCACAATATTTCTGGGGTGATTCCAACACATCATTCGCTGGAACTATCTATATGCTTCCAACACGTGAGATTGTATTCAAAACGCTCTATGTCAAGGTTAATAAACCAGCAGCTCTCTCACAACAGAACGCAGAAGAGCTGCTAAAAAAATATCTTGTAGTTCAAAATGACATCAAAGCATTTACTTGTAGCACAAATGGTGATGTGATTGCCTGTGATACTCTGATACAAACTCCAGGTGGGAATAAAGTTGGATATTCATTACAAACACTCCCTAACAATAGTTTTGTTATCCTATCAACGTGCCTAGCGACACCTCACGCTGCTGGTTATGCGAATATCCATAATTGTAGAAACACCGTATACTAGAAATATGAAAAAAATTCTACTCATCGTATCCTTTTGTCTTTCATTCTTTTCATTTTCTCAAAATGTAACGTATGCACAGACGTGCACTGGACTTAATTGTTATGGACCACTACAGAACTGTCCAGCAGGTCCATGCCAGAATATCCCAGGTTGCGGTTCTGTTTCCGCTGGAGGTAGTGCATGTTATTGTGCATGTACAGCAGCGCCAACACCAACGCCAGTTCCACCATGTATCCAGGCAGGCTATCAATGTATCTACGGGTATGATTGTGGAAACTTAAATGGGACTGATCTTCCTCTTGCATGTAACGCTCAAGATCCAAACATTGTCTGCTGTGGGCCAACCCCAACGCCAACCCCAACACCTATCCCGTGTAATTTGCAGATCAGTGCCTGTGGTGGAGGGGGATGTAATAGGGGAGAAGCATACGTATACTCTGCAACTGGAAACAATTGTCCCACTTGGTATAATGGAAATGGCTGTTATATTTTTAACTATTGTCCTTGTGTAGGTGGACTTGTATGGGGAGCCTGTAACGCACCAGCCAATACGTGTAACACCAACAACGGGACACAGACAGGGACATACACGCAAGACCCGGGAGGAGGAACGTATTGTACCCAAAATACCACAACTCGTGCCTGTACGATTAACGATTGTAATGCAACGTATCAATGTAATGCTGGAGTATGTCAAACAAGGATGACCGTCAATGTATTCTTTGATAACAATGCCGACGGCGTTTGGGATGCAGGAGATACGGCATACCCTGGGACCATACAAATCGCAGGAACGCCACAGCTTTTAACGAACGGTACGTATAGTAACTTCTATAATGCCGGTACCTATAATGTCGCCTTTACTGATACGAACTATCTAGTATCCCACATAGATATCAATGGGACAGCTCAGACATTTAATAATGTAAATCCATCAGTCAATGTCAACCTTGGTGCATCTTCTACCGTGAATATCGCCGTCGTTTCACGCTACAGTATTTCAGGGAATATCTTCACTGATTATGATCTCAGCCATAAGATGTCAGGATCAAATACCATTCTCCCTAATGCAGGGACAGTCTCTGTTGTGAGAAATGCTGATGGAGTACAGGTATATAGTGGCGCCGCAGCGCTTGGGACCTACACCACTGGGGAAAATCTTGTCACAGGGACCTATACCGTAACCTTTACTGAAAATGCTGGCAATACCAGTACGTATCAAATCAGTGAACCAACTGCTGCCAATACCAATCCGCCTTCGACCTCATTTCAAGTCACCATCAATGAGACATCCTGTACCGTCGGAGGATCACCTGATGCATCCTGTACGGCAAACTCTAGAGGCATGAATGGAAGTATTCAAAACTTGAACTTCGGACTCACGCCACTGTATACCATACAAGGCCTTATGTATAGTGACGTCAATCAAAGTAAATACTATACCGCAGGAGTAGATACTCCCGTCGCTGGAGGAGCACTTACCGTGGTAGGCGATCATAACGTGAATGAGAATGTCACCATCAATAATGATGGGACCTATACTGTCCCAAATCTTCTTTTTGGTACGTACACACTGACCTATGGCCCAGGCAACTCCTATCATGACGTCTATCCACCCAATGGCCAAGAAGTCGTCACGGTTGGCCGTCCTGGCATCCCAACGATTGCTACCTGTAATGCCGATAGCGGCCACGCCACCGATCAAGTCAGCGGTACTACCACCATCAATCAGACACCAAGTGCCTGTGATGGCAATGGCAATATAACAGGACTTAACTTTGGCTCGACCAACCAAAATGCGTGGTGGCAAATTATCTGCTCTGATGTCAGGACTGACTCAGGTATCGTTGATCCAGTCCCAAACACGGGAACCTGCGGGACTACATATAGTAATGGCTATGCACTGATCCCAGGAACCTGCAGTGACCCAGGCATTGCGTACACCGGAAATACGACAGCAGATTTTGGGACAGAAGGAGGAGCGGTATCAACCCGTGGATGGTTAGTTGGTGGCAGTCAATATCCAGAGAATTTCACGCCAGTCAATCCACAGACCATTCGCGATTCATACAACTACCTTATGGATACAATCAAACAAAACAGTACGCCAACAACTGATCTTTCGGTGTATTGTACGCCAAATAGTTGTGCTCTCCCAACCGATCTCCCTGGCGGTATTTATACCTACACTGGTAATGTGAATTTTGTTGGCCCATATACACTTCCAGCCAATGCCAATTATATTTTTGCCATCAATGGAGCGGTTACATTCTCAGGGGGAAGCTTCCTTGTGCCATCAGGAACAATCGCGCTCTTTGCAACGACTGGAGATATCACCGTCGCCCCAGAGATAGGGGAGACAGATCCAACCTCATTTGCTCCTGATCTCATGGGTGTTTTTGTCACTGATAAATCATTTATCATCTCTCGTGATCAAACCAAAACCGTATGTACCGCGAGTGGGGGATCCAACGATCTCAAATTAAATATAGTTGGTTCTGTGACTGTCAATGCTTCCTACACCTCAGGCACCTTCCAAAACCAACGTGATTTGTGTTCTGGTGACCGTACCTGCCCAACATACACCCTGTCTCTGGACAATGGGAGTGGGGGACAGGCAAGCGGTTTTTCCCTTATTCTCATGATTCCTGACATTTTGAAACATCCAAATTTCTCCTGGCAAGAAGTTCCGGTAGTACAACAATAGTTGACTTGACGAGAGAGAGAAAGGTGCAGTAGAGTAAAGCTATCATATGAAAGAACAACTCCTCAGTCTTTTTCTTAAGTCAATTACCGTCGCAGTTGGCATTAGTCTCGTCTATATTATTTTGACTATTCTCACCGGGCCAATCTCTTTCTCAACACAGTCTGTCCAGACAACCAAAAGCACGTTCTTTGAGGCAACTGGTACTGGCACGGTGACACTGGCACCAGACACTGCAGAAATTATGATCGGTGTTACCAAAGATGCCGGTACTGTCGCCGATGCACAAAAGCAAGTCAATACGTCAATGCAGGCGATGATTACGGCACTGAAAAATCTATCCATTGCAGATAAAGATATCACCACAACCCAATATTCAATTTATCCACAGTACAATCCGGCAGGAACAGGGACCAATGGCTATACCGCCACCCAAACCCTTGACGTGAAAGCCCCAATCGATCTAGCAAGTAAAGTCATTGATGTTGCCACACAAAACGGTGCCAATATCACCGGCCAAGTGCAATTTACCCTGAGTGATAGTGTAAAAGCGAAAGCAATGCAGGATGCACGTGCCAAAGCAGTGCAAGATGCCAAAGATAAAGCACAAAGCCTCGCAGGAGCCGCAGGGATCAGGCTTGGGAAGATTGTTGATGTGCAGGAAGATAGTAACAATCCAGTTCGGATTATGCCTATGATGGCAGCAGGTGGAGCAAAGATTGCTCAAGATTCTACAACACTGCCAGCGGGTTCTACGACCGTTACCTCTAACGTCACACTCAGCTACCAAACAAATTAATACTACTTATTTCCGCTGTGAAATGCCTTGTGGACATCTCGAAGTTGTTTGTTGGTGATGTGCGTATAGATCTGTGTTGTCGCGATATTTTTATGCCCCAACATTTCCTGCACTGAGCGCAAATCTGCTCCATTGGTAAGTAAGTCTGTTGCAAAACTGTGCCTGAGCGTGTGCACCGTGGCATCTACCGGGATACGCGCACGCACCACATATTTTTTCACCATCCGCTCAACGCTTCGGGAGGTAAGACGCATTTTTTCACCATTATTTTCATCACTCACAGCACCTGAATAACGGATAAAGAGTGGACGATAGCTATCTGTTCGCATATCCAGATAGTTTTGTATCCACGAGGTTGCTCGGTCAGAAAGGAAGACCACACGCATCTTTCGCCCCTTCCCAATAACGCCAAATTCACCACGCTCTAAATTAATCTGGTCTCGATTTAAAGAAACTAACTCTGACACACGAAGGCCTGTAGAGAAAAGCAGTTCTAGCATAGCTCGATCCCTAACCCCTTCTTCCTCGCTCGTATCAACAGACATGACCAGCCTATCTACCTGCTCTCGTTCTAGAAACTTAAGAGACCTGCTTTCCGTCTTTGGCAGATCAATTTTGGATGGTTCCAATACGTCCACATCATTTTTAGTCAAAAACTTGAGAAATGACCGCAGCGCGATGACATAATAATTTTGTGTCACACGAGCAAGTGTTTGGCCCTTCTCATCAGTCTTATCAGCCAAAAAAACACGATATTTTCTGATATCTGAGAGCGTGACATCAGTTATTTTTTTGCGGGGGAGGGAAGTCTGCATCCATGAGGCAAAAGTTTCTAGGTAGTGCCTGTAGTCCCGGATAGTTAATTTACTACAATTTCTCTCAACCGAGAGGTAGTTAAGAAAATCATTAATTTGGGCGGGGAGTGTCGTATACATATATTCATAATACTCATTATTTTGCGACGTGACTAGTGTTTTTTTCAGGACCAATGGCGTACACTGATGATATGACACACTTTCTTTTGGATAGTGGCGATATTACAGAAGATCTTGATATCATCGCCCTTGCCAAAGCCCACGATAGTGAAATCTGGGGAGCCACCACCAATCCAAGCCTCATAGCAAAAATTCTCAAAGGACAAAAAATTGCTTCTCGTGAGGAAGCTTTCTCAGTACTACAAAAACATATTGTAGAAAATATTCTTGAGACCGTTCCTGGGGCAGTTTCGGCCGAGGTCTATGCGGACGAGAAGACAACTGCAGAGGAGATGGTCAGCCAAGGCATGGAGATCGCCTCCTGGCATCAGCGTATCGCGGTAAAGCTCCCCACCACACTGGAAGGGCTCAAGGCTCGTACCATTCTTCGAAAGCACGGTGTCTGTATCAATAACACGCTCGTATTCTCACAAGAACAAATCTATGCCATCACCCTGCATGAAAAATTTATGCTCGAAGAGTTTGGTGCACCCCACACATCCTGGCCTTGTTTTATCTCACCATTTATCGGCAGACTCTATGATCATGGACAAGACGGCATGTCGCTTTTGTACCACGCGAATACGCTTTTAAGTACGTATTTTGCTGACACACCGGTCTGGCTTCTGGCATCATCTATCCGTAATACCTACCATGTCCAGGCATGTTTGCAGGCTGGGATGCCGCTTCTGACGGCACCTGCAAAGGTATATAAAGAGTGGTGGGAGTCCCCTCTTGAAGATCATCCCAACCCTAACCCAGACCTCCCACAAATTCCTGCATGGGAACCCAATGAAAAAATTAAAAATATAAAAAATGTTTCTGAACTGATCAGTGCAATTGAGTCAAAAGAATTTTCGATAGACCATCCATTAACTACTGAAGGCGTCCAAAAATTTGTTGCCTCCTGGCAAGGCCTCTTTAGCGAGTAAACTCGACTTTACCCACGGTTCACTCCTTTATATGACACTATTCATGCCTGCGACCCTCTAGAATGCCCCTAAAACGCATTTTTATTGAAAAGATGATTAGTTATACCTTTTATTGAAGGATTTGTATAAAAACTCGCCAGATTTTGAGGCAAAGAAAGCAAACCATACCTAACTGCATCTCCTCTCGCGTCAAGGCTAGAGAGGAGTCAATCTCCAGGCACGATTTGAGGCTAACTAAAAAGCAGATTGCGTCCTATAATAGGGGATTTGTGGGTAAACAGAAATAAGGGAAGTATTTTGAGCTGAGTAACCTGGCGGGAAGAGGGAGGAAAAGGAGAATCATACATCACCAGTAGCGTGACATGAGCAAACATACCTCTTCTCTCAGACGTGCCCATCGCGTCGCAAAAGTATTATTGTGCGACGTAATAGCCGGGGCTTCTCCAATAGGTCCACATGTCGTAGAAATGACAGTTGCTGATCCATGGATTTTCAGGTTTGTATTCGCCGTAGCATAGCAGTACGTCCTGCTGTATAGATGCGCACAGAATTATTTCTCATGCGTATAGTGAAGAAAGATTTAGGTACCGACTGGCATACTCGTCAGAGTGGCCACTGCTCTCTGGTCACAAGCCGTTAGCATTAACCATCGACGGCTGATAAATTGCAGGCACAATCGAGGCTAGGGAGAAACAGGCGTTCGTATTTTTTTCAGTCTAGTGTGTCGTTCGCATTCCCCAGGCTAGTGGAGCTTCAAATCCTCCGTGAAAAATCTGTCGCTCAGACTTGTGAAAAGTCAACTTAAAAACCCGTGAAAACTCGTTAGTTATCCACAAAATAACCCTATAATTATTTAGCGTATCAAACTATATCAACTTATTATGGGCCCCTTCCCCTCTGATGTGATGATACTCCTCTTCCCTGCCAAGTGTTAAAAACTTTTTATTTTATTCTGATGTAAACAAATAGTGATGACATTTTATTTTGTAAGAGGTATGACGAAGATTTTTATTTAAAATAAATCCTATTAGAGTACCACCACTACCCTACCCAGTTGGTAAGTGACAGGAGTAAGAAAATTCCAAGCAAGGTCACCCACGCATATTCAATAAGAATATTTTTGAAAAGACGTCTGTCCAACCAATAATGTGATAAACCAACTAAAATATACATTACGATTGCCAAAAACAATGAGGTGATCGTTGGCGATGTCGGCCAAAACCACAGAGCACTCACAATACTCATCATGCAGCCACTGAGAGTTACAATCCACAACAAATCGGTACGAATTTTTTCTTCCAATGTGTATGACCAAATCGCATGGGTGGTGATAGCAAGGGTGACCACACCAAAAAGGGCCAACATCATCAGGAAATTAAGGCGGAATGAAAGAATTGCATCAGAGAGGAAAAAATACGTTACTAATATCCCAACCAATGAGACCAGACGGGCACTACTTGCCAGTGGGATAGTGCGCTCGGTAGCCACCACAAAGATATTTTCACTTAGGAATGTTGCATAGACGCCAGTTGCAAAAATTACCGTCAGAGCAAGATGAGTATAGATACGCGGAGGGATAAGGAAGGCAAAAAGGACGGTTGAGAAGGTGAATAAAAATGGCAAGATAAACGCTTGATATGTCTTATGGAGTGCAAGTTCGTGGGCAATGCCCCACCAAAGCAAGATCACTGAAAGTACTCCCAGTAAAGACGCATACAGAAACGTCAGTTGTACCCGGTTGGTCTGGGTCATAACAAAGAAAAGGATTGAGAGAAGGGTTACGCTGACAAGCACTTTCTGTCTTTTCTCAAGAGAAAAGCTTGGGAGACGGACAAACCTCTTGGCGATGCGTTTGCGTAGTTGTGTGATCATGTATTTTTATCAGGCAAGATTTACAAATACCTGTTGGACATCATCCAGGTCTTCAAGTCGTTCAACAAGTCGGGCAACTTTCTCCATGGTTTCTTCGTCTACTTCGACAGTCGTGACAGGAAGGAAGACCATACCCATTTCAGTGATAGTATGTCCTGCATTCAAGAGAGCATCCTTTACATGCGTCATCTCTGGGATACCGACGATAATGGCAAAGGTATCATCATCATGTTCCATGACATCCTCTGCACCAAGATCAGCAAAGGCCAAGAAAGCGTCATCGTAGGACATGCCCTTTCGTTCCACCAGAAGTCTTCCAACACGTTTAAAATTGTACGCTACACTCCCCATCTGGCCCATGGTGCCACCATTTTTTTCAAACACGTTTTTTACTTCTGCGGTTGTTCTATTTTTATTATCTGTTGCCGCTTCTACGATAACTGCGACGTTACCAGGAGCAAATCCTTCATAGATTGTTTCTTCAAAGGCACCACTTTGCTTACTCAGCGCCCGTTCAATAGCACGAGCAATGTTTTCTTTTGGCATGTTGGCAGCACGTGCTGCTTCTACAGCAAGTCTGAGTCGGA
This sequence comes from bacterium, assembly GCA_021777565.1. GTDB lineage: Bacteria > Patescibacteriota > Microgenomatia > Levybacterales > UBA12049 > JAJYDJ01. Next base: position 234,602 of record JAJYDJ010000001.1, on the reverse strand, counting down.
AGTTTTGATTTGGATCGCCGATATTGCCTCCTTGGCGCACTGAAATACTAATCGCGTTAGAAAGTTTGGTAAATGTCAGGCCTCTTTTTGCATCATTGACGCCTTTTTGGCGTTTAATTGTCGACCATTTGGAATGTCCACTCATAGCCTCATTATACCCTCAGTCTATTGACTTTTGCAACAAATCCAATTACAATTTTTTGCAGTCTTTTACATCAAAAAAGCCACCCTAATGACAACCGTTACACCATCAATTGCCATTCAAGCAACCCTCAACGGGAACTGGGAACAAGCCATAGAACTAAACACACAAATTCTTGATGAAAATCCAGCAGATCTTGATAGTCTGAATCGCTTAGCCTTTGCCTATACCGTCCTCGGCAAGATCAAAGAAGCACGTGAGACATACGAAAAAGTCTTGGAAATTGATAAAACCAATCCAATTGCGATGAAAAACATCAAGCGCCTTGGTGATGTAAATAGACGAAACAATGTCACCCCATTTTCCATGCAGCATGATACTTTCCTGGAAGAAGTTGGTAAAACCAAAATGGTGACCCTTCTTAACCCTGCACCTGCAAATGTCTTGAGGACGTTGCAAGTGGGACAAAGTGTTGAGCTAGTGATAAAGCGTTCAAAGATCTTTGCGATAACTGATGGTGATCAATATGTTGGGATGCTTCCTGACGATATTAGTCGAAGACTTACCAAATTTATCGACGGAGGGAACATGTATGTTGCCCACATGCGTTCTGTAGAAGAAAAGGCACCGTGTATCTTTATTCGTGAGACCAAAAGAGCTGGACGATTTAAGAATCAACCATCGTTTATTGATGTAGAGAAACCGCTACCATTCACCATTCACAAAGCACGTTTGGTTGAAGATGAAGAGGTTAAAGAAGAAGAGTGAAAGACGACTCTTCGCTTCTCCAAATTTTTTTTCGCACTTTTTTGTTCCTTCTGCGCAAGTCCTTTCTGTATCTTCCATAACGAAAAGTATGCCCAAGCAATAGAAATAAGTGCAATGACAATCACTGCGCCAGTAATCATTGTGTCCCGCCTCCTCCCCAATCAAGTCCAAGGGTAATAACAATATCAGCAATAGCATTTGTTTGGCTCACTTGAACTGGCACGCCAAGCAGTCGAGACATTTTACGAACGGTATATGATGTATTCTCAGAGGTACTGATACGTGTATTGGGTACTGTCTGAACGGCTGTCTGGACTGCTACGACATTGGCTCCCATTACGGTCAAAAGTTGGGCTAACCGGTTACCGGCACCTTGAACGTTACTGGCATTCATGATCTGAATACTTTGATTTTCACTAATAAACGTTGCATCAAGAAATGGCGATTGATGCACCGTAACGGTCGATGTATCATCTACCGAAGCTTTTTGTACTTGTGGAGCTTGGCGGAAAAATGACATCAAATACCACTCATCAAGCATATTGAGTTTCCCATTTGACGCTTCCTTGAGGCTACTGGCAAGCTGCCACGCATCAATTGGGGTATTGATATCGATCGCATGAGTGAGTGTTAGATCAGAAAGAATGGGATAGGTGTTTTGCTTTACTGAGATATCACGAACGACATCCGCTTGAGGGTCAAGGATGAGATAGTGTCCCGCATCCCCTGAGGTTGGAACTGCGACAGTAAAAGCATGCTCACCATCAAAAATGCGTGTTTGGGCCAAGTGAAGGACATAGCGTGCACCCACAAAAAGAAAGCAGAGCAAAACTACTGCACAAAAGCCAAGAACCCAATAGGTATAAGATATTGATTGTTCACGATGAATACGCATCTGCGTTATCCTCCTTTTTTCTTTTTCTCTACCATTTTCGCCTCCATAAAGACAGGACGCGTGGAGAAACTCCCCTGTTGTAATTTTTCAGGTTTCTTTTTAGCTTTTTTCTTTTCTCCTTTATAAAAACTTCCAAAACTTCCCATATGATTCACCTCGCTTAGGCTTTTTTCTCCTCAGGAGTACTAATGTTCCCCTCTGCATGGTCTGGAGCATTCAATTCTGTGAGTGCTTCAGAGGCTGCTTTTGATTTTGCTTGCAGATAGGAAATAACCTCTCCTTTTGAGAATCCTCCAGCCGTGAGGAACGGTATTAATTGTGACACAATTTGTTGACCCTTGGCAATGTCCTCAGGCTTGTCGGACTGAAGGAATGCAATGGCTTTGTCTGCCTGATCTTTTTCATTTGTCAGCCACTCTGAACGAGAGGTATCCGCCGGTGGTTGGGCATTGGCGTAGTGTTCTTTCCACAAATCATGAACACTTTCAAAATCATCAAGTTTGACTTGCTGTACGGTATTTTCAACCGGCATAGTAATTGGCAACTTGGTAACCTGTGACTTTTCACCACTCTTGCCACTTGGAGTATTTGACATGGTATCTTCAGTCGCATGAGCTATCTGGCGGGCTGCGATGAGAACTGAGGCTGCCATCGGATCACCTTTGGCTTGCGCTGCTTGGAGATTGTTCTGGACATTGGTAAAATTCTGTCTATCAGAGGCTGAAACGATACGCTCTGGTGCACCGATGTGAGAAAGCGTTTCCTGCATCTTTGCAACATCAGCGCGCATAATAGGACTGGTAGCAGAGAGACCTCGATCAAGTCTGGCGATATCACGAAGTGTTGGCACGTGAAAATCTGCAAGTCCATAGGGAGCGAGGGTCTTCCCTTCCATGCTGGTCGGCATAGTAAATGCTGCCGTGCCAATAGGTGCACCACCAGAGATAGATGATGCAATTGTTCCTTTTACTTCTGGCATCGCACTGACTGGCAATACAGGAACTGTTTTGACGTTCTCACCTACCACCTTGATAGGTTGTGCGCGTCCTGTTCCTCCCCTATTCCCACCAAAGAATGGCAAGGTAGACAATTCAAATTTGCCATTGGCATTCATATTTTCTAGAGACAAAGAGGCGACATAATCAAGGAATATACGAAGCAGAAGAAATGGCAAAAGCGCTACAACCCACAGCATAAGAAGTGCGACGACATACTGAGCATAGGCACTGTTGGTTGCAAGGCTACTATCAGCCGAGACTGTTTGCCCTGGTGCACCAAGTAAAATGTTAATCGCAGTTGGGTACATAATGGTCGAGAGGGTGCTATCTTTTGCATTAAATAAGGTACTCAAAAATGGTGATTTCCAGAGTGCAACAACTCCAGCCAGACAAATTGAGAATAGCGGTGCATACAGGACCCAACGGAAAAATTCCGCGATCCAAATTTTGGCAGTGTTTCTGAGTGGATAGTATAAAATTAGGAGTGGGAACAGTGGTGAGATGATCAGGAAGAACCACAGGATAACTTTTCGAATGACCAAAAGTGATGCAATGGTGTTATATGTGATGGAGGTGAGCTTTACTAAAAGAATAGCGATAAATGCAGACTCCTCATATGTTCCTCCAACCTTACGATACCCTTCAAAGGTCGAATAATTAATAGAGACATTGAGCAGATCAGAGATAGTAATTCCTCGAAGAAAGAAGCTCTGCAAAATATCCGTAATCTGATAAATCAACTGGATAATCGCAAATGAGAACAAGATCAGAACAACAGCCAAGAAGAACCGCTTGAGAAATTCAAAGACGCCTACACTTCGTCCTCTGGTGAAAAGAATAGCAAATGCCGCCGCAACGATCACCAAAATAAGTACCGAAAAAATAGTATTTCGTACAGTTCCCCAGAACTGTGAAAGTGGGGCCGTGTCACTTCCTGCCCATTGGTATTCACTCAGTGTCCATCCAAAAAATCCTGATGCACGCACGACGCTTTTACCCGCAAAGGTTACTTCATCATCTGGAAGCCAGACTCCTGTGGGTGGTGGTGGCGTTGGCGGGACAGCAAGCGCCTTTTGTATAGGCAGGAGTAAGCCAAGTCCCATACAACAAAGGATTCCAATCAAAATAGGCAGTGTTTTGAGTGTCATATATTACTTCCCTACGCCGGGAACGGCAAGGACATCTACCAAAAGAACTTGCAAAATTACACCAGCACCGACAATGAGTCCGACGGCACCCAGCGTGTAATAAATCGTTCGTTTCCCATTGGCAAGCTTTTCTTGGTTGCCTGCAGAGGTCAAAATCTGATATCCGCCAAAAATAAGAAAAATCACCGCAAGTCCACCAAGGACCTCCAGACTTATGCCATAAAATTTACTGGCAAATCCAATGGGATCATTTGGAATACATCCAAAATCGGTGGCTGTTTCATTGACGTTACAGGGCATACTATTATCATAGCAATCGAGGCGAAATAAGCAAATAGAAAGATGGCGAAGTCTTTATCCATTCCACCCACGATTTGGGAGGCTGCGCATTTCTTCTGTTTCATTTGGACGACTGTAATCGTCCTCCAGACGAAGGGTTGTCCCAATCTCAGGAGTAGAAACCTCGATGATGTCACAGTCTGTAATACCTTCCAGTCGGTGCTTTTGCCCTACGCTCGTGCTATATCCCTTCCCTGGCTCCAGTAGAGTCTCAATCATTTCACCTTGTGCATTCTCCCAGATGATTTTTGCCTGTCCTGACATTAAAAACCATGATTCTTGTTTGGCATCATGAATTTGTAAGGAGAGGCGTTTGCCAGCATTGATATGCAGGATTTTCCCCATATACGGATGACCCTCAGGCACCCAGTGCAGTTCATATCCCCACGGTTTTTCTACCCGTTTACTATACGCAGCATTGGAGAATTTTGTTTTATCAATTTTTGTGAGATCTATCGCCATATATCTATGCTAGCATGTCTTGCTTCCTAACATAAGTACTATATTCATATTTCACTCTATATGAGCTCCCTTTCTCTGGCTGTTTTGGGGTAACGACAAGTAAGATATCTGCTTTTTCTGCCTGTGGTAATGTATAGGGATAATATTGTGTCGCTAACCGTTCATCAAAGCTCTTCTTTATACCCTCAGCATCAGATACACCACGCTTTTGCAAATCCCGCTCTACTCTATTTGCCCTACGAATATCTGTGGGGACATGAAGGTATATACGCAAATCTGGATCAGGTACCGGTTGAAAATCTCCTGTTACAAGCAAAAAATGTAATCCAGCAGGAATGGTATGAGGAAATTTGTCTTCTCCAATAGCAAATGCCTCTCCCGTAGCTTCATTATAGATGGGCGCCTGTATTGTTTTTCCTTCTCGAGCGTATTGAACAATTTTATTCAAATAATCGAATGCATATTTATCTATCACAGGCATACCTTCCGCGAGTCGCCCATACCTCTCTTCTCGAGTGTACTTCACGAAATCATCAGTATCGATAGCATCGATACTGTGGCCAAGGTCACGAAGTTTCTGCATAAGTGCTTCTGAAAATACTTGCTTACCACTCGCAGGAGCAGCTGTCAGAGTAACGATACATGTTTGATTATGATAGGAACGTATTAATTCCTGTGCCAAAACCTCACACACGGTTTCATCGGACAATTGAGTATCTCTTGGAGAGAAATATTGAGATATAATCTTTGCAATAGTAGCCTCATCACTGCTATTCATGAGTATTACTTTACGAAATCAAGATTAACACAAAGTTGGTCTTCCCAGATCATTTCTGGATAACTGTGCAACATGGTACTGACGTATGTTCTTCTCTCTTCAAAGGTTTTTTCATCTTTCGCCTCAAATTTTACAGTAATGTACGGGCCATTTTGTGAGTATCGAAAGATCATCATGCCGTCGTCAAAATCAGCACGGACGCCATCGTCCCCTGGGATAATTGATTTATCAGTGATCTGTGCTGAAGGAAAATCGTTTTTGAATTTCACAGAAAGATTGGCAATGACATCTTTTTTCTTATCATCTGGGCAACCAATCTTTATTTCTGGTGAAGAGATAAATTTGGGGAAGCTTTCATATAGTTGTGAAAGCGTCATATTCTTTTCAGAAAGATACTCTAAGACACGAAGAACCGCATAGGTGCCATCATCATGCCCATAGGCATTATCTGCAAAGAAGAAATGTCCGGAGAGCTCCCCACCAAAGACAGCTTGTTCTTCAGCAATCTTTGCTTTAATAAATGCATGCCCGGTAAGCCACATGATTGGGATCCCACCATCTTTCTTGACAACTTCTTTAACGATTTGTGAACAGAGCGTATTATAGATAATCTTTGACCCCGGAAATCTTTCAAGAATTTCATGGGCAAATATTGCTACGGCTACATCGTTCCATAACACGTGACCTTTTTCGTCAACAAACCCAATACGATCTCCATCACCATCAAAAGCGAATCCAGCATCTGCTCCTTGTTTTACGACTTCTTCTGCGACACCTTCCATCAATTTGGCATCAGTTGGATCAGGTGTCCCATCAGGAAATGACCCATCCATATCAGTAAACCTTTCAATAACTTCACATCCTGCACGTCTCAGGATCTCAGGGTTAAAGACACTGGTGCTGCCATGATGTGAGTCAACAATAACTTTAAACTTTTTCTTTATCTGCACTCTTTTAAGCACATCATGGAAATATTTTTCTTTAAATTCTTCTCTATCAACTGGGGTTACGCTGCCGATAGTATCAGAGACAAAATACTGATCTTTCTCGACATAATTTCGAATTTCCTGGACTTCATTTGGTCCAGTTGTTTGGGAATACCCTGTTGCCAACTTAAACCCATTAAAATTCTTCGGATTGTGTGAAGCGGTAATCATGGCGCCACCATTGGTCTGGTACAGGTACTGAGCAAAGTACACCATTTGGGTCATACAATGCCCGAGATAAATAACATCAATCCCACAGGACGTTACTCCTTTGATAAAGGCATCAGCAAATGATTCACCGCTGAGTCTGCAATCATGCCCTACAACAATCTGTCTGATTTTTCTTCGTCTGAGAAGTGTGCCGTATCCTTTTGCAATTGCCTCTACAATTTCTGGAGTTAAATCCTGGTCGACAATCCCTCGAATGTCATAATTACGGAACATGAGTGGGTTTACCTGCATAGGAAAGTACTTCCATACTAGGAGCATTAACCCCCGCTTGTCAAGCCAACGATTAGATTAATATAACAATATAATCGAGCTCTTGCGAGAGTGGATTTTGCAATCTCCCCGTCTTCATAGCATATTCGAGGTTATATAATTTTTCATACAGTTGGATTAGTTCTCCAACCTCAAACTGATCTGCTTGTTTTTGCAATTTTCCTCTCTGCCATGGAGCAAGACGCACCACTTCATCAATCGCGTCAGTCCCAGGATCCTTCAGTGCCAAAAGTAGTCTAATCTGGCGAATCAAAAGGAAAAAAACCATCTCTGCATCTTGTGTATCAAGGACTTGATGCAGGAGAAGCAATGATTGTTTTGCACCACCCGGACGAATACTATCTAAGAAAGTAAACAGTTCGCTGGGAAGCGTGTATTTAAGAATTTTAGCTTTTGGAAATAATGATGCTTGTTTGGGAGTCAGCTCTTTTGATTCCCACAGCAGGATATCATGACCTTGGTGATCCGCAAGATATTGCAAGAGTGTATCTAGTTCTTTTGACGCTTTTCGTTTGGAAAAAAGTTCTTCAATAACGACGGTTTTCTCATCACCAAAAAGGCCTCCCCCTTCTATGACCTGACGAAGGCTCATAAGATCAAGTTTGCCGCCGTCAAAGACAGCACAATCCTGTTTTGTCTTTTTAGCATCAAGGAAAGCATTTCGAGAATGCGCTGTGTCAGTTCCATGAAAAATGTATATCATAAAAATTCAATAAAACATCTCATCCGTCATCCTGAGCAAAGCGAAGGATCTTATTTTATAAATAGAGATTCTTCATTCCTCCCGATTACATCGGGAATCACTCAGAATGACACAATAATATAAAGAATATATACAACACTACCCGTGAAAGAACCATTTACTCATCAAGTTCTCAACAAATGCGGTAACAGGATTTTTACTTCTTTCTGGTGCTCCAAAATCTTTCACTGGTAATTTTGCATTATTTATCGTCTCTGCAGCAAGGACTGGCTGAATAAGCACGGGATGTCCTGCTGGTTTGGGGATACTCATATATGCCTGTGCCATTTGTGTCGGTGATCCATCTGGCTTGAGAAATGAGAATTGCATAAACGGCCCGTCTCCTGACAGGAGAAGAAATGGCGTGACCGCAATAACATTGGGATCATTCCAGACGGTTTGAAATGCCTGTGCGTAATATTGACCGATGATTTGATCAGAAAGACCATCTCTAGTCCACCCTGTCTCGGTAATGAAAATAGGCAAATTTTTATGAGTAAATGTGGAGATCAAACTATGTTCAAATTGAAAACTCGCGATACTTTTTCGTGTCATGGTCGTAGGAGGTGTAAGGAATGCAGGATTGGGATAGGAATGGCTGCCCATGCCATCAATCTGGTCAAAGACATATGGAACAGCCTGATGCATGGCACGAAAATAACTATACTCATCCATCGCCGTACTGGACGTATCAGCACCATTATCCATGCCAGCCGAGATAATAAAAAAGTCAGGACTTTTTGAGTGAAATGTACTCGCGGCAAAAGATAACAGCTGTGCATATCCCGCTGGATCAACATGACCTCCCCATTCATTGGATCGGTTGACTTCATTAAATACGGTGACATAACGAGTCTGTGTAGGCCAGGTCAGACTATTGAGAAAGTTGGCAAAATCAGTGACATCATTTTCATTGGGTGTACGCCAGACTTGTGTATTAAAGTAGTCCCCTTCTGTCGCAAGACGAATAATAGGAATGAGATGATAGGTCCGGCAATCATCCATAAATGCTTGCCATTTGACCAGATCTCGATCCCCTGCCTGGATAGGGATGGTGACATATCCCCAGTCACCCCCACTGGAATTTACCAGCTTGGCTGCCTGACTGAGCTCTGAGGGGAACAGGATATGAATACCAAATTTGTTGTTGGGCAATGGAACCTCTTGTGCCTGTGCAAAGACTCTCTGTGATGAGCACAATAAAGCCAGAAGCAGGGCAAATAGGATCAAAATACGTTGTATTCTCATGGCTCCATTGTACCAGAAATCCCTGATTTTACGCAGACATACGGAGAGTTGTTTGTATATTTACAGCATTTCTTGTATCATATCTGTATGTTTTTGGTCATCTTTCAAACCTTGATCGCGATTGGGATCATTGTGACCATTCTTCTGCAAATGCAAGGCAACGGACTCGCCCAAGCATTTGGCGGTGAAGGACAATTTTATCGAAGTAAGAGAAGTGTTGAAAAACTTCTTCTGCGCCTCACGGTCGTATTGACCTTTCTTTTCGCACTTGTCTCAATTGTGCTGCTTCTGATAGCAAAACACTAATCTATGGCATTTAACGGCCGACTATTCTTCTGGCTCATCAAAGCATACCTCAAAAGGTGGGGCAGACTTTTTCTGATTTATTTTGTTTTTGGATTAACGGCGTTCTTTTTGCTCATTTATCTTGTGACAACATTCGCACCGAAGCTGCCTCTGGTACACAACACAACTATTGGTATAGTTGGGAACGTTACCCAGGACAGTCTCCCGGATGTCGTGCTTCAGCAACTTTCTCGAGGATTTACAAAGTTGGCGCAAGATGGATCACCGCTTCCAGATGTGGCAGTGAATTGGAGTATGAGTAACGATGGGAAAACGTACACGCTTCATTTGCAGAAAGGATTGTATTTCTCAGATGGGACTCCGGTGACCAGTAGTCAGATCGCTATCCCTTTCTCAGATATCCAAGTACAGACACCAAATGACAACACGATCGTCTTCACCCTCAAAGAAACCTATGCACCATTTCTGACGAAACTTTCAACCCCAATTTTTAGGAAAGATAAAACATTTATCGGGATCAGTACAACCCAGATCAAAGATTTCACCCTCAATGGAACCTTTGTGAGTAAAGTGACCCTCGCATCCTCTCAAGACCCATACACCCTTACTACGTATAGCTTTTATCCAACTCAGGAAGCATTAAAGCTCGCTTTAGTACTCGGCGATGTTGACCAGGCAGCTGGTATTACTGACCTGTCATTTAAAAATGGATCATTTACCCAATTCCCGAACCTCACCACACAAAAACAGACAGACTACACACAACTCGTGACCTTGTTTTTTAACACCCAGGATCGATTCCTTTCAGATAAGAGACTGAGAGAAGCACTCACACTGACACTTCCAGATAGTTTTGTCGCAGGTGAAAGTGCGACCGGTCCGTATCCTCCTTCGTCATGGGCATACTCACTGATCAATCCTCAGACTCGTGATATTGATAAAGGACTCAAACTTTTCAGCGAGGCCAGTGGAAGTCAGGCTGATCTCACTCTTACCACAACACCACAGTATTCTCAGCTTGGGCAGACACTTGTTGACTACTGGGGAAAGCTCAATATCCATGTAAAACTGGAGACGACCAACACACTCCCCGATTCATTCCAAATGTATCTGGGAGATTTCCGTGTACCGAGAGATCCTGATCAATATACACTCTGGCACTCCAACGAGGATAACAACATTACTAGGTATAATAGTCCTCGTATCGATTTACTTCTCGAGAATGGACGGAGTAAAACGACTGATGAGACAGAGCGTAAAAAATACTATACTGATTTTCAAAAATATCTCACGGATGATCCACCAGCTGCATTCCTTTATTTCCCTTTCAGCTACACGATTACAAGAAAATAATTCTCATTGTTGTGGCAAAAATCCTTTGGATCGAAGTTTTCTGTGAAAGGTAATCCCAAATCTGTGCGCTTCGTCGCGAATACGCATCACCAGCTGCAGCGCGGGACTACTTTTAGGAATATGTATTTCTTCTAGATCTGGCGTGACCATAGTCTCTTCACGTTTAGCCAGTCCAATCATTGGTAATGGCTTTCCCACAAATCGTGGATCCTGTTCAATTACTTCTCGTACGGCACTTACCTGGCCTTTGCCTCCATCGATCACAAAAAGATCAGGGAGTGGCCATTCATCATGTTTGAGACGCCTTTGCATCATCTCAGCATGCATACCAAAATCATTTGGGCCGGTACTATGCATTTTAAATTTACGATACTGACTTTTATCAATAGTTCCATTCGTCAGAACCGTCATCGAACCCACTGGGTAGGAACTTTGAAAGTTAGAAATGTCATAACACTCAATACGTTTTGGAAGCCCGATTGGCACCCCATGTCCGTTCAATACCTGCTGCAATGCCTCCATCTCCTGAGTACGCAGGTCATCTACGAGATGAGGATTTGTTTCATACTCAAATGCCTGATGCATAGGATGCGTCACGTACGCAATCGCGTCAATTTGTTTTTGCAGTTTGGCCGCCAATTCAAAATCCTCTTGTTTGCTTGCTACATTTCTTTCTTTTTCCAAATCTTTCACTACCTGTTTGGTATGCCCACCAAGAAATTTAATAAGATGACTGATCGTCTTTTTATAGGCAGGGAGTGTATTGGGGAATGCGCTCACACATGGGCATAAACCTAAATGATGATACAGACATGGCCTTCGATCATGGTGCAGGACTGACTGGAATGGGAATATTCTTCTCAGTGTCCGCAGAACTTCTCTGACTGCCGTACTACTGGGAAATGGTCCAAAATAGACTGACTTTTTATCATCCATTTTCCTTGCAGTGACAACTGCTGGATAAGTTTCTCCTTTTGTGACCCGAATAAGAACATATGCTTTTCCGTCTTTGAGCATGATGTTATATTTTGGATTGTATTTCTTGATAAATCGCGCTTCCAGAAGCAGCGCTTCTAGTTCTGACTCCACGACATAGACTTCAATCGTTGCGATCTGTGGAACAAGCAGAGCTGTTTTACCCGTTAAGCGCGTGGGACTTTGAAAATAAGAAGAAACTCTATTTTTTAACTGCTTTGCTTTGCCGACGTAAATAACCTTCCCGGCTTTATCGTGATACACGTACACGCCTGGCTTTTGCGGCAATGATCCATATGATGATGATGGCAATGAAAAGTGAGACTCCTGCATACACAATTGGCATTTGGGATGGATCAATAGGATAGATAGTAAGCTGCTTATCCACCGAGATACTCCCAAACTGGATTGTAATGGGTATGGTTTGCTTTGTCAAAATAGGCTGATGAGAGATTTCTACCGCCATTGTCTGTTTGCCAAATGGTGGGATATCAGGAAGTGAGATGGTATCAGGTGAAATTTTAGACAGTGAGCTCGTGAAATGAACATCTCTCCCAGAGATAAAGCCAGGCCCGAGGTTCGTAATAGTGAGTGTAGCATGAATGGGAAGCCATGGGAGCAGTTGTTGTGACCCTGCTAGGTCAAACGTCGCTTGTGCTGGCTGCTCTGTGGTGATAACCGAAGGAACAACGTCGACATCTTTTGAATTGTCATCAAATTTGTATCCCCCGGCAGGGACAGGATACTGAGAATCCAAGCCTTTTACCACAAACGCGACATGATCAAAATCAAACGTATTGAAGTAATCAATGCCATGGGTCGTATTTCCCCATGTCGGATCTACCATCACCCATGCACCTTTACTTTCGTCATAATACTCAGGCCATGCGTGCAAAATATCTTGCACCAGAGACAATGGACGCTCTCGACTGTTCTGGGTATAGGCAAACCCGTCCACTTCACGAGCAGGTATGCCAGCTGCGCGCGCAAGCGTTACGAAAAGATCGGTAAATTCAAGACAAACCGCATTGCTTGGGTGATCTAAAATGTAGGAAGCACCAAGACGTTGTTGGCTGGTAGTAACACGAGAAAAATCATAGGTCAGATGAGTAACGACGTAATTATAGATTGCTTCAGGCGTTTTGAGCTGATGTGCCAAATCTTGAATGTGGGGATCCCCTACTTCCCAGTATTTTTGTGATGCAAGATATTGCTGTTTGGCATCTGCTGTTAGGGTTTCCTTACGCGGTGAGAGCTGCAACAACACGCTTCCTTTTGCAACAACAGTTGTGCGTTGCCCTGGGAGGAGAAAATACCGCGCCATATAGTTGCCATCTGCATCTTTAAAAACATTTTCTGGTTTTGGATCGAGTGAGTCCAAAGAGACTTTTTGATAAGACGTGTCGGGTGGAAGGGCGATATCTGTTTTCACCGGGAAGACATTATCATTCTTAATGTGATAGTTCAGGGTGAAATTAAACTGCTGTGCATCTCCAAAAACGAGAAAGACTCCTCCATCCCCAAGTTGATCTTTGGTAAAAGTAAGACCACCACTCGCGATAGGTTTACTCAGTGCTAATGTGCCAAAACTGCTTGGGACATTAACATGCACGGTAAATGCACTAAATGTGCCCTGGTCGGCGATCCCAGGCACTGCGACTTCCCACACGTTCCCCACTCGTGTTGTCACACTTGCAGTGTCAAAGCTAATGGTAAAATGAACTGCACTATTAAGTCCCAAGGCTTTATGCTTAAAATTGAGTGATATGCGTGTTTTACCATCTGGGGTGGTGACATCTGGGGTGATACTGCCATCGTCATCGCGCGCAGTGATATTCTGTGCATCCGTAAAACCAGTAGTAATACTGTAGGACGACGCATAATATTTATCTGTCGTATTGGTGAGGGTCCCCTGAAAAACAACATGAGTATTCCCTTGTGTATTTGCGGTGTAAGTCACATCAAATGCTGTATCAAAGTTGTTATCGGCATGAACGAGTGGAACACAAAGAAGAGAAAAGACCAGAAACCCCAAAATCGAGAGGATTTTTCTCATGCTGTCAGTATATAAGAATTCACCAGTGAGTGACAACCAGAAGAACCATTAGGCGAGCGTTTTTTTCAAGAATTTCCCTGTATAACTGGTCGGATGTTTGGCTACCTGTTCTGGCGTGCCTTCTACCACAATCTCTCCACCTTTGTCGCCACCTTCAGGACCAAGATCAATAATATGATCCGCATTTTTAATAACATCTAGGTTATGCTCAATCACGACCACGGTATTGCCTGCATCTACCAATTTACGAAGTACTTGTAACAGTTTCTCAAGATCAGCAAAATGAAGTCCGGTGGTAGGCTCGTCAAGAATATAGAGCGCATCACGACCTCGTTTGGAAAGCTCTGTGGCAAGTTTGACACGCTGTGCCTCTCCACCAGAAAGTGTAGGGGCTGGTTGCCCAAGTTTGATATAAGAAAGCCCAACATCGTTGAGGGTCTGCAATTTATGTGAAAGTGCTGGATGGAATGAGAAAAATTGTAATGCCTCAGCAACAGTCATTTGCAATACTTCAGCAATGTTTTTGCTATTAAAAGCAATCTCAAGTACGTCTCGTGAATACTGCGTCCCACCACACACCTCACAGGGCACATAAACATCTGGCAAAAATTGCATTTCAATTTTAATTTGTCCTTCTCCCTGGCATGCTTCACAACGCCCACCTTTGACGTTGAATGAAAATCTTCCTTGTCCGTAACCACGAACTTTGGACTCACGGGTATTGGCAAAGATATCACGGATATAAGTAAAAATACCCGTGTAGGTAGCAGGATTACTGCGTGGTGTCCTTCCAATTGGTGACTGATCGATAGTAAAGACATGTTTGATAAATTCATCTCCTGTCATGCCTTCAAAATTCCCTGGTTTTTCCCTGTCACTTCCCTCGCCCATCTTGGCATGCAGCGCTCTATCTAAAATATCTGTAACCAGAGTTGATTTCCCACTGCCCGAGGCACCGGTAACAACGGTTAATTTATTGAGTGGGAATGATACCGTGATATTTTTCAAGTTATGTTCTTTGGCCCCATGAATGGTGAGTGCTCGCTCCTCTTCCTGCAAAATTGGCTGCGTCTTGGCAATATGAATTTTTTTCTTTCCAGAAAGATATGGTCCAGTGACTGAAGAAGGATTTTGCATCAGCTCAGATGGCGTACCAGAGGCAACGACCGACCCACCATGGACTCCTGCTGCAGGACCAAAGTCATAAATATAATCTGCCTCTTCCATAGTCTCCTGATCATGCTCGACTACCAAAACGGTATTGCCAAGATCGCGAAGTCTTTTGAGGGTCTCAATAAGCTTGGTGTTATCTTTTGGATGCAGACCGATAGATGGTTCATCAAGCACATATAACACACCAGTCAGTCCGCTTCCGATTTGGGATGCCAGACGGATACGTTGTGCTTCTCCCCCAGCAAGTGTGTTGGCATTTCGTGCCAGAGCAAGATAATCAAGGCCGACGTTAACTAAAAAGTGCAGACGTTCACGAATTTCTTTAAGCACCAATCGTCCAATTTGTCCTTCTCGATCTGAGAGTTTGCCTGGTAATGTATCAATAAACGCGAGTGCTTTTTCAATGGACATATCTGAGACATCTCGAATAGATATGTGATCAATAGTGATAGACAATGCTTCTTTTTTGAGTCGACTGCCATCACAGGTGGGACAAGTTTCATAGCGCATGAACTTTTCAATCTGTGTTTTCATAAACATTGACTCGGTTGATTCATATCGTCGTTTCACTTCTTCCAAAACTCCATGAAAAGTTTCATGAATGGCGGTCGTTCTCCCCCAGCGGTTTTCTCCAATCACTTCGTACTGTTTCTCTCCTGTCCCAAAAAGCAACAGTTGTAATTTATCCTCAGGAATTTCACCGATGTAGGCATTCATTGAGATACTATTTTCATCACAGAAGGTTTTAAGGGTTCGACTAAACCAACTATCAAATTTCAAAGCAGTTGAAAATGGCATAATGCCACCTTCATTGATAGAAAGATTTTTATTTAAAACTAGTGCCGGATCGACTGATAACAAAACACCAAGTCCACTACACGTTGGACATGCACCATGTGGTGTGTTAAATGAAAACATACG
The DNA here is from genome assembly GCA_021777565.1 of bacterium. Taxonomy (GTDB): domain Bacteria; phylum Patescibacteriota; class Microgenomatia; order Levybacterales; family UBA12049; genus JAJYDJ01. The sequence goes on along the minus strand of JAJYDJ010000001.1, from coordinate 218,811 downwards.
TGGCTCAATTTCTGGGATTGAAACATTATCAACTGGACAAGCAAATTTTTCACTAAACAGCTCATCCTCAATCTCTTTAGGAAGTGGTGGCATACTAAATCCTTTATCGCGAATGACCCCAACGCGAAGTTCTCCATTACCAAGTTTTAATGCTTGCTCCACACTACTCATCAGACGCAGCCTGTCAGTATCTTTGGAGAGTACCATACTATCAATGACTGCATCGATAGTATGCTTGTTCGTTTTAATCAAAACAGGAACATCATCGATCATGTACACGCTTCCATCAATACGTACTTTAGAATATCCGCGTTTTTTGAGGTCTTTAAATAATTCTGAGTACTCCCCTTTTCTGTCTTTGACCAGTGTTGCCAGGATCAATACACGTAGCTCTTTTTTAGGGACCATGAGATCTGACTCTTCTGCATTTCCCATCTCGCGCAAAATTCTATCAGGGTCTTCAGGCATTTTTAAAATGGCATCGACAATTTGTTCTTTACTTAAATGAGAGATCTCCCGTCCACACACAGGACAATGAGGATGGCCGACACGAGCGAACAAAAGACGCAGATAATCATAAATTTCAGTAACCGTACCGACAGTAGATCGAGGGTTATGTGACGTTCCTTTTTGGTCAATGGAGATTGCCGGAGAAAGTCCTTCTATCAAATCAACATCAGGCTTTTTCATTACCCCCAAAAACTGTCTTGCATAGGATGACAAACTCTCAACATATCGACGTTGTCCCTCAGCGTAGATAGTGTCAAAAGCGAGACTGGATTTACCACTACCGGAGAGACCGGTAAAAACAACCAGCTTATTTTTAGGGATTTCCAGATCGATATTTTTAAGATTGTGCTCTCTGGCTCCTTTAATGATGATTTTTTCATTCATAGACACGACAAAAGCCCCTTTCGGAGGAACGCATAGTCTGCGTGTTCCCATTATACCATACAGAGGGAAGTCTTTTACCAAGGCCTGGCAATATAAAACATGGGATATCCCGCGTGGTTGTAAATCACATGAATCGCATCAGAGACTCCATACTTTTCTCTCTGGAAGTGATATTCTTTTGGGGAAAGTGCCACCAGTACCTTATTTGTCCCCGCATAGCTTGAAAGATTCACATTACTCAATCCCGCCATCTTCGCATCTACCTGATCCCACCCTGTTGGGCCAAATAGATACTTGCCATATCCTGATTCACTGCCTGTTTTTTGATACAGCGACGGATCATAGCGATCGTAAAAAAGAAAGTAGATATAGGGTTTCCAGTACTCACCAGAGATGATGAATTTGTCATATCCTTTTTGAGACTGAAGATAGGCGTGCAATTGTTTATACCCGTCACCAAAATTGTATGCTGCCAGTGGTGGGGTGACGACAAAATACTGATACAGAAAGAAAAGAAAACACCCCAGATATCCAATCCCGATCAAACCAAGAACAATCCATGTGCGCTTGGTGAACCTCTCACTCACCCACCAGATACCAAGAGCAATACTCATGAGATATCCCCATGCGGCAGGCAAACTACGAAGAGCATGAGGATTTGGCAGCGCAATAGCCGCTGGTATAATGGCCAGGAGTACCCACCCCAGTAAAAGCCAGCAACCCTTTGACCTCTGTGTGAGGAGAAACCACAGACCCGCCAAAAGCAGTGGCTCATCAATCCAATACAAGACCCCTAGTCCCCTTGCGCCATGTCGTATCTCAGGATCACCACTGATAAACAAATACTGTGGGGAGAGATTGCTCACATAGTTTTGTCCCAGCTGATATACGCGCAATAACCGTCTATTAAAAATAATGTCTCCTCCTACCATTTTAAACTTCAGTCTATTTTGAGCAAGGTCATAATTGAGCTTGTCCACATCTTGTTGTAAAAAAGTTACCTGCAGTGAGCGATCAGAAAGTGACTCACTCCTCACAGCTATCACAAGTGGCAACGATAACACAAGAAATATCACAAATGCATAGAGTAACACTATCTTTTTATGGATTTCACGCCAGAAAAGCAGATGCGCAAAAAGAAAAATCATTGGAACAAACACCCACTCACTTCGATAAAAATAGATGCTTGCCACACAAAGTAATGTGCTTACAAGATACCATCGTATTTTTTGAGATCGCAGATAGTACAAAAATATACTGATACTGCCGACGATCACACATGCCCCTACATTCGCCTCAAATCCAACACGTGAGAAATTTATGAGCCAGGGTGAGATGGCAAGAAGTAAAGAAGCAATGAGCGCAACAAAGCGATGACTCTTTTCTGGTACTTTGGTAAAGGACAACACCTGCAAAGCAAATAGATACATTAAGAAAACACTGATACTGCCAAAGAATGCCGACCAGAATCGAACCGCAACTTCACTCAAACCAAAGAGCAGAACAGGGATAACAGTAAGGTAGATATACCCTCCTAATTTATAGTCATTGAATGAGCGGAACAACACAGGCATCACTGCTCCATACTCATCCTTACCGGTATGCAGAATGGAATAGGCGTTATATCCTATTGCTGTCTCGTCCCAGTACAAAGAAACCGGGATTTGATCGATATGAATAAAACGTACTGTCGCCCCGAGAAGAAAAATCAGAAATAACCACACATACGTATTCCGCAGTAACTGATACATAGTTTTATTCTACTGCCAAATAAATTTTCAGGCGAGAGTCAGAAATTTGTTGTCTTGAATGTGGCAACACTTTGACAGCAGATGTATAATACAGGTCGATATGGCACACCTCATGACTGAAGGCGATTTTGTGGCTGCACTTGGTGCACTGCAGGCAGTTACTACACCTCATGAACCAGACCAAGCTGAAGTAACTACTCCACGAGCATTGCAAGTTATTCACACGCATGTTCCAGCCATCCCAGCAGAACAAACACGATTCGGTGATCGTTCTGATAGAGACTTGCAGGTAGAAAGGGGCCTAAATTTTTGGCGTCCAAATAGTGAGTATGTGCAAGCAATTGATGACGAGTTAGATGCACGTCGCGAACGCCGAGCAACACTCGCCGATAGATTTTCTCGAACTGACGAAGAAGATATGACTCTCCTAGGCCAAGTGAGACGTGTTGCAAGTGATGCAGTAGATGCTTATGGGAGTGATCGTCTGCTTACGCAAGGCATTGAATATCAAAGAAGTGCACTCCATGCAGGACAGACAGGTGAACAAACAAATGATCCTGTTGGTGCAGAAGTACTCAGAATAGAACGAGAGCTTTGGCAGCGAGAAATTGCGGCGATAATTACCGAAGGCCGTACCGATGTCGCACGAGCGACCTTGGCGGTCATACAATATGCTCTCCTTATCATGGCAAGCGATAAGGCATTAGATGCGCTCAGTGCCGGTGAGCAAACTATGACAGTCTACCAACGTGAGCTGCAACAAAGTCAACAAGATGTACAAGATAATCGTGGTGTTCGTACCCGTGCAGGTATATTAGGAGGTGGCCTTGCTATCAGCGCAGGTGTTCTTAAAACGCTCGGACTTGTGGTTGCAACTGTCGGGACAAATGGGTGGGCACTTGTCCTTGCAATTGGGGCAGGTGGATTTGGGGTTATTAGTGGGTTTGCTCATAGAGCAGCTCGAGTTGGACAACACAAGGTGGAAGAGATGCAGGAGAACAAGCCAAATGTTCCCGTATATAGACCAGCCACCCAGTATTAAACATAATTTTGCTATACTCACTTCATGAATATCTGGAACACTCTCTCATCACCCATCACCGTTCTCGCTCCTATGGAGGATGTTACTGATACTGTCTTTCGACAAATTATATTAAGAACAGGTAGACCACAACTCTTTTTTACGGAGTTTACCAACATTGATGGCCTCCTCTCCCCGCTTGGGAGTGAAAAAGTAGCGCAGCGACTCAAATTTATTCCCGAAGAGAAGCCTTTGATAGCCCAAATTTGGGGTAATGATCCTGAGAAGTTTCGTCAAGCTGCTGAGAAGATAGTCCAGATGGGATTTAACGGCATCGATATCAATATGGGTTGTCCAGTCAAAGATGTGGTCAAGCAAGGGGCTGGTGGAGGCTGCATCGGACGCACTGATCATGTGAAAGAGATATTGCAGGCCACTCGTGAAGGCGCAGGAGATTTACCTGTAACCATTAAGACACGTCTTGGGAACAAAACGATACAGACAGAAAGTTGGATAAGGTTTTTGCTCGAGCAACATCTCCCTGCGCTTACCATGCATTTGAGAACCATTGCCGAACAATCAGCTGTCCCCGCTCATTGGGATGAGATGACAAAAATTGTTGAGATGAGGAATAAAATCTCCCCAACAACAAAAATTATTGGCAATGGGGACGTGATGTCACTGAGTGAAATCAGGGAAAAAGTAGCAACCTACGGATGTGATGGCATCATGATCGGTCGTGGAATTTTTCATGACCCTTGGCTGTACTCAGAAGAAAAAGATAAATCTCTCTCTGATCGTCTAACACTACTGAAAGAGCATGTAGAACTTTTTGACAAAACTTGGCAAGGACAAAAACCATTTCAAGTACTGAAAAAGTACTTCAAAATTTATCTCAACGGATTTGATGGCGCAAGCAAACTTCGTGAACAATTCATGCTGACCCAAAGTAGTGACGCAGCAATTAAATTGGTTGAAGAAATCTTACATTGATTCCCTACGTTAATCACATTATACTAAGGCCATGAAAGAGATACTGCAAATTCCTTATAATGTGTGTTTTTGTCTATCTGAAGATCATGTTTTGATGCTATTACGCAGTAATCATCCTAACCAAGGACTCTGGAATGGTGTTGGAGGGAAATTACAAGAGGGTGAATCCCCCATTTATTCCGTAATCCGAGAAGTATACGAAGAAACTGGCATATCACTTGCTCCTGACCAAGTTTTATCAAAAGGAATTGTCACATGGAACAAGCAACAATTCGGTGAGGAACATGTCAGAGGTGGCATGTACCTTTACCTCACTACTCCCTTACCCGATACGCATCGATTTCAAGAAAGAGAAACAAGAGAAGGTCGGCTCATGTGGCAACCAACCCATATCGCTACCGATACCTCTCGTACCGATGTCGTCAGTAATGTCCCTCACTTTCTCAAACATGCACTTACCAATAAAGGACAACATCACTATCGACTTACGTATGTTGGGAAAAAGTTACACCGTATATCTATAGAACCACTAGAAGAATTATGAAGCTTTTTGTTTTCTGGCGACTTTCAATTCAAGAATTGCTTTCTTGAATGCTGCTTCAGCTATTGCAAAATCTTCTTTTGACGCATGCTCTTGCATCGCCTTCTCAGCTCGCTTTTTGGCTTCCTCGATCTCAATCAGCGTCAAATCTTTGCCATGTGATGCATAGTTGGCAAGAATTGTTACTTCCTTTGGATTTACCTGCAAAAATCCACCAATCAAAGCAATATGATCTTGCTTGCCATTTCTGGTCACCGTCACTTCCCCATCGCTTAACTCTGATACCAATTCTGCATGACCTGGAAGGATCGTCACTTCACCACTGGTGGTTGGAATAGTAATTTCTTGTACCTCATCATCGATAAGGACACTATCAGGAGTAGTAATCGTCAGGTGCAGCGTCATGGATTATTTTTGCTTTTTCAACTCTTTATCTTTTGCAATAGCTTCATCAATACTTCCCACCATGTAGAAAGCTTGTTCTGACAGATCGTCATGTTTACCTTCAAGAATTTCTTTAAATCCTTTTACGGTGTCAGATACTTTGACATATCGTCCTGGGATGTTACTGAAGATCTCAGCAACGAAGAATGGTTGGGTCAAGAATCTCTGGATCTTTCGGGCTCGTGAAACCGTCAATTTATCTTCTGCAGAAAGTTCATCCATACCCAAGATGGCAATAATGTCTTGCAAATCCTTGTAGCGCTGCAACACCTTCTGGACGTTTCGTGCAACATCATAATGTTCTTGTCCGACGACGTTGGCATCCAAAATACGACTACTGGAAGCCAGTGGATCAATAGCTGGGTAAAGTCCCTGGTCAGCGAGTGATCTTTCAAGAGAAAGAGTTGCATCCAAATGCGAGAAGACTGATGCAGGCGCTGGATCAGTGTAGTCGTCAGCTGGCACATACACAGCCTGTACTGAGGTAATAGAACCAGATTTGGTACTAGCGATACGTTCCTGCAGTGCACCGACTTCAGTACTCAAGGTTGGCTGGTATCCTACCGCTGATGGCATACGGCCCAAAAGTGCAGACACTTCACTCCCCGCCTGTGAGAAACGGAAAATGTTATCGATAAAGAGAAGCACATCTTCTTTTTTCTCATCACGGAAATATTCAGCCATCGTGAGTGCAGTCAGCGCAACACGCATACGATTGGTTGGTGGTTCATTCATCTGACCAAAGACCATGACAGTCTTGTCCATAACGTTGGCTTCCTTCATTTCCTCCCACAAATCATTTCCTTCACGAGTACGCTCGCCAACACCAGCAAATACTGCGTGTCCTTTGTGCTCTGCAGCAATGTTTCGAATCAGCTCTTTTACAACAACGGTTTTACCAACTCCTGCGCCACCAAATACGGCGATCTTTCCACCTTTGGTAAATGGTGCAACTAAGTCAATAACCTTAATACCGGTTTCAAACACTTGAGGGACAGTGATCAAGTCCGTGAACGCTGGCGGATCTTTATGAATTGGTGCTTTCTGAAGTTTTTTATCTTTTAGATCGACTGGTTTTTGATCATCAATACTTTCACCAAGTACGTTAAACATGCGTCCGAGAGTAATATCTCCTACAGGGACTGAAATTGGAGCACCAGTAGCAGTTACTTCCATACCACGGGAAAGACCATCGGTTGATCCAAGTGCGAGTGCACGTACTTCTTTATCACCAAGAAGTAATGCTACTTCAAGTGTCAGTTCTTTGTCATCAAATGAAACTTGCAATGCTTCATTGATGGCAGGAAGTGCTTGTGCGAAGTGGATATCAACCACTGGCCCTGCGATTTTTACAATAATACCGGTACTTTCTTTTGCCATATTAGTTTTCTGCTGCGAGTGCTATTGCAGCGCTAGAAATATCAAGAATTTCTTTAGTAATCCTTTCTTGTCTGGCCTTATTGTACAGGAGTTTTAAGCTAGAAACAATCTCTTTCGCATTTTTTGTAGCATTTTGCATAGCCATCATACGAGATGCTTGTTCTGAGGCAAAGCTTTCCAAAAATTGCTGATATAGTACCATTTCAATGTATTGTTTCAGTACATGTGGCAGTAATTCATCGGCTGATGGTTCAAAAGTCATATCCGCAGTTACTGACGCGTCTTGTTCCTGTACTGGTACTGGCAATAATTGAACTGCAGTCGGCACTTGGGAGAAAAGACTGTGAAAATGTGGTGCAATCAAGACTACTTTTGAGACTTGTCCAGAAAGATATGCTGAGTTGATCAGCTCAATGATAGGGAAAATCTGTGAGTATGCAGGCAGTGTGGTCCCGAAATGGAATGTCGCAAGTAATTTCTCTTTTGCCAATGTGGCAACTGGCCCTTCAAGCTTTTTCCCGATAGTAATAAAACGGGCCTCGGGGTCATGTCGAAGCTTCATAAACTCACGCATCAAGTTGGTCACGAGTCCTCCACAGAGCCCTTTATCAGGACCTATTAAAACATACAGTGTCTGAGCTTTTTGCTTCGCTGGGGTGATATAGGCATAGGTCTCTGTAACTCGTTGTGAAGCCAGAGACATGGTGAGGTCAGAAAGTTTATTCACATATGGTCGTGAAACCACTGCCTGATGTTGCGCTTTTTTGAGTTTACTCGCGGCAATCATTTCCATTGCCTTGGTAGTCTTACTGACATTTTGCGCTGTTTTAATTCGCCTTCTGAGAAGAATTGTATTTGCCATCGTCTATATTATTTCTTGAATCCTTTTTTGAATGCTTCTGTTTGTTTTTGTAACTCGGCATTCGTTTCATCGGTCAATTTAGCGCCGGTGGCAAGCGTTTCCAAGAGTTTTTTGGCGTGAGCTTTTAGATAATCATGATATTTATCTTCAAAATCTCTCAAATCATTCACCGGGATATCATCGGTATACCCATTGGCAACAACCCAAATACTCGCAACTTCCAGCTCTTCTGGGAGTGGATTGTATTGTGGTTGTTTGAGAATTTCTGTCAAACGCTTCCCTCTTTCAAGTTGTCGTGTAGTTGATTCGTCCAGTTCTGAACCAAACTGAGCAAAGACTGCGAGCTCACGATACTGTGCGAGTTCCAATTTGATCTTTCCTGCGACCGATTTCATCGCTTTGGTTTGTGCATCTCCACCGACACGAGAAACTGAGTTACCTACATCCAATGCTGGTCTGATACCGGAATTGAATAAATCACTCTTCAAGAAGATCTGTCCGTCAGTAATAGAAATAACGTTGGTTGGGATGTATGCGGAGATGTCATCAGCTTGGGTTTCAATAACTGGAAGAGCTGTAATTGATCCACCACCGAGTCTGTCATTCATGCGAACGGCGCGCTCCAAAAGTATACTGTGGAGGTAGAAAATGTCACCTGGATATGCTTCACGACCTGCTGGACGCTTCAGAACCAGTGAGATCTGACGATAGGCAAAAGCGTGCTTGGTCAAATCATCATAAATGATCAACACATCTTCACCTTTTTCCATGAAGTATTCTGCGATAGCAACACCGGCATACGGTGCCAGATATTGCAGTGCGGCACTGTCTGATGCGTTGGCAGCGACGATAACCGTGTATTCCAGTGCCCCTGCTTCTTGCAGTGTCTGCATGACACGTGCGACTGTGGATTGTTTTTGTCCGATCGCAACATACACGCACAGTACGCGTTTTTGATTTTTCGAAAGTGTTTTGTTGAGTTTTGCTTGATTGATGATGGTATCAACGGCAACCGCGGTCTTACCAAGTCCTCGATCTCCAATGATCAATTCACGCTGTCCACGACCAATTGGGATCAGTGCATCAACGGCTTTAATACCTGTCTTTAAAGGCGTATCTACCTTCTGACGATCAACAACACCAGCGGCGACTCTTTCAAGTCTCATTTGCTTTCCTTTTTTAATTTCATCCTTACCATCAAGCGGTATACCAAGTGGATTTACAACGCGTCCAAGAAGTTTATCATCAGCGATAACAGAAAGAATTCGACCAGTTGTTTTGATGCTGTCCCCTTCTTTGAGAATAGTAGATTTTCCAAGAAGTACGATAGAAACGGTGTCTTCGTTTAATTCAAGAATAAGTCCCAGAGTGCCGTCTTGAAACTCAACTTCTTCGCCCATGACTGCTTTGGACAAACCACTGGCAACAACAACTTCATCACCCAATTTTTCAATTCTACCAACGTTGGTGGTCTTTGCATCAGTACCAAAGTCTGTGAGTCGACCTTCAAGTTTTTTGATAATAGCATCACTGGTGATTGTTGATTTAGTCATACAATTGTTCTACCTTTTCAATAAAATCTTCGAGTCTTGATCGCAAACTCATCTCGTACACCATGTCATTTGCGGTAATTTTTGCACCTAACAGGAGGAGTGCATCTTCCTCGATCAAGATTTCCTTATCAGGAAACACCTCTAACAATACTTTATTTACGTTTTGATTATACACGGAAGCAACTGGCAGGGCAACGTGAACTTGCTGCTCTTGCTCTCTTTTTTTCAGAAGCCTTATATATCCACGCAAATCTTTATGTGAGAGCTTTGAAGTCAGTTGTTCTACTTTTGCACCATCAAGACTGTGTCCAGTGTAACTTTGTTCTACAAGGATTTGTAACTGTTTACGTGTCATACTTGTTTCTTTAATTTCTCAGTAAATTTCTCAACAACTTTTTGTTGATCCTTCTGATCAACAAGACCTACTAATGCTTTTTCTACCATATTTACGGCAGTTCTGGCAACAGAAACAGCCAATTCCTTCTCAAGTTTCTTCTGCTCTTGTGCCATTTCAGCGCGTGCTGATTCAATAATTTCTTCAACTTGTTCTTTCGCTTCTTGGCGTGCAAGTGTCACAATTTCTTTTGCTTGCTTTTTTGCAGTATCAATGAGTTGCTCTGAAGTCTGCTGGGCACTTCGAATAATTTTCTTTTCTTCCTCGACTGCTTGTGTGAGTGCTTTTTGTGCTGTTTCAGCATTCTTAAACCCTTCAGCTATCGTCTGTTTTCGATCGTCTAGTAACTTAAGAATCGGTTTTAATGCAAATTTTTGCAGCAAAAATAATATGACCAAAAAGTTCACTACTTGTGCAGCAAATAATACTGGTTCAAATCCAAAGTTATTTAAAATATCCATATACATCCGTCACTTTCGACGTAGCCAGAAGTCTTTAGAGGTAAGACTGCTCGCGACGACGAAAGGAAAAATCCTTTCGCATCTGCTTTACTTCCCGAATGCGAGAATCAGAGAGTAAATAGCGATAGCTTCAGCAAATGCCATACCCAAAAGCATGGCTGGCAGTACTTTTGCTGATGATTCAGGGTTGCGGCCAATTGCTTCCATTGCTTTGGCACCAATAAGTCCAACACCAAGTGCTGGTCCAATACCTCCGAGTGCGATAATAATACCGCCGTGAAAAATTATATCATTCATGTATTTCACCTCCCTTTGTGCTGTGTTCAGCTGGTTCATGATGTGGTGTTGTCAAAATAGACATAAACACCATGGTCAGAATTGAGAATACAAGCGCTTGAACAAGTGCAACTATAATCTCAAGCGACATGAAAGGAAGCGGTAAGAAAAAGGCAAACATACTGGATACCGTTGTCAGTACCGCATCTCCCGCTAAAATATTACCAAAAAGTCGGAAAGAAAGCGAGATGATCTTTGTAAGTTCTGAGACAAGCTCTAACAAACCCACAAAAAGAAAAATAGGATTTAGTGAGAAATAACGAAGTAAGTAGTCTTTTATACCAACAGCGCGAACTGCCAGAATATGGGTTGCCACTGCTGAGATAATAGCGAGTGCAAATGTTACATTAAAATCACTGTTTGCGGCACGTAGGATTGGGATAAACTCTTCACCTTTTCGAATGCCAATTGTTCCAAATCCTGGGAAAAGTGCTGTGATATTTGTTATAAAAATAAAAACAAAAAATCCAATGAAGAAAGGGAAAATTGCTTTTACTTGTGTTGGACTAATAGACTCAGTTAATCCATAAAATCCATCCACTACATACTCCACCATATTTTGAAAAAGTCCAGGAATTTTTGATAGATTTTTATGCAAGAAATAAATCCCTACCAAAATAAGCACATCGACAATGAGTATGTGCAGCAATGTATTGGTAAATGGGACAGGACCAATCTGAAATAATACCTCAGGTTTTAGTGAAATCATGATCAACTGTATTTTACCGGAATAAAAGCCTTTCTGGCAAGCATCGGCAAATTTAGACTTTTTGTAAAGAATCGAGGAAGTGTTGTAACTCCTCAGGAAGCGGTGCTTTTATCGTCATCTGCTCCCCTGTCGTAGGATGGACAAACTCAAGTTGCTGTGCATGCAAGAAAAGTCGTGGTAACAATTGCCTGTCATCTCTGGCAGTTTTGCGACCAGCATATAATTCGTCTGCAAATATCGGGTGTCCAAGATGTTTTAAATGAACACGAATCTGATGTGTCCTGCCGGTCAGTGGATGCAACTGCACGAGAGAGAGTGTCTCTGTCTCTTTGTGCACTTTGAGTGTGTAAATTGCAAGAACGTCATACTCTGTCTGGGCTTCTCTCCCACCAGCAATCACACCAAAACGCATACGGTTATAAGGCAATCTCCCAGTCGGGGCATCAATAAGGCCCTTTTCAGGAGCGATCTTGCCGTGAGCAAGTGCAAGATAGGTTTTACGCGTGGTTCTGGTAAGAAATTGATGCTTGAGTTTGGCAAATGACTCTGGATTTTTAGCCAGGACAAGCACCCCAGAGGTTTCTTTATCCAACCGGTGAACTACCCCGCCACGACTGAGAAATTCATCAGTGACGTTATATCCATCTACCATCAATGGTTCCCATGTTGTCCTGCTAAAATGATATTTCTCTTCTGCCCACTCTTGCAGCGTTAGTTCCCCTTTAGCACTATCGGCAGCATTGACCGTCATACCAAAAGGTTTGGAAACAACAACGATAGCATCGTCCTCAAAAAGAATAGTTGGCTCAATCATGGGTAAAAAATAATCTCTTTCTCAAAAGAAAACAGACAAAACTTATCACAAAAAGAACGATAAGTGACATAGCATCTATTGAGAGTTTCCCATGTGTTAAGACCATAAGAACAATAGCGCTGATAGCAAATATCGCACTGGTGGTGGCGATTGCTAATATTCCAACACTGCCAGCATGCAGATTTTTCTTATTCCAGAACCACAAAAGCAGACCCCATGTGCCACACATGGCGATACTTTTGACTAAAATATCCCACTGAGGATGATGAGTAATGATCAGTTCACCCAAGAAATGGACTAATAGTCCACTGGAGAAGCTATACAATGCCGCAAGTGAAAGAATATCAACGATACGAGCAAATGGCAGCTTTTGGCGTTTGGCAAAGATAAAAAAGCCTCCTAAAAATCCCAACATGCCACCAGTCAATGAGAGTCCAGGGAAATATTGCAGTGCAAAAAACACCAGTGGGTTAAGATATGCTACATGATGACGCTCTAGTGCAAAGACAACACGTGCGATAAAAAGGCTGGTAAGAATACAAAATAGACTGAGAGAAAACATTGTCTCTTGAGAGACATTTTTACGAATCAGCAAATAATCATCCCTGGACAGGACAAAAATAGAATAGAGAAAAACGATAATGCCAATGATGTATGAGAGAACGGTCATAGTTTTAATCGAGCAATTCCGATAGCAGCGATACCAACTCCAACTCCCATCAGGACTCGCTCAACCCCAAAAATATCTGCCAAGGGTCCAACGACAATAACCGGCAGGAATGACAACAATGCTACCACACTACTGAGTGTCCCATAGATTTTACCACGCAGTTCATCAGAGGTCTGCTCTTGCACGAGAGTGTTAGATGGGACGAACATAAATGAGTTCGCAAATCCCAGCAGCACCGCAACGCCAATCATAAGTGTCAAAAGTACTGTCTTCTCGGGAGTACCATGGAGCATGGTGTGGTGCAGATACCACGCGATTTCACGACCAAATGCCATGGTGAGAACCGTTACTGCAGCCAACATAAGCCCCAAGGTTGAGCTCTTATGACGATTAAATCGATAAAATACACTGGTAACCAAGGCTGAGCCTATGACCATGCCAACGATGGCCGGCGTGATAAATACGAGTGGGAATGCATCAATGGGAATACGTAGGACATCTTTGGCAAACCCCGGACCCAGCACCGACACGATCAGTGTTAACACTTGAGTCAGTGCCAGAAGTAAAAATGCGTGCGCCACATCAGTATTTTTGAAAATCACAGTAAAGGCATTAATAATTTCCTTCCAAATATGAAGTCTCTCCTTCTTAACAGTCTTGCCCGTATCTCGCACTTTAATAAGAATTGCAGCGGCACCTGCAAGGAAAAAACAAATCACCAATGCCGACAGCGCGTTCGTCCTCCCAAAAAGAAGCAACATTGGGCCAGAGAGACCATATGCGATAAACACTGACCCGAACCACGCCATACTAAACAGTGCATTCGCAGAAAAAAGTTCTGACTCCGAAACGATCAGTGGAATCATCGGTGTCTCGGCAGGTATGAAAAATTGCGTAATGATAGAAATTAAGAACGTGATGACGTACAAGACAACAAGATTACTTTGAAAGAAAATCAAAAAGAAAAGAATAATGCCTCTCAAGACGTTTGTCGCAATAAGAACAGTTCTTTTATCCCACCAGTCCACATAGACACCTGCCAAGATTCCGAAAAGGAGCGCAGGGATCGTAAAGGCAAGCACGATACCAGAGACTGCTGTATTTGATGAAGTGATATGAAAAGCGAACAAGATGAGCACAAAGTTCATCATGTTCATTGCGACTTGAGAAAGTAACTCTGCGAGCCAGAGGAAAAGGAATGCACGATTTCTCAAGGCTGAAAAAAGGCGTGTCATACGTTAGTGTACTTAGTATAGCAGAAATTCAGAGAAGAAAAGGGTTATGCGCGCTCAGTATAATCCCCTGTTCTGGTATCAATGCGAATTTTGTCTCCAATATTAATAAAAAGTGGTACGCGAGTCTTAAATCCATTTTCCATGACTGCTTCTTTGTACACATTTGATGCTGAATTCCCTTTGATGCCAGGAGCGGTCTCAGCAATGGTTAATTCAACTTTTGGAGGGAGTTCGACACTGAGTGCTTCTGTCCCCAAAAATGAGATTGAATAGGATTCGCCGTCTTTGAGAAACAATGGATTACTGACCAGACGAAGTGGGACTGCGAGCTGATCAAATGACTCATTATCCATAAAATAGGCACTGTCATCATCCATGTACAGATACTGCAGTGGCTTTTTCACGACAGACACATCTTTTACTTTGGTTCCGTTCACAAAGCCTTTTTCAGTGATGGTTCCGGTACGAAGATTTTTCACTTTTACTTTGATGGTGGCACTGCCACGACCCATCTTGATGTGCTCATAGGAAAGGACCTGCCACAGAACGCCGTCCTCTTCAAAAATAGCTCCTGCACGAAGTTCAGACACAACTAACATATGCTCAAGTATAGCAGAAAAAAGGCAAAAAAGGTATAATGAGGCTAGTCTAGGGCGAGTGGCGGAATGGTATACGCGGTAGTCTCAAAAACTACTGGTCGCAAGGCCTTGAGGGTTCGAGTCCCTCCTTGCCCACAAACTCCATTTTTGAGGCTAATTTTTTGTAATCTCCCTTCTTCACCGCAATTTTTGAAGCTAAAATGGTTCGAGTCCCTAGTACTCAGTAAATTTTAGTCTCAAAAGTAATATTTCCAGTAAGTTGTCGTTGTGTTAAGATGGTTTCATGAGAAAGATTATTGTTGTTGAATTCCTTACCCTTGATGGTGTCATGCAGGCGCCAGGTGCCTCTCAGGAAGATGTTAGCGAAGGTTTTAAATACGGCGGATGGATGGGTCCATATTTTGGTAAAGATGAAGTTGCTGGTCATGAAATGGAAAAACAGATGAAAGAGACAGCTGGTTTACTCCTTGGAAGAAAAACGTATGATATCTTTGCAGGATATTGGCCAGAGCATACAGAGCCCTGGCCTCAAGTAAACAAAATCACAAAATATGTAGTCTCCAGAACCTTAAAAAATCCATCATGGGAAAATACTGTAGTGTTAAGTGATGTCGAAGGATTAAAAGAATTAAAACGCTCAGATGGTCCAGACCTACAAGTTTATGGAAGTGCTAATCTTGTACAGACATTAATGGAGCATGATTTGGTGGATGAATTTTGGCTTAAAATATTTCCTATTACATTAGGCAACGGAAAACGATTATTTGATAAAGGCACAATCCCTGCTTCCTTCAAACTCTTTGAATCTAAAGTTACCCCAAATGGTATAGTTTTTCTTTACTACAAACGTGACGGAGAAGTTAAGACAGAATCAATAGTATAAGAATTCCTCAATAGGCCAACTGAATTTCCGGTTAAATTAATGAGCGTTGTACAAATAAGCTCTGCCATTCTTTTATTTTATCCACAAAATCATCTATTTCTTGGTTCGAAATAACAAACTCAAAGTCCACAGAGAACTGCTTCTTTAATCCTCTTCTCTCACAAAAAAGGCACACTCTCAATTGACCAGAGAATGTGCCTTCGAATAAGTTCGCAAAGATAGTTTATCTTCGCTTCTTCATGCCAAGCATGAGTGCCATTCCAGCACCGAGTGCTGCAAGACCTGCGAGGAGTCCAACAGTTTCTTTTGGATGCTTACGCACCTCTTTGACTGCGACGCGTGCTACTTTCTTAACCATTTTCTTTTCTGCTACTGCAGCACTTGCTACTTTTCTCACAGCTTTTTTAACCGTCTTTTTTGCGGTTGCTTTTACTACTGTTTTTTTCTTTGCCACTGCTTTTTTCTTAGTTGCCATATTGATATACACCTCCTTTCTTTCGTGAAGATCCTTATTTGACGACGATATCGACACTATAGCGGATGATCAGTTGTGGACACGGCATAGTTCTACGACAAATTGGTGCGAGTGTCCCAGACAGAGTCACTTCTCCAGGTTTAAGTGCTTTAAATAGACCAGACTGCGTAGCATCAGGTTTTACCACATGTTCATCAGAACTCATAAGAGACGCCTTCATCGCACCATCTGGTGTTACTTGAAGTGTGTCCCCCACCTGTGCATATTTTGTCATACCATTATCTAGTGCTGTAAGTGTAATTACTCGATTAGAAGTCGGGATAATGGTCTGATACAACATCACTTGGTCAAGAACCCGCTGATACCTCGCCCCAATCACGAAGGCAAAAATAGGAAGCAAAATAAAGAAAAACAACGCAATGCACTTGGATAGTGGGGTCACAGTCATGAAGCGTTTGTGAAACGTATCAGAGTTAGAAGGACGGGCAGTCTTCTTTGGCATATCTCTATAGTGACAACCTGAGAAAAAGTTGTCAAGGTTTGATATGTATTGTGCTCTTTACCAGATGATATTTCCTTTCGTATACTGGCAATACATGACCAAGTCACAGGAATACTACCAGGATATGATTGATAGAAATAAAGCAGTTTTTGAAGCGTTTCGGGTGGCACATGATGCCTATGATCCTAAAACTCACGCAGGACAAAAAGAATTAGACGAGACTGGTGAGGATGTCCTGAATTTGATCAGGCGTTTTGAAAATATTCTTTGTGGCTACTCTGAGACCAGTCGCTACGGTAAATATTCCAATAAAACAGCTGAGACGTTCTGGGGATACATCAGGAAAGACTTCCCACATATCGACTTCATCGGGATGCGCTAATAGCTCAAGCTTGGATATTGAGAAAATGTTTGCTGGATCCCCTGCCAAACTCCAATTGTCGTCCAGGTAACAAAAATCGTTGAGACAATAGTGAGTACGCCAGCGATATACCCAATTCTTTTATTTGAGCTATTTTCTGACTTGAAATATTTAAAAAAGTACACGAGGCCAAATGGTGGCAATAACAAACTTATCAAAATGATATTGATTTGTTGTCCGATATGAATAGGTTGCGCAACGAGCGCATATCCACAATGACTACAGAAAATATCTCCGGGGGTGATGACTCCTCCACACTTGGGGCACATGGTGGGCAGTTGAATATCTGGCATACTATTTCTTTTTTAGCTGTGATCCGGTCTTGCTGTCAATAACATCAAATCCCAGATCGCTAATTTTCGCCCTCATTTCATCTGAGGCAGTGAAATCCCCTGCTTTTCTAAATGCTTCCCTCTCCTGCAGAAGATCAAGTACTTCTTGTGGAATCAGTACTTCTTCATGTTCTTCTGCTTTTTTAAATATCTGTAGCCCGAGAATGGAGTCCATCATCGATAATGCCGTTATCTTCTCCCCTGCTGGCAGATCACTTTTGAGCATATCCCACATAGTGGCAATTGCTTTTGCGGTGTTCAGATCATCATTCACACTGTCTATAAATTGCTGTTCATACGATTCTTCTTTCTCGGCACTGACTGCCTCGGTTGGCTCCTGTTGCAGTGATCTAACATGGGCAATCAGTTTTTTATACGCTGTCTGTGCAGCCTCAAGGGATTCCCAGGTAAAATTCATCTCCTGACGATAATGACCAGTTAGAAAGAGATACCGAAGAGAGAGTGGATCAAATCCTTTTGCAATAACATCTTGTACTGAATACACATTCCCTAGACTTTTGCTCATTTTCTGTCCATCTACAAGAAGAAAATTATGATGCACCCAATAATTTACAAACTTTTCCCCTGTCGCCGCCTCACTTTGTGCAATTTCATCTGTATGGTGAATGGCGATATGATCTATCCCACCGGTATGAATATCCAGTCTCGGCCCAAATGCATCCATACTCATGGCACTACATTCGATATGCCAACCCGGGAATCCGACTCCCCATGGGCTCTCCCATTCCATCTCGCGTTTTTCAGTCTTTGGTGAGAATTTCCAGAGTGCAAAATCACTGACATTTTTCTTGCCTTCTACAAATTCTACGCGTGCTCCAGCTTTCAATTTTTCAGGGTCTTGTCGTGACAAATCAAAATAGTGTGGGAATTTTGAGGTGTCAAAATAAATACCATCTTCTATCTGGTAGGTATAGCCTTTCTTCTCAAGCGTCTGAATGAGAGCAATCTGTTCTGGTATGTAATCCGTCGCATGCATGAGTACATCTGGCCTGTCATTACCAACAGCGTCCATGCTGTCCCAAAATTGTCCCTCGAATTTGTGTGCCACATCCCACACAGACATGTCATATTTTCGGGCGCCTTTTTCCATCTTATCCTCGCCCGTATCCTCATCACTCACCAGATGTCCGACATCAGTAACATTCATCGCATGCGTCACTTCGTAGCCGTCCCAACGCAGTACGCGCACCAGAATATCATCACCAATATATTTTTTGGCATGGCCAATATGGGCATTGTCATAGACGGTCATCCCACAGGCATACAAAGAAACTTGATCATCCTTGAGGGGTTTGAATTCTTCAACACTTCTGGAGAGGGTGTTATACAACTTGAGCATACGTGTAGTATAAGCCATTTTCATGTAACTATAAAGCTATGAGCGATGACGCCATGCAGCAGCTTTATCCAAAAGCTCTTCTACTAGTTCTACCTTACCCTTATAGTAACTGGTGTAATCCGAGGGATGCTTCTGATGAAGCTCTTTTTTCATATCTGCATACCGTCTGAGGTCGTCAGGATGGGTCAATAAGTAATCCCTAAAATCGACCAACTGAGTTGCCCACTTATGGCCAATTGGCAACACATGGATACTTGCTTCACGAATGCCATCTGATGTGTCATAGGTGAAATACTCTTCTCCCATTTGGCCTGTCCAATCTCCACGTGGTGTATACCCTGCGTGTTGCATCGCTTCATAGTACGTTGGGACATTCTCAAATTCTTTTACTGTCATGACAATGTCTATTTGAGGTTTTGCCCACATGCCAGGGATTGCGGTGCTTCCGATATGCTCAAGCATGACCACCGTATCTCCAAAAATTTTGTGGAGTGTTGCTGCATGCGTCTGAAACTTTTCTGCCCAATGAGGATCATAGGGAATAATTTGGTATGGTCGATTTGTATGTGTCGCAGCAGGCATATTTTTTATTCTAGACTAGTGTTCGTACTTTACTGGTGTATGTGTTTTTAGAAATTCCAAAAATTCCTCTACTGCCTCTGCTGGTTGAAGTGTTTCCCCATTACTTGGGAACACCATGCCGCTTGCTCCATCGTGTCCTTTCCCTAGCCCCATTGTTTCTGCAATGACGCGAACGTTTACGCTGCCAGGACGAGACCGCAGTGATGCCTTGATACTTCCATCCTTCTGTGGATACAGACTAATTCCCCATGGGACATCACTGAGTGTTTTATTAAAGTCAGCCGTGTAGGCACTCATCCCTACTGATAGATCCGCATCAGAAAATTTGTGTTTCTCAACAAACTCGCGATCAATATAACTACACAAGAACTTTGGCCATCCAGGTATTTCATAGAATGTTGCATGGCTCATCGCGTTTTGCATGATAAGAAATGTCTGAGAGGGTTCAAGCCAAAATTTTTCTTTAAATGTCTCCAGGTCAATTTGTCCTTCTCGTAAAAGCCTCTCCACAATAGTGAACACTTTTACTTTCTTGGGTGCTAAGTTTAGCGTAAACCATATACTATCACCCAAAATGCCAAGCATCATGGCTTCCGCATCATCCCTGAGAATATGCGCTGCTTGTTCATAAAAAAGTTCATAGACCATTTCTGAAACCGATACCGTATCCAGATCAATACACATCGCGTCAAAAGCATCACGCTCGGTTGATTCATGGTTATCAATACACATCTTTTTGATGTGACTTGCTGCAAGGATATCTGGTTTATAGGAGACGCGGTCATAATTTGCAGTATCAACAATAATAAGTAGGTCATGCTGATCTATTTCATCTGCAATATCTTTATCAAACTGAATAAGATCAAAATTCTTAAATTGATTCCATCGAGGCTTGGTAGCATATGAAACGGCCATTTTGACTTTCTTTGTTGGGTAAGTGCGTGTGAGGTGTGAATACAGTGAGAGCAAAGATCCAATAGCGTCATCATCTTCACGAATATGAGTCGTAATAAGAATATCCTGTGCAGATACAAGAAGCTCCTCCCATTCCTTCAAAAATGCTTGTTTGTCTTTCAGTGCGTATCCCATACTATACTTCCCTTCTGCCCTCCATGGCACGAGTGAGGGTGATGTCATCAGCATATTCGATATCTGCTCCGATTGGTAGACCTCGACCAATACGAGTCACGATGACATCTGCCTTTTTTTGTTTGATTTGCTTGGTCACATACATCGCCGTGGCTTCACCTTCCATCGTTGGATTGGTCGCAAGGATTACTTCTTTGACTGGCTCGCTTTCAATTCTTTCCAGAAGTGGCGCGATGTAAATTTCATCAGGGCCAATATTACTTAATGGGTCAATCCTCCCATGGAGCACATGATACAGTCCTTTGTACGTCCCACTTTTTTCAAGTGCCAGAAGATCCAGTGGTTGTTCCACCACACAAATCATACTTTGATCACGCGTCTTGTCTGCACAGATCCAGCACGGATCTACTTCAGAGATATTAAAGCAACGTGAACACATCACGGTGTGTTTTTTGAGGTTTTGCAGCGCCACGGCAAAATCATCCAGCTGTCCTTGCGGAACATGGAGAAGATAAAATGCCAAACGTTGTGCACTCTTGGGGCCAACTCCAGGCAGTCTTTCAAAGGAGTTGATCAGATCAGAGATCGCTTTCGGGATCGTCATTAACTATTTCCTCCCAATAGACCACCTAAGCCTCCGCCCATCTGTGCGAGTTTCTTGGCTGCAACTTTTTGTGATTCTTCAATGGCACGGTTGATTGCTTCAAGTGCTTCACTGTCACTCATCCCATTAAGATTGAGTTCGCGAACTTTCTGAGCGCCATCGATGACAACACGAACTCCTTTGTGAGTTACCTCAATAAGTTCTTGCTGCAGTGCTTGTTGAATTTGTTGTGCTTGTTTACGCATCTCATTTAAATCTGAAATGCCTTTAAATGGATTCATCATAGATATCACCTCCTTACTTCACTAATTGAATATTAAATTTCATCTGTTTGCCCATGATCTCCCGAATTGCTTTCTCCATTATCGCATAATTTGCGCTCTCTTCAAGCCTCTCTTTGTGAAAGGAAAAACGGGTCGTAAAAGTAAGACTATCATCTGTTTTATCACTTAAGGTAATCCCACGAAGTACACCAGAAAGAGAATTGTTGACTGCTTTTACTTTTTGGATCAAATTATCCATGAAAGTGATATCGTGATTTACACTGATCTGTGGAGATTTTTCACTACTCACTTTTTTCACTGGTACCGGCGGCTTTGGTGGATTGATGCGTTGTTGAAAGGTGATGTGCTGCTGCTTTTTCATCATCATCGTAAGATTTGGTTTACCACTTTGTACTTTCACCGAAGACGCAGGCTCCTTCTCTTCTTCACTTTCTTTTTCGTCTCCCGGGATGAGTTCTATGATAGCAAGCTCTAAGGGCAGTTGACTCACACTGGCGTACTTCATCTGTCCCTTGGCGCGTGAGAAAACATCAACCGCATATGCAATAAACTCTTCAGACATCTCCATCATCTCACCTTCTCCTATCCCATAATGAAGTAATAACTGCGTATGCAGCAGATCTAGAAGCGTATCCAAAATATATCCCATATCCATATTTTCTGCGGCAGCATTCTCAATGAGTGAGATAGCTTTCTCGCCATCTTGAACACAAATTGTATTCATGAACTCTTGAGCAAATACGAGGCCTGTCCCGCTGTGATGCAAGGTGTGTAACAGATCCAGGGTGATGGTTTTGCCCTCAGCAGCACTCGCCAGCTCTTCCAATATTTTTTTAGCATCACGAAACCCCCCATCAGTGATACGAGCGATTTCTTCTAGCACTTCCTGATCGATAGATAATTTCTCTGCCTCCACAACTTTTTGTAGTGACCCCACAACTTCCTCTTTACTCCCCTTAGTGATCGCTACATGGACACAACGAGAGATGATGGTATCCGGGACCTTGTGTGGCTCTGTCGTGCAGAAGATAAAAAGGACATGGGCTGGTGGTTCTTCAATTGTTTTCAACAGTGCATTAAATGCTTCAGTCGTGAGCATGTGCACTTCATCAATAATGTACACTTTTTTACGAGCACTCACGGGCGACAGACGAACTTTTTCCCTCAGGTCTCGTATCTCATCGATACCACGATTACTGGCCCCGTCAATCTCAAGTACATCCATACTGCTCCCATTGGTGATAGAGACACATTCAGAACAGGTGTTACACGGCTCTATATTTTTGCCTTTGCCGGCATAGAGATTTTCTTCACAATTAACGATCTTTGCGATGATACGAGCAGTAGACGTCTTCCCTGTCCCTTTAGGGCCTGTGAAAAGAAATGCATGAGGTACATGTTCAGGGTTGGCAAGAAGTGATGTCAGGCGGTCTCGAAGGGCTGCATTATCTAGATCAGCAATTGTTTGAGGACGATACTTACGATAATACACCATGGTAGTATTCAGTATAGAATATACTTCCCTTTTGATAACAGTTACCTAAATATATCACGCGAGAGTTTATACTGGGTGATGAATACCAAGAAGATGTAAAAGCCCGTGCTCCACAAGCATATCGACCCGATCATCAACGAGTTCTTCCTCTTCAGATGCTTCCTGTATCAGAATTGGATAGGAAATAATAATGTCTCCTAGATGCAGCGCATCCGATGGCATAACAGAGGCTTCCCCTTCAGCAAATGGGAATGAAAGAATATTATGGATTTTGCCATCATTGAGGTGTCTATCAGAAATCTCTTTCATTTTTCTATTTCCGACAAAAGAAATAGAAACTTCGACTGGTCCTTCTATATGCTGATCCCCTATGACACGACTAACCACAGCACGTACACGCTTACGGTTTACTTTGAAGCGGCTTTCAACATATAACAGCACTCGAAGATCTTTCATCGTCTCGATTATACTACGCTGACAAGATAAATGCGAGGCAAGAAGGGCAATTACATTGCTTTGGCAATGAGGGCTCTCTCCAGTTGTTTGTCTTTTTTGCGCTGTTTGCGAGCTGCTGATGGTTTGAGATGGAACTGACGGCGTTTAGCCTCCAGGACAATCCCTTCAAGCATGACTTTTCGCGTAAATTGTTTGATCAAGTGATCATCACTTGTACCTGGCTGTTTTTTAACACTAACCATAAAAAATAACACCCCCTCTCCTTTTTAGGAAATTTGTGTAGAAGTATTATAACACCTTCGGGGAGATTTTGCCAAAAAAAGTAAGAACTACTTGTATGGTCCCATGAGGTGCACATGCAAGTGCTCTACGTCTTGCAGTCCCCCTCCATTGATCTCAATTTTGAAACCTTTTCCCTCGAGTTCATGCAAATGGACCAGGTGTTTTACCGCTTCTCGCACACCATTTAGCACCTGATCATCATCAAGCGCCATGATATTTTCTATATGTTTTTTAGGAATTATGAGGATATGTACTGGTTTTTTAGGGTGAATATCTCGAAACGCCATAACCATATCATCTTCATAGAGGATCTCAGGCGTGATCTCACGGTTGGCTATTTTACAAAAGATACAGTCGTTCATCGATACAATTCTAATAAAAGTGCCACAACTTGCGCAAGTGATAAGGTCGTTGGCACGGCCCTGACTTCTTTATTGGCTGTATTTAAGATCATCCTTTTGGACACATGCAGATACCACGAGGCTCTACTATCTATTTTTATCAGCCTCTCGTACAAACGAGTGAGGTCAATGGTATCAGGCTGACCATCCACGCGTTGTGGTAGTGCCTTGATCCTGACATAACCTTTGCGTGGATCTTTTCTGATAACAACCGCATACCCTAGCTTCTCAGCAAGCCGTACGACATCATCATCCAGTGTCTCGATGGCTATTCCTTTGCCAAACTGTGTCTGAAATTCTTTGCCTTTTTGTCGCAGTTCTCTCTCTGACCATATTTTTCCTTCCATACGGTGAAAGAGTATATCCATGATTGTTAGCCCAAACTGCATGATCTTGTCATTATCACCCTTCACAATGGCCTTATACCCCTCCAGCACTGCCCAGATCGAAAAATCATAGCGATCGGTAGCTGCTTCTGGCCAGAATACTTCTTGAAAATGATCTAGTGCCGTCATGTATACAGTGATTCGCTCTAGGGCCTCCTCATGTACCTGCCATTTATCCTCGTGACTATCAAACATGTCATTGTGTTTTTTCACATATTCTAAACATCTTGTGGATGCACAAATAGTCTGGTCTTCTGTCTCGTGATGATCCAGTGGCCCGAGTCCCGTATCAACATGTATCAAATCATGATCAGCTGTGTGCTCAATCACTTCAGGGACTGCCTTACTGCGATCAATTTCAACAACGAGCTGTTTGCCATCCAGCGTAAGCCTGCTGCCATGAGGAACAAATTCAACCACTGCCTCATCCCACCCTGGCAAGTACGTCTTGATGAGCCAAACTGAACAAATAGCATCCCAATCAGGAGCATAGTGCGTAACAATGACTTTCATACTCTTATTGTAGCAAAAGGATTTGACATTCTCTTCTCTAGGTTGTTACGATGAATACATGGCTGATACGATTGACCCAAAATTACAGGAAATTTATAACACAGTTCTGGGTGGTACCCCCTCAGTAACCCCTACGACACCAAGCGATCAAGCCACACCAACTGCTACCCCACAGACACAACGTGCACCTGAGATCATGCCATCCAGTGATGAATTGGCACCATCTGTATCAGATCGACCATTTACTCAATCTGCCAATCCAACCCCTCCTCCACCGGCACCAGAGATAACCATTCCAACTGACGTAACACCAAGCACACCTGCAGCACCTGAAGTAACACCTAGTATGCCCACTACTCCAGAGCAGCCAGTAGAAGCACCAAAACTGGTGGCTGAGGAAGTAGCAACACCCTCCGAAACAACGTCAACAGAGATTCCGGAGACAGTGATGCCATCAACTCCAGAGCAGCCAACAGAATCCATCCCAACGTCTCCCGCAGCCCCTACGCCAGGGACACCACCTGAGCCACCAGTGATGCCACCACTGGACATTCCAGGTGTATCAACGACACCTACGCCTACCCCAAGTACTCAGACTACACCAGCAGATACAACAGAGCAGCACAAGATGCCACCAGAAGATCTGGTAGCATCACCAGTAGCACCAATGCCAAGCGCACCAGAAGAACAGCCAGAAGTGCCAACCCTTCCAGAGACACCTGCTCCCACTGAGTCCCTGGGACCAATTCCAACACCACCAACTCCTGAAGCGCCAGTTGCCACGACTCCACTGCCACCACTTCCAGAAACGCCAGCAGCCAGTGGAGCCAAACATGGGGATGCTGTGCATGGCTATATAGCACCCAAAGCCAAAAGTCCTACCTCAGTTGCTATTTATGTTGTTGGAGCTGTTATTTTTCTTCTGGGATATATGGTCTTGTGGATTAAAATATTTAACTTGAAGCTTCCATTCCCAATCCCGGGATTGAGTTAGTAGAGTTTGCCACCAATAACTGCTTTTTCATTATCTGGAGAGATCAATACACATTCATGCCCTGCATCAGGCACACCAAGCGTCAGAACTTCCGACATAGTACCACCAATTTGTTTGGGGGGGAGATTGATCACACAAAGTACTAATTTTCCCATCAGCTCTTCCTGCGTATAGTTAAGAACCCGTGCACCAGATGTTTTTTGACCAATTTCTGGCCCTAAATCTATAGTAAGTTTATGGGTGGTGTAGCGCGGATTTGGCAGAAGAGACACGGCAATAATTTTACCAACCCGGATATCAAGTGCGGCGAATGCATCCTGCGTCTTCATAGATTAGTAGGCTTGTGCAAAGATCCAGCGATGCGTGGCATCTTTCCCGCAGTAGACGCACTTCCCGGATTCCTCGGGAGCATCAAGAGGCAGACAGCGAGTGGTTGCCTTGGTTTCTTCTTTGATCTTTGATTCACAGGTCGCGTCTTCACACCAGAATGCTTTTAAGAATCCTTTGGTCGTTTCCATATATTTCTTCAACTCGTCATATGAGTTTACTATATGTGTATTTTCCTTTAAGAACTTCTGGGCATTCTCTAATAATCTACCTTGGATCAAAGACAAGACACGTTCGACTTCTGCCCCAATGTTTTCAGAGGTAACAGGGACTAGATTCCCATATGTATTCTCGTCTTTAAAATATCCTTCAATTCTTGTTTGTATCTTAATGTCTCCACCTTCTGCCTCCTTGAGCCCAACAGGAATTATTATAGGTATACCTCTCATCTCTGCGTCACTTGCTTTCCATCCGATACTCTTCCAATCTTGATCCAAAACCTCAACTTTGCCTAAGAACTGGGAGTCGACAGCCTTAATGGACTTTTTTATTTCCTCGCAAAAATCTAATACTTTTTTATCATCCTTTCCTAAGACAGGAAGAATCACTACTTTAATCGGTGCCAGTTTCGGTGGCAAGACTAGTCCTTTATCATCACCGTGTGCCATGAAAAGACCACCAAGTGAACGTGTTGAAAAGCCCCAACTCGTCTGCCAGGCATATTCAGATTTCCCCTCTTTATCCTGGAATGAGATGTTAAATGCTTTGGCGAAATTTTGTCCAAGATCATGGGACGTACATGCCTGCAGTGCTTTTCCTTCTGGCATGAGTGATTCATAGGTTAACGTGGCGTCGGCTCCTGCAAACTTTTCAGATTGTGATTTGTACCCAACGATTCCTGGAAGTGCAAAGTATTCTTTATAGATATCCGCATACATCTGCATGGCCCACTTCTGGGTATCCACCGCATCTTCATGGGTCGCATGTGCCGTATGCCCTTCCTGCCACAAAAATTCTGTCGTACGAAGGAAGAGATATGTTCGCTTCTCCCAACGAACCACGTTATTCCACTGATTAATAAGGATTGGTAGATCTCGCCAGGATTGTATCCAACGACTGTAGGCATCATACATGATAGTCTCACTGGTAGGTCTGACTACTAACTTTTCTTCCAATTCTTCTCCCCCACCGACCGTGACAACGGCCAGCTCAGGAGCAAATCCTTCTACATGCTCTTTCTCACGCTTGAGAAAACTTTCAGGAATAAAAAGTGGGAAGTACGCATTATCCACGCCATGATCTTTGATACGCTTGTCCATAGCTTCCTGCACAAGCTCCCAGATACGATAGCCATACGGACGGAAAATCATGGTGCCTTTCGCAGGACCATAGTCAGCAAGTTCAGCAGACAGCACAATCTGGTTGTACCAGGCTGATAAATCTTCTGACTTTTTCGGTAATGTATTTTGATATGCCATATGTTTAGTCTAACAAAAAACGCCCTTATAAACACCTGCATGTTTTCAGGCATTTACAAGGACGCTTACTCGCGTGGTACCACCTTGGTTGGTGCACTCATCTTTTACGGTTTTGCCTCCGGGACTGCTCATCGCAGCCAGCTTTCCATCGGTTGACGGAGAAAGGTTGGGATCCTTCCAAAGCTTTGATAAAAGTATGACAGAAACACCTCCGTTTGTCCATGGCTAGAATAGCCAGATTGTTGTCTATAACTTGACAATATTATTGTTTCGTTGTATAGTCTTACTATTATGGCAATGAACGGAACCATCGAAGCTATCACCGGGGCAACATTCCCCCTGGTAGAACAGGGCATCAAAGAGCAGCAAGCTCGAGGTATTGTTTCTGACTCTCTTGCAGAAACAGCCATTGCAACCGCTGCAAACTTGGCTGCACTGCGTGCAGAACGTGCTCAGAGAGAAGAGCGTTTCGCTCGTAGTCAAGATGCATTAGATGCTGCATATCAAGAAAGAGTATCTTCTACGGCAACAATAAAAATGCCAGCTCGTCGAGATGTTAAATAATTCTCGTGACCTTGCTCACAGCTTTTGAGGCTATTTTCCACTATACTTCCCCTCATGGCACTCGTTTCTGATGTCGAGAGAACAACACGCCCGCTCGGTGAATTCACACAATATTGTGAAGTAGTCCATCCCTCACCTGTCGCACCACTTAAGTCTGCTATGGATAGAGCAAGCCAAACCCCTATCACTTCCCTGAATGACACACGAAGACGTGAGGCATGGGAAGCAGCACTTCTTAGAGGCGTAGAGACTGTCACGGCCATTATCACTGAATTCCCACCACAAGAGGCTGAGACTGACTTACCCCGAATAAGTCTCCCTGAGATCCGCAGAAAAGTATCCTAACCACTATTTCTTCACTTCATGGCCGCCAAAGGCATTTCTGAGGGCATTAAGCATACGTGAAACGTAGGATTGTTGCTTGGCAGTATCTTCTTTTGTCTCCCATCTATATTGTAGTGATCCTTCAATAATCGGTGTCTGAACACCTTCTTTTTTGGCCTCTTCAACCGTCCATTTCCCTTCACCACTTTCGGTCACCACACCAGTAAATGAGGCAAGACTCGTATCATTGGCAAGCATTTCCTCAGCTCGATCAAGAAGAAAGCTTGAGACGATGGTCCCTTTCTGCCACAGGCGGGAAATTTTATGCAGGTCAAAGTGATAGTCAGACTTTTCCAAAACCGCAAACCCTTCGGCAAATGCCTGCATCATGCCATACTCTATGCCGTTATGCACCATTTTTACAAAATGTCCTGCTCCCCCGGTGCCAAAATAGTCATGCCCACCATGAGGCTTGGCCAAGGTATCAAGAAGTGGCACAATTATGTCGTAGGCTGCCTTGTCTCCTCCAGCCATCATCGGATATCCTTCGGTAGCTGCGATAATACCACCACTCACCCCAATACCCAGGAAAAGAATACCTTTTTCAGAAAGCATTTGAGAGCGCCTCTCTGTATCTGAGAAACGTGCATTGCCACCATCAATCAACACATCGCCTTTTGCAAGCAGTGGCATGACTTCGGTGATCATTGCTTCAGTAGCGTCGCCTGCTGGGAGCATGAGCCAGACTATTTTAGGCGAGCCAGTAAGTGCCGAGAGTGCCTCTTCTACTGTTGTGGCAAGAGTGGAACCTTTTGGATAATGCGCGACAAATTCTTCTGCGGTTTCCTTCGTACGATTCCACACGATAAGTTCGTGGCCATCCGCAACCAGTTTGGAGGCCATGCGACTTCCCATTTTTCCAAGACCTAAAAAAGCAATCTGCATAGTATCTTTATACCAGATATTTTTGAAAAAAATCTATAGTTGCATGTGTTGCCTGCAATTCATGCGTGTAGTTATCAATAAATCCATGCTCTCCCCCACTAATCGTGACGAGTGGCAGGTCAAACATCTTGCTATATTTCACACTGTCACTGTAAGGCACAAAGGTGTCTGCATCCCCATGCACAATAAGTACTGGGGAGGCGATGCGATCAAGCATCTGCCAGGGAGTATATTTTTGCATATCTTCCACAAATTTCTGACTGATAAAAAATGACCCCTCATCTCCCTGGATCTCATGAAAGCCCGTCTTGGAGGCATTATCGATAACCTGCTGCCCCCAATTTTTCTTGCCCATTTCAGTGATGGGGTGAAAGAGTGTTTCAAAATCCAGACGTGGATTCCAGAGAACAATTGCTTGGAAAAGGTCAGGATTTTCACCCGCATACAGAAGCGTTGGAGCACCAGCAAAGCTTGCACTTAGGGTTGCAAGTGAGGTGGCATGTTTTTCTTCTTTGAGAAAATGGACTACTGACTCGATATCACGAACAAAGGTATAAAGCGTAACCTCTTTACTCTCTCCTTCAGATTCCCCATGTGCAGTAAAGTCAAAACGAAAGGTACTAAATCCTCTTTCTGCTAGTTCGTTCGCAACATCAATAAATACGCCACATTCGTCTTTATTAGAGGTTATGCCATGACAAAGAATAACGCAGGTGCCGTTGGATTTTTTGGGCTCATGAAATAATCCACACAACTTTTTGCCCTCAGTATTAACGAGAAATACTTTTTCTTCCTCTAAAGCCATTTCCTGCCATCCCTTTCTATAAGCTCAGTGAGCGCAGGGATTTCTTCACTCCCCTTGTCATAGCTCTGCAGTGGCACGCTCCCCAAGCCTTTCATAATGTCAGTAATAAACTTCCAGGAAGCAACCATCTCATCAGATCGGTTAAACAACATTTGATCTCCTGTAATAACATCCAGCAATACTTTCTCATATGCATCACTTCCTGCATTGCCATAGGCCTCTTTATAAGAAAAGTGCAGATCAACAGATTCAAGACCTGGCTTAGTCCCTGGAGTTTTGGTGATGGTGCGAAGCGATATCCCTTCATGGGGCTGAATACGAAATGTCAGAACATTCCCAATCTCCGGACACCCAATTTCTTTGAAGAGAATATGGCAGGTTTGTTTAAAGACGATTGAGATACTGACCTCAGGACGTGCCATGGCTTTGCCAGCACGCATATAGAAAGGTACACCAGTAAATCGTGGCGTATTGACAAAGAATTTCAAACCAACGAGCGTCTCTGTCTGTGAATCAGGCAGGACATCCTTCTCTTCAAGGTATCCCTCATACTGACCACGTACGACTCCGTGGGCTATATCAGTAATAGGTGTTAGTGCTTCTATCGCTTCAGCACGCTTACTTCTGACATCTTCCTTGGTAAAGCTTGCCGGTTGCTCCATCACTACTGCGGCAAGCATTTGCATGAGATGATTTTGCCCGACATCCCGAAGCATTCCTACCCCATCGAAAAATTTTCCTCGCCCATGAATTGTCTTATCTTCAAAAAAAGTGAGCTGAACGTTATCAATATATTCTGAAGTCCAGATCGGTTCAAAGATAGTATTGGCAAAACGAAAATAAAGAATATTTTGTAATACCTCTTTCCCAAGATAGTGATCCACACGAAAAATCTGCTGTTCATGAAACATCTCTGCGAGACGATTATCTAGCGCCTGTGCACTCTCTAAGTCTTTCCCAAAAGGCTTCTCGATTGCGATACGAGACTCGCCGTTACAAACACCATGATCACATAAGGCTGTAAGGATGGATTCGTAGTGTTCAGGTGGCGTGGCTAAATAGAAAATGTGAGTACCAGGCAGCTTGGTCATTGTTTGATGAAGCAGCTCATACCCATCGGGGGTATTAAATTCACCTTGCTGATAGGCAACGTGCGAGAGAAATGCTTCACTGGCACTCGGGATACTCTCTTTTATTAATTCCTGATACTCTTGATCGGTCATGGCGCGTCGTGAGAAGCCAAAGATCAAAAAATCCTCTGGGAGTTTACCTTGCAGAAATAACGTATGCAGTGCTGGAAATAATTTATGTTGTGCTAGATCACCTGTCCCGCCAAAAATAACGAGTGTTACCTGTTGCATAGGAGCATTGTATCACGAATCACTTACTCAATTACTTGATCTGTGAGAAGAGTCACGTGTTCTGTAATCTCAGGAAGTGTGAAAAATCGCGCAGGAATTTCATCCAGCGACCCCTCGGTCATCATTTGGGCAAGTGGACGTGCTTTCTCTGTTCCGAAGGCAAGAATAAAGAAATGATCCATATGTTTCAGTGCGTCAAACGTCAGTGTGACACGTGGGCCAAATCCTTTGTCATATAAATCACGACGGTCATAGGACGCGACAAAATTCTGCAATTTTCCAAGAAGCGGCGCAATACCTGCCGTATGGGCATCAGTCCCAATACCCATAATCGCAATTTTCTTTTGATACAAGCTAAATAAACTCTCTACCGTCTCATGATAGTGCGCTGCTGTCTCGAGAAGAGATAAATTTTCATCCTGCAAGATAGGATACCACCCAACATTGTGCTCTTCTAAATACTTCACCAGGCCGGTATCTCTGATCATCAACTCATTACTTTTTTCGTGCCATTTTGTCCCGTATCTTTCATCAACCAGTGCCACTGCCCCTGGCAGTAAAAATCCATTGGCTGCCCAATAACTATAGAGAGATTTTGGCGTACTGCCACCTGAGAGAAACAGCGCTGTCTGGGGATCAAGTGAAGACGTAATGGTGTTTGAAATGGTCGCAATATCTGTCGACTGTATATACTGAACTTTCATGGTATTACTTTACGGTTACTCTCTTAAGATACCCTGCATCAACAAGTTTTGGGAGTACCTCCTGCACAACATCATTTCGAACATATAGCTGTGTCTCAAGATCAAGTTTACCTACCTCAATAGGAGCAACAGATCGATAGACGGTGTTGCCATCATGGTACGCAAGGGGCGTTACATAATTTTTATCAAAGAAGTCTATCAAGAATGATCCATACTGACCAACGTCGTTACCAAGGACCACAAAGTGCCTATCAAAAATCATGACTTTCGGTGGATTTTTTTCAAAATCAGCCAGGACCCGAGCACGAATCTGTGGATCATGCGCCATACCCGGGATCAGAATTTGATACATAGATGGGAACTTCCCATGAGCATAAAAGAGGTCTTCAAAAGCAAATGGACCGATCCACATATAGTCATTTGGCCCAATCACTGTGTTGATGACTGGTGCAGCGGAAGGCCTGTCATAAATAAGGGGCGAAGTCCCCATATATTTCAGATATGCTTTGGTGAAAAATCCATTGAACAAATATAACCCTGCAAAGATACTATATACGCCAACCAATAGGAGCAAAAATCCACTGACCACTTTGAGAGCGGCACTTGCCTCTTCTTTCAGAGACTGAGCGCTTTGACGAAGTACCCACAAAATATTCCAATATGAAAAAAGAATATACATCGCTGCCTGATAATCTGTTTCTTGAGACTTGGACAAGTCACTGCGTGGGGTTGTGAGCGCCAAGGTAAGCAAGACAAAGCCAGCGAGAAAGAATTTTCTTTTCATCAAAAGATAGATAAAGACGGCCGCGTCTCCAAGAGCAAGCGTAATATTCATAGGTGATCCAAAGTCAAAGTACTTCACACCAATAAGCACGGTCTGGAAACTAATCATAAAGTTATGAACGATCATGATGCTGTAGCGGACTGGATTTATTCCTGCCCCTTCAGGACGTGGGTAATTAAAAATATAGTATTTTTCATTGAAGACCCAGGCGTCATGATAATATGCTGACACGCTCCCCGTCAGCACTAAATAGAGCCCAAATACGAGATGTGGAATGGCAAACATAACCAGCGGTTTAAGCCATGCGAGCACTCCATGTAGTTTCTTCTTTTCAGTCCAATAGTAGTTCCCCAATATAACGACGGCAAAAAATGCAAGCACATAAATATAGGCAAGAGAGGCATAAAATCCACATGCCATCAGAATTGAGAGAAACAAGATATCGTTAAGAGTAAAGGGCTTTTTGGTGAAAAGTTTATCAATGATAACAATAAATACCGGGACAAAAGTCAATGCCGCGACATTGTCGGCAAGGAGCATGTGTGCCCAATAGTACGTCGCTGCAATACCAAAAACAGCCGTAAAGACAAGAAAAAGTTTCTGGGAGAGCTCGCTGACTCTTCCTTTCAAAAGATATGATATCCCAATAAAGTATGCCAGCATCGCGACTGCATACATGAGTCGGAATCGTACAAAAGAGTCCCCGCTAAAAATTTCAAGCAGTGCTGCCAGATAGTATGGGAATGGCCCATGGTGAGTAAACCATCCCGTGTAAATAAGCTTGCCATGCAAGATAAACCATCCACCGGAAATATTATCAAACTCGTCAGGATAACTGGTGTGGAGCGTATTGATGAGGAAAACTGCTGCCATGACAGCATAAAAAAGAAGCGTCCATTTGTGTTGCCAGATCGATATGGCAAGTTTTTTCATATTCTTGTTTCATTGTATGACGCAAGACAGGAGATGTAAAGCTATGGAAGAACAGGAGTGTTATGAATAATCCCCAAAACGTCATGAATCGTAATGAGAATAATCAGCCCAAGAAGCAGCGCCATACCAATCGTATGGGCATATGTTTCAAACTTTTGATTTACTTTTTTTCTGGTAATCATCTCGATCAGAATGAAGAAGAACCTTCCGCCATCCAGAGCCGGAATTGGCAAAATGTTAAGAATCGCAAGATTAAGTGACAATGCGGCAAGCAGCGCTAGTGTCGCATCAAAACCTGACCTGACGACATCCCCCGTTATACGTGCAAGGCCAACTGGTCCGGCAACGCCTGCTGGTACACTCCCCGTCGTAACAACTTGAGCAATCACTTGTCCGATACCTGCGAGTATTTGCCATGACTGGATAAGTGTCTCTTTCACACCGACAAAAGGTGCTTGATACCATGGATAGCGTTTCATGACAAGCTTTACTGCGATCTCAACACCCAGTGCCCCTTGATTTTTAGGTGTCACACTTCGTGGGGTGACACTGATATCACTTTTTTGACCATTTGGTGTCGTGACATGCAAGGTAACTGAGCGGCCTGCATGCGCTTTTACATATGAAACCAGTTCACTGGTGCTATGCACTGGCAGCTGATCCACACCTGAGATGATGTCCCCTACCTGCACATGTGCTTTCTCTGCAGGAGAACCCTTCATGATATTGGTCACGATGACGGTCTCCCCAGGTGTTGGAACTCCAGGGACTGCGTATAGATACGTCAAAATCACGACTGC
Organism: bacterium; assembly: GCA_021777565.1. Lineage (GTDB taxonomy): Bacteria > Patescibacteriota > Microgenomatia > Levybacterales > UBA12049 > JAJYDJ01. The sequence continues at coordinate 184,070 of JAJYDJ010000001.1, read as the reverse complement.
CAGAAGAAAATTCATCACAACTCCTGCGACAACGACCAAGAATCGCTGCCAGGCAGGTCTCGCATAAAATGCACGCTTGATATCACCTTTTACTTCATGTTTTTTACCAGACAGATCAACTCTGCCGGCACCAGCCTCATCCTCACCATAGAGTTTGACAAAGCCACCAATTGGAAGTGCGTTGATAGTGTATTCTGTCTCACCATATTTTTTGCCAAACAACTTTGGAGGAAAACCAAAACCAAATTCTTCCACCTTTATGCCAAATTTTTTTGCTGTGAAAAAATGTCCAGCTTCATGAATCAGGACAAGAATAGAAAGCACCAGAAAAAACGCAAGAATACTCACGATCATATGAATCATCATACTATACTTCTACTGAAAAAAACAGGAAGACCCGAGGGGAAATTACAGCTGCATCAGTTCTGACTCTTTGGCTTTGCCAAGTCCATCAATGGTAGCAATATGTTCATCGGTGAGTCTTTGGATATCTTTTTCAAGTCGTTTAACATCATCTTCTGACAAGTCTTCATTTTTCTTTACATCTTGCAGTCCATCTTGTCTTGCCTGGCGGACCATAATACGAGCATTTTCCAATTTTTGATGCATCAACTTCACCAACTCCTGTCGTCTCTCTTCAGAAAGAGCAGGGATCGCGATACGAAGAACATGTCCGTCACTACTTGGTGTCAGTCCTGTGTTGGCTTCCATGATACCTTTTTGGATTTCATCAAGAATTGATGGGTCAAATGGGGTTATCATCAAGGTCTGAGCATCAGACGCTACTGTGGTAGCAAGCTCCATGAGCTTCATTTTGGTACTGCCCCCATAGACACTGATGACCAATCCTTCAACCAAACTTGGAGTTGCACGTCCTGTACGAACCGTGGCAAGGTCTTGTTGCAAGAAAGAAATTGCTTTGTCCATGGACTGAGAAGTTTCCTGAAGAAGTGGATCCATACTAATATTATATATCAAGTCTGGCAAAACCTTTCAAGATGATATTCTCACCCAGTTTGCCAATGACTTGCTTGATTTTCTGTTCAATCGTCACTGAAGTATCTTTAATAAATTCTTGTTTGAGAAGTTCTTCGACATTTTCAGGGTTCATGGCAGCAATTTGCAGTGCGATGTCATGAGCCAAGTTCTTGAAGTCATCAGTTCGGGCTACGAAATCAGTCTCGCACAGAAGTTGTACCAAAACACCAATTTTGCCATTTCCATGAATGTATGCCTCGACAATTCCCTGTCCTGCTTCACGATCTGCTTTCTTCTCGGCTTTTGCGACTGCTCGCTTTTTGATCCATTCAAGGGCTTTTTGGTAGTCACCATCAGTCTCTTCAAGCGCCATGCGGCAATCTGCAATAGAAGCTTCTGTTTCCTCACGAAGTTTTTTCAACATGGTAAGATCAAATGCCACGATTATTTATCCTCCTTTTTTGCTTTCTTTGTAGTAGTTTTCTTTGCAGGTTTTTCTGCTTTTTTCTCTTCAGTTTTTTCTTCTTCTTTGATTTCTTCTTCAACTGCTGCTTCTTTTTTACTCTTGGCTGCTTTTTTTGCTTCAACCCCGGTGCGACCTTCTTGCCATGCATCCAAGATGTAGCCAATCAAAAGTTCCAAACTTCCTGCGGCATCATCGTTAGCTGGGATAACATAGTCAACTGGATCTGGATCAGCATTGGTATCAACAATTCCAACTACAGGAACACCCATTTTCTTTGCTTCTTTGACTGCAAGTTCTTCAAAATGTGTGTCGATAACAAAGATAGCTGTTGGTTTGGTGGTCATACCTAAAAGACCTGAGTAGAATGTGTTCAACTTTCCGCGCTGTTTTTCCATGAGACCAAGTTCTTTCTTGGTGTAGCGGGCTTTTACTACTTCATCCTGAAGCTTTTCAGTCAAGTCTTCAAGTCTCTTGTAGTTTTTGATCATCTGCTCAGAATTGGTCAATGTTCCACCAATCCAACGAGCGGTTACGGTGTAGAGATTATCACTGACTCCTTTTTCCTGAAGTGCACTGCGAAGTGTTTGGAGTTTCTCTGTCAAAACAGGAACAGCTTGTCTTTTTGATCCAACGATCAAAAGTGTTCCATCTTCTGAAGCCACTTGTTTAATATATTCGGCTGCCTTTTCAAGACCTTCTTTGGTCAAGGCAAGATCAATAATGTGGACTCCATCGCGAGCTTCGAAGACATAGTCTCGTGCTTTTGGATTTTGACGGCCAACCTGGTGCCCAAAATGGCATCCGGCCTCAAGCAGTTCTTCAAGTGTAATTGCTTTCATAATTAAATCCTTCTTCGCCTCGCCGTAGGCGGGACTCCTCCATTCAGTCTGAACTGTCATCAGTCAGGATTTAGTACTGAATGTGTGTGATAGAGGTATTATACAGGAAATTTTAGAAAAAAACTACCCTTTCTTGGGCTCTGGGAAGAAATCTTTGAGTCGTGTACCTTGCAGCCCAATCCAGGCAGCCAGCCATGTGCTCACAGGAACTACCAAAATCAAAGCGATACTGCCAACCACACTTCGCACGATTTCCTCGACGGTACCCTCATTATTCATGAGTACCCACCAAGGCAAGTGCATGGGGTTCAGGCCAAAGAAAATAAAGACACCAAGGGATGTCCCAGCGTAGGCAAGGACAAGTGTATTGATGAGTGAGGCAATATGCTCCTGACCAATTGCCATACCTTTTTTAAAGAGCTCCCCTACTGACTTGCCTGCTTTCTCATCAATAAGGGTAAAGACGGTAATAACCTGGGTGGTCGTGATGTCATTGAGGGCACCAAGTGTACCGATCAGAAGCCCACCAAGGAAAAGCCCTTGAGGATTGATCGAATGCGTCATCCCAACCTGTAGATTATATATTTCTTCATTACCAATCCCAGACAATTGCAGTAGATGTACAACAAGCTGCGCTAATCCCACAGCCAGAACAAGAACAATACCAGTGGATACAACAGCAAGGGTGGTTCGAAGCGAGATACCATGGGCAATATAGGTTGTAATGAGAAGAATGATGCCAGAACCAACTAGACAAGTTTGCAGTGGATCAGCACCATTAATAATCTGTGGCACGATATATCCACCGATAATGCCAAGACTAACCAGAAGCCCAGCCACCGATCCCAGTCCACGCCACCTCGCGATACCCACAATGACGATCAAAAATGCTCCGAGTACTACCCATACCCAATCAAGTCGATACTGTTCATAGACACCATATTGCAAACTTCCTGTCGTTGGATCAGTTTTGGCTTCCAGAATAATCGTTGTCCCTACCCCCATACTCCCCATCGAGCCGTTTTGGTCAAAGAGATACTGTACTGCCACGGTTTTGCCTTGCAGTGGGCCATCAAGTACTTTTACTTCTAAGTCCGTTGGTACTTGCGAACCACCAAGACTACTCCCCGTCTCCTGTTGAGAAGAAACAATGGTGCCTTTCATGAAAAAATCCTGGAGATTTTGCATACTTTGAGCATGTGCACTTGGAGAAAAACTAAAGAGTGAAGAGATAAATAAACCAATGATCAGAAGCACTCGTCGCATGCCCCTAGTATAGCAAAGATTATCTTTTAAGATACTGAAGTGATCATGCCACAATTTTTTCCCACGGGAACTCACTCCGACCGAAATGCCCATAGGCAGCAGTATTTTTATAGATAGGTGTTCGTAAATTCAACGTTTTGAGGATACCAGCGACTGATGTATCTAAAATCTCATGCATGAACTTTTGAATATGTTCTCTCAAGACTTTTTCTGTTCCGAATGTTTCAACGTCTTGCATCAACGGTTTTTTTGCTCCGATAAAGTAAGCTAGTCTCACTTCAGCTCTCTCTGCTAACCCTTTTGCAACAATATTTTTTGCCAGAAATCGTGCAGCATACGCCCCTGATCGATCAACCTTTGTTGGGTCTTTCCCAGAAAAAGCACCCCCACCTACCCTGGCATACCCACCATAGCCATCCACAACAATTTTACGCCCTGTAAGTCCTGTATCACTGGCCGGTCCGCCAATGTGCCAAATGCCTGTTCCATTCACAATGACTTGATCCTCTGGGAATGTAAAACCATACGCGGCCAAAACAGGACTGACAACTTCTCTATACAAGCTATTGCGTACTTCTTTTAATTGCTTCTCTTCCTCATGAGGGACAGCAATGACAACCGATGTAATAGCGACAGGCTTTCCATTCTCATATCGTACACTCACCTGTGTCTTCCCATCAGGGCGAAGATATGCAATGACTTTAGATTTTCTTACATCGTCAATTTTCTGCGCCATACGATGAGCAAGTGTGATTGGTAATGGCATCAGCTCAGGTGTTTCATGACACGCATACCCAAACATCATCCCTTGATCTCCAGCTCCTTCTTCATCTACGCCAGCAGCAATTTCAGGAGACTGCTCGTGGATATACATGTCCAGAGAAGATTCATGAGTAAATCGAAATCGAGAATCAGTATAGTCTAGGTCTTTTATAACTTGCCTAGTGATAGCTTCAAAATCAACTTTTGCAGAAGTCGTCACTTCTCCTGCGAGTACAATCTTATTTTCAGTAACGAGTGCTTCCATCGCAACCCTCCCACGAGGATCTTTTGAAAGGACTGCATCGACGATACCATCACTTATTTGATCACACACTTTATCGGGGTGTCCGCTACAAACAGATTCTGAAGTAAACGTGTAGTCTTGCATAGTTTATCTAAAATCACATTCTATGTCGGTTTGGCACCCATGCTATGAAGGGTTGCCGGATAGGTACGAGCCGATACTCTCCTATCTCTCTGAATGCATAGTTAGTATGCCATCATACAATACTCTTTTGCAACCCCCTAACTACATAAAGACGATCTGCAGAAATGCATGGGGACGTCTAAGAGAGATGTTGTAGGTACAAAAAGGATTCTATGGGTGGCTGACGGGATTCGGACCCGCGACATTCAGTACCACAAACTGACGCTCTAACCAACTGAGCTACAGCCACCAAGATAGCCTTATTGTACCAAAATGTTGGGGTAAATTCCAGAAATCAGAGGGTAGGTTCTACTGGGAAATCATGAGCAAAGGCAATAACCTCCTGACGGAGCTTCATAAGATTTGCATTCCCTTCAATCTTTTCTTTAAATTCTTTGACGTATTTGGGTCGTGCTTCTTTCTCCTCAGGCATATGATAATCCTTAATCTCATGCAGTGCTGCCGCTATCCAGTGAGCGACTTTACCCATATCATCCTCTTTCATGCCACGGGTAGTCAGTGTCGGGGTACCTAGACGGAGACCACTTGGGAAGAAAGGTGAGGCTGGTTCGGCAGGAATAGTATTTTTATTCATCGTAATATTGATAAGTCCCAAAGCATGCTCGGCAAGTGCTCCTCCACCAGGTCCCATCAAGGGGACAAGATTAATTAAAATCAGATGATTTTCCGTACCATTGCCAACCAAGGTCAATCCTTCTTTTTTCAGGGCTTCTGCCAGGGCTTTCGCATTGGTGACTATCTGCTGGCCATACTCTTTGAATGCAGGCGTCATCGCTTGTTCAAGTGCCACGGCAATAGCTGCTGTCTGATGATTGTGTGGACCTCCCTGAATACCAGGGAAAATAGCCGCGTCAATTTTTTTACCCAAGTCTGGATCCTTGGCAAGACCTTTCTCAGTCACCATGATCATGCCACCACGTGGACCACGAAGTGTCTTATGCGTGGTAGTCGTAACGATATGTGCATAAGGCACTGGACTTGGGTGGGAGCCTGCAGCGACCAATCCTGCAACATGGGCTATATCTGTAGCAAAGTAAGCCCCAACACTATCTGCAATCTCGGCAAACTTCTCAAATTCATACTGATACATATATGCAGTGGCTCCAGCCCAAATAAGCTTGGGTTTGTACTCTTTGGCGATCTTCCATGCTTCATCAATATCGACATGACCGTCAGGCTTTACATGGTAGGGATGAGAGTCAAAAAACTTTGCGGTTGCGGATGCTTTCCACCCATGAGTCAGATGGCCACCATCAGGAAGATTGAGTCCCATGACGCTGTCGCCTGGTTCACACACTGCCACATAGACCGCAAAATTCGCTGGACTCCCAGAATATGGCTGTACATTGGCATGAGGAACATCGAACAACTTTTTTGCTCGATTTTGCGCTAATATCTCGATTTCATCGATAAATTCATTTCCACCGTAATATCTCTTTTTTGGGTACCCTTCTGAATATTTATTCGTAAGAATTGAGCCGAGGCATTCACGTACTTCTGCGCTGGTATAGTTCTCTGAGGGGATCATTTCCAATCCGTCACGCTGACGTTCTTCTTCTTTTTGAATCAGATCATACACTTCTTTATCAGTCTTTTGAAGCATGGTTTTATCATAATGAGTTTTTTTTCATGAGACAATGTATCAAATAGTATCCCCGTTTGATTACTCAAAAAGTGAGAAAAAATTCTTGGGGAGATTGGTCACGTCATGGATGTTTAACTCATTGACTACTGTGGTTACTGTTCCTTGTTCTTCAGGACTGAGACCCTGCATAAATTCAACCAGAGTAATGGTCGTGTTGGCACGTAGTGCTCTGGCTAGAGCCATCTTAACCGCCTCTTCGCCATAGGTCGACACAAGTTCGTCAAGTTTCTCTTTGCTCTTCTCTTGTTTTTTAGCGTTGGTAGTCTGGGACAGTTGCCCTATCATCTCTGCAGCGGCTGATACTAAAGAAGCACTACTGAGCTGATCCATGAGATCTTGTTGTTGAGAAGGAGGGACTTTCGCAAGTTCAAAAACGCCGGTAAAAAACTCATAGATACTGGTTTCAAGCTTCATAGTTATCCACACGCGCCACCTATTGGGACACAAAATCCAAAGTGACTTGAGAATAAAAGACTTATGATAAACCCGACGACCGCGAGTCCCCCAATCAGTACCATTCGTGCATAGAAACCTACCATAACACTATCATAGCAATCTTATCCTATCTTTTCATTAATCCCCCATTTGGGTGGGTAAAAATATGATATTTGGCTGCTATGCCTAGAAAAGGTTGTCTTCATACGTACTCTATTACTTTTAAGCTCAGGGAATTTGACTCGTGAATATTTATCGGTTTCACAAAAAAGTCCCTGACAATCGATTGCATGTAACTTTCTCCCCCACAGAGATTGAAAATTGATCCCCAGACGGGCAAACTCTTTATCCTGATTTTCAACCATCCACTGGATCACATAGGCGCTGTCTTTGCCATTCGTATCTTCAAAACATTTTGCAATGCCACGTTTGGCACCAGGACCAGCAATAGTGAAATCATTTTCATCAAAATTAAAGACATCCGAGTAATTTAAGTCAATCGCGATCTGATATGCCATAAAGTCCCCTATCAAGGGAAGTGAGCGAAGTGTCTCAAACAGATGTTGCAGTGAGGTGGCATGCAAGAGTTTTTGGGAGAAGTCCGTGTCGCGGAAAACATATTTCATCAGTGCCATATGATTTTCATGTTTTTTATCAAATCCAAATGCTTTGGTCGCACACAAGATAAATGCATTGCCATAGACTATCTCTCCCCTTGCATAGATACTTTCAATGGCGCGGGCATACCTATCAGGAGAAAAGGTGCGCAAAGAAATCTCACCTAATTCCTTTTCCAAAAGCCCCCAGGTCTCACTTTTATTCAAAAGCCGAAAGAGAAAGATACGAAATAAGGTGTCTTCCTCTGAATACTGCTTGTTATATATGACTTCACGAATGAGAAACTGAGACACTCTATCACTGGCCCGATAGCTATTACAGAACTTGTACATTTGAAAAATTGGATCTTGTGTCAGGGGCTCACGGCCATTCAGCCTATTAAAAAAAATGTTCTGCCTCTCTGCAGCAAAGTACCAGTATGTATCAAAAACAGATTGACGAACCTTCATGAGCTCAATTTTATATCATATTGACACAATGTCAAAACAATCTTTATGATGGATATATGGATACATCACCAGTTACGCCAAGTGGATCACCTATCCCTACTCCAACAATGCCTGCTATTCCAACCCCTGAGGCCTCGACCTCTGCTGCGCCATCACCAATGACTCCTCCAGCAACACCTGTGCCACCAGAAATGCCACCAGTAGGTGGACAGCCAACGGGATCATTTATGTCCCTCCCACGACGAACAACATTCTTTATTGCAGCGCTCGCACTTATTACTGTCTTCCTTTTGTATTTAGCTATCACGCAATATCCTGGCAGTGTCAAAAAAACGCCTACCGCTCCAAAACCAACGCCCACACCAGTAGCCCAGACCGTACTCTCACTTGAACTGCAGCCAGCTACCAGCTCAAGCAAAATGAGGACTGTTGACGTACACATTGATAGTGGCGGTAACGAAGTTACAGCCGTGCAGTTAGAGTTAAGCTTTGATCCAGCAGCCTTCTCAAGTGTCACCGCAACTCCTGCAAGTTTCTTTGCCAATCCTGATGTCCTCTTTAAAGACCTGAATATGAAGACCGGTAATTTCACCTATGCGCTAGGAATTACTCCGACACAACTTCCCGTCAAAGGAGCAGGAACCGTTATCGAACTGCAGCTTTTGCCAGCTGCCTCCGCAAGTGGTTCAACAGTCGTCAAGATCCTGCCAAAATCCCTGGTTACCGCAAAAGGTGTTGTTCAGTCAGTACTCAAGCTTGAGAATCAGATAACCATTCCCTTAACCATGCCAACCGTTACTCCTATGCCTTCTGTAAAACCTGTAGTCACCACAGCACCAGCGACCCAATCCGCAAAATAACCTCTTGTATCACATGTTCATGAGTACTACACTAACTCATATGGCACATACCTGCGACGCTATCATCGTTAGTTGTATTGATTTCCGTTTCCAGAAATATATTCATGAATGGATCGAGAAGAATATGCCAAACAAAACCTATGACTACGTAGGTTTTGCCGGAAGTACAAAAGAGTTAGACACCATTCTCGGACAAATTGATATCTCTGTCAGACTGCATAGTATTCATGATGTTGTCTTGTTACACCATGAGGAATGCGGTGCATACGGCCCGGAAAGTACTCCAGAAAGACACGCTACAGACTTGAGAAAAGCACGTGAGACAGTTCTGAAGAAATATCCTAACTTGCACGTGTCACTCTACTACATCCACTTGGATGGAACCTTCGAAGAGATACAGTAAATTTTCTTCTATAACAAAAATCCTGGAGGCAAAATGAAGTATTGCGGGTGGGCGCACTTGGGATCGGACCAAGGACCTCGTTCTTATCAGGAACGCGCTCTACCACTGAGCCATGCGCCCGCATTATGTTCCAATCGTCTGAAATAGCTCTTCAAGTCGTGCTTTAGTACGAGCGATTTCTTCTCGGACTCTCGCTGCCTGGTGCAGATCGGTCACAAGTAGTGATCGATAATGCTCCAAAAGACTTGTGAGCGTTTGGGACAGAAGGATGAGTTCATCCAACTGAGGATCTGTTTGAGACTGTGCCGTCTCTGTTCGCTTCCTCAATTTGGATTCGCTAAATCCGTCATCAGTTTGCACAAATTCTTGGTGTGGAGCATATGCTCCATTTTCCACCATCCGTCCCATTGACACATTATAGCAAATAGTGTGCCTTTCAGCCAAGAGTTTGAGGCGCGTGCCGGGATTGAACCGGCGCATGGAGGTTTTGCAGACCCCTGCGTTACCACTTCGCCAACGCGCCAAACACACACGTAGTATAACAAAATCAGCCTTATGTGGGAAGTTCGTTGCATCAGGCAAAAACCCCTGATATACTAGAAAGACCGAAGTAGACTTGTATGAAACCTCACATTTCTGTCGTAATTCCTACCTACAACGAAGAAAAATTCCTGCCGAAGCTGCTGGAATCACTCAAAGTGCAAACCTACAAAGGCCCCTATGAAGTGATTGTGGTTGATAATAACAGTACTGATAAAACCTCTGAGATAGCTCAGTCTATGGGGGCTAGGGTGATCAAAGAGAAGAAACAAGGCTATGCCCATGCATGTAATGCAGGATTTTATGGCGCCAAAGCTGATATTATTGCCAGAGCCGATGCCGATTATGTGCTCCCCAAGACATGGCTTCAGACCGTGGCTGACTCATTTGAAAAACGGCCAGACATTGTCGCCGTGGGGGGCCCGCTCTACCCTCTGGAAAGCTACTGGTGGGAAAATTTCCTATATTATCCAGCAACAGTTGGATGGATGTATTTATTAAAATTCCTCCAGCGAGGCTTTTTGTTCCCAAATATCGCGGTACGCAAGAGCGCCTTTGAGAAAATTGGCGGATTTGATACCACTCGCACCTTTGGAGAGGATCAGGAACTGTGTTTTCAGTTGAAGAAAGTTGGCAAAGTAGAATATAACCTCAATATGTATATATACACTTCTATGCGTCGTATGACCGATATTGGCATGATGAAACTCGTTTTTGGCTATTCTATAGCCAACCAAATCGCACTTTGGCGTGGCAAAGAGGTCAAATTTGGGACTGGACCAGCACGAGTGGCCCCAAATAAACCAATAACCATCTCCAATCCATGGATGTTCCTTCTTCCACTTCCTACATTGATTCTTGTTCTTCTTGTTGTGACAAGTTATCTTCTGGCAACCCCTAAAGAGATGCTTCCATCGGTCCTTCTGCAGATATTGGCCAAATAAATGTGCTAAAATATATTTGAGCGTATGAAAGTCTCCCTTACTATCCCCGCCTGGAATGAAGAACAATACATCCGTGCCTGTTTAGAGAGTGTTTTTGCTCAGACAGAGCAGCCAGATGAGGTAATCGTGGTTGATAATAACTGCACAGATCGAACGGTTGAGATCGTTAAGGAATTTCCATCTGTACGTGTGGTAAAGGAAAAAACGCCAGGAGCATCTTTTTCACGCAATGCTGGCTTTAATGCTGCGACTGGGGATCTCATTTGTCGAACCGATGCTGATACGCGTCTTCGACCCAACTGGATTGCGCATATCAAGCGATATATGACCGCTCACCCCGATGTGATTGGACTCTCAGGCCCAGCACAGTTTTATGATATTCCAAAGATTTTAAGATTAAGGGAATGGCCGGCCAATGTTGTCCTTCTCTCTGTGAAAAGTATGCTTGGACACGATGTGATGTTTGGTCCAAATATCGCTATGAGGAAAGAAGCGTGGCAAAAGATCAAAAATGAAGTGTGCACGAATGATCGGCTCGTTCATGAAGATATTGATCTTTCTATTCATCTGGCAAAATACGGCAAAATTAAGTTCGATACCAAACTCATTGTGGATTCCTCTCCTCGGCGATGGAAAAAATTGATGCCCTACATTGAATACCCCTATCGATACATCACAACAGTCCAGCAGCACATGAATCTTCCGGCCCATTTGAAGCTCAAGCCAATGAATCTCAAACCCATCAAGATCAAGCCACGAGTCAAATCGGTTAAAAGTAAACTCCACTCTGGGTTGTTGGCTTTCAAACAACTTAACCCTTTCTAAGCTGCTATAATACCTCGTATGACAGAAGTTATTGCCGTTATTCTTTTTGTTTTTTCATTTTTTCTGATTTCTTTTGAACGTGTTTTCCGAACCAGTAAGGCTGCCATTGCCCTTGTTTTGGGAGGTGCTCTGTGGCTTATTGTGGTACTTATGGGAAAATCTCATGCCTATGTTCAGGCAGCATTTCAACAGACGGGTAATGAAATTTTTGGTATTTTAATGTTTCTTCTAGCATCCATGGCTCTGGTTGAGCTGATGGCACGTCATCATTTTTTTGAATACTTAAAAGAAAAACTACTTGAACTCTCCATCGATGTACGCAAACAGTTTATCTTTTTAAGTCTTGGAAGTTTCTTCCTCTCAGCCATGCTTGATAACATGACAGTCGGACTGCTTATGGTCCAGGTCGCCAGACATTTTTTCAAAGGGAGAAACATGCTTATTGCGGCAGCTGCTATCGTCATTGGAGCCAATGCAGGAGGATCATTCTCTCCAATTGGAGACGTGACGACGGTACTTTTGTGGATTGCTGGGAAATATGATGCTCTCACGGTGATCCGTGAAGGATTTTTGCCTGCAGTTGCCTTCCTTTTGGTATCATGTGGGATCTTGTACTTTCAACTTGATCCTTCCGATCACATTGCAAAAAAAGAAGAAAATCCCACCATCTTGAGCAAAAAAGATAAGCTCGTTATTGCTGGTTCCAGCGTGAGCTTCCTCCTTCCAGTCCTTGCCAACAATATTGGCCTGCCTCCCTATATCGGTCTTCTCTTTGGCTTAGGTATACTCTGGCTCTTCCTCCAATACGAGAATGTTACCCAAAAAGGATCCTCTGTTGATGTGATGGAAGATATTTTTAAACAACTTGATATCGCCTCAGTAAATTTTTATGTAGGTATCTTGCTTGCTGCCAATGCCCTTAATGCACTTGGTATTCTTGAGGCACTTTCACGCATGATCTTCGGGGCGACCCAAGAGTTCATGCACGTCGTCTGGGGATCAGCACTGGTAGGTGTCCTTTTTGCATTCTTTGATAACATTCCACTTACTGCCGTCACTATGAAACTCGTCACGCTGCCTAATCAAAGTCTCTGGGTCCTTTTAGCGCTCACCATAGGAAATGGTGGTTCAATCTTGCTTCTGGGCAGTGCTGCAGGCATTGCCGTCATGAGCGGAGTAAAAGAACTCACCATGTCCAAATACATAAAGTTCGCAACCATCCCTACCCTGATTGCCTATATCGTGATGCTTGGTGTTTGGTACGCACAATATCTATTAGTTTTGAAGTAATTGCACAGGGACAACAGTTCTTCCATACTGCACCTGATTTTTTGAGACAGGAAGCCACAGATATAAAGAAACAGTCAAGAGTACTAACAGTACCCCTGCACCGACCTCCCACATTATTTTTTTCATGCTTTTAGCATAACTAAATGTGAGGTGAGTCACTGTTACTCACGAAGGAGTCAGCTTATGAAGAAATCAGTGCGGCAAGTTCTGGATTACAGAAATATCGTCTATCCTGCATCATCACCAGACGCTTTGATTGTACTGTCATAATTTTCTTATTGAGAAGCAGCATCGCGTCATACACTTTGCGGGCATTCTCACTGCTCGCCTCAATCCCAAATCGATCAAGTAGCTCCCCTACCTCCCATTTCTTTTTTGGATGGGCACAAATCGCCTCACAAAGATAATATTGATTGGTAGCGAAAGGGATAACCATGTCAAATTCATTCAAGGAAAGGACCGAGGTCTTTTTATCAAAGTGAACAAAGGTGAGCGGTTTCTCCTTTGCCGGGGTGAGTGGATGTAGAGTGACATACCATGAGAGCACCACACTGCTCAAGATGCCTACGCCTAGCTGACCAATGAAGTACCAGAGTAAGAGATGATAGAGATAGCTAATCGACTTTGTCACCACTATCACGCCACGCACTGTCCCCTTGGCATCAGTAAGCGCTGAGGTAACAACATAATAATGTTCACCCGTGAGACTATCTGCAACCACTCGCTCATGTGGACTATGCAGTGCGTTATCGACATAACTAGGATCAATAAAATTTGGTAAGCGATCAATACTATTAAAGTTATTATTTTTGACAATAATTTTATTAAATTGATTGACCACTTGAAAAGAAAGTGTGTATGGGATCGCCCTGACATCAAGGTTTCGTGCAGAGATAATGCCATTTTTTACCGTCAAATGATCAAGGATAACATGTGCATTGTCCTCAAGTGCACTATCAATTTGTCCCATGTCCATGTCTGTTGGGGTAAACGATGAGACCGTAATGACACCAATAACACTCCCCGATTGTTGGATAGGCAATGAAAAGACACGCCAAGTTTGATTAGTGATAGTTGTGATTGTTTGAGGAGTTTGTAATTGGAGTAAATGTTTAAAATCAGAAGTATCAAGAAGTCCCTGAATTGGATGCCATCTCTCGATGACAAATCCATCCGTGGTAATCATATAGACAGAATACGCATTCCCGGGGACTGAAGGATCTGCATTATAGCGATATGTATCCCACTTCCCATCCCGATACGTAACATCATCATGAAGCCGTGACTGTATATCTTGCAAGAGTAACGCATTTTGATTAATACCAACGATATAGAGAAGCCCAGCACCACAAAGGAGCTGTAATAACCAAAATCCCAAGAGAAATCCTAGATAAATCTTTTCTTTTCCCATAGATAGCTGCCATTATAGCACTGGGAAGACCTGTGACCCAAATTTCTGTCAGTATTCTGACTACAAAGCTAAATTATTTGATCACGTGAAGAGGCAGAACACTTTTACCAATTTCTACATCCTGATGACTCTTAGGGAAGAAAAAAATGAGTGTGAAACAGAGAATAAAGAGAAGAAGTCCCGAAAGAATTTGTACAAGACCATCTTTTTGCATACGTTTTTAAAAGTTCCAGAGAAACGACACACACTCTTGAACTTCAAGAAGTGGTAGGACAAATACAGATTTTCATTGGTTTGGGCCAATACTCGTATCTGCAACGAGGGTGTACTTTTATCTCGATTGCTCGAGACTTTCCGTACCTTCTCTCTTTCGGCATATATAAAAGCTTTTCTATGCCCTCCCTTAAGGATTGCGGGAGAGACCTCTATATATTTGATTTAGAAAGGAGGTGATCCATCCCCAGCTTCGGCTAGGGATACCTTGTTACGACTTAAGCCTCATCGCCGAACTTGGACTCTACCGACAGAACTGCCAGTATTCATCCACTCCCGACTTTGCTGCCTTGACGGGCGGTGTGTACAAGACCCGAGAACGTATTCACCGCAGTTTGCTGACCTGCGATTACTACCAATTCCGGCTTCACGGAGTCGAGTTGCAGACTCCGATCTGAACTGAGGCGAAATTTGTGAGATTCGCTTGCACTCGCGCGCTTGCTGCTCATTGTTTTTCGCCATTGTAGTGTGTGTGTTGCCCAGGGTATAAAGGCCATGCTGACTTGACATCTGCCCCTCCTTCCTTAACTCAAAATGAGTCCTCTGTTTCCAATGATCATGTAACATTGGATGGGGGTTGCGTTCGTTTCCCCACTTAAGGGAACACCTCACGGCACGAACTGACGACAGCCATGCAACACCTGTGCTAGCCTTCTTGCGAATTTCCTCTATTTCTAGAGAATAGGACGCTAGCATGTCAAACCCTGGTGAGGTCCTTCGTTTTGTCTCGAATTGAACCACACGCTCCACTGGTTGTGCGGGTCCCCGTCAATTCCTTTATGTTTTAGCCTTGCGGCCGTACTCCACAGGCGGTCTGCTTAACGCGTTAGCTTACAGCACTTCGTAAAAACGAAATACTTAGCAGACATCGTTTACGGCTAGGACTACACAGGTATCTAATCTGTTTCGCTACCCTAGCTTTCGTGCCTCAGCGTCAGAGAAAAACCCAGGTGCTTGCCTTCGCCATCGGTGTTCCAGCTGATATCAACGTATTTAATCACTACTCCAGCTGTTCCAGCACCCCTGTCAATCCTCAAGTTCTGTAGTTTCTTGATCGGAACTATGGGTAAGCCATAGGATTTCAACCAAGACACACAGAACCGCCTACGCACACTTTACGCCCAATGAATCCGGATAACGCTTGCCCCCTACGCATTACCGAGACTTCTGGCACGTAGTTAGTAAGGGCTTATTCTATAGTCCGTGAAAGGACTATCAAAAGGAGTTTACGATCCGAGGACCTTCTTCCTCCACGCGGCGTCGCTGCGTCAGACTTTCGTCCATTGCGCAAGATTCCCAGTTGCTGCCATCCGTAGATGTACTGCCCGTGTCTCAGTGCAGTTGTGGCCGATCAACCTCTCAGTCCGGCTACCCGTCATTGCCTTGGTGGGCATTTACCCCGCCAACTAGCTGATAGGACGCAGGCCCCTCTCAAAGTGATTTACATCTTTACCCTTGCGGGACTATGGAGAATTACCCCATCTTTCGATGAGCTATGCTCCGCTCTGAGGTAGGTTCCTACGCGTTACTCACCCGTCCGCCACTGGAATTGTATTGCTACTTTTCCCGTTCGACTTGCATGCTTAAGGCACGCCGCCAGCGTTCATCCTGAACCAGGATCAAATTCTCAAAAAAGGAAGTACTCTGCACGTATGCAAAGTACTAACGGTTCCTACCACTTCTTGCCTTTCAAGAAGTGTGTATATTTAAAGTGTCGCTTCTCTTGTTAAAGAACTACGTAAAAAACGTCGTGCCTGTATTATAGCCGTCAGGAATAGGTAAAGTCAACGATCAATCCTATGGAAAGACATGTCCCAAACCTGATACGATGAATACATGCATAGGTATACAAAAGGTGGGTACGAGACACTACTTCTGATCATTATCGCGCTTGTTTCTACCCTCATTGTGAGTGGATTGCCATGGAAAAGCCTGCCTCAACTCACCGCTCCAGGAGAGATTGTCCAGCAAAAAATTATTCCCCCAGGTGCCAGCACCCAGTACGGTATTCAGGCGAAGACGCTAGATATTCAGACAACCTGGGCACCGCAAGGGATGAGTGGCATTGCCGGGAAAGTAAAAACCCTTGTTGATGTGATTCAAAGTACTTGTGGAGGATTTGTGAGGGGTGGCAGTAGCTGTATCGCTGGCAATCCATCACCTCTTTTCCCTCTCATACCGGATGGCATTTTGCACCCGGAAATATATCCAATGATCCATGACAGTGCAACAGGAATTCTATGTGACAATCAAAAAAAACTACCAGGAGAGACATGTCTGCAATGTGTCGGATTTGCAGCGGCTGTTTCTTACTACCTGACCCCACAGCATAAATTTTTACCAGTCGGATTTGGCAATGCGTACGCCTACGCCAAACCACATTACCCTGCCAATGCCTCCATCATTGAAGCATCCAATTTCCAGTGGGTTACCCCCGCACAGAAAGCACAAACAGGAGATTTCGCGATATGGGGTGAGCCAGGGGCCAACCACATCGCCTATGTCCTTGATGCACACAGCACGTACTTTACCGTAGCAGAGGCAAATGGTGGCGATGGCTCGGTTGATATTGTCCAAACAGAGCGATATGATGATCCTGGTTTATCTGGATTTTGGAGGCCAATATAGCTATGCAAAGAAATCTGTTACTCATCAGTGGCATTATTGGAGTCGGTATTATTTTGATCACCGTTTTTCTGATCTACACTACCTCATTTAAAACCACTCCTGGCCAAAATCCGCTCGTCCCTATCCCAACAGGTGGATCAACACAACCTACGTCCTCTCTGCCAAGCAGCGGCCAGACCACTAAGCCCACACCGCCACCAGTTTTGACAATCATCTCCAGTACACCAGCCAACCAAGCAACTAACGTCCCTCTTGCTACTAATATAAGTTTTACCTTGTCTCAGTCCCCTACAACTGACCAGATTCATGCCGATATCGTGCCAAGTGTTCCATTTACCCTGAGCCAGACTGGCAATCAATACCAGATGACACTAAGCCAACCGCTACAGGCCAATACCACCTACTACGTCTTTGTTGGCAGTCAAAATCAGGTGACATACAACAGCTTTGCTTTCAGTACTATCCAGGATAGTACACAACCATTCCCAGACAACCATAATATTCTCCGTAGCGAAACAAATAAAAATAAATATCCTGATGCTTACCTTATGGATCATGCACCACACACTGAAAGTGCCTTTTCACTTACCGGACAACTAGTAGAATCACCACAGGAACATTTTGCCTTTTCAGTCGCATCACCTCAACATGACAGTGTAAGTGCTAGAGAGGCATTTAACACCTGGGCACTATCCCTCGGGCTGAACCAGTCCCAGATTGATTCCCTTGATATTACCTACCAGTAGCATCTGTTATCATGAGTATATGCGTGGTGGATATGAGACAATTCTTATCATTGCAGTCGCGGTCATCTCTACTTTTTTGGTGAGTGGACTTCCTTTTGGCAGACTCCCTGTGATCACGGTGCCAGGAGAAATTGTGCAGCAGGTGGTAAAAGTGCCTGACGCATCAACAAAACAATCCATTAACCTTAATACCATTGATATTCAAACGACATTTGCGCCAGCAGGTAACTGCACACCACCAACGGGAGGAGATATTTCTTCTCTTTTGACTTCACGCTATCACATCACCTTTGCCTCAGATAGTACCGATCAGGCAACCGTTCTCAGACAACAGCGCATCGCCTACAAAACGCTGTGTCTTCTTAACAAATCAAGCACCTACGGGAATCTTTTGGGTGCAGCAACGGTGTATTTTGTGAGTGCTCCATTCTCCTGGGGGAACGGTGTTAGTAATTGTGGACTTGGTATCTCTGGAGGTCCGCATGCATTATCTAATTATTGTAGCGATCAGAGTGCCTACTGTTCAGCCATCGGCTGGTGTCCAGACTACCCTATGGCCAGTATGTTTGTGATGGCGCACGAACTGGGACATTTGATACTCGACAAAAATGTAAACAATGTATTTACGAATTATGAAAATACCATATTCACTCATGAGAAACTTCCAACGCAAAACTGTGTGAGTCCTGCTGGTGGCGGCACACCCGTGAATGAATGTTTTGCAGATATGAATGGCGAGTATCTTACCTACACGATGTATAAGCATAACGCCAGTTTATTTAACCATTCTATTAACTTTCTTGAATACCCCAGTGCCTACGCAGCCACCTACAATTATGCAAAAACATATATTTTCAATGGGATTGAATACTCAGCACAAGATATTGATCTGACTGGACTATGAGGTTTCTCCGGGAACTTTATCAACACTGAAGAATTTGACACGATCCCCTCTGAAGATAAGATCTATCTCCCCCATCGCGCCATTACGATGTTTTGCAATCATTAATTTATAGTTTTTCACATTACTGTTGATCTGTTCTTCTTCATCAGGGCGATACAAGAACATGACAACGTCAGCGTCCTGCTCGATGGTTCCTGATTCACGAAGATCAGCAAGTACAGGTCTATTCTTATCACGATGCTCAACAGAACGATTGAGCTGTGAAAGCGCAAGCACGGGTACTTTGAGCTCACGAGCAAGATTTTTCAAAAACTTTGAAATAAGAGAGACTTCTTGCACACGATTTTCTACCTTTTTCCCAGGATTCATCAGCTGCAAATAGTCAACAACAAACAGTGACACGTTATGCTCCAAATGGAGTCTTCTGGCTTTAGTTCTCATTTCGTTGATCGTAATACCCGGTGTATCATCAATAAACAATTTTGCATCAGCAAGCTCCCCCATCGCCTGACTCACTCGTTCCCAATCATCCTCAGTCAGTCTCCCCGTCTTGAGTCTCCATGCGTCGATATTGGCCTGGCCCGTTAACATACGGTCGACCAATTCTTCTTTACTCATTTCCAGAGAGAAAAACCCGACAGCTCGTTTGGTCTGCAGTGCAATATTTTGGGCCATATTCAGCGCAAACCCCGTCTTCCCTACACCTGGTCGGGCTGCAAGGATGAGAAGATTGCTTGGCTGCAGACCAGAGAGTGTTTTATCCAGATCCGTAAATCCAGTCGGAACCCCTCGCATGCCATCCCCTGTTTTATGGAGCGTATCGATACGCTCAAAACTTTCTGCCAGCGAATCTCTGATGGAGACGAATCCTCCAGCGATATTGCCCTGAGCAATAGAAAAAACGGTACTTTCGGCAGTATCCAAAATATCATTAATACTTTTATCCTCATCAAAACACAGATCAGACACGTTAGCTGCCATGTGGATGAGGCCCCGTTTGGTTGCGGATTCTTTAATCAGGTGGGCATAGGTCTCGACATTGGCTGCGGTTGGGACTCCTTCGGCAAGCTCTGCCAAATATCGTGCGCCCCCAACTTGTTCATACTGCTTTTTCTTCTTGAGAAATGTCGAGAGTGTCACGACATCAATTGGTTCTCGCTCTTCAAAAAGTGTCATCATGGCACCATACAGTGTTTCATGATGAGGGTTGTAAAAATCAGTCGCATTGAGAATGCCTGAGACGGTATTGATGGCTTCCTTGTCCAGCAGGATTGCACCGAGGACACTTTTTTCGGCTTCTTCATTATGTGGTGGGATACGGGTCTTCATACCATTAAAGATATGACAAATAACACAAGAAAAACAAGAGAACAGAGGGGATCAGATTAGCGTTATCCTAATACAACAACTTGCATATCTTCAGCAAGTTTATCTTTAATAATGGCAACCTT
The DNA here is from genome assembly GCA_021777565.1 of bacterium. Classification (GTDB taxonomy): domain Bacteria; phylum Patescibacteriota; class Microgenomatia; order Levybacterales; family UBA12049; genus JAJYDJ01. The sequence goes on along the minus strand of JAJYDJ010000001.1, from coordinate 163,889 downwards.
TGATACCTCCTGGATATCAGGTTGTAATTGCTGTGCAATTTTTAAAGCTTCAGGACCTGACAGAACTACCAAGTGTGCTCCGAGATTGGCAATAGGCTTTAACTCCATAGAGACATCTGCCCGAATGATGGCAACATCAGCCTCTGGAAGATCTTTAGGATCACCAAGGGTACTTGCTTGACCGATAAACACTTGCATATTCTCAATTCTTCCAGAGAATCCACGAAGTATATCTTTGCCTTCCCCAGTTATTTTTACTCCTTTTACCTCATATTCTCCTGGGCCAGTAAAAATGACTGTCTCACCATCCAATGTTGCCTGGCCAAATGAGAAGATAGCATCAAGTACTGTTTTCTCTTTTTCATCTCTCCCAAAAATCCCAAAGGTAGCTGTTTTACTTTTTAGACGAAGTGCTTTTTCACTCACGAAGATTATTTCCATGAACCCATCCTATCATACCCTGGGTTTCATTGACAAGAAGTATGCGATACACTATGATTGACCCACCAAAGGCTATGAAGCTAGAAAAAGTCATTTTGTCTTTTATTGCAATCTCCATTGGGCTATTTGTGGCAGGTGCAGCATTTTTTGTGTACCAGATAGTCAGGGCTATCCCTCAGAACAAAATACCGACCATTTCAATTACCAATCCTACCCCAACCCCATCCAATGCCGTCCAATTAAGTGTGGATAGTCCCGCTGATGAAAGTGTCATTACCTCACGAAGCCTTACTATCACCGGTAAAACGGTTCCCGATGCAACACTCGAGTTGACAACGGCAACCGATGACCAAGTGGTAACACCAACCTCTGCAGGAACCTATTCACTCACGACAGTACTGCAAAGTGGCGAAAATCTTATTACCATTACTGCTATCGCACCTGATGGCCAGGAATCACAGAAAACCTTTACCGTTACCTCAAGTACTGAGGATTTTTAACCTATGATACAAATCATCACAACATTACTTGCACTCTTTATGCATACCACCGTCTACGCGGCGGCCCCTACACCTACGATTACGCCAGCAGCGGCGAGTACGTCAGCTACCCCAACACTCAATCCTGAGATTGACGCACTCAAGTCACGCATCGCCTCCAAAGTCGCTGAGCTCAAGCTGGTTGAGAAACGTGGATTTATCGGAACAGTCACCGATACAAGTGACACCCAACTTACACTGACCGATCTCGCTGGGAACACACGCTATGTCGACGTTGATGAACTTACAAAATTCTCTTCTCCCAAAAGTAATAACTTTGGCATCTCTGATATCCAAAAAGGGGCAACATTGGGTATTTTGGGACTGTATAACAAAGACTCTCAGCGTATGTTAGGTCGTTTTGTGGATGTCATGAATCTTCCCCAGTTCTTAACTGGTGCCATCGGTTCAATAGACAAGAAGAATTATCAAATGGTGATTGTTACCAATGCCAATAAAAAAGTGACCGTAGATATACAAAATACCACCAAAACCTCTACCTACAGCCAAAGTACCAATATTGCCAAAGCTGGCTTTTCCAAACTTGTTGTTGGCAAGCGTGTGAGTGTTATTGGTATGCCTGAATCCAATGGGAATATCAATGCACTTCGCGTCATAGAATTTACTGACCTGCCAATAAATCCAGTCATCAACCAAGGGATTTTACAAGAACTTGGCGCCACTCAAGCTGCTTCCAGTGCTGCAAAATAATATTGTGTTGTAGATTACTCACACAGTTGCTACAATCAAGTTATGATGGATGCAATCAAACAGCAAGTAAGCTCAACAAAGCTTCTGGTAACCCTTCTTATCCTGGCCGTTGGTCTGTATCTTTTCCAAAATGTATGGGCATTTTTAGGCAATTTCTCTGATGTATTTATCATCATGATTTCTGCTTGGCTTATTAGTTTTATTTTGGAGCCACCGGTTGACTATCTCACTCGCATGCTTCACATCAAAAAAATATTTGCCGCAACTATTGTCTACTTGATATTTATTGGGATCATCACCACCTTTATCATCTATTTCATTCCAACGATCACTTCTCAAGTTGAAGCAATTGTCACGTTCTTACCAAAATACGTAGGGTCCGCGGCATCATCAACATTCTCAAATAAACTCTTAGATTTTGTTACTGGGAATATTTCAAACTCACTTGTGGTCATTCCATCAGTAGCCAACTTCCTCCTCTACTTTATCTTGACGATTATTATTAGTTTCTATCTGATCGTTGATAAAGAAACCATTCTTCGTGAGTTATATAACCTTGCGCCAACTTCCTGGCACAAAGAAATGCGCCTGGTACAGGATGTTATTGAGAGCACCTTCGCCTCATTCCTTAGAGTACAGCTGGTGTTTGGAGTCCTTTCAGGTGTCACCACGTGGATCGTGTTAATGATTTTCCATGTAGAATTTGCCCTCACTGCAGCCATTGTGGCAGGACTTCTTACCATCGTTCCACTGCTTGGCCCGGCACTTGCCCTGATCCCACCAGTTGTCGTCTGTCTGCTTTTTGCATCCAGTGTCATTATCCCAGTCTTGTTGCTTCTGTTGATTGCCGAACAAATTATCTTTAACGTTATTGGTCCAAAACTTTTAGGTAACGCATTTAATCTGCACCCAATCATCGTCCTCCTTTCATTCGTGGTTGGTTTCAAGCTCGCAGGCAATATCGGGGCACTTCTGGCTATCCCAGTCCTTGGTATCTTGGTCGTGGTCGCCCACAGGCTCTGGAAGCACCTCATGCACACCGAATCAGTCAAGTAATTTGACTTCCCTACCCAAAAATCCTATACTCAGCTTATGCAACGTACTTGCACACATACACATCACTCAGCCGCATAACGTGGGGTGATGGTCTGTGCCAAGATTGATCCCCGCAAGGGGATTTTTTAGTATATAATTGACCTATGAATAAGACACTTGTACAAAATGTAACGGGAACTCGGGATTTCTATCCTGAGGACTTTGTATTGCGTGACTGGCTTTATCAAAAAATGCGCAAAGTCTCAGCACTTTTTGGCTATCAGGAATACGATGGGCCAGAGATTGAATACATCACGCTCTACGCTGACAAAACCAGTGAAGAAATCCTTGCTGAGCAAGTGTTCACCCTCAAAGATAGGGACGACAGAACGCTCGTACTTCGTCCAGAATTGACCCCAACGTTTGCCCGACTGGTTGCACAAAAATCCCAACAATTGATCCAGCCAATACGCTGGTTCATGTTTGGACGTGGGTGGAGATATGAGAAGCCACAAAAAGGGCGTGGGAGAGAGTTCTTCCAATGGGAGATTAATGTTCTTGGCCCTGAAACGCCCGAGGCTGACGCAGAAATTCTTGCTATTGCCGGAACCTTTTTCAAAGAAATTGGACTCACTCCTGATGAGGTCATCATTCGTGTCAATGACCGGTCTTATTTTGAAGGCTTTATTACCTCCCTTGGTATTGAGAAAGATAAATACATGCCACTGCTTCGCATTATCGATCGCAAAGAAAAAGTGTCACAAGAAGAATTTGATGAAATGCTTTTTGAGCAAGGACTCAGTGATGAACAAGTGGAAAAATTGAATGCCTTTTTCAAAGACACCGATGTCACTAAGGCGCCATGGCTTTCGAAGGTTTTTGCCGCACTGGATAAATACGAAGGAATTCGCGACTATATCGTCTATGACCCTATCATCGCACGCGGGTTTGATTACTACACTCGAACTGTCTTTGAAGCGTGGGACAAAACAGGCGGACTAAAACGATCACTCTTTGGTGGCGGACGTTTTGACAATCTTACGGCTACTATTGGTGGAGACAGAATCCCAGGAGTAGGCATGGCGCCTGGCGATATGCCAATCATGGAAGTACTCAAACAATTTAATAAGCTTCCTGATATCCGCCCCCAAAGTGCAGTGGCACTGGTTACTATTTTTGACGAGAGTACCAAAGAAGTATCTCTGGAAATTGCCAATACGCTTCGAAGCGTTGGCATCAGGACCGAATTGTGGGTTGAGCCAGGAATAAAACTTGAGAAGCAGCTCAAGTATGCTGACAGTAAAAATATCCCCTACGTCATCATCATTGGGCCTGATGAAGCAAAAGAGAAAAAAGTTACGCTCAAAGATTTACAGAACAGGACACAGACACAGTACACCATTGACGAACTCCTGCGCTTACTCCAAACTAAATAATAGCCTTACATCAAACCTAAGACTGCCAGTATGTCCAAATCACAAAAAGCTATCCTCGCGCTCATCATTGCCAACATTATCTGGGGCATCTCTACCCCGATGATTAAATGGACTATTCAGTTCGTACCATTTGGGACATTCCTATTCCTACGAATGATGATTCCTGCCATATTTCTTTTTTTCTTGTTCCCCAAAAAACTTACGATGCGCACTCATGACTTCTGGATCAACACCATCGCGGTGCTGATCGGCATCACGGCGAACTTTTACATTGGCGTTCTTGCACTTTCTAAAACTGCCAGTATTAACGGTCCAATTATTGGAAGTAGCGGTCCCCTTTTTCTGATGTTGGGGGCAGTGTTTTTCCTGCATGAGACGCCCTCCCGCAAGGCACTTTTTGGCAATTTTCTTGCCTTTTTAGGGATCTGTATTATTGTCATCCAGCCTCTTTTGACCCATGGCGCCCAAGGGTCTTCCCTCACCGGCAATCTTCTGCTCTTGGTGGCAACACTTGTCAGCGTCATCGGCACGCTGATTACTAAACCACTCATGAAACGCATTAGCGTCCCTGCCGTCACTTTCTGGTCATTTTTTATCTCAGGCATCTGTTTTACACCTCTTTTGTGGCAGGATATACGAACTGTTGGCTTTTTGCCTCATTTCGGTATACAGGCTGCTATAGGATTAGCTTTTGGGATCCTTCTAGCCTCAGCTCTCGCCTACTACCTCTATTTCTGGGCACTCAAGTATGCCAATGCCTACGAAATAGGCATTTTTACCTATATGGACCCTGTTATCACGCTTCTGGTCGCAGCCCCACTCCTGCATGAGTACCCCTCTTTTCTCTTCCTGGCAGGCAGTACGATGGTGTTTTTAGGCATATTTATCGCTGAGGGCAGGCTTCACTACCATCCGATCCAAAAACTCCTCCTATCCATCTGATCTGAGCTTGTACTTAGTGCCATTTCTTGCTATACTACTCCTATGAAAAAGACTATTCACCCAGAATACTTTGGAGAAACAAAAGTGACTTGTGCCTGTGGCGCAACCTATCATTTTGGTTCAACCAGACAAAATATCCACGTTGAACTGTGCCAGAAATGCCACCCGTTCTATACTGGTGCACAGCGTTTTGTAGACACTGCCAACAAGATTGATAAGTTCAACAAGAAGCGTGATGTAGCCTCAAAGTTCAAGGTAACAGTGGCTGCTAAGAAAGAAGAAGAGAAACAGAGAAATCAGGCTCCTAAGTCTCTCGCTGAAATGCTTGCTGCATTAAAATAGCTCACGTGTTATCCTGAGGTAGAACCGAAGGATTCTTCGCTTCCCTACTCAGTGATACGCACACCCTAATATGCACGACTATCGCTATACACAAATTGAACAGCTAGATGAGAGGATTGCTCAGACGAGAGCCCTCCTTGAGGATCCTGAGATGGCTGAGATGGCTACTGCAGAGATTGCCCAACTTGAGGAAGAAAAAGCCCAACTTGAAGAAAGCATTCGTGCCAGTGAGCCTGAGGAAGAATCCTATGATGATCGTAACGTCATTTTGGAGGTCCAAGGGGCTGCTGGAGGCGACGAGGCCAAACTCTGGGGCGATGAGCTTCTGCGCATGTATACCCGGTATGCTGCGAGGCTGGGGTATAAAGTAGAGCTTCTGGATGAAATGGTTATCAAAATTTCTGGGCATAATGCATTTGGTATTTTTAAATACGAGGCTGGGGTTCACCGTGTACAGCGTATTCCGCTCACTGAGAAAAAGGGCCGCGTTCACACCTCTACCGCAACTATCTCGGTACTTCCAGAACTTGAAGACTTTGACTTTCATATTAACCCTGAGGACATCGAATTTGAGGCATTCCGCGGAGGTGGACATGGTGGCCAGAATGTTAACAAAGTTTCTAGTGCGGTCAGACTCAAATACATCCCAACGGGTACTGTCGTCGTCTGCCGTACTGAACGTTCACAGCTACAAAACCGTGAAATCGCAATGGAGCTGTTGCGCGCAAAAGTTTGGGAAGCAGAACTCGCCAAACGTACTGAAGAAGTCGGATCACTCAAATCAACCCAGGTTGGTCGTGGCATGCGCGCCGAGAAGATCAGAACCTATAACTTCCCACAAGATAGATTGACAGACCATCGTATTGGCAAATCCTGGCATAACCTTCCCGTCCTTATGGATGGAGCGCTTGATGACGTCACACAAACTCTCCAGACAGAAGAAATTCACGAAGCCACTGACGAAGAATAAGATCACTGATTTGGAGCAGCTGTCAGCGTTGCTTTCACATCCATTGTTTTTCCACCACGCCAGAGTGTCATTGTCACACTGTCTCCAACTTTTTTCTTACTCAATAAACTCACTAGAGAATTACTTGAGGCATCAACTCTTATACCATCAAAACTGACAATAATATCTCCTGCTTGAACTCCTGCTTTATCCGCTGCAGAACCAGCAACAACGTTTTGAACATAGGCTCCTGATGGCACATTATTCAGAAGTGCCACTTGTTGATCAATGTACGTATGCGTCACGCCAAGGAATGGGCGGTTAAACTGGCCTGTTTGGTTAAATGTGTTGATACTGTCCTTCACGACATTAATTGGCAGTGCAAAACCAATATTCTGGCCGTTTTGTGCTACTGCAGTATTAATACCAATCACCTGTGCTGATGAGTTAAGAAGTGGTCCACCACTATTGCCAGGATTAATGGCCGCAGAGGTTTGGATAACATTATCTAGCTGCTCGACATATCCCTGATATTCATCACCGGCTTGAATACCACGGCCGAGACCTGAAATAACACCCGTCGTGACGGTATTGTTAAATTTGCCAAGCGCGGTCCCGATGGCGATAGCAAATTGTCCTACTTGTAATGTACTAGAATCCCCCATCTCAACAGGCGTAAGAGTCATACCAGGATTCTGGCTCGGGTTAATTTTCAAAATTGCGATATCGTTATTGGGATCACGATAAATATTCTGGACATCATATTTCTTATCTCCTGAAGTCACAACCTGATATTTCTCAGTAGTGTCTGATACAACATGTTTGTTCGTCACAATAAGCCCATCCCCCGTCACGATAAACCCAGTCCCGATCGTCTGAGGCTCATTCGTCTGGGTTGGCTGTTGCATAGGGACACCAAAGAAGGGATCAAATTGGGTATTCTGCTGACTCACTGTTGGCGTGCCTGCTATGGTCACGACAGATGGACCAACTTTCTTTACCGCATCAATAGTCACTGACTCTTCAGTGAGAACAATCTTTTGCTGATGGGAGGTGTTGGTAGGCGCTTGTGACAGAAGTGGCAGAGAAAACCCTTTTATATAGCCAAAATGGGTGAGGCCACTGTAAAGGAACCATCCACAAAGAAGTGTAACGAGTAAAAGTATAACTTTTCTCATACCTTATTCTTTAACAAGGTTATTTTAACAATTGCTGAATTGCGGCTTCAAGCTGTGTGTCGTGTGATGGATCATTTGGATTAAGAGCTGTTGGGACATCAGGAGTAAGTCCCTTGCCATGTATCCAGCGTTGTGTTGGAGTAAGCCATTTGGCAATCGTCACGTGTAGTCCTGCTCCTCCACCGAGATCATCAACATTCTGAATAGTTCCCTTCCCAAAGGACTGGTCACCTACCAATGTCGCTCTCTTGTAGTCTTGCATCGCACCAGAAACGATTTCACTCGCTGATGCAGACCCACCGTTGATAAGAATCACCAGTGGCATGTTCAGAAGTGATCCCTGACGATCCACTGCCAAGGCAACAGGATCTTTGCCATCATCAGCTTCATACACGACTACTTTGCCAATTGGTAAGAATTCACCTGCGATATAGGCAGCATCTTTCAGGTAGCCACCTGGATTGTTACGAAGATCAAGCACCATACCCTTGGCACCTTGTGCTTGTGATGCAAGTTGGGTGATCAGTGCTGACCAGTCTTTGTTGGTGTTATCACCAAATTGTGAGAGTCTGACATACATTACTTTATCAGTGCTGTGTGCCAGAAGTGCACTGTTTGATGATGAGAGACCATCAATATCTTTCACTTGCTTCACCCATCCATCAACACTCTTAACGGTGATAACATCTCTCACGATTGGAATTTTGGTAAGCTGACTATCCCCTTTATGCAGGACTTCCAATGTTACGGTCGTTCCTTTTGGACCACGAATCGCAGTAACGGTTTGTGGCAGTGTCCACCCGTCAATACGCTTTCCATCCACTGTAGCTATCGCATCACCGGCACGAATTCCCGCTTTTTGCGCAGGGCTTCCCTCAATTGGCGCGATCACGATAATTTGCCTATCTTGCATCCCAAGCTCTGCCCCGATACCAGTAAACTGGCCAGCAAGTTGGGACTGAAAATCACTATTCTGGGTTGGTGGTAAATACATGGTATAGGGGTCACCGATCGCGCTGACCATGCCGGCAATAGCACCATCCATCATTTTCTTTGGGTCAATGGCTTTTTTATCGTAGTAGTCCTGACTTACCTTCTCCCAGACAGTCCAGAACTGCGTCATGTCAACCGTAGTAACATCTGATGGGGGTTCTGCATTAACGAGCTGAATATGTGGCTGATATTGCTTCCATTCGAAGTTGACTCGGTACATGCCGATCACGTATCCCACCAGTATTGAGATACAAATGATAAGAACTAACTGAAAGCGTTTTAAGCCCATGGTATGAGTATACGGGAAGAATCAGTGAAGAAGCAATAATCCAAAATTACTCTTTGGAGGTAAAGGAAAGAAGAGCCAAGAAACGAGCCTGTTTTACTGCAGTGGAGAGACGACGTTGATGCATTGCACAAACTCCACTTCGTGCACGTGACAGGATCTTCCCTCGCTCAGTTAAGAAGCGCTTCAATCCATCAATTTGATCAAGAGATGGTTCTTTGTGCTCTTTGCAAAAAGAACATTCTTTCTTGGCCATCATCTTTTTCTTTGGTCTATTTGTTGTTTTCTTTGGCATATATTTTAGAATGGAATATCATCAGGTGACACGTCAACTGATGTATCTCCGCTGAAATCAGGCATATCTTCTGGTGCTACTTCAGATGGTGTCGAGACTGTTTTATTTGCCTCGCCATCATATGCGCCAGTACTGCCTTCTTTCTTACTTGAGAGGATAATCATATCATCCATCACAATTTCTGTCACGGACTTCTGTTGATTATCCTGACTTGTCCAACTTCGTGTAGCCAAACGGCCGTGGACATATACTTTGGAACCTTTACTCAGAAGCTGACTGCACAGTTCTGCTAATTTGTTCCAAGCAATAACGCGATGATACTCTACTTCTTCTTTCTTTTCACCTTTATCGGTATTCCAGACTCGATTGGTAGCAAGACCCAAGGTACAGACGGCTACACCGGTTGGGGTATAGCGAAGTTCTGGATCCCTGGTTAAGTTCCCAATGAGCTGAACTGAATTCAAACTTCGTGCCATGCGTTATTTCCTTCGAATAACCAAATGACGCAGGACATTACTGTTCTGCAGCAATCTGGTATTCAATTCAGTTGGCAGGGTTTCAGCTTCAAAAACGAAATCATAGTAAAAGCCTGTGATTTCCTTTTTGATTTTGTATTTCAAAAGCTTACTACCCCACTCTTTTTCTTCCTTTAATTCTGCTTTCTCAAGAAGAGATTTGACTGTCTCAACAATCTCCTTACGCTTGGCATCTGCCAAGGGTCGCAAAATCAAAACAAGTTCGTATGTTCGCATGTGGCTATTATAGCAGAGGTAGCTCAGAAATGACAAGGAGTGTAACTTAGGAGAAGCTTTCGAGCTTTTTCTCAATTTTCTTCTCAGATTCACGTCGTGCCAGACTATAACTGGCTTCATCGATGAGGAGCCCTTGAAAGAGTGCGGGATCAGCAGCTTTGGCAACATGACCTAACTGTTGGCAAATCATACGATAGTGAGGGTGTCCTTGTGGCCCAGTGCGCAGCTCAACAATCCAATAGATTTCACGCGCAGTCAGCCTCATGTACCAATGTTGGATATACCCAAACGGCACGACATACTGGGCAACAAATGGATCTATTTTGACCAACTGTTCAAAGACAACTTCTGCTTTTGCAAATACTTTCTCAACCGACTCATAAAACTCAGAAGTTTCTAAATCTTGCTCGACATCATATCCCCAATGGGTAGTAAACAGCTGGCGCTCTTGCGTAGCCTGCCTGTGCCTATGAAGATCACGATATTCGCCTCCCCTGGCCCAGAACTCAAATAGATATGACGCATTTTCAAATGCGCGCGGTACTTTATGGAAACGATCACGCGCGCGATCCGGCGTTTCATTTTCAGATTGTCGTAAACTCAGAATTTCTTTTAAAATTTGAGCGCGTTTCTCTGGTGAGAACGTTTTTACCTGAGATAAAACAGAAGCCAAAGATTGATCACCAGATTGTGAGAAAAGGTATGAAGCAATAACGAGGGCGTCAGCGTCCGGGGTCTGATCAATCAGCATAACCCACTCGGTTGGCCTTGTCACTTTTTGAGATGGCAAAATATATTTCGTCGCTAAGGATACTTTCCCGCCAAACAGTCGCTTACGATACTGACGAGTGATCTCGCCTCGTGGTGTGAGGCTTCTTTTCACAAAAGAAGGCGTAACTTGCTGAAGTTCTTCTAAAATGCATTGGCCACACCACTGCAATTCTGTCAACGATGTAGCGAGCAATCGAGTAATCAAGTCTTCAAATGCACGACCATTCCCCAGTAATGCAACATTTGTTTGTGTCCCAAATGGTAACAATTCACGCAAATCATCAAATCGTCGAGCCCCACGTGAAGCATTGAAGGATGTTTCTGTTTCATCTTCACCTTTTGGATAAAGCTGCTTAATATAATCTAGATATGGTTGTGCCAAATCATTATAAGTTGAGAAGAGTTTGTCCATAAGCTGTATATATGTTTCCTTCTCTTCATCTTGCAACTCATATGGGATACAGTACTGATACTGTCCATTCGCCTTCTTCTCCCAGAACTGTACATATCGTGTAGATTTTTCAAGCGGAGATATTCCGATACGCTTATCCTCTATCTCCTTGGACGCAACCAAGGATATGCCTTCCAGACAGACAAGCTCTGCACCTAGCTCAGCTATAGAATCGTCCCCATATTGTGCTAACCATTTTTCAAAGAACGCTCTTCCTCTTTGAATGTTGACGATTTCTTCAACTCCTCCATTTTCTTCTTGAAAAGAAAGCCAGGCGAAGAATTTTTCACGCAGCTGCATCGATTCATACTGTTCATCAGCGCTTAAATTTTCCCACCCTTTCTGCATATCTGGATAAATAATAGGATTGAGATACTCATTCAGGAATAATCTTCTCAGGCTTGCTGTTGCTCGGCTATAACGGGATGCCACTGCCCCCTTTACTTCTGATGGGAGATTTTTAATGACGAAAACAGGCTTGTCAAGGTTAGTAAAGAACGGCCTAAGAAAACGTTCCTCCTCCTGGGTAAAATGCTCAGGGAGATACGCGTTGTCGTAATACTGCTTCACTTGTTCTGAGATGAGTGAGTCGCTCATGATTCTCCTCCCGTTGTGCCAAAGCCACCGCGGGATGGCTCTGACATATGATCAACTTCTTCAAAGACCTCTTGTACTACTCTTACAATCATGCCTTGAGCAATGCGTTCCCCTCTTTCAACCATGACTTCCTTGTCTGTAAAATTAAATGCCTCAATTTGGAGCTCATCAGCGTCTCCACAAAAATCTTGATCAATCACTCCTACACCATTGGCCATCATAAGACCCTTCTTGATGGGTGTTGAACTACGTGAAAAAAGAAGCAGTACGCACCCTTTGGGAACTTCAATGATATTGTTTACTGGAATAAGTTTTAACTCGTGAGGCGGCACAATAATAGTTTCTCTGACATACAGATCAAACCCTACTGCCCCAGGCGTCTGATACCCCGGGAGAGGAAGAGTAGTATCAATACGTTTTATCTTCATATTACTTTGCTAAATTTTTCCAGTATTGGCTCGCGATCGGTTTTGGCTTAGGACTGTATTCATTTTTGTATGTTTTACTCCCCAACATTTTCTCTCCATACACGTGCTCTGCAGGTGAACTGAGTGGAGAGAACCGTACTTGTCCGATAGGCATATGGGCATAAATAATCATCGGTAAATTGGTAAGATTGGTAATCTCCAACGTAATATGTCCGGAAAATCCTGGATCAACAAATCCTGCCGTCGCATGAATGACCAAGCCCAAACGTCCCAAACTGCTCTTCCCCTCCACATTGGCAAGCAAAGAATTTGGTAGGTGGAACCATTCCTCTGTCACACCAAGAATAAACTCATGAGGATAAATAATGGTTCCTTTATGCTCTTCAATTACTTCCTCTTCCATATAATCTTCTACTGGCTTTTTTAGATCAAGAACTGCGTCTTTAAATCGCCTTCTGACAAAAGTAAGGATATGTGGAGACAGATGAACATCCAGAGAGGAAGGTTGGAATGCGAGAGGAGATTCTGATCTGATGATGAGTTCTTTTGCTTCAATAGATTTTTTAATATCACGATCTGAAAGAACCATAAAAAAAGTATACCAAGATTCTTCCAACAGAAAAGACATCAAACTACAGCAGTTTTTATTCTTTCTCTGGCACACATGAAAATAGACTTATAATCTGGTAGAATACCCCCATGCCACCATATGCAATCCCACGCCTTCCAGGAGCCATTGTGGATCGCGACAAAAAGCTGCTTAAGAATGTTAAGCAAAAGGTACTTCTCCATGAACCAGCCACGTTTATAGGTATGGCTGGCGTTGGGAAAGATCATTTGTTTACTGCGGTCGTGCAGTATCTTGAGAGCAATCGTCCTAAGGAATACGAACTCTTCGTCTGTAACACCATCTCTGTAGAAGAACTGAGAGAGTTCATCGCTATCCTCCAGAAGCAAGATACGCCTGTGATTGCTTGTATCAACATTTTTCTGACAGAAGATGCATCCTGGCTTGTGGATGCACTAGATAACTTACGTTATAAGCATCAGGAAGGATTCATATTTTACCTTTTCTCTGGAACAAAAGAAGTATACAGTGCCTTCAATGTAACATCCAAAGCCCTTATGCAATATCTTACAATGCTTCATTTAGTAAATTACAACGACGCAAAACAAATCATTGCGGAACATACAAATAAGATTAAAAGCAACTTGAGTGAAGACGAGAAGAAAGAAATTTTTGAACTTAGTTGTGGTCATGCAGGGTTGGTCAAAGCACTTACGCTCCTGCGTTTGGAGAATCCAGATGCCCGTTTCACCTCAACATTCCTCCTGGCACAACCTTCAATGGTATATAAGCTTTCTTCCATTTTAAAAGATTTCCCCGCAGAGATTATTGATAAGGTTGTACACGGACAACTTACCAACACTGAGAAGACACAGCTGCGCCAGATCGGCCTCCTCCAAGGAGACAAATTTTTTAATCCTCTTCTAAGTGACATGTATCGTATGATCCATGCAAATAAGAGAGACTTTTCGTTCCTTGAAGAGAGAGTCTACGATTTACTGTGCCAACAGACAGGTAAAATTGTCTCCAAAAACGATATCGCAAAAGCAATTTGGGGAGAAGATGATTGGGAGATTAAGTATTCAGAATGGGCCATCAGCCAATTGATGTATCGTATGAAGAAAAAGTTAGTTAAGCTAGAACCAAGTGCAACTATTAAAGTTGCCAAAGGCAAAGGATATCTTCTCCAGGCATAGTGCGTGTTTGTTAAGAACAGTCAGGAACGATCAAGCTCTTCAACTAAAAAACCTCTATAAAGACCCACAGAGCCTTCTGTGCTCTCTGGGATATGGAGAATGACAATAATTCAGCATTACGTATTACGTCCTTACACAGCTTTCATGAAGTAGAACATATGCTGCGCAATGTGCGGCTCATGGGTGACACACACATCAAGCCGTATGAAGATGCAATTATTGAACCAAAACATGCCGCCATTACTACTCTGCAACCGATTGCCCTCTATGTACTCGCCGAGCAACTAACTGTACAAAAAAAACTCTCTCCACTTTTTCAAGATTTCTCACTTAACATTTTTGACTTGCGAAGTAGCATTAGATATGACTTTGCAGGTCAATCCTTTACGATGACTCCCCCAATTGTTGAGACCTACTATGATGTCGAGCAAAAAAAAGAGGTATCAATTGTGCTGGATGGCTTACATCGTATTTGGCTAGCACGGCTCCTAGGACTAAAATCAATCGGAGTGATACAGATCAGACACATCAAGAAAGAATGTTCACTTGTTGCACTTCCTGTTAGTTGGAGAGAAGTCAAAGAGTACGCACAAGTCCCCACAGTAAAACGTAAATATCGATATCCGACACTAGAAGCATTCCCAGACATCTCCTCTTTTAGTGATGTCCCTGTGCATCAAGGAAATTATCTCTACTTTTTTTACCGGGATCTAGGAATCTTGGGGTCAAGTGGCATCCGCAATGTACATTAACTTCCTATCTTAAATTCGACAACATCACCATCATGCATGATGTATTCTTTTCCTTCAATCCGTGCTTTCCCTTTTTCACGACTGCCTTTCCATCCATTGTTCTCTACAAAGTCACTATAGCTCACGACTTCTGCCTTAATAAACTTCTTGATAAAGTCAGTGTGGATCTCCCCTGCCGCCAGAGGTGCAGACAGACCTTTTTTGATAGTCCAGGCACGTACTTCTTTCTCTCCACAGGTGAGAAAACTCATCAGTCCAAGATTGTCATATGCTTTCTGAATAAGCCTTTCAAGACCCGATTTTTCAAGTCCCATACTCTCCAGATATTCTTTTTGCTCAGTATCTGATAATCCCGCCAGATCCGACTCTATCTTCGCACAGATGACGACCAGTGACTCACGATCATGCCCCGTGTTCTTGACATACTCCTCGATCGCTTTCTCGATACCTTCTGGTGTGTATTGTTCTTCTGAGACATTGAGGACAATAACTTCAGGTTTTGATGAGAGAAGAAACAAATCTTTTACCATCTCGCGCTCTTCATCAGTGAGTACTGCGTAACGGGCTGGTTTGCCTTCATTGAGAACTGCTAAAAGTTTTTCTGCACCAGACTTTCTTTGTGGCTCCATTTTGCGATTCTCAAGCACTTTATTCACCGTCTGCAAGTCTGCAAGGATGAGCTCAGTGACGATAGTTTCATAATCACTTTTGGGGTCGACTGCACCTTCTTTTATGATATTGGCGTCTTCAAATGCCCGGACGACATGTGCGATCACACTCACCTCTCTTATGTGGGAGAGAAATTTATTACCAAGCCCTGCTCCCTCTGATGCACCCTTGACCAGACCTGCGATGTCGACAAACTCCACGGTAGCAGGCTTAAGTGGTGGTAGACTTGCCATCTTTTCTTCATCTTTCGTGATCTCAGCTAGTTTCACGAGTCTCTCATCTGGCACGGCGACGATACCCACATTGGGCTCGATAGTAGCAAAGGGATAATTGGCAGCGAGCGCCTGCTGCTTTTTCAAAAGCGCATTAAAAAGCGTCGACTTCCCGACATTTGGTAACCCGACAATTCCAACAGACAAATTCATGAGGTGATTATAGCAGGAAATTATTTTTGATGTATGGTATGCTGAGTATGATGGGACATCAAATTTTTATTAATCTTCCAGTTAAAGATTTACCAGCTTCAAAAATATTTTGGGAGAAATTAGGATTTGCGTTTAATCCCCAATTTACCAACGATAAAGGCGCTGCTCTCATGCTGGATGAAAAAAATGGGATCTTTGTCATGCTTCTAACAGAAGATTTCTTTCACAGTTTTATCCCAGAAGTACAAATTGCTGATGCGCGTGCACAAAAGGAAGCGATGTTTGCTCTTTCGTGTGAGTCCAGAGAAAAAGTTGATGAACTTCACAGAAAAGCCTTAGAAGCCGGCGGAACTAACCTAGATGAAAAAGGACCAGAAGATGACTTCATGTATGGAAAGGCATTCAGTGATCTTGATGGACATGCATGGGAACTCTTTTTCATGGATCTAAGTGAAGCCCCCGCCACCCCACAGAACTAAATCTTCTTTCTGTATTCAGCTACTGACAAATTCATGAGGTGGTTATAGCAGATTATGCGCTCACCTTGGTCTTCACTGCATCAATGAGGTCTCGCAAAAATCTTTCTAAGGGTAATGACAATCCACCTGCAGTAACCTCAAAAGAAAATATACTATTCATTTCTTCTGACTCGATTATCTTTCTAAGGTCTTCAACGAGTTTGTACTCACCTTTTATGATTCCCCTTACTAGATTCTCAAGCCGAGATAGTATATCCTCATCGCTTTCATTTGATGTTTCTTCCTTTGCTGACTCAATTGCTACAAATGCATTGTTCGCGCTCGCTGCAATCTCAAGTTCATTTCTGTTCTTCATGCTTTCACCTCCTATCTATACATAGATTCAATGCTGCCATATGTCTGTATGACGACTTTGTAGATCCTACAGAAGAAGATAAATCTTATGTCTCAGAAAAGCAATCCTACTAAGATTGCATATTACAGGTTTACGTTCTCTCTCGTGTCCATCCATTTCCCATTCCACTTGGAAGCCTCACCGGAAATGGAACATTCCTCCACTTCCATGACATACATGCGAAGTGGCGCATCACCAAGAAAGTCTTCTTTACGAGATAGCAACTCTTTTTCTTCATCAGTTTGTGCAGCTTTTGCGATGTAGGCAGCGATCGCTTCATCTAATTCTGTCTCTTCAACTTCATGAGCATAGCCTTTGAGATATACGCCAGTCATAGCATCCTCACCATCTAGTGAAAATAGTGATGCAGTGACTTTCGTATTAGACTTAATGTTTTGTGAATGCACGGTGTCTTTCCTCGAGTACCAGAAGAATTTTTTCATAGTACTATCCGTGGCATAGAAAACTGGTGTACTCCATGGCTCTCCATCCATAGAGACAGAGGCAAGGGTCATAAAAAGATTCTTAGAGATGATGCGTCTTGCTTTTTCTTCCATATAAGAAGTATACCACGGGACTGGGTGGCTTATTGGGTCAGCTTGAAGGTTGAGAGGAAGAGCTGGAAGTCAGTAAGTTCTGCCGGAGTCTGGAAGTAATTTGAGATCATGTAGATATTGCCATTTGCCTTTATGTACACACGCTGCTGCTTGTATCCCGTTGCTACTACTTCTATCGCGACCGCGCTCTGGCCATCCACCGTCATATCTGGCAAACGCGTAAACATCGCCGCCTGGTCCATCGTCTTTGTTTGCCCCACAGGAACGGCACTAATACTACTGATCCAGTCAGCGGACATGTAGTTATATGCGGCAGGATTGGCCGCCGTGAAGGTAGCAGGGATTGCTGACACCACATACGTAGGAAGTTGCCCAGTCGCATTTTGTGCCTTGAATTCAACATAGTGGTAATAGGTATTTTGCTCATTTGGCACCAACCCAGTTGGATATTTAATCGTGTAGCCAAATTTTGCATTCGTAAATACTTGCCAGCTTGCAGTTGGGTCAGGAGTAGGCGTCGCACTTGGTAATACTTGCTGTGTCGGATACGCCATCTTGGTCTGTTCCGTAGGTCTTTGATACCCCATCGGCAGTAAACCGGCAGTCTTTGTCCCTAGATAGTACGAGACTCCAGAAAACACGAGGACAAGAACAATTACCAAAAGAATATACGGCATTTTACTACCAGATGGAGATGGCATGACTACTGGCGTTGGTGGCATTTGTGGCACTTGTGGCATGGGAGTTGGTGGGACTGGGACTTCTGGGGTGGCTGGCTGTGGTGCTGATTGGTCCATACAAAAAGTATGACACCTTACAAAAAGAAACGCAAATATACCCTACTCAAGCGCTCTCAGTATCTGTGCAAAGGCTGTGTCAAAATCCTCATTCTCAATCTCAATAATTTTTATTTTTCTTTTTCTCTCATGCCGAATAAGTTCTTTGTAGTATCTCTGTAACAAATGGAAGTGCTGCTCTTGATCATATTCCCCCGGGCTGAGACTTTTCTTACGATGGATATAAAAAACCAGTGGGCTCGGGGTGCCTTCCCATGTCATCAGTTCTGGTTGTAATAGACGAAACATCTGGGTTGGCTTGAGCCCATCCAGACGACCATACGCATAGGCACTCCACCAGAATCTGTCTAGGACTACATAACCTCCTTTTTTGAAATGTGGTTTTAGAGTAGAAAGAATTTTATCAACGTGAGCTGCAACGTGTAACAGCTGAAGTGATTCAGGGGCCAACTGCTCTTTTTTGGGAGCAACATCCAACCTATTGTGCCGAATATCATACACAACTTTTCCTATCGTCCCAGGAGTCTTCCCAGGGGAGCAATCAAAGAGGAGCTTATTCTCCCCTACTTCTTTTGACAGATATGCAACAAGCTTCTCTGCAAGTGAGGTTTTACCCACCCCATCAGGTCCTTCAAAAACAATAAAACGTGGTATGTGAGTTTTCACTTTCCCCATCTCCAACCAAACTATCAGATCAGAATAAATCTATGCAAGAGATCAAAGAAGTACAAAATTTTACTGTCGTTACTTGTAGGTTACCACGTAGAAAGATTCGGAGCCATCCTGCCATCTAATCAGCCTTGTTGTCTTAGTAAGGCCACTGTTGTTCCCACTCTCATCACAAATTCCGGCATCCACAAAAACCGTATTGGTAGACGTCACCCCATGTTTGAGCTGCTCAGTACTGAGTGTTGATGGACATGACTCTTCAGTGAACATGTATCTGCCAAAGGATGAGAAATTGAGCAGATCGCGAGGTGATCCCTGACTCTGATAGAGCGCAGGATTATATTTGTCATAGAACAAGAGATAGATGTAGGGTGTCGAGTTGTATTTCGTGATCAGATAGTGTGCATACGGTTGGCCATCATAGGTGTGCAGGATACTATCTAGCTCTTTATAGGTATATCCCTGGTACCATGGCTGGTGTACTTCTCCATGCACACTGTATTGATTGACACCATACCCGAACTCAAAAATCCCTGCGAGAATGATCGCAGCAAAAAGAAGTTTGTTATATTTCCCTAGACGAAACTGCGAAATGCCATAGGTAATCAGAAGTACGATTGCCGGGATGACAGGACTGGCACGATACACATTCGGGATCGCGTCAGAGGTTGAGGCTGCGGGTGCCAGAAGGATCAGCCACCATGCCAGAATAACAAACCAGATTGTTTTTTTCTGTCTGAAGACCATGTAGACACCAATCAACAGGAACGGTATCTCCCATAAATAAAATTCTCCCAGATCAGCGATATGAATACGTGGTGGATACCCCCCATGCAGTGCAAGGAAATCCAAACTCATATACTGGTCATAGTCATAGAGGAAGACACGGGTATAGTTCACTAACTTGTTATGAAAGATACGCGTAATGAGTGGAGAGACACTTCCCTCTTCTCGAATTTGCAGACTCATGGCCGCCTGAGTATCTTCTTTGGTAAAAATACTTACCTGGTCAAATCGTGTGATGGAAGCACTTTTGTTATACCAAAGGATACCCAGCACGACGATGACAAAGGCAGAGACCAGTGAGATGTAGAATGCTTTTTTTGCTCTTGGCAGAAAGAATGCCAGGACAAGAAGCATCGGGACAAAGAGGCGTGCACCTGCATAGGTTAGTATCGCAATGCCAGAACACAGAACCACCAGTGCTATCGCCCAGTATTTTATGTTTTTTTGCGCATGCATATACAGAGCGAGTGCAAAGATGCTCATTAAGAAAAAGAGTGCGACCGTCGCTTCCGTCGCAGTGCGTGAGATAAAAATATGCCATGGTGTTATCGCCAGAAGCAAACTTGCCAGCAGTGCATCTTTATCCTTTTGAGTAATCTGTCTTGCCAGAAAGAACATGATGAGAATACTTAACGTTCCAAAGAGTGCTGATGGGAAACGAGTTGCAAAAATAGTCAGTCCCCACATCTTGACCAGTGGAATATCCATATAGGCATAGAGAGCTGGTTTATAATCTCCAAAAGACTGCAACACCAATGGATACTTCACGCCGTATTCATCTTTACCAGTCAGTAAAAGACTATAGGCATTGTATCCCAGTGATGCCTCATCAAAATGAAATCCGCTGGGCAGCGTCCCGAGATGATAAAACCTGATAAATCCACCAAAAAGAACTATGAGGAAAAGTGAAATATAAATAAATTTTTTTGACATGATGGGTACAATAAAAGTATAGCAAACACATATTCAAAACAATAGTGAATCATTTCGCTTGTCAAAACAGTCCTTGCACTTGGACAGAGTTTGAGTCCATACTTAAAATATGATGAAGATCACAAAGATAATTGCGTGTATCATCCTCATTCCACTAGGACTTCTTGCTCTTGTCTGTGTTGTTTCCCAATTCATCCCCCCTCACCCACCAAGCGATTTTGTCATTACACACAATATTGTGGACTTGTCACAAATTTACACAGTTTCTAAATTCAGAAGTTGTGATGGTCATGAGACAGTGCCAGCCTGGTCAGATGAACCACATAGTAATACTCAACATTATTTTTATGGCAAGCCAGGCATTGGCGATGGACAACTTGCAATTTATGCGCCATTTGATGGATATGTATTTGATGGTGGACCAGAGGGCATCAGTATCTACCCACTTTCTACTCAATTTCCATGGTGGTGGATGAATCAATGGAGACTCAGTGTTTTGCATTCAAAAGTTTTACCTCAGTTTGAGGGATGGCCACATAAAGTTACTGCTGGCACCCTGCTTGGGTATGCAACCAAAGAAGATCCAAATCAACAATTTGAAAGTATGGATGTACGCGTTGGCGTACTTGCGCTTCCACCAGAGTGCAAAGATCATAACTGTGAGCCATATAAAAAGATGGATTCCATCTTTAACTACATGAGCGATGCTGTTTTTGCAGAATATCAGAAAGCATTCCCCGGGCTTACCAATAGACAAGATATGATTATCTCCAAAGAGATGAGACTCTCTAACACCTGTCAATTCCAAGGCGATGGACCATACTTCTCAGACGGACAAGATCAATTCGTCCAGGAACACGTGTTTACAGGAGTACGCGTAGGTGATACATCTACTGAGAAGCAACGAATGAATGAGCTTTTCCAACACTAAGTAAGTACTACGTAATTTTCTCTTGTACTACTTTCATGACTTCACTCACCTGCATCCAGAAAAATGACCACACCCAGACAAAGCCAATCTGCCAGAGAGAGAGTCTGCCTGACATGAGAAATCCTGTGTATGCTAGCCCCGTAGCCACAATTTGGGTCAGTGTCGTCGCCAAGATCACCTGATGACTCGGGAAGAATTTCCACCAGCGCTCTTTTGTATGAGCCACATAAATGAGCATATGCCCTGATACAGTCAATTTAAGAAAATACATGGTCTGTACCACTTCCCAAGGCAACATCCAGACACTTCGCACCAGAAAGAATAACAATAAACTATTTGCTACCCCTACCAACCCAAAAGATGAACTCAGGATAAATCGTTTCTTTGCATCAATTTTTGCTGGACGATTGGTTGTCTTCACATGATCTGATGCCAGCGCAATAATTGGTAAGTCATTCAGAAGCGCTAGGAGAATAATCTGCAGCGCCGTCATTGGGTATACACCATAGAACACGCCTAGAATGCCAATCGTCAGAATGAGACGCAGACTTTCGGAGATACGATACAAGGAGTAGGTATACAATCGTTCAAAGATTTTACGGCTTTCAATAATGGCATCACGAATAACCTTGATGCCTGCTGATAACAAAACAATATCTGCCGTTGCTTTCAGTGCGGTGACTGCATTTTGTACCGCAATGCCGACATTGGCAGCCTTAATCGCTGGCAAATCATTCACGCCATCCCCATTTGCTGCGATGACAAAGAACTGTTTTGCTCTTTCTACCAAATGAAGTTTGTCCTCTGGTAATACTTCAGCAAAAGCACCAGTCTTTTCATACAATGATGCAGGGATGTTCGCTATCCCTTCTTTGTCTAAGACATCCTTGGTGACAACTGTCCCTTCGTCTAGAGAAAGCTGTTTGGCTATATTTGCAGCAATAGCGCGATTGTCGCCAGTGACCATCGACACCTCAATGCCATTTTCTTCAAGAAATTCGATAACAGATTTTGCATCGCTTCTGAGCGTGTCAGAGAGGGCAATAAGCCCAACAATCTGCATGTTTTTTTCCACTTTTCCCTTCCCCAGCGCAACTGCGAGCGTACGATAGCCGCCTTGAGCAAGATTCTCGACTTCCCGACTGAACTTTTCTTTTGTTTTTTTGTCCAAAGAACAATACTGCGCGATAATTTGCGGGGCACCTACCGAAATCGTTTGTATTTGCTTATTAAGCGTGGCTACAAGTGTCGTTCGCTTACGCTCAGAGTCAGCAGGGGTCAAATCAGTTTTTTCAAAGTGAGGCAGGTGTATACGAGACTCCTTTATTTTCTCAAGGAGTGCTTGATCGATCGGATTGTCACTTTCCAGTGTCGCCGGAAGCGCACTATAAAGTAGTACATCTTCGTGAGTAAACCCGTCATATGCATACACATCCTGCACGGTAATTTTATTTTTTGTCAGTGTCCCCGTCTTATCAGTAAGCAGGAAATTTACATTCGCCAAGTCTTCCAGAGCCGAGAGTCGTCTGACAATAACATCCTTGGCAGCGAGCGCAAGAACCCCAAACTCTATAATGAGTGTCATAACGGTTGGCAGACTGATAGGAATACCCGCGATAATAAGACTTAAGTCCAACGTCAATAACTCAAGAAGCGGCGCATGGCGCAGGTAGAAAACAATACTAAGAAGTGCAACAGCGATTAGACTCAGAACCGTAAGGAATCTGGAAATACTAAGAATATCCTGTTCCAAAAGGCTTTTTTTACGTAGCCTTTCTACTGAAAAAACCGTCTTGCCAAACTTGGTATGCACACCAGTTGCAGTAATCGTAATGGTTGCAATTCCTGTTGTCAGGAATGATCCCGAGAACACGGCATCTTTTGCCTTTTTGTCTTTTGGCAGTGACTCTCCAGTCAGCGCTGATTCATTCACTGACACGTGGTGTGCTTCACCCACTTCTCCATCAGCCGGGATGACTTCTCCTGAAGCAAGTTGAATGACGTCCCCTGGGACCAAAAGTCGTGATGGGATAGATTGCCACTTCCCATCGCGAAGTGTTTTGACCTGCTGCGCAAGGTGCTCATTGAGCTTTCTAATCGCCGTATCTGCTTTATTCTCCTGCCAGAGGGTAATGATGATGTTTATCCCAAGAAGTATCAGAATGAAATATCCATCAAACGTTTTTCCTAATATAAATGACAAAGCTGACGCCAGCAGTAACATGCCACCAATGGGAGAGAAAATATTTTTCAGTATTTTTGTAAAAAGATATGTGTGTTTCTCTGGAATTTCATTATATCCAGATGTTTTGACTAATTTTGTAGCTTCTTGAGAGGTTAATCCATGATCCATAGCAAATCCAAGTATAACACTGTCACCACCCTATTCTTCTGAATGTCCTTATTGAGGACACATGTTAGAAGTTACCGCGATCATGCAGGGTGGTTTGGCATTCAAACACGCAGGTCGTGGCGTGCAGGTCCCTTGAGGACGAGCCGTGTTACTTGGTACACAAATCATATTTTTCTGATTGGGAGGCGTTTGGCACGTGCCGGTAATCGTGCCTCTTGGTCCTGCAAAACTACATGTTGTCCCTGTAGCTACTCCCGTACAGGCAGTGATCGCCGCTTGTGGTGGTTGGCCAGTGATCTGGGCCGGTTGACCAGAGATAGTCATGCCTGGCCTCCCTTGTTGGCCTTGCTGACCCTGTCCCTGCTGCATAGATTGCTGCATGACTTGCATACTAACAGGCTGTCCTCTAAAGCAACTCACCGAGTATGGGAAGTCCTGAGTCATCACGTAGTGATACATTACGACTTTATTACCATCAACCATAATTTCACTGGTAATTCCATGGCACTCGTCCAGATTGGCGGTTGTCAGGTATTTGCCTTCTGCGACTTTTGGCCCAGTAATTGGAAATCCATCAAGCGCATACCCAATGATCGTTGTCTCACTCGTATCCGTAATACAACTGCTTAGACTGTGATAATGATACTCGCCACTTTCTTGGGGATGACCATCACAACTATCCTGGACTTCATTGGCAGCAGCATCACGATACTCTGCATCAAAACCATTAAATAACGCAACGCCAGTGAGCATTACTCCTACTTCCCCACCCATACAATGGGGTATATCCGAATACGTTGGTGTCACAGGAAGAGACAATGTGAAGTTCTGCGGCTTGATAGAATTTGGGTTCTTATCATAGGCCGAGGCAGGATCGGTCGAAGCAATTGGGAAAATACCGGTATTATGGTTTGGCAAATCATTTCCACTGAGTGTCCTCGTATCACCATTCACAGAATTAGAAAATGTTGCGGTGGGCCAGGACACATGACCATTCACCGCGATTTTCTCTATATAATTCCATGTATTCCCATGAATCCAAGGACCAGCCTTCTGTGCGCCACCACCAGTGCTCGTTTGCACATTACACAAATAAATATATCCTTGCTTTGGAGCATCAGTCACATATTTTTTATCTCCAAGAGGCAGGTTGCCATCTGCATAGGGATTCCCTGCCATTTGTACCAGTGCATCCTGGGTTATGGTCTGTTGGGGAGTACTGGTAATCGCAGATGTACCCGTGAGTGTATGGGTAATAGGACTTAGAAATGTGCTCAGCCCCATTAAGAGTGTAGTAAAAAACTTAAACACAATTTCAGTATGAAACGACTATCTGTGATTTGCAAGACACCTACTCAGTTAAGGTGAAGCTTTTAATCATGACCTCGTATTGCCTCATGTAAGATGGGTCTGAGATCCAGACTTGTACAGTCGCAGGAGGATTACTTTTGGGAAGATCAAAATAAGTAATAGGCAGAGAGATAAATGTTTTTGGTTTTGGCTGGAGGCCAAATACTGCGGGTGATGTAACCTGCCAGGTAGTGGTATACCCAAGGAGCCCACTCGTTGTATGTATCTCCCCGAGCGAATCCAGATGGGTGTAATTTTGTATCTCTTGTGCCGCTGCAGTTTTCACATACTCATCAAAGGGGATATCCGAGACCTTGGGAATCACATTGACAGTGATAACCTCATATTGTGGGTCATTGGGCTTATCTGAGGGACGAAATCCCCCACCAGTTGGGCTATCCGGGAATTCTCGAAGAGCAAGAGAGACAGGATAGGAGATAGAAAATCCATACTTTGCATTCGTGTACGTAGTTAATGGATACAGAACTGGTGCGAGAGGGGCATATGCTTTAAAGTGGGTAGCGTACCAGACAAGTCCTACGGTTAAACCTACGAGAATAAAAAAAATTAACAACAACACTTTTCTGACCAACATATAAAATCCATATCTAGCGTAGAAGACTTATAGCAGTGTTGTAAATAGGTAAAATGATTTTTATCACACTTTTACTTGTCATATCTCATTTTGTTCTTTATAGTAAACAGTGAGAAAGGAGGTGAATACTATGAAGAAAATGACTTGTCGACAAATGGGTGGTCCATGCGATGCCGTCATCGAAGCAGCAACCCCTGAAGAGATGATGAGTAAAGGTGGCCAACATATTACGGACATGCTTGCCCAGGGAGATACTACCCATCAGGAAGCAAAGCAAATGATGGATGAAGCTCAGCAAGACCCAGCAAAGATGGAAGCATGGCGTAACCAGTTCATGCAGACCTACAACTCTCTCCCAGAAGAGGGTGAAAGTGAAGCAATGCCAGCAGAAGAAACACCTGCGGTATAAGAATCAACTCGTGATGAAAATGTCATTTGGGGTTTTCATCACGAGTTTTGCTATTTAAAGCAACCTGCTGTCGTATGCCCAGTGCAGTAGTGCCTGTCTTTGTTTTCTATGGCAAGAGAAATCCCCCTTGCTACAATTTTTTTTAACTTGAGACACATGTCTTCTGATCGCCCTCCACCTTTTTATCTGCCGAGCATCTTCATCCGGTATTCGTCTTCCCATAAAATAGCGACAATACCACTGAAACCACCCGCGTGGATCATCTGGATAAATCCATCCCTTTTGTCGCCAAACAGAAAGTGGTTGTGAAGCATTCACACCAAAAAAATTAAGATGAGGGTCATGAAACTGGTGACACAACTTTGCATGCACATACCATTCTTCTGGGAACTCCTCTCTGCAATCGGTCATGTATTTTCCACCAAACACCCCAAGTGCGAGCATTTCCTGTGGAGTAAGTTCGGGATGAAAATCGGGAGCAAAGTTTTTGCCCATCGGCTCGGTGCACTCATACACGTAGTTTTTTTGCATGAGATCATTCACTATCACTTTTCGCCCCATATGTGCAATCGTATCAAAATCTAGAGGGTAAACGGAAGGATTTCTGGTTCTGCCAAAGTAACCAAATCACTACTTCGCATCTGAATCGTGCGAGTTCGACTCCCCGGGTTAAAATTAATCCATTCATTTTCCAGAACTTTTGGATCAAGATAGGTTTTTAAGTGCAGTACATTCCCAAGTGGTGGTACACATCCCATTTCGACATGGGTTATGCTTTCGGCTTCTTCTTCTGTTGCCAGCCGAATTCTTTTTACCCCAAGATGGAGCTTCAATTTTTTCCAATCGATCACACAATTACCCGGCAAGACGCATAAGATATACTCCTCCGGTAACTTCACAACCATTGCCTTGGCACCTGTTTTGGGATCAAGACCACGAGCTTTTGCGGCTTCTTCACTAGTACGAACTTTCTCATGTTCTGAAAGATGATACTCAATATGTTTTTCTGTCAGAAGTTGCTGAATTTCTTCAAAGACACTCATAGGTTATTTTTCAAATGCATGGACGCGTACTTTTGGCTTGTGAATGCCAAGTGATATGAGAAAACAAAGAAGTGCTAACCCTGCAATGCCCAAGAACGGCACTGACAGAGAAAGTGATGCCATAAATCCGCCGATAATTGGCCCAATGATTTGGCCAATACTTGCATACGATGCACTAATCCCCTGCATTGACCCCTGGGACTTATCATCTGTTTCATTGGACAAAAGAGTCTGGGTTAATGGACTGATAAATGAATTTACTAGAGCAAACAAAAGTCCGAAGAGTACAAAGATCACCCCACGACCAGAGGCATACATCCCAAGAAAAACTAAAATGCTTGAGAAAAGTGAGAGCGAGTACAAAAGTCGTGGACCAAACCATTTGGTAAATCGTCCAATCAGTGCAACCTGCGTGATAATACCAATTACACCGATACCCGTGAAGAAAAGAGAC
Organism: bacterium; assembly: GCA_021777565.1. Lineage (GTDB taxonomy): Bacteria > Patescibacteriota > Microgenomatia > Levybacterales > UBA12049 > JAJYDJ01. Next base: position 136,383 of record JAJYDJ010000001.1, on the reverse strand, counting down.
AGCTGGGTACCTGTGTAATGCAATACGTTATTGGCATATGGCTGAAAGATTGTAATGTAGGCTGAGAATACCAGTGAGTACACCAGACCAATAATCAAAAGCAAATTTACATTGTGGTCAAAGAGTGCATGATACAGACCTGAAAAATCAAACATGTGTTTATGCTCTACCTGTCCCATGTGTTTGTTCGTTTCTGGTAATAGCATCCAGGTCATGATGGTGGCAATCACAGTAATAATGCCTGAGATCAGAAATGGCAGCGCGGGGTTAATGCCAAAAGTTAATGCAGAGATAGCAGGGCCAAAAACGAATCCAAATCCGAAAGCTGCTCCGACCACCCCAAATCCCTTCGCCCGGTCTTTAGGCTCCAGCGTATCTGAGATGACTGCAGAAAGTACTGGGAAATTCCCTGCTGTCACACCATCAATAATACGGGCGAGAAAAAGATAAAAAATACTTGGCGCAAATGCCATGGTAAAGAACGACAAAGCCGTACCAGCAATAGAAACAGTCAATGTCGGGCGTCGTCCATATTTATCTGACAATCTACCGATAAATGGCGCTGAGACAAATTGACACAAAGAAAAGGTTGTAAACAAAAGACCATTTTGAAACACGGTTAACCCAAAACGCTGAGAATACGTATACAAAATCGGGATGATAATCCCGTAGCCTAACGCATTGACGATAGCGATAAGTGCGACAATAAATAGAGTTTTATTTCCCTTCAGCATGGTATCCCATTGTACCAAAGATGAGTGAGGTGTGTCACGTCAATTCAATATAAAATTACGTATCATAAAATCAAGAATTTCAGGGATATGTCAGTTTTCGATACCAGAACTAAATAAGGGGGGTGAAATATGTTACTATAAAGTTACTACTTCCTGAAAGCGAGCATATATGGGCGATTCAACGGTGGTGAATAAAGTACTAATTGGGACACTCAAAAGAGACCCACATCTGAGGGGTCTTGGTATCTTCGCAACTCCTGGTACTGCCTATCTCTACTTCCAATCCTCACAAGACACCAATGAGACGTTTCATATCGCGACCAGTGACGATGGGTATTCTTTCCAAGCCGATCCAAGAACATTTTCTATTGAGACAGCGCCACATACGTATGAGAATCTTTCACACATCTACAACTTTACTATTTCTGAGTACGGACAACACTTTCTTCTTCTCTACACTAGGGTCGATGAAAAAGGAAAGACGAAATTATGCAAAGCATGGTCCAAAGATCTGTATCACTGGACACTGGAAGGACCGATGATACAGGCAGAGACGAGTGGAGTCATCGTTACTGACTATACCTACAAAAGGCAATCTATTCTACTTGGTGGAGAAAAAACGATAGATATCTATACTTCCTCAGATCTCATCACCTGGGCCAATCAAGGAACTGTTCTTGAGCCTCGAGAGGGGTATTTTGACACTCGAGAAATTCATATCGCCAACACATTCCTCACACCAAAAGGTATCCTGGTTCTCTACCACACAGACAATGGATCAGAATATCGAGTTGGCGTTGCGCTTCTTGATCCTAAAAATCCCCAGCATGTCCTCTGGCGATGTGCTGAGCCCATTTGGGTAGTCCCTGAGGACTGGATGCAACAGGAAGCCTATCCACTGGGGACTATCCTTGTAGAAAATACAATCCTCTCATACTGGCATGTGCCACAACTTGGGATCTTCAGTGTAGCCTATGCTGTGTACCATGTTGGGACGGGCATGCAGGATAGTTCCGTGTCCTTGCATCTTGCACGTCCTGAAACCAATCCGCTCATCGCGCCACAGCCCACCGCCTGGGAATCTCATGGCACCTTTAACCCCGCCGCAATCTATGACAGTGGCAAAGTTCACATTCTCTACCGTGCACAAGGAGATGACTGGGTATCAGTAGTGGGATATGCGTCCAGTAGTGACGGTATCCATATTGATGAAAGACTTGAAGAACCAATCTATCGTCCGAGTGAGCCATTTGAGTACACACCATATATAAAGCCTGAAGAAGTCGTAACAGAGTACATGTCAGCCGGTGGCTGTGGTGGTGTCGAAGACGCTCGCATTACGCGCATTGGTGATAGATTCTACATGACCTATGTGGCCTTTAACGGCTATGACCAACCTCGTATCGCTCTCACCTCTATCGCAGCAGCAGATTTTCTTAACAAACGCTGGCTCTGGGAAAAGCCAGTCCTCATCTCCCCTCCTGGGGTCATTGATAAAAATGCCGTTATTTTCCCAGAGAAAGTAAACGGTAAATATGTCGTCATGCACCGCATCTTCCCTGACATTTTGATTGACTTTGTCGACAGTCTGGAATTTGATGGGAAGGATAATTTCCTTAAAGGTGAATTTAAAATCTCTCCCCGTCCTGATATGTGGGACAGTCGTAAAATTGCCGCTGGTGCACCTCCTATCAAAACAAAAGATGGATGGCTTCTGATTTATCATGGCACGTGTGATCAAGAAGGAGCCGGACGATATCTGGTCGGGGCAATGCTTCTGGACCTTGATGATCCTACAAAAGTGATTGCCAGAAGTAAGGCACCTATTCTTGAACCAGAAGCCTGGTATGAATGGGAAGGCTTTAAAGGTGGCGTCGTCTATCCCTGTGGAGCAGTCGTGATCGGCGACACGTTATACGTATACTATGGTGGCGCTGATTGGCATGTCTGTGTCGCGACAGCCAATCTCGAACAGTTCCTCTCTGAGCTGAAATATTCTGAAGTAGCAAAATTGAGCCACCCGATTATTCAGTCACTCTTTGATACCAAAAAGGCAGCACGAAGTACCCAAAATCCTATTCTTTCTCCTGATCCAGAGCATCCATGGGAAGCCCAAGGGACAATGAATGGATCAATACTCATTGAGCCTCATGCAGTGCGCTTTGTCTACCGTGCAGACAGTGCTGAGCAGGACTATGAAGGTCATAAACTGAATCTGCGCACCGTTGGCATTGCTGACACCAAAGATGGTATTCACTTCACTCGTCGACGACAGCTTGTTGTCCCGTCTGAGGATTGGGACAGATATGGGTGTGAAGACCCTCGTATCTGTAAAGTGGATAATGAGTATTTTGTCTTCTACACGGCTCTGGGTGGATTCCCCTATGGCCCGGATAACATTAAAGTTGGCCTTGCTCTCTTCACTGACCTTTCTGGAAAACCTGAGAAACATCTTATTACGCCATTTAATGCCAAAGCCATGGTACTTTTATCAGAGAAAATTAATGGGAAGTATGTTGCTCTTTTGACCGTTGACACGGATGTGCCACCAAAGCCCGATCAAATTTGTATTGCCACTTTCGACAAAAAAGAAGACATGTGGGACGAGATGTACTGGAATCAGTGGTATCGCGAGCTTGATAAACACATCCTTCCTGTGAGACGTATGACCTCAGACCAGGTAGAAGTTGGCGCAGTCCCGATCAAGACAGAAAAAGGATGGCTTTTTATTTACAGCCACATGCAACATTATGATAGGCCCGATAAACGTATCCTAGGTGTGGAGGCAGTCCTTCTTGATCTAAACAACCCATACAATATTATTGCCTGGACAGAAAGTCCTATTCTTACTCCTGAGGCGACGTATGAGATTAATGGTATTGCACCACGAGTTGTCTTCCCAACAGGTGCTGCAATAGTCAGTGGACTTCTATATGTTTACTATGGTGCTGCGGATCAGTACTGCGCGCTAGCCACTTTTGATATTGATGATGTGTATGCCCATATGCGTACCAATGCCGTTGTCCCAATCCGTGTAAAAAAATATGACACTCCACTGTTATCACCAATACCTGAGCATCAATGGGAAGAGAAAGCAGTCTTTAATCCAGCTGTCATCTGTATCAGCCCAGAAGATTGTACTGCTGCGAGAGATAAGGAACTGCATATTTTGTATCGGGCAATGTCGACAGACAATACCTCTGTGCTTGGTCATGCTGATACCAAAGATGGACTTACTATTAGTAAACGTGGCGAAATCCCAATTTATGTACCTCGTGCCGAATTTGAGCGCAAGAAAAATCCTGGCAATAATTCAGGGTGTGAAGACCCACGAGCAACGATCGTTGATAAGACCTTATACCTTACCTACACTGCCTACAATGGTGTTGAACCTCCCCGCGTCGCGCTCACATCGATAAGTATCGACAATTTTCACGCTCGCGAATATAACTGGGCTGATCCAATTCTGTTATCTCCGCCAGGAATTGATGACAAAGATGCCGCACTTTTTCCAGAAAAATTTGGTGAAAGATTCTGTGTGATTCATAGACTGCAAAACTCTATCGCATTGAGCTTTGTCGAGGATTTCACTCAAATTGATGACACCCACTGGATGCATACCCATGCCTATATCCCCCCACGTGGAGATTCTTGGGATAGTGAAAAAATTGGTGTCAGTGCTCCGCCTATCAAAACACCAGATGGGTGGCTGCTTCTCTATCATGGCGTGAGTAAATTAAGCCATATTTACCGTGTTGGGGCGATGCTTCTGGATTTGAAAGACCCATCAATTGTCCTTTCTCGCACGCCATGGCCTATTATGGAACCAGATCAGCAGTATGAGATTTCAGGGATCGTGAATAACGTTGTCTTCCCGTGTGGTGCAGTCGTGAAAGACGATACCCTGTATATTTACTATGGCGCCGCAGATACCCGTGTGGGAGTTGCTACTATTTCATTCTCCAAATTGCTCACGTATTTACGTGATATTAAAAGTCCATCATATCTAGGATAAGTTGTTATTCCTCGATCACTTCAACCGTATGTTCATCCACATATTCCTTTGCATTTCTCACCGGTGGGATTGGTTCACCAGGATGTTTTTCGCTCATATGCTTTACCAGATCAGTATCGACCACTTCCATGAGCTTTAAGAGTGCCTCTTCCTTACTGTCAGCTTGAACGATAACGATTTGCCCACAAGTACAAGTAAATTTAAAATTTTTCAGACGTATCACCACCTCTCGGGTCTCTCTCAACAGTAACGTATTTGTCAACAAATGTGAAGTAGATCACAAGTTACTCCTCTTTTCTTCATGCCAGAAATATGGGACACTAGTGACATACCCCACTATGAAAGGCATACTTTTGACTGTATTTCTTTTGATAACGACTGCGTGGTATGTTGTTGCTATCCCGAAAACCGCCTGGCATGATCATCTAACATTTTTCTTGAAAGATAGTTCTGTCACTGCACGTATCGGCATCATGACCAATTTTGACCACGACTCTTCCCAGGTACTCCTCACGAGAGTGTTTCATAACAAGGCAACCCTGTTTCTTGAAGATTATTTTGTGAACATTTCTCAGGTGACTGATCTTTCCTATCTCTACTCTCTGACGCCACTGAGTTTTTATGCACGTGATAATGAATCATCAACCCCCATACTACCGGCAATTGAACTTCCTTTTTTCTTGATCGCGCTGGTGGCATGGATTCGAGACTTCAAACGTCTTCCAAAAATTGTCCCACTTCTCCTGCTTCTTTCTGTCCTGGCAGCAGCACTTTTTTTGCCCTATCAAAATCCAGTCAAACTTATTCCGCTCGTTATTATGCTTCGTGCATTTGAATTTTTTGGTATTGCAGACGTGTTGAAGCGTTTACAAAGAAAACAATGAAGAAGTTAATTTTTATTATTCTTATTGGTATCGGTATTGCATTCAGGCTCTATCAGGTCAACTCTCTCCCTGGTGGATTTTTTATTGATGAAATCAACATGGCAGTTGATGCCAAATCACTCATTGAGAATGGGACTGACCAATATGGAAGAGCCTTCCCGTTTGTCTTTGAAGACGCGACAGATTATAAACTTCCAGGATATATTTATGCAGCAGCGCTAAGCTATCGTTTTCTGGGTCCAACCCTTTTGGCTATCCGCCTCCCCTCCCTTCTGGCTTCTATTGCCACCATCTTTTTACTTGGTTACTTTGTGCGCTTGTTGTTCCCTGAGAAGAAAGACTTGTCATGGATCAGCATGAGCATGCTCTCACTGAGTCTTTTCGCGATTCATTTTGCGCGTATTGCCTACGAGACCACCTTTGCAACATTTTTTATTCTTCTCTACCTCGTCGCTCTCTGGCAAATTTTAAACAAGGTGAAACTCAGACTCTGGATCCCACTCGGGCTTGCCGCACTTTTTGTCGCCAACTGGACCTATCCTGCGCCACGTTTCATCTTGCCAGTTTTTACTGTTCTGTTACTGGCTATTTGGTTTATCCGTGAAAGAAAGAAAAAACAGGTCTGGTTGTTACTCGCCGGATTTATGCTTGCCAATGTCATCAGCTTTCTTCCATCCCTGATTTTTGCCAAACTTGACAGCCGGCCGTTAAGTTACCTTATGGGGAATACTGACCTGAAAGGATGGGCGTATCTTACAGATCGTATCAATAGTATCTCAACCTCACTTCTTCGCAATTGGAATCTGGAACTTCTTTTTGATAAAGGCGTTGTCTTTGCCTATCGCCATGGGACAAAAGAGAATGGCATATTTTTACAATTTCTTTTTGTGCCATATCTCGTTGGACTTTGGTATGTCATCAAAAACTTTTCAATCAAACAGTGGTCTTGGATGTTTCTTGTAACGTTTACACTGATTGCCGGTTTCCCTTCAGCACTGACGTCTCAAACCCCTTACGCAACCCGCATCGTGCCACTCATGACTATCTCACTGCCGATTGTTATTAGTTTTGGTGTGCTTTGGATTATGGAGAGAATGGCCAAACAGAAATTACTTTTCCAAACTTTCTTCTGGGGATGTGTGACACTGCTTTTTGTCTATCAAGCGGGACTTTTTGCTCACATTTATTTTGTACATTTCAGAACAACTTCTGTGGCAGAGTTTACCCCTGCACAGACACGACTCGGACAGTTTATTCGTTTACAATTACAAAAAAATCCATCACAAAAAATTTATTTCCTCAACGATCACACCTGCCAGAATTGGGGTAATGACGCGCTGCACCTGTGGTATTTTGCCAACCTTCCAAGCAAAGATATGATCACCTGGAATAATGCATTCAAAACAGAACGATTTAGTAATTATCGCATTAGTCCCTTTGATGCGTATGACGAGATGGTTCCCCCAACAGGAACTGTTTCTGGGATTACCTTGTTCCCGGGATATATCGATACCAAAACGATGCCGACTGGATCACTGTCAGTGTATTGTGGTATTCACCTTGGCGATCTTAATCTCAAGGATGCACACGTGGTGAAGATTTTTTACTGGTTGGATGATGTGAAATCAGACCCTTACTACGTAGTTACTCAGAGGAATTAAACGGTTACCAATCTATATCCACGCGTTCTAATAGTCAAAATTTCATACGGATTATTTTGTTTTTTTAGCTTTACTCTGACCCTCGAGATAAGCCTATCAATTGACCAATCTGAAATACCATAGGCCTTGTATTCAGGCCAAACTTCATCAATAATTTCCTCTCTGGTACATACTTCAAAAACTCTTTTTCTGAGTGCCTCAAAAAGAAGTGCTTCTTTTTTGGTAAAGGTCATATCATTTTCCTCCGCAACAGTTCTTTGCGAAAGGACAAAATGTGAGAATAATGGACTAAAGACGGTGGTGGTACCAACAATAAATCCCATATCCCACAAGTACGCTGCAGCTTGCTTGTCGCTTGCTGTGATCGACTCTTTTTTAAGCATTTTCATAAATACCTGTTGTTCTTTAGAAGAGAGGCTTTCCCACAGTTCTTCAGAGAGAGATTTCACGCGTTCGTCCTGTCGAAGAAGCTCTATGATTTGATCAGCAGTAATACCTGATTTGCCCTCGAGTTCTTTCAAGAGAATACAGGCAATCGTGAGGTAATAAATATGCCCACCTGACTGAGTCAGAATAGCTTCACGAATATGTGGTTCCAACTCCAGACGATACTGCGTTTCGAGACTTTTGAGAACAACATGCATATCCTTTGTCTTTGCAGGCTTTACTGTCAGGATCGTCGGGAAGGTAATGTTGTTTTTTACAAACATATCCCCAAGCATGTAAGAGAGTGGTCTATAGTTGGTAAAAACAAATGAAAGTCTTTTTTGTGATGCATTCTGCAAGCTTAATAAGTTGTGGAAAAATTCAAGTGACATTGAGTCATGTAGGCGGTGAAAGCGATTAAAGAAAAGGACTATGTACCTTTTTTGTTGAGCCAAAAGGGTAATACATTCTTTCACCCCATCATAGGTCATGAATGAATCCCCCGTCTGTATACACTCGAGGAAAATAGTATGCATTCTCTTCACAACTTCTTTATCTAAGTGTGGTTCATCCTCCGCGGCGTCAACAATACGTTTTAGCAGAAGTCTCCAAAATGCAAAAAGTTCACGCTCGACTAAATCGTTCAGGTCAACCAAGACACATAATGGGTGCGTATGCTCAGCCAAATATTTTGCCTGTATCCCTTTGTGAAATACAAAAAATTGAAGAAAGTTACTGATGCCCACTCGCTTCATACCAATTAGTTCTACTGATTTATTCTGCTGGAGAAGTTCCCCGAGTTTTGCCGCGTCTTCTTCTCGGAATGAGAGAGGATATCTCAATTCAGGCATGAAGTCTTCCATGGTAGCCATATTATACGATTTTTCATGCTTCTTTTTCAATTTTGTCAGATTGTCAGGAATTTGTCGCTGTCGAGTGTCATGCGACGGGTTTTATTTCTTGTATAATGTATCTATGAAAAAACCTTCTCAGAGGGTCCTTATTGTGCACTACCGCATCGGTGAACGGGACGGAGTTAGCCTCGAGATTGAGAAGCGAGCTCGTACGTTCAAAAAGCTGAATACCAAAGTCGTTCTCTGCGCCGGAGTTGATGGATTAAAGAGAAAAAGTACCTGCATTATTCCTGAGCTGGACTTGAAAAATCCGGAGATCACCAATATTCGTGAAATTATGTTTGGCGATGGCAAAGTCTCTGAACAAGACCTCGTACAGAGGTATCGTGAACTTGAAGAAAAAATATATAAGAAGTTTTTGGCGTTAGTCAAAAAAGAAAAACCAGACCTGATTTTTATCCATAATCTTTTCTCACATGCCTATAACCTCCCTGGCACAACGGCAGTCATTAAGGCCTTAGATGAGCTCAAAACCCCAGTCGTTGCCCTTCATCATGATTTTTGGTTTGAGAGAGAGCGGTTCTCACACTCCCCATATCCATTTATACAAAATATTCTGACTGAACTTCCTCCAAAACGACCGTATATCAAAGCCCATGAAGTCATAAACTCACTGGCAGAAAAAGAACTTTTGAAAAGACGTTCTATCAGTGCCCACTGTATCGCAGACTACTTTGACTACAAAACACCATATAAACCAAATCCAACACGAGAGGCCGCAGTAAGAAAAAAACTCGGTATCGGACCTAATGACGTCGTTATTTTACATGCAACTCGAATCGCCAGGCGCAAGGCAATTGAGAATGCGATCTATTTTACCAGTGAGTTCGAGAAAGTTCTCAGAGAAGAGATGCCAGTACATATCCTCGCTCGTCCATTTACCACAAAAAACAAGGTATGGCTTGTGCTCCCAAATTTTGTAGAAGCAGCCGAATCTGATTATCAAGCACAACTAGATATGCTTGCCAAACGACTTCACGTCAATATCCTGTGGGCTAGCGATGTCCTCACTTCAGTTGATCGAAAACCAAAAGAAAATGAGTATTCCTTCTGGGATAGTTACCCGATTGCAGATATCGTTACCTATACGTCTATCTGGGAAGGGTTTGGGAACCAACTCCTTGAAGCATTTTATTTCAAAAAACTAACCGTACTTTTTGAGTATCCGGTATTCTTAAGTGACATTCAGCCAGAAGGGTATGAATACGTGTCCCTCGGGCACACCGTAGAAAAGAAAGATCAATTTTTCCTTGTCCCAAAACGGGTGCTTACTTTTGCAGCACGTGCCACACTTGCTCATTTACAGGACCCTGTGAGTTTAGAAGCCCTTGCCACCCGCAATTATGCCCTGGCAAAGAAATACCATGATGATACACTCCTTGCCCACAACCTAACCTCGTATATCCGCTGACAAGTCGTCAGAAACATTTTTCATATATGACAGAAGAAGTATCTATCGCACACTTTTCATCCAACGGCCACCAAGCAGGCAGTGCCCTTCCTGGTGTCGAGCGCGTCATTGCAACCCAACGGGAACTGCTGCAAGCAGAAGGAATTCACACCACATTAATTGTTGGCGCAACAGACCATTCTGATCCAGAGAGCCACGACATCGTCGTCGTTCCCGATATTCGTAGTGCTGCCCACCCAACCTGGGCAGCTGGACAAACTGATGTAGACCCAGCAACAGTGGCCAGAATTGTTGATCAAGTTGAAGATATCTCTGGGGGTGGAGCTGTTATTGCCCATAATACGACCAATGCTGCCGGGCATAATCCTCCCTTTGGCGTTGCCATGGCAGAAATGGCAGATCAAAGGGAACGAGATGGTGGCGAACCAGTGGTGCTCTGGGTCCATGATGCCAGACGAGCCAGTACCGAGCAACTCCAACGCCTTCTCCCTACCGTTGATGGCACCCGTATTGCACTTATTAGTGAAACACGAAGGGCACAATTTGTGGACCAACTAGAGAAGATGAGAGACCAGGGGGCGCATGTCCCTGACTATCACATTGAGGTTATTGGTAATCCGATAGATGATCAATTCTTGGCAGCCGTACATCCGGCACCACACACTATTACCGAGTTAGCCCCAGCATTTCACGAATTTACCGCGCACTACCAGCTCCCACAGACTGAACAGATGGCAGAACAAATTCTTTTTGGTGATCATGATGCGCTGCGTATTGTGGTACCCGCACGTATCGTAGGTCAAAAAGGGATCGAGCATGCCATAGCGGTCTGCCAGGAATATCAGAAACGGTATGGACGACATGTGGCACTCATTGTCACTGGGACGCCGGATGAGAGAAAACCTGAGAATGTACTCTATTGGCAACGTATTCAAGAGCTTATCCATCAGACTGACCCTCAGACCTGTTCACTCTTATTTTTAGGGGGGGTTGAATGGAGTTATATGCCATGGCTTTTTCAACATTCTGATCTTCTTTTGGCGTTGTTTACCAATGAAGGGTTTAGTCTGACCCCACTGGAAGCAGCCCTTTGTGGATGCCCTGCGGCCATATCTACAGACCCCGCGATGATGGAAACAACCGACTATAATGCACTCGTGCTCCCGAGTATAGTGCTCCACGCTGATATAGCTCAAAGAATTCACAACTACCTATCAAGTGGCAAGCCTGCCCTTGATACTCAGGCACTTCGAGAAAGAACCATGCAGATGTATGCGGCACCAGCTATAGCTAGAAGAACTGTTGCACTACTCGGGAATTAGAATTCCAATTTACTCACGGCCATATAGAGCACTATCCCCAGACTTACCATTACGTTAAGCGACACATTAACTCCAAACATCGGCATCTCAACGATCAGATCTGCTGCTTCCAAAACATCTGGTGTCGCACCCGTACTTTCATTACACGCGACAAAGGCCACTGGTGTTTGATACATTGCCTTATCAAATGGGACACTCTTCTCGTCCTGCTCGATGACTACCACTTGCACCCCTAGGACTTCCTGGCGCACTTTTTCAATTGCTTCTTTGGTTGTTGTACAGTATTCCCAGTCTACCCATTCGGTTGTATTTATTGATGCTTTTTTTATCCTCGTATTTGGTGGTGTTTCAGTCACCCCACACAAATATACTTTTGTCGCGGCAACTGCATCTGCTAAGCGAAAAATTGAACCAGTATTATATGTGTCCAAGATGTTATCACAGATAATATAGATAGGATTTTTCTTTAATTTACTTTTTTCTTCTTCGTTCACCGGTTCGTGGCGAAGCTGGCCTGCGTTTCTTTTATACATGAGGCTAGTATACCATGAGTGCCGTTGCATATGAAGCAAAAGGAGCGCATACTGTACCTAATGACGAGTGCAGAATTTTTTGGGACAATTCGTAAATACACGGTTAATTATGGCCCATGGGTTCTCAGAGCCATCATCGGATTCATTGTTTCAGTGCTTCAAATTATCAAAAACGCGCTTCGTGATGCCTTTAGAGAAATTATTGGCGCCTAACTTTGCTACAATAATTGTATGAAGCAACAATCCGGAGTGATCGAAGTAATCATCCTTCTTGCCTGTGTAGTCATTGGATTTATTCTTGCTGGAGGGCTTGTGGACACGAACTACAAATCCCCTGTCGACCCGACGACAATAGTGAGCCAAACACTTCAGCCAGCGACAACGTCTACCAATCCATCAGCCTTGCAGATGAACACATTTGCCGTGCAGACAACCTATGCACCACCCGCCAGTGTAGACATGCAGTACTACATCACGACCTATCATTTTGTTACTCCAGATCAACAGCTGACTATTGATCCAGCAACACTTCAAAGACTGCAGGCAGCTTATCCCTATGCCCTTGCTGGTGTGCAGGCATATAATACTGCTCACCCAAGTAACCACGTGGACTTGCCACTGGTGTTGTGGTGGTATGGTGTAGAAGTTGGGAGAGCTGGATTTGATTTCTGGACATTTAGCTACTGCCCTTCTCTTGGTGGCAGCCAGTATAGTCCAACTGGTGTTTGTCCCGATACCAGTTCTGGTGCCTGGCAGCTGGGGATGGGACATCAATTTGCTGGCGCACAGACACTCATTGATGAGGCAGTACAAAATATTTATGGTGCTGGGTATAACCTACAAAGTATCGCATCCCCGGTTACACAAAAAATTGGCAGCAGCTACATCCCGCCTGCTACCGTGGGGGCGCTTAATACACAAGGTATTTCTATTATTTCCCGTGATCCCAAAATTAGTGCCTACATAGATGCCGATGCACTCAGCCCCGCTACCGTCCCCGCTGATCCAAAAGGCAAACCATTTGGCCTAGGCAGCTATTCCGATGCAACATGGCAAGTGTATTCTGACTATCTCAATGCGGTTCTGAATGCATGGCCACAAATCAGCCAATAATAGCTTGCCCCAAAGGTAAGTATCTGCGACACTGTATATATGCGCCACCTTCTCGATAATAGTGAAATTTATATCATTGTCATCATTCTTACCTTCGCGGTATATCTCACCGGAGGAATCAATTTTAGCCGGGTAAATCCCCAAGATCTCAGCGGTGCCGCCCTTGCCATGGTAGCCCCAACCCCCAATCCCAATACCAACGGATTACAGATTTTTTCTCTCACTGCCCTCAAAGGTCCTGGTATCCATGGCGCTTTTATTGCCTCCTCAGTAAGTGATGTCGACCTGGCTGCCCAAAATGGCATGAGCTATATCATCAGTTATGACCCCAGTGTTTTCGCTGCCGGTTCTTCTGTCGGACAGGCACTTCTTGCACATAATATGAAAGCATACATGACGCTTTTTAGCGCCATCTCCTATCAACCAGGGACCTGTGTCATAACGTCAGGAGATTTGCAAAATGCCAAAAATCTTATTACCAATAACTACCAGAGTCCTATTTTTGGCGGATACTGGATCAAGGACGATGATGTACGAGATAGTGCAGGCAATTACTGTGATATGAAACCAGCCTTGCAGCAACTGCATGATCTTATTCGCTCAATTGATCCTGATCCATCACATTTGATTCTTGCGGGATATGGAGAGCCAGTCGGATTGCAACACAACTATACCTATGGCATTGCTGATGTCATCTTTTTCTATCCCTATCCACACTATGATGGCGGCACTGCCAATGTTGCCAATACGCTCATCCCTCAAATGGCACAGCTCGTCCAACAAGATCAACTTCCGACCGGCAAAACCCCTCCCCCAATAGTTGGCGTCTATCAAGCATTTGAAGGACAACGATACAGTTTTAGTGATTGTCATACACCAATTGCAGATGTTGTTGAACAACTCCAACCCAGTGATATCGATGCAGTACTGCAGGCATATCAGCAAATTCATGTAACTGGTGTTGCCGCATTTAGTATGGGACCAGCATGTGATGTACACCAAACAGCTGGGAATGATCCAGCGATGCTCTCACTTGTCCAGGAAGCATGGAGTTGGATCCAGAAGAATCAATTGCAGTAAGGATTATTTCGTCTTTTTTGCCGTCCTCTTTCGTGTCGTTTTTTTCGCAGAATCTGTTTCATTCCCTACCCCTTTTTTAATATCAGAGAGCTTCCAGACAGCAAAATCACAGTTGGGATAGTTATTGCATCCATAAAACGTACGTCCTTTTTTGGTTTTGCGTGCGATAATTTTCCCTCCATCTTTTGGACACAGGAAGTTCGTTTCTTCAACATATGCTTTCTTATATTCACAGGTCGGGAAATTTTTACAGGAAATAAATTTACCAAATCGACCAGTACGTATGACCAAGGGAGCTCCATCAAGTGGGCAGATTTCACCTGTATCTTCAGTAGCAATTTGAACTCTTTCTGCCGTTTTTGATACTTCAGTTAATTGTTTTTCAAATGGTGTGTAGAATTCCCTGATGACTGGTACCCAATCTTTTTTACCTTCAGCAACTTCATCTAACTGGTCTTCCATACTCGCGGTAAATGGCACGTCATCAATCGTTGAGAAATATTTCACGAGGAAATCATTTACTGCATTACCTACCGCCGTTGGGTAAAATCTACCATCTTTTCTTTCTACATAGGTGCGCTCTTCCAACACTGAAATAATCGTCGCATAGGTACTTGGACGACCAATGCCTTCTTCTTCTAGTGACTTAATCAGTGATGCGTCGTTATAGCGCGGTGGCGCAGGTGTCTCATGAGCTATAGCAATCGTCTGTACTGTCGGGATGGTTTCACCTGAAACAAAATCAGGAAGTTGTCGATCACTGAGTCCAAACGGATTCACTTTAAGAAATCCTTCAAAAAGTAAAATCGACCCTGTTGTTTTAAAAACATATTTTTCAGGTACCGGTTTAGTCTCGACCAGGACAGTCGTCGACTCTACTCGTGCATCTGCCATTTGTGAAGCAAGGGCTCGTGACCAAATAAGCTGATAGATTTTGGCATACGCAGCACCGAGACTATCACGTACATACTCTTCAGTTTTATTTACATCAGTTGGGCGAATTGCTTCATGTGCTTCTTGTGCTAATTTCTGTTTGGTTGAAAAAAGACGTACTTTTTCAGGCACATAGGATTCACCAAATTTCTTCACCACAAAATCTCTCATCTGCGTAACTGAGGTCTCGGCCAGATGAACGCTGTCAGTACGATGATAGGTAATAAATCCTTCTTCATAAAGTTTTTGTGCGAGACTCATGGTTCGTTTCCCTGAGAACCCAAACCGCTGAGAAGCCTGCTGTTGCAGTGTTGAGGTTGTAAATGGCGGCTGAGGGCTACGCTTTGTTTCCTTCTTTGCCACATCACTGACAACAAATTCTTTTTTCTTCAATGCTTCAAGAATCGTATCTGCTTTTTCCTGAGTAGTAATGGTTGTTTTGGTGACAGTGTAATCACCATCATATAATTGAAATGAATTCTGCTGCTCAATTTTTTCATCATTAATAGAAACCAGTTCAAACTCAACTTCTTTTTTGTCTTTGGAAAGGGTCGCGGTGATAGTCCAGTATGGTTCCTTACCAAATTTTTCAATTTCTTTTTCTCTTTCTACAATAAGGCGCAGGGCAACACTTTGGACACGTCCTGCTGAAAGACCACGACGAACTTTCTGCCATAAAATTGGTGAGAGTTTGTATCCCACAAGTCGATCTAGCACTCGACGTGCCGTCTGCGCATCTACTAAATGGGTGTCTATCACACCTGGGTGCTCCAATGCATTACGGATGGCATCTTTCGTGATTTCGTGGAAAACAATACGCTGGAATGGTATTCCCGAAGATGAGGTCTCGTTTTTTGCTGATTTTGCCTTAGACTTCTTAGCCGATAGTTTCTCTCGGAGGAGTTGGCTTATGTGATACGCGATGGCTTCTCCTTCACGATCAGGATCAGATGCTAGGATAACGCCGTCTGACTCAGAAGCCAGCTTTTGAAGCTCGGAAATTGTACTCTTTTTGCCCTCGCTTATCTCAAATTGAGGATTAAAATTGTTCAGCGTATCAACACCTAGTTTTGACTTGGGCAGATCCATCACATGTCCCATAGAAGCTTTTACGACAAATTCACTCCCCAGGAATTTCCCGATAGTTTTTGCTTTGGTTGGTGATTCTACAATAACTAATTTCATATTTAACTAGAACATAGTATATCAGAAAAATTTTTCACAATTCAGACGATACTATATATTCCCCCATTATTTTTTATGTATCCTAGTAACTCCAACATGGATAATTGACTCCCAATATATGATGCTGGTTTACCTATTGTCCGGACTATCTGATCAAAATGCAAGTCTTCACATTTGAGTGCCTCAAGAATTTCTTGTTGTCCCAGCGATAAAGCGTTTTTCACACGAACAGTTTCAAAATGCACCTTCCTTTTGATTGCATGCAAGATATCATCAGCACCCGTTGCCACCTGACTTCCTTCTCTCAGGAGCATATTAGTTCCCACTGAAAGACTATGAGTAACTGGCCCCGGAACCGCACAGACCGGACGGCTAAGTCTCCGTTCCGCAGTGGCAGTAATAAGTGACCCACTATCTGCGGCTGCTTCAGTGACCAAAAGTGCTTCAGACAGCCCGGCAATAATACTATTGCGTGCAGGAAATGTAAAGCGACTGGGGACAGTCCCTGGCGGGAATGCACTGACAACGATGCCATTATTGGCGATGATGCGATCATATAATCGTTGATGTTCTACGGGGCTACAGATATCTACCCCGCTTCCAAGAACTGCAATGGTAACTCCTTGTGCTGCAAGAGTTGCTTCGTGTGCGACGCTGTCGACACCAAATGCAAGCCCTGAAACAATGACACACCCTGCCGCTACTAATTCTTTTACAAAACTCTGTGTTACGCTGATGCCATAGGAACTGATTTTGCGCGTCCCCACGACCCCAATCGTTGGCCTCTTTTTCAGCGCATCCGCATATCCTTTATAAAACAACACGAGAGGTGGGGCGGCGGCTTCTTTCAATAACTCTGGATAGTCTCTCTCTTGTGTCGTCACAAACGAAATATGTTTTTTTTCTAAATCTTGGATGCACTTTTCTAAAGAAAAGGTCTTTCGAAAATCTATCAATGATCCTACTGAGGATTGCCCTATTCCACTTGCCAGTAGTGACTTTTCATCAGCGCCAAATGCTTCTTTAGCAGTGCCAAAATATTTCAATAACTTTGTAAATCGGCTTGGTCCAATCTGAGGACACAGGACAAAAGGAAGATAAAAAAATCGCTCATCCATACAGATGAGTATAAAGAAGCTATGTTGAGAAACTGGTGCGATTTATCACAGGGGCCTTACTTATTAAACCAGGCATCAAGGATTTGCTTGGCGATAGGGCCTGCCACATTGGACCCTTCTCCACTACTTTCTGAAAGCACGGTAATAATAATTTGTGGGTGGTACGCGGGTGCCATGACAGTAATCCAGGCATGGGGCTCCTGCGTAGTATCACCATGTTCTGCAGTACCTGTCTTACAGGCAATTCGTACACCCACACTATTTGGTTTTGCTGAAGCAGAAGAGGGCAGTTCATAATAGTCATCACCAAGCCCTCCAGTGATTTGCTGGTTCGTACTGTAGTTAAAGAGTGGCCAAGCGACCCCGCCTGGACTACACACCGCAATCATCCCTTGTCGCAGCAGATCAATCGTACTTTGTTGCATGATATGTGTTGCCAATACTTTTGGACTGGTGTGTAACAGCAGATGAGGCTGGTAAATAGTGCCATTGTTGGCAATTGCTTGAGTATACAAATTCACTTGCAGTGGCGTTACCAGAAGAAATCCTTGTCCAATACCATAATGGTAATCATCCCCCGTGTACCAATCTTCATGGAGTACCTGTTGTTTCCACTCCTTCGTTGGGACGAGCCCTTTTGCCTCTCCAAAAAGATCGATACCCGTTTTTTGTCCCAAATGAAATTTAGTTGCCCAGGCAGCAATTCTGTCAGCACCAAGCATACTTCCGACCTTATAAAAGAAAATATCATTTGATCTTTGAATTGCTTTTACTACATTTACGAGTCCATCAACTTTACCATATTGGGTGTAGTACCAGTTGGCGAAAGAGAATCCGCCAAGTGTCAAAATGCCGGTATCTTCGACCACAAAATTTGCATCAATCAGGTGTTCTTCCAAAGCCCCAGTTGCGACAATAAGTTTGAACGTTGATCCTGGAGGGTATAGTCCTGCGATCGCTCGATCCAGAAGTGGTTGGTTCTCATTGTCTCTTACAATTGACGCAACGCTCGGGTAAGCACTCACGGTCGCTCCCGGCAACTGATGACCAAGGGAGAAAAGATTAGGGTCATAATCAGGCTTACTAACAATTGCCAAAATTTCTCCTTGTGGGGTTGAGACAACCGCAGCCCCTTTCTTAACATCTCTCATGGCTGCCACCGCGGCTTGCTGCATTTTCAAATCAAGGGTAGTCTGGAGCGTTGCTCCTGGGATTGGGTCTGCATCGCCAAGGACACGAATGAAATTCCCTTGAGCATTTACTTCAATCAGTCTTCTCCCATCAACACCTCGAAGATCAGATTCATAATATTCCTCCAGACCTGCACGGCCGACATAATTATTCGCAGTATATCCCGCATAGGTAGGATCGTTCAGATCATCAGCGCTAATTTTCCCTACATACCCTAACACATGAGCAAAGGTTGACCCATAGGGGTATGCTCGTTGTGCTAAAAATGCTGATGGATCAATTTGGTTTTTCAAAAGACTGGCGCTGGAAGCAATGTTTTCAACAAGAGGGACCCCATTACGGTCAGTAAAAATACCTCGTGGGGCAGGAATCGTTATTGTTTTGGTTCTATTCACATCTGAGAGCTGACGATAGGAAAATCCATTGATAATTTGAAGTAAGAATAAACGTCCACTAAGGAAAAGAAGAAATCCTATTAAAAGAGCAAACAATAACCACGGTTTTTGTGTTGGTTCTGACTCAATGCTGCGACTTTTTGTTTTTGGACTATAAATATTATTGGAGAATGATGGTCCCACTTTCATGCAGCTATAATAGCACAACAGAAGAAGCTTGTTACTTCAATCCACCCGTTACTTTGACGCGATCAAGCATTGGCATATCTTCCAAAACCTTCCCACAACCTCTCACCACTGTCGTAAGTGGATCTTCTGCAAGCAGTACTGGGATTTTGGTATGTTCAACAATCAGTCGATCAACTCCAGGAAGTAGTGATCCACCACCAGTTACCAATATGCCATGCTCCAAAATATCACTGGTCAACTCTGGTGGTGCATCATGGACAATGTCCATAATCGCACTAATAATTTCCATCAAAACCGGCATAAGTGCTTCCCTGACTTCATGGGTGTGAATACGAATACTTTTTGGTAGTCCTGTTTCTAAATCACGCCCGCGAATAACAGCAACCTTTTCACCAGTTTTCTTTTCTTCACTTTCTTCTTCTTCAGTTTCTTCTGCCTCTTCTTCATCTTCTTTCTTCTTCTTTTTCGCTTTTTCTTGTTTTGGGGTTAGCTCATAGGCACTGCCAATACTTATTTTTAATTCTTCTGCTGTTCTCTCGCCAATCAACAATCCGTGCCTGAGGCGGATATAGTGAACAATCGCTTCGTCAAAATTATCGCCAGCGATAGGAAGTGACCTGCTTACCACAATACCACCCAGAGAAATAATCGCAATTTCTGTGGTGCCTCCCCCCATATCAACTACCATCACACCAGTTGGGGCAAAAACAGAGACTCCAGCGCCAATTGCCGCAGCCATTGGTTCTTCAACTAAAAATGCTTCTCGAGCACCTGCTGATAAGGCAGCCTCCCAGACCGCACGACGCTGCACTTCAGTACTGGATGAAGGGATGCCAATAGCAACTCGAGGTCTTGCTAGGGCGGCTGTCATATCATTACGACGGGATTTTACTTCTTTTACATAGTGTTCTACCATCACACGGGCAGCATCAAAATCAGCGATGACTCCTTCACGAAGTGGGCGCACAGTTTCTATCGTTGCTGGTGTCTTCCCGACCATTAATTTTGCCTCAGTCCCAATGGCGATCACTTCTTTTGTTTTTCTGTGCCTAGCAACAACGGACGGTTCACGGATAACAATGCCCTTCCCTCTGACCCAAACGAGCGTATTCGCAGTGCCCAAATCTATACCGATATCGTGGGAGAAAAGGCCGAAGAAGTTATTTACAAATTGCATGAGCTGATTATAGCATGGAAGCTGGATTATCGCACATTATTTCCTTATTGCAACAAAGAAATAAAAGTTCTGATATACTAAAAATCATGATGAGTCTTCTCCCCAAACTTATTCGTTGGTCATTTTATATCTACTTTTTTCTCGTTCCTCTTACCTTCTGGGGTGACACATCAGAATTATTTGAATTTAATAAAATGTGGCTGACGTTCATCTTTGCCATCATTGTCGGTGTACTTTGGATATGGCGCATGATCGCTGAGAAACGCGTTATTTTTAAACGTACCATTCTTGATATCCCACTCGTTCTTTTCATCATTTCACAACTTTTGTCTACGTTTATGTCTCTGGATACCCATGTCTCTTGGTGGGGGTACTATTCGCGATTCAACGGCGGCATGTTCTCCATTCTCTCCTATATATTCATCTACTATGCACTTATCAGTAATTGGCATGGCATGAAAGTGACGCGTCTTTTGCAAGTGACGCTGCTTTCAGGACTTGCCGTATGTCTGTGGGGACTCCCCAGTCATTTTGGCTATGACCCAACCTGCTATATATTCCGTGGGACATTGGATGTATCGTGTTGGACAGATGCATTTCAGCCAAAAGTACGTATTTTCTCAACGCTCGGCCAACCAGATTGGTTAGCCGCCTATCTTGTCTCCCTTGTCCCTCTCTCACTGGGATTTGCACTGAATTATTGGCAAGAGAAGAGATACTACGTGACTGCAGGATATGGGCTCCTAAGTGTGTTGTTTTATCTCTGTTTTCTTTACACCAGCTCACGTGGAGGATTTTTGGGACTTATTGCAGGACTAGGAGTCATGGCAGCCGGATATCTCTGGATGCATACAAAAAACATCAAGCAAGCAGGATATGTTATCGGAAGTATCTTTGCAGTAATAGTTGTTATTACTTTCTTCACTGGTACCCCATTTAATCAGCTTGATAAATTTACTTATCCTGGCATTCGCCAAGCAATGATAGAAAAAGCACATCCAGTTGCCAAGATTACTGCGCCAACGACCGCCCAACCTGTTGGTGAGCTGGGCGGGACAGACAGTGGTACTATCCGTCTCTATGTCTGGAGGGGCGCACTGGATGCATGGAGGCATTATCCACTTTTTGGATCAGGTGTTGAGACATTTGCCTTTGTCTACTATTTATATAGACCAGCAGGGCATAACATGACATCCGAGTGGGATTATCTTTATAACAAAGCTCACAATGAATACCTGAACTATCTTGCAACTACTGGTGCAATAGGACTTCTCACCTACTTGGCTGTGATTGGTATGGCAGTTTTTCTCATGAGTAAAATCATTCTCAAAACAAAAAATTCTGATCACACAAAGATTCTTGTGCTCTCACTGCTTGGTGGATATGTCACGATGATTGTCTCTAACTTTTTTGGATTCTCGGTTGTCGTGATTAACCTTTTTCTCTTTGTATTCCCAGCTCTTGCCATACTTCTTACTTCAGAGCCACAAAAAGAGATTTCTTTCAAACAAGTCCGTTTTACTACCCTGCAATATGGTGGCTTCCTTCTCAGCGCAGTTGTTGGGGTTTACCTTATTCTGATCCTCATGAACTATTGGGCCGCAGATCGAGCCTATGCCTATGGATTTAATCTTGACCACGCCAATGCATACGATCGTGCCTATCAGCCACTCATGGATGCCTACACTGCCAGACCCGACGAACCAACATTTAGCGATGAACTTTCCGTCAATACCGCTATCCTCGCCAGCGCCTACGCAGCCAACAAAGATGCTTCTCAGGCAGCACAACTGGCCAAGCAAGCCGTAGAGCTCAGTGACCAAACCATCACTCAACACCCAAATATCGTGACTTATTGGAAAACCAGAGTACGTATTATGTATACCCTCGCACAGCTTAACGATACTGCTTTTGCTCAATTTATGCCGCAAGCCCTTAAAGCCATCCAGACCGCTCACATGCTCGCTCCAACTGATGCCAAGATTGCCTACAATTATGGACTTATTCTTTCCCAGAATGGCAAAAATGACGAAGCTGTTGCGATGTTGAGAAAGACTATCCAACTTCGTCCAATTTATCAGGATGCGTATTTTGCCCTTGGTGTAATCCTTCACGAACAGGCAACCGATCCTGCAGGCAAAGTTGTTGATCAACAAAAAGAAGCAGAAGCAGTAAGTGAGCTCCGGTATCTCCTCACTACCTTTGGCGATAATCAAAAAGTGAAGGATACACTCACCAGTTGGGGTGAACAGCCATAGCGCTATGTTATAATAGCACCATGAAAATAATCCAATCCCCAGATCCAGTTCTTGCAACAACTGCCAAACCGGTTGAACATGTCGACGCCTCTATCAAAAAACTTGTTAAAGAAATGAAAAAAACACTTCTTGATCAGTATGATCCTGAAGGTATTGGTCTGGCCGCACCACAAGTTGGGCACAGCATCCAGCTCTTTCTAGTGAAAGAAGACCCTGAAGCGCCATTTTTTGTTTTTATTAATCCTATTATTACCCCTATCTATCCCAAAGACGCAGACAAAAAACCCAATAAAATCCCCCGCTATATGGAAGGCTGTCTGTCACTGAAAAATATCTGGGGGAAAGTCCGTCGTGCACCAAAAGTAAAAGCATCCTGGACAGATGAGAATGGTGAGCATCATGAAAAAACGTTTACCGGCTTCTTTGCAGTCATTCTCCAGCATGAATATGACCATTTACAAGGCATTCTCTTCCCTCGACATGTCATAGAGCAAGGGAATACACTGTATAAGTCTCACAAAGACAGTAGTGGTGAAGAAGTGTTTGATGAGATGAAGATATGAAAGTAGTTTTTTTTGGTAGTTCTGCCTATGTTCTCCCAGTTATTGAGTTTTTACAAAAAAACTATGAGTTAGCACTTGTTGTAACGACCGAGAGGCAGTCCCATCATCCAGTTGTTGGATACTGTACAGAACAGGCTATTCCATTTCTTTCAGTTGACTCAGTGAAGTCTCCTGACGTACAGAAGCAGATAAAAACCATTGATGCGCCTGTTGCCGTGCTGGCAAGCTTTGGACTCATTGTTCCACAGTCGCTTCTGGATATCTTTCCTTATGGCATTATTAACATTCACCCGTCCCTTCTTCCTCACTATCGGGGCTCTACACCCGTTCAGCAGGCTCTTCTTGACGGACAAAAAGAAACCGGTGTGAGCGTGATGCGCCTAGATGCGAAGATGGATCATGGCCCCTTGTTTGGACAAGCACAGGCAACAATCCCACAAAACATTACGACTCCAGAACTCTATGACATCCTTTTCAAGGCAAGCATCCCTGTCCTTCAGGAGACACTCGATATGATCCAGGAAGGCAAAGATGTGATGCCAACAGAACAGGAGCATGATAAGGCAACTTTTACTCCAATGCTAGACCGCGCATCTGGTCATATTGATCTAGAAACTCCTCCAGCCCCCGAAACGCTTGATCGGATGATCAGAGCATACTATCCATGGCCTGGGGTGTGGTTTACGTACGATCTTGATGGGAATGGAGAAAAAGTTATCAAGCTTCTTCCGGGAGAAAAAATTCAAGTAGAAGGGAAAAAGGCCGTAGGGTTCAAGGACTTCCTCAATGGCTACAGCAAAGGCGGAGAGTTACTCATCATCCTTGGTCTCAGGGCCTAGTGACATCGCTGATACCACCAGTCCACACCTACCACATCGGCGGGAACATAATGTTTGTCCACTTGCAGTTGCGTTCACTGCCTCATCCAGGGTTCTGGTATCCTCATCTTCCCCAGCATCAGGATACTCGTGCATGGCATTTGGTAACACCTGTGCATACCCCCCAAGATCACTGACATCTGCACGTTCCTCCCCATTTAAAGCCATTGGAATGAGTGCACACGGTCCTGCTACTTCCCAACTTTCGGCTACCACAAGCATGTGGTCACCACTTGGAAGCTGAAACGAGCGCTGCACACCCACCTGTTGAGCGTCAACGAGGGCATCAAGACCAGCAGGACAAATTGAGACGAAATCCGTTGAGCCAGAAGTACCTTCAGAAGAAGCCATATTACACCGTAGCGGTGGCAGATTTTACAATTCTCTGACACTTGGTGCAGAGTTTCATACGACGAAAAGTAGTTCCTACTTTTACACGTACTGAGTGCAAATTAGGTTTAAAAACACGGTTAGTACGATTTTTGGCATGACTTACCTTGTGCCCATATTGCACGCCTTTGTCGCAGTTCATACATCGCATTGCCATGGGAGTATGATATCATAGGTACAAGGAAAACTCAATGCGCCTTGTCATTCTGAGCGCAGCGAAGAATCTCATTTTCTTAAGAAGAATTATTCTATGGACATAGTACAACTTATCATCGGTCTGCCTGTCCTTCTCTTCTCAGCAATTCTGCATGAAATTGCCCATGGATATGTCGCAGAACGCCTTGGTGACCCAACTGCCAGGCTCTCAGGAAGGCTTACGCTTGACCCAAGAAAACACATTGACCCGTTCATGAGTATTATTTTGCCTTCCCTCCTTCTTTTGAGCGGTTCTCCCGTTATTTTTGGCGGCGCCAAGCCGGTGCCTATTGATGAATTTAATCTCAAAGAAGGGCGTAAAGATGTGGCTATCGTTGCTCTTGCTGGACCCTTAACGAACGTACTTATTGCTATCAGTGCCGCTCTTATCCTGAAGGCACTTATCTTTATCCATATCGGCGGTATCTTTTTTACTATCGCTGATGTTCTCCTGACAATCATTTTTACATACAATCTATTTCTAGCGATTTTTAATCTTCTCCCCATCCCACCGCTTGATGGATCCAAAATCTTTTCCTTACTGCTACCACGCAGAGAAGCTGACGCCTATCTTTCCATCGGGTCTATTGGAATCTTTATTCTTTTAATCCTTCTTTCCTTTCCAATCGGTGGATTTTCACTGCAACAATTTCTGTATCAACTCTTCATCAGTGCCCGCAGCATTATGGGCATGTAACACAGACCACAATTCCCCATTGACAAGCGTGAATTACACTTGTTAAGCTGATATTAATGCCTGCTAAGAAAATAAAAGGAGTGAAAAAACACACTGCGAAGTCTGTTTCAAAGACGGTTGTTCATCATCGAAATAATGATATTTCTTTATGGAAAAAACTTCTTATTAGTCTTGGGTTAAGCCTTATTCTCATTGTCCCTCTTCTTGCCGTTGCACAAGGGACACAGAGGGCTGTTTTGGGTGTGGCGACAAAGATCAAAATGGCCAATACGCCCGTAGCTACTCCAACCACAGTCCAAGCTGACCCTAATGTGAATATTATTAAGTAGTCTCCCCAAGACACATTGACATACCCCTCTTGTATTTGCCAGAATAAAGTTGCTCTTTGATGTTGGAGGTAACCTAGGATTTTTTCCTCTATACCTTTTCAGCGATGGTAATCCGCCTAAAAACGGACATGAGGAATTGTTTTGTATGGACGTGTCTATACAGACCTCCTTCCTAGAATAACCACTCGGGGAAAAGCAGGTTACAATCTCGACTGAAAAGAGCGAAATTATCCTATGCCAGTATCACTGGCCAAAAAGCAATCATCTATGTATATCGCGCGCTATCTTGTGCTCCTTATCGGGATTTGTATCCTTACCGCAGGTATTGGGTATGTATCTCGCGCAAGTGGCCTGCCGACACAAAACAGAGCCAAGGCTCCAACCGTCACCCCATCCAATCAACAGCAGGACTTGCAGGCAGTCCAAGCATCATGTGAGATGCAAGTTTCCCCAACCCTCTCACTGCACTTAGATCTCAAGCAAGGGAAAGCAAAGATTCTCTCTCAAGGTGCCACCAACAAAATTGTGGTATTTAAGGATAATGCCCTTTACTCATGGATTCCTGGATCCACCAGTGTCACCGCCTATACCAACAAGCAGCAGTCAGACTTTGGGCAAATCATCATGAACGAAATCACCAATAATAATGCCTCCATGGCAAGTACCATTCAGATGAACCTTGCCCAGACACTGTCCAACCCAACGGCCGGTTTTGACAAATATTGCCAGAATGAAACAAATCTTTCTGATGATCTCTTCAATCTTCCTGCTGGAGCCCAAATAGTGCAGAAATAATATTTTCGTGATTCTCGCAGAGCCGATGATGGGAATCGGACCCATGACCTTCTTCTTACCAAGAAGATGCTCTACCACTGAGCCACATCGGCATTGGTGCTGAGTGAGAGATTTGCACTCCCGTAGACCTTCCGGTCGCCTGATCTACAGTCAGGTGCGATTGACTGCTCCGCCAACTCAGCATTACGTATGGAACATTATAACAGATTGGAGCCGACAATCAGATTCGGACTGATGACCTGCTGTTTACAAAACAGCTGCTCTACCGCTGAGCTATGTCGGCACCTTCGTATTGTACCAAAAACCCCCATCTAGCCACAAGACAAAATTTGCGATATAATATCGTCATGGCAAAGAAAAAAGGTGAGAATCGTTTCCAAATTGGCCTCGTGTGCACGGTGTGTAAGCATCGTAATTACGTCACGGAAAGAAACCGTGTCAATACACCTGACAAATTGAAGCTAAGCAAGTTCTGCAGTAAGTGCCGTAAGGTTACTGAGCACAAAGAAGTTGAAAAACTGAAGTAATTTGAGAGATCATATCTCACGCACGACCTCGCACAGCGAGGTTTTTTTATGCTAAAATACGATCAATACGGGGGTGTCGGTTAACGGTAAACCAGCGGTCTCCAAAACCGCGACTGGGGGTTCGATTCCCTCCACCCCTGCACGTTATCCTTTATTTCAGGTACGAGTAGTACATCATACGGTTTTTTGAAGCTAAATTCGAGTTTTTGATTGTCTAAAAAGAGGTTCCAACCGACAGTTTGCACTAATTCCCTCTTTGCATCCATATCATCACTTTCCATGACCTCTCGTGCGTGATATGCCGTCTCAAAGAAGTTTTCAGCGAGTTCCAACCAATTTGAGGTTGAATGATCTCTGTCATTCATTTTTTCCTGAAGCTCTAATCTTTTATCGATAAACACTTTCTTCTGATCTGCATACTCACTTGCCGTAATCTCTTCATTCAAACGCATGGTCAGAAGTTTTTCTAAACACTTATCTAACTTCTCAATTTCGAATGTCAAACTAAATTTTAGTTTTTCATGCTCTTGAAATTCATTTGAATGTTTTGCTTTTAATAACTCCACTCCTAAATCCCAAATCTCTTTATCAATATGTATTTGAGCGACTTGCTCATAAAGCATTCGCTCTAGTTCACTCTCGGTAACAGCTGACTGGTCACAAGGGCCTCTTCTTTTTGTACAATGGTAATAGGTATAAGAAGCGGTGCGATTTGTGCGTTTATATCGCTTCACTTTTGTTGTACAAGTGATCGCACATCCACAGTTTTTACATTTGATAAGGCCGATGTAAGGATGTATCCAATCTTGTTTTTTCGGCTTACTTCTATTTGCCAGAACATCTTGCACTTTATTATATAATTCTTTAGAAATGAGTGGTTCATAGCTTCCTTTATGAAATTCTCCTCCATGTTGAAATACCCCGTAATAGACAGGACATTTAAGGACTCTATACATCTCACTTTTGACAAATTTATTCCCAAAAACAGACGTGAGATTGAGATCATGTGCCATGGTAAGAATTTGCATCACTGAATATTTCCCTGTCGAGTACTCCTCAAACAGTTTTCTTACCAGTGGGGCTTTTGCGGGGTCTGGAACGATATTACGAGAGTTACCAATTTGAGCATTTACATATCCTACCGGAGCTTTTCCGAGGAATTCTCCTCTCACATACTTCTGTCTATTCCCGCGCTTCACATTTGCACTAATTTGTCGTGAGAAGTCATTGGACATACCAAATAACACGTAGAGCATCATACGATTATCTTCTTGCTTAAATATTTCGTATGGAGTGCGTATTTCTTGCAGAACCTTATCATCTAGTGCTTGAATGACTTTACCACCGTCTAGGGCGTTTCTAGCGAGTCTGTCGGGCTTCCAAGTGAGTATTCCGTTCGCCAATCCTTCCCCACACATTTTCATCATTTTATCGAAGATCGGACGACCTAACTTATATGCAGACTGTGATTCTTCAAATATCTGTACAACCTTCAAATTATTTCGTTCGGCGTATTCTGATAACTCTCTTCTCTGTGCTTCAATAGAGAGTGCCTGCCGATCCCTCGCTTCAGAAGACTTACGACAATAAATAAAATAGCGAAGCATATTAGGAAAATTTTACCTTAAATTTCCATCTAATTAAAATACCCCTAAAATAGTGTGCTCTTGTGGTTTTAATTTTCCCTTCACGATATGCATGTTTAACATACGAAAGAGCCTCAAATAGCTTTGTATTATCATGTTCTCTAATAAGTAACTTATACCAAGCAAGACTCTTCTTGTCGTCTAATTCTTGAGCAAATAAGAGCGCTTTTCCTTCGCTGTCTAAATTTTCTTCCTGAAGTAAGTCTTCAAGCTTTTGAGTAAAATTTTTATCACTACAGTTAACTGTATTACTGTTAACTGTAGGCTTATCGCCTTTACTACTGTTAACTGGTAGTGTTTTTAATATTTCATTTACATCTTTCATATTCAAGTCAAAAATATTAAATTTGTGAAAAAATACGCCCTTTTAGCATCTGGATAGCATCATAGAAATTCTTAGCATTAACAACAGCATCATTGAACCAGAAGGAACTTACTAAAGTTTCACACTCTGTTCGATCAGGGTAGACAAACCAGCAAACTCTACCATCTCTTTCAAGGAGGAGTAATTTTTTACCATTTGCAAGCAGAAAGCTAGCCTCTGCAAGATCTTTTGTTTTATATGCATTTTTCATAAACATTTATCCTAAAAATAATCTCCATCATGCCTACAAGATTTTTTGCTATTTCAGTAACTTCTTCATCTGATAACCTCTTTTTATATTTTTTTTCAAATACTTCTTTAACGCGAAGAGCATGATAAGGATTAAGCCAAGCAGTGTTACCGTGAGAAACAAATTTAGATTTCATATACATCTTCACACCAATAAGAATTTATTGGATCTAGTACAAAGATATATGAGGATTAGTTTCTTTACTAACTTTTTTTACCCTTAGCTTCAAAGATGCTTACTATAGGGCAGTTGCATGATTTTTTTTTCGTGGCTAATCGTGCAGACGGCACAAGTGCCGTCTGATCAAAATACTCAAATTTATGGCTAAGTCCATTTCTGTATACTCCACTTTATGGTACAATTCATGTACAAGTTATCGACCTAAACTTGTCACTCTGACAGGCATGGTTGCAAAACCTCAACAGCAGTAAGCTCTCTCCAGAGCGCTGTTGAGGTTGTCGTGGGAAACTACGGCAGGTGGAGCAATCCATCGCTGGGGGGAGCTTTTTGTGTTCCCTCAATAACTTATTTGCAGCCAATACAGCGCATATGAAAGGAGGTGAACATATGGCAAATCAAAAACCAAAGATTATCTTTGATGGACTTTCTCTTGTTGGGATTATCTGTGTTGTTATTGTCGTTGCTGGAGTGATTGTAGGTATAATCCATTCCTCTACTACGCCAAGCGATATATCACAAGCCGAGCAAGTAGACACACAAGTCACAGATACCCCTTCAGTGGCAATAAGTACCACACCAGAGCCTACGACAGACTGGGTAACAAAAGCAAATGAAGACAAGGCACGTATGGAGAATGTCACACTTGCAGACTTAGCTAAACAACCCAATTTTTACAAAACAAAACCAGTTGCGTTTACGGCAAAAGTCTCTGAGTTTATTCAAGATTCAAAAGGAAATACCACTGGGATGAATGTTAGTGATAATGGAATTGTTGCATATATAGAATTAGATCCAGATATGTCACTCAAGCAAATAAACAAAGGCGACTCGATAACAATCTGGGGCACGGTTCTTGGCATTAAATCTGGACCAAACGCGTTTGGTGTCACAGTACAAGAAACAGACATTGTAGAGACCTATTTGACGGATAATACGACAGGATATGTCTATGATGGTATTGTGTCACCCACGCCCAAGAAGTAATCCATAGAGTTTACAAGTGTTCTTGAATCAGGAGAAAAGGGGTAATTGATTCTCATGAATTTCTGAAATTGATACGGAAGCATCTAGGTATGATGCTGTCATCCTCCCCTTTTTACCATAGACTTCAGGCTGTTGTCTTTCTAAGAACCAGCGAATCATCATCCCTGCATCTCGATCATTTCCATGGTCAATAATATCCATCATACGCCATTTTGCTCGTATGATTGGATAGCGCTTTGCTTTTTGGACTAATTCTACAAGTTCAGGATTTGTTTTGAGATGGTTATACAAGGTTCTTCGAGGCACCCCTGCATACAGACATGCCTCTTGGATCGTACAAGAATATTCTAGGGCATGAAGCAGTTTTGGCACATAGTTAGGTGTTTTAGCCACGAAATCTGTGCAAACTGATACTTCTTCCCAACTTTTGATTTGTGGTGACAAATGTATATTCACTAGTTTTAGTCTACCACTGAGCTTTATAAAAGTACGTTCCCAAAAAGTTATTCAATGCCTGCCAAAGCTCATTTGTGGTCTCAAAGAGAATTCCTCCAAGTCCTTTCGTTCCAAATACCATTTTGAACTAATGATTGCATATACCCATTATACTCAAGTGTGAGATTTTATTCCTCTTTAGCATCAACAACAAATTCAGCTTCTCCTTTTTTGATGCCCCATTTTGCAAATGTATAACCAATGAAGGATGTTTGAGGGTTATCTGCGTGTAGTTTACTTTTTTCTTCTGAGAATTCCTTCAACCTCGCAGTTAAAACAATATCTGCATCTTTGCCCCAGCAATCAATTGTTCTAAAGATTCTAACTTTATTGTTCAAAGAGTCATAATCACTTCCAGCTTTATGGTGAACAGCTGCTTTTTGATTAGGATTAAGAAAAGTCATTAGTCCACTTAACCCTGCAACAACTAATGCAATAATCCCAGCTGTATTGTGATTACTATCAAATTGTGCAAAAGATTTGACGGCTACAAGAGCTGATAGAACCGTTGTAGGGACACCCAACAATAAATGGCAAAATCCCCACATGGCACCATCATTATAGTGACTCTTTGCTGCATATCGTGTTGACTCTTCAATCCTTAAAGCCTCTTTAATAATTTCAGCTTTTGTCTTTGAAACGATAACTTCGGTGGCGGTTGTTTTTTTATTCTTAGCCATAAGTTGGGAAATAACCTCCAAAGATAAGTCTCCACTGACCAATCGCATCAGAAATATAACCTCTCCTTGCGTAATCCTCAGCTTTTAGAGCCCTATTGTAGGCCATTTCAAATTTGGTGACAGCTGTTTTGATTTTATCAGCATTATTTATATATGAACCAATGTCATCACCATAGCCTGCTGGATCAAGATTTTTCTTAGCAATGAGGGTTCTGCCTTTATCAAAGAAGTACCGTGCTCCTGATGGATAGTCTGTGATAGTAACAAATTGCATAATTTCTAATACCAATGCTTCCAAATGAAAGGAACGAAAAAAACTGCCAGTATTCCTATTCCATGCTTTAATCATCTTTATAAGAGGAACTAACTTGTTTTCATGTGCGATATTTGAAGAAGAGATCAACTCGATGTGTTTCGTTGGGTCTGTACGAAGCCATTCTTGTTTAATGGAGTTAGGAATGAAATATCCACCTCCATGTCTGTTAAATCCTGGTACAACATCAACCAGAAAATCACTGAAATGAATAGTGACTGCTTGTCCATCCCTCGCAATATCTGGAGTTCTTGTATATGTACGAAGCAAAGTCCTTTTAACTAAATCCAATAACCCAGCCTGCCCACCATTCTGTCCATTATTGTAGTGATAGTAATACTCATTATCTAGCACCACAAATACATCAATATCTGCCTCATTTAATGGGGCAATCATTGTTTGACGTTTATATGATCCCGTCAGGAACGTCTTTACTACTTTCATATTTGCTTGCATCGCATCTTGTACATTTTTTTGCCTTGTAGAGACTGTAGTTGCTTGTAGTCCAGTTATCTCTAAGTTATTTTTGAATTCTAAGAATGATTGGGTTATCGTGGTTGCCATTTGAGGTGATTGTAGCACTACGATTTATGAAAGACTATATTTTATTTACACACTTGGACTGTTCTGTGAAGAATTATGCTACAATGAAGCCGAAATATGGATAGGAAAGTTCAATATACCGACAGTGATGGATCTCATGTAACAGGACATATAGAGCGTTTTCCAGATATGTGTCCTACGTGTGAGAAAGGCATTGAACCAATCTTTAAAGCATGTCTTCCTATAAGAGCTACTAGCAATATGTTGCAACTCGTTTTTCAATGTCCAAGAAATGAGTGCGGATTTAATTTCTTTGGATTTTATTCGAGGCATCATGTATACGATGGTGACATATGGGAATTAGATGCCCGTGAGATCTTATCAATCGTAGATCGCGAGAAGTTCAGTAAAATAATCAATAGAATTTCGAGCGATTTTGAAGAAATATATCATCAAGCGCAAATTGCGGAGGGAAATAATCTCGATTTTATATGTGGTCCAGGATATCGAAAGGCGCTAGAGTTTCTCATAAAGGACTATATGATCTATCTCATCCCTGATATAGATGGAGCTGAAAAAGAAAAAAAGATTGGAATAATAAAAAGTACCCTTCTTGGTACAGTTATTGGCACCATTGCTGATCCTCAAGTTCAGAAATGTGCAAGACGAGCAGCTTGGTTAGGAAATGATGAGACGCACTATGTAAGGAAGTGGGATGATAAAGACCTAGATAATCTTAAAGACCTAATTCACCTCACCGTTAATTGGATTGACAATGTTGAACTTGCAAAGCAATATGAAGATGAGATGCCTGACAACATAGGGTAATAGAGATACACTACGTAGGGCATCTTTCTATACAGAGTTT
Source organism: bacterium (assembly GCA_021777565.1). GTDB lineage: Bacteria > Patescibacteriota > Microgenomatia > Levybacterales > UBA12049 > JAJYDJ01. The sequence goes on along the minus strand of JAJYDJ010000001.1, from coordinate 103,147 downwards.
AATTAAAGTGCTATTTTATTCTCATGAGAACAGACGAAATAAAAAAAGTATTGTCCAAATTACTTTCTTTATCCGACGAATTTGGGGAAGTCGAGGATATTGATGAGAAAACACCACCCTTCATTGCAACACTCATGGTAATTGCAAGGAGAAATTATCCTATTCTACACTCAATTGCTCTTCTTCAAGATGATTTGCTTTCATGCGATGCAATACTCGATTTATCAAGAAGGATATTTGAGGATATGATTTCCATTGAATTCATGGTTATCAAGGATAAAGATCATATGGCGATGAAGTTTCTCAAATTTTATTACGTTGAGAGGTGGATCAACTTTGAATATCTCAAAAAACTGGGTATAGCAATGGATAGCAGCCTTGAGAAAGAAATTATCGATGACTTTGAGAACGTAAAAAAAGATTTTACAAGAAGCGACCGACTAGCTAATTCTTGGTCTATGACTGGAGTTGAAGGAATGATTGATGAGTTGGTAAAAGAAAAAATTGTTAGTACAACACAGATGGCAGATTTGATTCAAGGATATATACAAGGAAACAGGAAGAACCACCTCTCATCAGAAGATGCACAGATATTCTCTAGCAAAAAACGATGGAAAGATAATTTTGAGCACTCACTAAGAATAGGTTTGGTCATTGCTATAGTTTCCTATATCCGCATAGCATCGAAGTACGCACAAGAGATAGGAAATAATGAAATGGTTACAGAAATGGACAAACTATTCAACGAACTAAACACCAGCACTCCTTAGTGTCCACTATTTAGTGTGAGATATTGTGTATAAAAGTTTCCAACGTAGTTCACTAGCCCCTGCTGATGATCTCGTCGAGACAGGATAATAGTCTATTTGCCAAATCTTCTTTCACGCGAAGAGTACTCGGAAAGCCATTTCATTAGAAGATCCTGCGTAAAGTCAGGAAAATAACTTTCTTCAAAAGCAAGCTCTGCATACGCTGCTTCCCAAACCATAAAGCCACTAGTACGCTGTGCCCCACCTGTGCGAATAATAAGGTCCGGACTAAACCTAAAACCGTTGTATTTATTTACATAATCACCTATCAATCCTTCATCTATATTCTCTTCTGAGACACAATTTTTCACTATGCCTCTAACAGCTGTCGCTATTTCATCCCTGCCACCAAAATCAATACAAAGATTGAGCCTTTTAGGAAGTCCCAACGTGGCTTTTTCAAGCCTGATTAAGCTCTCTACTAATAGAGATGGAATTCGATCTTTTCTTCCCACATGTTTTACTTCTATACTATCCTCTTTTGCTCTATCCAAAAGTCTCTCTGTGAATTTTATAAAAAGCTGCATCAGGTGATCTACCTCTTCATCACTTCTGTCCCAGTTCTCTGTTGAAAATATCCAAGCTGAAACCTCCTCTACTCCAACCCTGTGTGCCTGATTGATAATACCAGGGAGCACATCCCTAATTCCCACTTCATGACCATAGAGAGGACTTAAATTACGAGCTTTAGCCCAACGTCTATTACCGTCAACAATAAGTCCCAGATGTTTTGGTATTATAAGATCGCTCATATCAACTAAATCGCCTTCGTGCTTCCTCTAAATCGTCAGGTGTATTAACATTCAAGGATGCTTCACAGATAATAACATGTATTTGGTGCGTAGTAGTCATTATATCCCAAAACTCCTGGGAACTCCTACACTGTTTTGCGATTTGCATTGCATATGGACTAATAATAATGACTCCAGTTGCATATACACTAAAGTTTGTTTGAGAAAACGTAGCTCGATCTTCTTCATCAACATTAAGAGACGATGTCCCTTCATTGCTTGCCCTTGTGACAACGCGTGTAATACTATGGTGAGCGTCTGTATGCACCCTCAGCGCTGACACTAAATCAAGCCCTGGCACGATCTCGTCTGCATTCATGATAATTACATTGCCTTCTACTCCATACTTTTCAGCAGCATGTGCAATTGCGTGAAACTGACCTTCAGGGTTACTATGACTAATATCAAAAGTTATACTTGGGTGTCTGCCTCGCAACACTTCTGCATAATCCTCTACGGCTTCTCTATGAGCCCCACTAGCGAGAATAACATGCCTAGTTACTAATTCTGGTTGACGCGTGATTGGGTCCAATGCTAGGTCAATGACTCTATCCGACTCTGTTACAGGCAAAAGATACTTAGGCTCTCCACCCATACGTGTCGCAAAACCACCACATGTAATAATTGCTACTGGCTCTTGCTCTGTCATAGACTCAAGATCCTTTCAGCTAGCTTCAGCTTATTTTTCTTTCTCACATCTACTTCAGGAACACAGAACTTCCATGAAACAGCTTTTGGTATAATATTTATCAAGGCATCTTCTAACATTTCTATTCTTATTGGCAAAATACTATCAGACTTTGAAGCAACTTTTTCTACCCTACTAAATTGGTCATCTGAAAGTCTCTCTGCAGGGATAGCTATAGTTGGCGTATTTATTGATATTACTTCATTAATCGTATTGTAACCTCCACGACAAATCACTAAGTTAGATAACGCCATTAGATCGATCATTAAGGGTTCATATTCACGAATAATGAGTTCACCATGTGGTAAGTGAATTGAAGGAAGTGTAATATTCAATAGAAGCGGTCCAGCGACAACAATTACTTTGTAATTTGGAGGAAGCTTGTCGTCACAATTAAAAATCGCCTGTAGCACATCCTGAAGGAAATGCTCTTTATCTTCCTGTAATGAATTACCTCCTCCGTTTGTCACAGTTATAATAAATTGAGAGTCATCCTCTACTGCATATTTCTCTTCAATCACCTCTTTATTTATTTCTGAGACATCTCTCCGCAGTATGCTTCCAGACACAAAGTACTTTTTACGCAAGTAAGGCGGTATCTCCGCGGGGTTTAATTCATCTTCTGAATGAGGGAAAACAAGCAAGTCTAAATGTGAAAAAATTTCTTGATTCTCTTCAAAATATCTTTTCATATCCCTTCTGGCCCTAAGGATAAAGACTTCCTTTGGCTTCACCTGACATGTGCGCACTGCATTAGAAACTTCTGCCCATGTTGCCGTGTCATAGATCATGATATCTGGATTATATGCATGAATGAGAGAGCTAACATTGTTCACCCACATTTCTTTACTCTTCAATATCCCTAACCATTCTTGGTCTTTTTGAACCGCATGAAAGGAAGGCAACGGGAAGTAAGGGAAATTATGCAGTTTAAGAAACTTTGTCTCTTTGACTTCAGTTAAAAACAGCTGCGATACTCCAGGATTAATCTCACGAATACCACCAGCCACGCCAATAAGCCTACTTAGATGACCAACCCCAATACTATTAATGGCATGATAGAGAATCTTCATACAAATTTCTTAATCAGGTTAAAAAAGTGAAAACGCTGCATAATAGCAACAAAAAATAGTACTAGCCAATTGCCAGTATACGTACCTAATGCAACTGCTGCTATCGCTGGGAGCCACCAGTAATACCAATCTGCTAGAAAAGCATTTGACATGCTAAACTTATTAAGTTTCTGAATTATTGAATACTTCCACAGCTTAATACCTCCCCATGTTAGTAAATAGGTAACAAACCCGAATAACAAGAATAATTTCTCCATCTGAAGAGTAAGAGAAATAAGAAAAACAAAAAAAGTTAATAATTCTACAATCCAAGAGGCATTTTCCAACTTTACCATTCTCTCTACTCCAGAGTTGGTTGCCATTGTTTTTGTCCTAGATTTTATGTCATTCTCATAATCCTTCATTTGGTGGACTATCATTGCCCGAAATCCAACCATGATAAGGAATATCACATACAAAACACCTGACAAAGTCCAAAATGAGAAGATAGTAAAGAGTATCGCTACCGGGATTGCTCTTTGCACCATAGAACCAAACAAAAGTCCCCAGACACCTCTCTCTTTAAACCTCAACGGTGGCAAAGAGTATTCAAGGCATATCCCGTAGCCAACGGTAATTAGTATAAAACGGAAGTCAAATGCTTGAGTGAGATTTAGTACTACGATCTCAAAAACAACAGATAATATCAGTAAGAGCAAAACTACTTTGGACTCTTTTAAGCTCAAAATTGCTTTCTTCTTCTTCAAAAGTCTATCCTGTTCTAGATCACCATAATCATTAGATATTGCTCCTGCGGAAGCATAAATAAAAAAAAGAACGATTAGATATGTAAAGGCTATATTTTGTTGTAGTGGGCTTACCCCTCTTGAGAGAAAATACATGATCGCTGCAAAAACATACCAATTGAGCTTTGTATCTTTCCACTCTTGACAGCGTGTGAGACTTGCGAGAAACTCAACTTTAGATCGTAGATTATTGCACATAGTCACGTGCATTATATGTCATGCCCTATGAAAAAGGTAGTCACAGCCATTATAATATTCCAAAATAAGGTTCTATTCTTTCATAGAGACAATATCCCTTCTATTGCCGATCCAAATCAATGGCAGTTACCTGGGGGTTATATTGAAGAAGGTGAATCTCCAGATCAGGCAATCCGCCGGGAGCTACAAGAAGAAGTGAACTATGCGCCAGAGAATCTACAGTACATTGGTGCAAAAAAGAATGAACAGTCAGAAACTTATGTATATTGGAGTTATATCACAGAAGACGAGCAGGATTTCTTTAAGTTAGGAGCTGAGGAAGGTCAAGCCATTGCATTTTTATCACTTGATGAATCACTCACCCATCATCTTACTGAATCTACAAAGACTTATATACTGGCTTTAAAAGAATACCTAAATGCTCTATTTGCACGACACGAAGTCCCTCTGGCCCATGCAGTCGGACTCAGCTAGTGAGTCCTGAGTAAAATGCTATTCCACTCATAAAATGAGTTCTAACAAAGTCCACTAGCCCCTGCAGAATAAAATGCCAGACTTTAGTCTGGTCTTTTTATTTTTGAGTGGGTGTAGAATCAAGCCCATGGGTTCAGATAATTGAGTAGATAGTGAAAACGAGCAAAGCGAGGATCACTATCCTCAATTACATGAGGAAGCGCAGCAAAGCGAGCAAGCTCATATTCCCTCCACCCCTGCAAGAGAAAAAACAAGGCATTATCTAGACTTTCTTGCTTCGGTTTTTGGTATACTAAACACATGACTAAAGGAGGCTCTATCACTCACGGTCTTTGGCTAGAGTATATAACTCTTTTTTGGAATGTTGTTGGATGTTGGATTGTCCTCACAACGGCATTTTCTGCCAAGTCCGTGGCATTGGCAGGGTTTGGCATAGACAGTGTCATTGAGATATTTGCCTCCATTGTTGTTGTATGGCAGCTAAAATCGATCAATAAAGATAAAGAAAAACTCGCTGAAAATCTTATCTGTGTTGCCTTTTTGCTCCTTGCACTCTATATATTTATTCAATCAGCAGTTGTCATTCTCACCAGGTTTCATGCCCACACCTCAGTTTTAGGCATTTTTTGGATTTTCGCTACTGCCATTGCTATGTACCTACTTGCTTTTGGTAAATCAAAAGTGGGACAAGCACTCGATAACCCTGTCTTGAAGAAGGAAGCAAAAGTAACCATAGTTGATGGCCTTCTTGCAACCTCTGTTCTGGTTGGTCTTTTATTAAATGCTGTATTTGGGCTTTGGTGGGCAGACCCTCTAGCCGGTTTCATCATTGTCTATTACGGTTTTAAAGAAGGACTCCAGATATTTAGAAAAGGCTGAATCTATCCCGCCTTACTCTTGCGTGAGGATATGGGATGCGATAGCATCATCAGAATCTGATACATACCCACTGCCCAAAAGAAGTTGTCTCCCTTCACTGGTTTGTATTTCTGCAACGACCGTCGTAACACCGGCCTGCTTTGCTTCATCCTCCAATGAGTTTAACAGTTTCCTTCCAATTCCCATCTGCCTATGTTCTGCACCTACATACATATCTTGAAGGGCCATTGTAGCAGAATCTGTACGATGAGAATTAGCAACAATATACCCTACAACCGTACCTACAAAGGTAGCTAAAACGATTATCGTACGATCACTCAGTTCACAGTCTGCCTGTAGGGTCTGCTCATACTCACTAACTGCAGGGACACGTGTAGTATCACCACCTTGGTGCTCGATTTCCCAATCCCTGGAAAGCTGAGCAACCTCTCGGATGATAGACCCGTCAATAGTCTGTAATCCATCATTATGATAAATTTGGAATGAACATTCAGTAGTCATTTTAGTATTATAGGATATATTCCACCTGAGCGCAAGGATCCTCAATCCCCAATAGGCTGCCTACGGATATCCATTTTTGCTTGACGGGTCTGCTATCATAGAGGTATGGACACATACGTCTGCCCCATGCACCCTGAAGTTACTCAAAAGTCCCCGGGCGCATGCCCCAAGTGTGGGATGAAGCTCGTCTTAAAATCCGAGCGACAGACGCAAGGAGAAAAAGCCGCAAGCTACATGCCACTTTTTATTATCATTGGGCTCATTCTTCTCACATCACTTATTATCTCCAGCAGCTCAGAATTTTCTGGGACAAAAGTGATCTACAATTTCATGATTGGGTTCTTTCTTGTTTTCTCTGGGTTTAAACTCATAGACCTATCAGGGTTTGCAGAAGGGTACGCAACCTATGACCTTCTTGCCAAAAGACTGTTCGGATACGGATATGTGTATCCATTTATCGAATTATTTTTTGCCATAGCTATGATACTCAACTTCCAAGTACGTATAATCCTCATGGTGGAAATTATGGTCATGGTATTTAGTGGTATTGGAGTCGCGCTAAAACTTGTCAGACATGAAAAGTTCCAATGCGCTTGTCTTGGTACACTTCTGAAAGTGCCTTTGACAAAGATTACCCTTATCGAGGATTTCGGTATGGCTGCATTAGCAGCATACATGCTTATGAGTAAGTAACTATCTCTCTGCACGTAAAATGGCGAGTAAACATAGTGGCATGTGACCAAGGCTCTGATAGGCAATATACCTATCTTCCCATGAAGGCAGAAATTTTTCATTAAACTTTCTAAGCGTATTACTTTTATATAGATTTCCCAAGATTTCATACACTGTTTTTTTTATTCCTGTTTTTGGCGTTGTGACCTGTGAGAATGCAGCAAAATTCAGACTTAATTTCTTTATACCTCTTTCTCTAAAGTATTCTGCAGATTTTATGATCAAAAGTTCATTGAGCCCGTTGGGTGCATCACTCTTTTGACGAGCTTGATCCAAAGACAATGTTGCTGACTTATAAATTGGCACAAAACAAAGATATCCCAAGGCAAGATCCCTATGCATCGCAACGGCAAAAAGACAATCCTCATCTGATTCATTAGGCAGTCTTTTCAGGGTCATTGAAAATCCTTTCTCTTTTCCACCTTTTTTCTGAATCCAACTCTGAGAAATCATCTTCAATTGTTGGCGTATTGCATCTGGCAAATTTTTGGATGTAAAAAAGAACACCTCACTATTTTCTTTTTCCAAATGTCGCAGTGTATGTTTCACTTTTTTCTTCAAATTTTCTCTTTGAAAATGCTCTGTGCACAAAATTGCCTCCTCCCCGATTTTTTTCGTCTTAAGTCCATAGGATTGTATACATGAGATGTATGTGGCACTTAGTCCGACAAAACACGGCACTAACTTCCATGTCTTAGTATAATCAAGGAATGCTTTCAGAAGGATTGGGAGCTCAGATGAGAGGCCCACGGGATCCGCGGCGACGATAGCGACACGGTTAAGCACCTTAAATGACAGAAAGGACTTTCCAGAAGGAGAGAAAAAATGTTGACGTTCTTCCTGGAGATGAAAGTATGAAAGGGTATCTTTCCCGTAACTTTTTAATAGCAACGCCGCCTTCTCTTTATTCTGCAATGTGGGGACCAACACGTCAGGAAACATTAAGAAATTATAACAAAAAAAGTAAGATCACAGGATCTTTAAAAATCAAAGAATTTATTATAGGTTGACTTCTCCTCGCTTCTCTGATATCTTTCGCAAATGACTCATGTTGAGACAGCTATCGAGAAAGGATCCGTTGAGCGCAATGCCGCAGCAGCACAGATTCGAAGAATCAGAGAAATTGAAAGGACCAAATCAGAGCCAGCATACATTACTGACCGCGAAGCAGCCTATTATATAGGCGGGCTTGGCGGTTTGAATGCTACACTAGCCCATCTCAAATGTATTGGCAGACCCACGATTGTTGGTTTGGGTGAAGGCACTACGCGTGGTATTTTTGAACTTTCACGGACTGAGCAGGCAAGAGGACTTAATTTTCATGCCACCGTGCTGAGCATGCCAACACAAGTAGATCGATACTTAGGGAGAGCCCGTACCCACATGACTTCAGCAGAAGGACTATCTTTGCCAGGCATAGAGCCAGGAACAGTTGGAGCATTTTTGGGATCAAATTCAATCGCCTATAGTGCAGCCCCAGAGCTAGTTGCGTACCAAATGGATAGGTACTTGGCTCCAGGTGGGGTTATCAAAGCATGCTTTGCTAGACATAATGCAACCGGTGATGAACTCGCATTTAACCAAAGGACAGGATTTCAGACAGCAGACAGGATGGAAGCGATATTGGAGGGCGAACCATTTAACTACGACGTGGTTACCTACGACGATGGGATCAGCACTACCCTCTTGGCGGTCAAACCTGGGATTTACCCCAAAGGGTTCGCTGAAGAACTATTTGTTGAGGATTGGAATACTGCTCCTTCAGAAGAAGAGTTGAGAAAAGACAGTAGGTACAGATAGTCTCTCTTCCTCTTCATCGACTATTATAGGATTGATTTCTGCTTCAAAAATAGGTATACTACCCCTCTATGGCATTTGAAGAGGCAGGAGTATTTTCCCACGCAGGCAAACGCGCACGTATCGAGCAGGATATTGCAGGTGATGAAGCAAAATTTCGAGTTACTGCAGGCGGTGAGGTCATAACCATGAAGGGTTCATGGGACGAGGAGACCGGAACTTTCACCAGAACAACCTTTTTCTCAAACAAAGTCAGATGTGATGGTGAGACTGGTGCAGTTCTTGAGGTATTGCCTGGTCACGTCAAATATCTCGGTGCTGAAGCGCTTGGTCAGATGCTCGATCAAGGCATTATTGGCCAATACACCAGCTCACGAAGAGCAGAGCGTACACGAGGCACAGATAATGGACTCTCCTATCTCAGACAGGGAGAGTGGAAAGATAGGCTGGAGGCTGATACGAGTGATCCAGAGCGTGTCTCACTCAGGCGTACCGTGAGTTAATTTGCTATACTAAACTCATGATGACAGCATTCGTTACCGGTGGCGGGAAAGGCCTTGGAAAAGGATTTGTTGACTATCTTTTAGACCGGGGATATGTGGTCTTTTCTGGAGAGAGACAGCCTCAAAACACCCCACAGCGAGAGAACCTGCATGTCATTCCCCTCGACCTTTCATCTGATACATCTATCGCACAAAGTTTTGAACTGGTGAGTGTGCAGACCGATCATCTGGACTTCCTAGTTAATAACGCAGGTGTGAACAAAGATAGTGCAACCAACAATCACAAAGAAAAAGTAACACTGCTTCAGGATCTGGATCGTGAATCGTTACTAAACATGATTAGCATTAATACCATAGCCCCACTTTTAATGGTCAAAACCTATCTTCCACTCCTTATGAAAGCTGAAAAAAGTTTTGTTGTGAATGTTTCCAGTTGTAGGGCTTCCTATCATGATGAGATTCCAAATACGTCAGCAAATTATGGCTACCGCGCCAGTAAGACAGCACTGAACATGATGACGTTTTGCAGTTTGACTGATTTGCCAACTAACATAAAAACCTATGCCGTCCATCCTGGCAGTGTCAAAACAGACATGAATCCTGTTGGTACCGATATGCCCTATGACCAGGCACAAAAGATACTGGCTATTGCTCAGAATTGGAAGGACGAGTTTAATGGGAAATTTCTACGCTATGACGGAACTCTCTATCCCCTCTAGTCAGTTACGTTTCTATATCAACTCACAACCGTACCTCTTGTTATTGAAAGTAATATAGGGCTTTGATATACTCGCACCAAGATGAAACCTGACCGTATGTGTTTTGATTGCCAACTTGCAGGGACAACAGAATGTCTTTTTCGCCGTCGTGCTGAAACGATTGCGCACAGTGTCCCCCCACTAGAAAGCCCCCAATCCATCAACTTTCAGATGCCAAGTGGAGCTATTCTCTCCGAGCAAGCACTCACCGCCGCACGACAAATTGCAGATGCACGCGTAGAAGCCAGATCAATGTCTTGTCCAAATTTAAATGATGTTGACCCTGAATACGAAGGCCGAAGAAATCTCTAAGTTATTCCACCACGCCAAACATATGATTTAGTTGTCCTTGTATTCCTGCAAGCGCCCATTGTGAACGAAGTTTCCCTTCGTCCAAGACTGTTGCATCCCCCAAGGTAATATATGGATTTCCAGGGACATTGGCAGGATGGAGTTGTCGTACTTGATCGACAAATGCTTGATCTAGTTGCCCTGCTGCTACCAATCGATCACATTCTTCAAGGAAAATCTCTCGTGGGCCCCTTCCCCCAAATCGATCACGGTCAGGAGGATTTGGTGAATCTTCAGTGTCAAAAAGGACCCATCCAACGGGGATTTCCTGCCGATATTGACGTCTTTCTCCATATGCTAGGCCGTGGATAATCTCAACCATTTGATCAGTAAGATCCATCATCCCTTCAGCAGCTGCTGGTGGAAATCCAAAGAGCATACCAGAAAGCGCTCTATCTGCAACTTCTTCCGAGCTATCTAACCAAAATAGATACTGCGTCAATGCTTCTCCGCCATCTAGCGCTTCTAAAACTGCTTGTGCGGATTCCATATCAGGGTGTTCACCTAAAACTCTCCTCACGAGTTCTGGATTCCAGATGACTTGAGGCATATTCCACTGATACTCCACGCGCAAATGAGCATCAGCACCTTCGCCAAGTGCCTTGGCCATGAGATCGATCAGGTCAGGATGTAGCTCTTGTCCTGATCCAATAGGAGTAGTAGCAGGTTTGAGACCCAAAAAGACTAAGCAGAGATCTTCATATTCTCTTTGTTCCACAAAATTAAGATCATGCAGTTCTCCTGGATGCTCTTGGTCAAATTCAGTAAGTACTGCAGCAAGCATTTCAGCTCGTTCATGCAATACCTGTGGTTCTACTTCGTACATGGAAGCTGAGTATACTATAAATGAGGCATATTTTCAACTAATATAAGACGTTATTTGTGTGGTAAATCACATAAAAATCTACTACAATAGTCACATGTCTGCTTTTTATCGATTTAGCCCCATCACGAGTGAAGAGAAACTCCAAGAATCACTACTCTATCTTGTTGATGAACTACAAAAACTCTCCCAGAAAGTACTCGACCAAACCCTTCCTGTAAGTATTGTAAAAGTATTTGCCCATTACCCTGAAGAATATGACTTTTTATATAATCTCATTGAGAAAAAAGGTCCACAGGAGCCTTTCACTTCAGATAAAAACCTTTATGTTCATGTTGATCAAATGATTCATGACCAACATATAACGTCACTGGGAGTTCGTATTGTAGACCCGTATCGTCTACAGGTTGGCTGTGGAGATTATGCAGTTCCAGACTTTGCGGCATTTAGAGAGAAATATATTACTACCTCACCTTTCATTCGCGACGCCAAGGACTCTACAGATATGCTTGAAATCTGGCATCCAGACTTTGATGTCTTGGGATATGTTATCCCTGAAGAATAATATGAACATTCTTAAGAAAGTTCCTGAAGTCACTATCTTCTTTTGGATTATAAAACTTCTTACCACTGCCATGGGTGAAGTCACCTCTGATTATTTAGTTCAGAAAATTGATCCTATTATCGCAGTAGGACTGGGTGGAGTTGGCCTCCTCATTGCACTTGTACTGCAATTTGTGGTGAAGAAATATATTCCATGGGTGTATTGGTTGGCAGTCGTCATGGTTGCCATCTTTGGGACTATGGCAGCAGATGTACTCCATGTGGGGTTTGGTATCCCTTACCTCATCTCATCAATCTTTTTTGCCCTGTCCCTTGCTGTCATTTTTGTGGTCTGGTATAGCGTTGAGAAAACACTCTCTATTCATAGTATTTACACAGTTCGTCGTGAGCTTTTCTACTGGGCAACTATTATCACTACCTTTGCTCTGGGTACAGCCGTTGGTGATATGACTGCCACCACACTGCACCTGGGCTACTTTACTTCAGGAGTACTTTTTGCCATTCTTTTTGCACTCCCCGCCATTGGTTATTTCTCGCTCAGGCTTAATGAAGTAGCTATGTTCTGGATCGCCTATATTTTGACACGTCCCTTTGGTGCCTCATTTGCTGACTGGGTAGGTAAACCACAATCAGTTGGTGGTATGGGTATTGGGACTGGAGTAGTAAGTCTTTTCTTAGGAGTTCTTATCGCAGTATTCGTTGGATATATTTCTTACAAGAGAAAATAAGCTTATTCTGCAGTACGCGCTTCACGCTCCATTCGATGTAGTTCTAGTTCCATCTGAAAAATACTTTCTCGTGTTTCATAATTCCTCCATGCACGTTGAATGAGTGTATCTTCAGTACGATCAGTCTCATCTATATCCCACAAATGCTCTGAAGCCAGCTGATCTCCAGCAGATAAAACACCTCTATCCTGAGTACGTGGTACTAAATGATCCTCCTGTACCGTATAGGCCAGTACGCCTCTTCGAGAAGACAGTGGGTGTTTCATAACTAATAACACTACTTCACGTGGTTGACGAGTCCTTTGTTCGCCATGCTCATCTTTCCCCGCAGAGGTAGAGACAAAGGTTACCAGTCGAATTCCTGCCATTTCCAAAGGGTCTTGGGCGAGGGCTTCACGTTTGGCCTCAATTTCCATCGCGAGCCGAAACATCGCCTCTTCCCCAGAAGGCTCTTCACTACCGACATAAGAATACTGATCATCGTAGGACATATCTTTTACTCACAAGTGAGATTTGTCACAGATTATAGCACATTGTCTCTACGAGACTATTTTGCTACACTTTTGCTATGCAACAGATTATTCTTGCCTCACAATCCCCTCGTAAAAAACAAATTCTTGAACAACTTGGTCTTGTCTTTGAAACCATCCCCAGTAGTTATGAAGAAGACATGACACTTCCCCTCACTCCTGAAGAACTGGCGAAAAAGCTTTCATCAGGCAAAGCGCATGATGTACTCAAAACTCATCCTGATGCCCTTATTATTGCCAATGATATTTTTGTGGTTTATGAAGGAGCACTTCTTGGAAAGCCCCATACCAAAGAAAAAGCTCGAGAAATGCTGACCATGCTCAGTGGCAAGACGCATCAAGCAGTCTCAGGGACAACCGTCCTGACCAAAGACCAAGAGATGACTGAAGCAACCGTCACCAATATCGTCATGAGACCGTTTACTCAGGAAGAAATTGAAAGGTACATTGAGAAGGAAGATGACCTAGATGCTTCAGGGGCATACAAAATCCAAGGGCTTGGCGCCGCACTGATTGAAAAAATTGATGGCGATTATAACAATGTCGTTGGACTCCCTGTGAATACTATTGTGAGGCTTCTTGGTAAGTTTGGAATTATGATTCCTTAAATTGTTTTAAAAAGTCTTGGAAGGCTGGCGTCTCAAGAAGCTCTTTTGTTTCTTTTTTGGACCAGTAAGAATAATCCTGATCATCCCTGTTCACAATTTCCATCCACTCACTCCATGGCATCCAGGCACATGCTTCTACTTCATCAGGGTTTGCTGTTGGTTCTTGCTCAGTCGTCCCAACAAAGACAGGGCAAATTTCATTTTCCACAATGCCATCTTTTTCACAGGTGTAACGAAACTTTGGAAGCATGAGAGTTATATCTGCCTGAGTAATCCCTATTTCAAACTCAAGCCGTTTCAGTGCCGTAGTTTTTAAATCTTCATCCAACTTCTGATGCCCACAGCAGGTATTTGACCACATCAGAGGCCATGTTTTTTTCAGATGACTCCTCTGCTGAAGCAGGACATCACCATTTTTACGAAAGATAAAGATCGAGAAAGCAAGATGCAGTGGCGTGTGATCGTTATGTGAGTCTAGTTTCGGCGCTGTGCCTAAGTGATTACCTGACTCATCGCAGAGAATAATATAGTCCTGCATAAGACTACTATATCACATGTTATGCCGAAGCTCGGTATCTTCGTGCATCAGCACTGTGCATAGATCGTACCACAACCGTCCCCTGAAGTTGAACAAACGCATCAAAAAGTCTCTGTCTGCTTGCTTCGTACGCAGACATTGATTCATCACTCATATCGCCTCGTTGTACTCGTGTTCTATCTGCCTGAAATGCGGCAACAGCATCTGTCATTGCCTCATATTGTTGCGTAATATGAAGAGAGGCCATCCCTTCGGCAATTGTATCTGGGGTTAGCCTAACACCAAGTTTTTGTGCTATTTGCCACCAGTACGTTTGTTCTGCTGGTGTGGGTGCGAGATGATAGGACAGATGAAGCGGCACTGGTTCTGGTGCTGTCTCAGACTCGTTCATCCCAGCAACAACAAATCCACGCATTGCCTCTGCCTGTGCTTGTCGTCGTGCAATTCTTGCATCGATCAGTGCAATAGCAGCTGCATCTTTACCTGAATTAAGTTTAGCTCGCTGTGCCTGAAGAGCTTCGAGCGCTCTACCATTCTCTTCGAGTGCTCCAAAGGTCATTGGTTGCTCTGCATATACCTGTGCCACTTGGCGTAGTTCTGATTGCACAACATATTGCATCGTCTCTCGTGCCAGAGATGACCCTTCAAGATGATGTATCACTAAATGTGCATAGGTTCGTGCAAAAAGTTGCTCCGCATGGGCCCTCAAAAGCACAATATGTGCCATAGGGACACCTTCACTCAAAAGCATACGCGTATAGGTGATCAACTCTTCTTGAACCATCGGCTCATTGCCAAAGCGTTCAACAATGGCTGCAGTATTTGCCCTGTCATACGTGTCCTCAGATTGACCAAGAGACTCCAAGTATGGACTCGTCACAGAAAGTGCCACCTCTAGGCTTGCCTCTGGTATGTCTCTCACGCCATCAAATGCCTCATGCGCCTCTTCACTCACGACCACAGCGTCTCTTCCTCGATAAGCTGCTTCAAGGAACTCTACCATGGCCTGTTGATAAAGCGTATGTACATCTTCCCTAGCTTCATCGGTAGTTTGAATTCTGTATATTGCTCTATAGTTAATAACATGCTGTGCATAGTTCCAGATGTTAGCGACTCCAGTCTCAGGAAAATCCCTATACCGTCCTTCTGCCATCAAACTATGAAAGCAAGCAATAATGTCTTCCCTAACACCAATCTCGCGAAGCACATGGGTACATATCTCATCTTCTGGATCTCGTGCCAACTCTTCTTGTACTGGCGTAAAAAGATTCCCACGCACTTGGCCTCTTTCAAGCCCATGTGCCATGGCGTAGTTAAGTTGTGCGGATTCAAGCTGCCCGGGGATGAGTTCATCAGGATCTGCTGACTCGATGACGTTTAAGCGCAACTGGGTGTCCATACACACTCGGCCGAGCTCTGTTCTTCCTGCTTCTGCGATTGATTCTGCGGTTATTGCCATATCTATATTGTGATAAATATCACTAATTAGTGTAGGTATTGTACTGCAGCACAACCTCTTTGACAACTTCTTTGAGCCATTGCGTCTCTAGCCTGTGATTGCTATGCTCAATATATGATTTCTGTCTTTGTTAAATCGACCCTTCTTGCACTTTTCTCAGTCATACTCATGATGACAGCACAGGCATTTCTGCATACCGACAAGTATCTCGCTGATATGGGTGGCATCAGTGCCTATTTAGTCGCCTTTGGTGCACTTTATGGCATCATTTCTGCCTTTATTGTTGTTGAAGTCTGGAATAAATTTAACAACACCAAATATTTGATCGAACAGGAAGCCGCAGGTCTTGAGAAATTGTATCTCCTCTCTACGTATTTCCACGATAAAAAATTTAGCGAGAAAGTATATGCCAATGTTAAAACCTACATTAGTATTATCGTTGACAATAATTTCAAACACCTCAAAAAAGGGAAAAAACATCCTGCAGAAGAACAAGCATTTGATCAACTGGCACAAGATATTAATCATGTGAAATTCGATGATGATCACGATGGACAAGTCTTTGGACTCATCGTTGATCACTATGCCAATCTTGCCCAGACGCGTACCGAGAGGCTCCACAAATGTATTCTCAGACTTCCCCTTCCTATCCGCGTCTTTTTCTATGCCTCATCTTTCTTTATGGTCATCACGTTTATCTTTATGCCATTTGTAAATATCTACTATGGTACTCTGGTAACCGGAACATTTGTTTTTAGTCTGGCACTTCTCATATACATTATTGAAGATCTTGATAATCCTTTCTTTGGTGACATGTGGCATATTACTCCTGAGACCTTTAAAGATTCACTCACTCACATTGAAGAGAAATATACTGCCTTGAGCTAACACATGAAAGAAAGAATTCATTGGATCGATGTCGCACGCGGAATAGGAATGTTGTTGGTCATTTATGGCCATACGATCGATGACAGGCAATACCGCTATCTTATCTATGCCTTCCATATGCCGTTTTTCTTTTTCCTCTCTGGCATGCTTTTTCACCCCGCACCTTTTAGACACTTTCTTAAACGATCAACCCAGACGCTTCTGATTCCGTACCTTTTTTTGGCAGCTGCCACCTACGGCATCGGACATTTTACTGACAGTAATCCACTCACCTGGGCGAGATTTTGGGGCGACTTCTGGGGCGTGATCTATGGCAGTGGTGCCAATGGAGGGTTGGGATATAACATAATTTTGTGGTTCCTCCCCTGCCTTTTTGTGACCAGAATGCTTTATTACGGTATCCAGAACTATGCCAAAACAACTCCATTTATCATCACTTGGTTATTCTTTTTCTCGGGACTCGGATTTGCCTACACGAGACTTTTCCCGGACAGTCATTTACCTTTTGGCCTAGAGACCGCATTCACGGCCGTTGTTTTTTTCGGTGCAGGCGCGCTCCTTATGGAACAGCAAAAACTCACTTCCTGGATACAATCTCACCGGTGGCAACTCCTTCTCGTGTCTATCCCCCTATGGCTCATTGCGGCACAGCTCAACTTTCAATGGTTTGGGAACCAGATTGATATGCGTATTGGACACCTGAATAACTACGCTCTTTTTTACATAGGAGCACTTGCTGGCATCCTTATGACCGTTATTCTGAGTATGCTTATCAATGCCAATCGAGTTCTTGAATACATTGGGAAACATACGCTTGCACTTTTGGGATGGCAGTTTTTGGCGTTTCTTTACATCTACAATATCTACATTGCCCTTCATGTCTCACCAGTTATCGCAGAGTGGAAAGAACGATTCAATGGGATTATCTCAACAGGTTTGGCGACAACGGGGATTCTGGCAGTTGATTACCTCTGGCATCGTGGTGAGAAGCTGCTGTTACGCAAATAAATCTCCCCTGCCATATCTCTCTGCCAGGGCATTCCAATCACTTCTTCTCAATACCAATTCGGGATTTGCCGCAATAATATCTCGCGCCTTCATAAGATTTGCCAACCCTCTGGCAGGATCATCATCTACCAATACCTCAGCTGCTTTGAGATACCCACCACTCGCCCATACATCGAGTGCATAGATGTCCGGATCCCCTGCTGAACGTAAATCATCTATAGCCTGCTCCAAACGATCAATAGCAGTTTTGTCCCCAGCCTGGTAGGCAAAGTACTCTCGGTGTATGCGCATATCATGGAGTACTGATGGCCTATCGTGTGTTGCAGGAGGATTGGTATGCATAATCTGTATGGCCTCATCCATCGCTGCGACTGCTTCCTGTGCAAGACCTGCTGCATAATATGAGCTGGCCGCTTTAAAAAGAGGCATCATCCATGCGCTTGTGTCTGAAAGTCGTTTGGCAAGTTCTACGGACTGTCGAGCAACCTGTACTGACTGATCCAGATACTGATGATCATCTGTCTGTCTATAGATTCTTCTAAGAACTAAGGCTTCATGAGATTTTGCCTCGGCTGCAGTAGCCAAATCTCCAGCATTTTCTGCTTCTTGTGCGGCCTGTTGATCAAGCTCAAGTGCACGATGAGTGTTTTGTTCATGCTCCAGTGCATCAACTGCCTGGGCGAGGATTTCACGGGGTTGCATACCACCAATCTAACAAAATAGCACGGCAAATGCAAATTAACTCGTTGATCGCAGCATCTGAAGTACGCGCATATACAGCCACAGACCTACCATGACAGAAACAGTCGCAATCACCCACTGAAACACCTGACTATTGATAAGTCCCAGAGGGAACCACGACAGCGCAAATGGATGCCACACCATATATAAATTCAACATGTTTGCCACTGACAAGATGATAAATTCTAAAAGAAATTGTTTTTTTATCCCAATATAGAGTGCGAGTGGCGCAAACATCGGATACATGTACCGCGCATGCTTACTTGGGAGAAAAAGGAAAACCATTAGGGCAACTACCGCAGAAATGAACATGCTTTGCGTCAGGGTTGGCTTTGCGTGCCACATGCGTTCAAACAAAAGCCCCAAGAGCAAACACACCGGGACCAAACTCCATGTCAAAAGCGTCGTCCCAAGAAGTGGCGCCGTCACCAGCGGTACACCTGTCAGATTGACACTACTGAACTGATACAAATTCTGGACTGCAGAGACGCTACTATACATATGAGGGTGAAACAGCATCCACCAGAAGTTAAATGCATACACCGTCACGTTTTGCATTTCCCCACTGGCTGTTTGTAAAAAACTCGTGAGCCACACAAAGGCATTACTGGTAACAGGCAAACTAAAGCTGCAAAGCATAATCCAGGCAATCAGTGGATACCACAGAAGTCGTCGCCATGAAATTCCTTGCTGGTATATAAAGAGTAAAAGAAATGGCAAAAATATGACAAGTGAGAATTTGATAAAAAGTCCCAAGAAAAACACAAGCACCGTAACAAAATATTTTTTATATGTGAGAAGTAACAGCGCAAGAATAAAAAATACATTATTCACACTATCCATCTGTCCCCAAAATGCACTGTTATAGATAACCACAGGATTGAGAAGAAACAAGCCACTGCCGATCAGTTGCCACGTTCTATTCCCTTTCAACCTCCCAATCAAAACATACAAAAGCAAACCAATGACGATATCTGCAAGAAGTGATGGGATGCGCAAAAAGATATTGACCAGTGGACCATTGATAAACAAATTTGTCCCTGGTTTTTGGTGAGTAAACTTCATATAGATATTTGCCGCGCGAAGCTGTGCAGTATAGGCACCATCCAGCACATACAATGTTCCTGGCGGTTGGTTATTTGGCATATTGCCAAAGGTGAGATGTGTGGGCAGATAGCTGTCGGCAAACCCATACAGGTACGCGATCCGTGCCCAATCTTTGTATCGAGTGACGTCCGTATGTTCACGAAGCTGTAATGACGCAGACATGACCCACAGGCGGATAACAACGCTTATGAGAATCAAAAGGACAAATCCTAGGTGCCATTTTTGCAACTTTTCCTGAGACATATTACAATAATGCTACCAGAATGTACGTTACACTTATAGTACTTTTTTTGACCAACTATCTTATCGGATCACTATCTGCTGATATGTTTTTCGAAGAGGTACAAAAGATAGGCTTTGTACAAAAGCTGCATCAATCACTTCTTGGGCTATATCCTTTTATTACAAAGGCCGAAGTCTTTTCCAATATCGTTTTCGAATTCGCCTCAGGTTGTCTTATCGCACTGATAGCGCTTCATTTTCTCTCAACCCCTCTGTATATTCTCGGAGCTTGTTTTGCGGGTATTATTGGGCAAGTTTTCCCATTATTTAAAAGTAAATATGACAATTGTTTCCCCATTTTTGCCGGCACTCTCGCCATCCTATTTGGGTGGTTTTTTGCGCTACTACTTATCGCTATGTGGATCTTTATTCGTCGAGAAAGCAATATGACATTTTTTACCCACCTTGCCGTCACCGCCCTTGTCCCATTTCTCACACTTATCACTGGACAGCCACTTCTCTCTTTTGGATATACCATCCTTGTTACTGCTCTCATTTTTTTGACCAGGATCGGACAAATTCGAGATATGATTGCGGGGAAAAACAACGAACTTATCCTCAATGCATGAGTTAATTACTTCCGATAAGTTTTGCGATCACCATCTGACGTTTGAAGGTCGTTCCCGGAGGCCAGCAGGTTTGGAGTACTAACTGCTCATCAGATGTCTGGGCATTCACCAGGAGTGACACATCGGATGGATCAATAATTTCTGTCTTTACCACCTTATAGTTATATCTGACCCCATTAAAGAAGACATAGACATCATCTCCCACCGTCAAATCTTTCAGGAGATAAAACACCGCATTGTATCTTCCTACATTCCACCAGCTGTCAGTTGAATGGGCAAAAAGGTAGGTTGTCCCTTTGAGCCCTGGGAAGACACTTCCTTTTGCATGGGCAATGCCTTTCTGCAGTGCAGCAACATACTCAGCCTGATTGGTGGTATCCACATTTGGGATCACTCTCTCGGCAGCACCTATTTTGGGAATGACGATACTAAAAAATGGATCTGGTGGGACCAAAACATGCACATTCCCAGTCTGGGCAATAACGTTTGAGAAGGCTCCAGTGAATGGATTTTGATGAGGAGTTGCCACAACGTACGTCACTCCTTCCATACGATCCAGCTGGTATCGACCTTCTTCATACAAGGCAGGACCAAAGGTCATACCCACACCAAAAAGGCCAAATAACACGAGAAAATTCCCAATACTTCTCAGGATCAAAAAACGTGCAATGTCTGATTTCTTCATCGCCATAAATTTATTCTCCTCTTTTTCTAGTATATACAAGTTCTGTCAATGTCGCTATGAGCGACTCTTGACACATCCTATAATTTGATGTATACTCCGGGCTACTTAGGCTTATGTCAGGAATTATAAAAAAATTGTTAGTTGTTTTCGGCGCACTTCTTGCAGTCGCATATTTGTGGACTATGGTCCCAAAGCAAGTTTCTCATGCAGATGGAAAGGCCTACGTTAGTACTTCAGCAGGTGGAAAAGTTACCGTAACCTGGACAGGCAATGAATCCTATAAATCTAGTGATGGGACATACCAGGCAGCATTCCACCTTAAAAATAATACTGGAGATAATGTAAGTTTGACCATTCGATGGCTTGTGAACTTCTGTGACGGAAATTCATCAAGCGGTTCTAGTTCATGTCTGCAAAATCAGCACATCATCTCCCAGTCTGATTCTCTTGGTCCATGGGGAGAAAAAGATATTTCTGTAAGTACAAATACCAATTACTATCTTAATACCAGTGTTGTGAACCCTGCGTGTGGAGCATTCCAATATGACTTCTTCTTCCTTGCAAATGGCAATGGCTGGAGTAGTATGTATGGCGCACCTGATATTAATCATCTCTACACCACATGGGCAGCAGCTTGGTATAACACAGGAAACCCATGCCAATATGGTGTCCCACCTACTGCAACACCAACGTCATCTCCTACACCAACGGCTACTATGACGCCTACATCATCTCCTACACCAACAACACCAGTGAGTACACCTACCTTTACGCCTACTCCAACCGTGCCAGGACCAACCTGCACACCTCGTCCTGCCTGTTTGGACGCAAACCCAGCCTGTGAAATTGCTGAACCAATTGGCGGATGGTGCCCACCATCACCAACACCAACCTGTTCACCACGTCCTGCATGTTTGGACGCAAACCCAGCCTGTGAAATTGCTGAACCAGCAGGTGGATGGTGCCCTCCAACACCAACCTGTTCACCACGCCCTGCATGTTTGGACGCAAACCCAGCCTGTGAAATTGCTGAACCAGCAGGTGGATGGTGCCCTCCAACACCAACTTGTGGGGACAATAACGACAATAGTAATTGCAACAACAACAACAACAACAACAACAACTCAAGTTCATCCAACAGTTCAAGTGACTCAAATAGTTCAAGTGACTCTAACAGTTCAAGTAACTCATCAAGTGGCGTGAACAACAGTGGCAACAATTCTATCAATAACAGTGGCAACAGTAACAATTCCAACACATTTAACCCAACAATCAACGTGAACAGTACCAACAACAACACGATTAACGTGCCTGCTTCACAGATTGTCTACGGTTCCTATGCTGGCAGTAACGGTTCTGTCCAAGTACAGCCTGCTGCACAAGCTACCTCACTGCCAAAGACAGGTCCTGAAGACCTTGGCTACCTTTTGGCCATGGTACCATTTGGTGCCTTCCTGAAGAGATTCACCAAACTCGCATAAGCATTTCCCCTGCTGAATCTTTGTTGACAAAGTCCATAAAAACACTGATACTGGATGTGTATGGTAAAGGCTCACAAGCATACAGTACATCATAAAGAGCACACAGAGGCTCCAGCAGCCATTTCTGAGACATCTACTCCCCACACAGAACGAGACATTCGTATGTATCCCCACATTGCAATTTCACGCAATATGCACCCAAATAGATGGTATGCCGTGATGATTCTGGGAGGGCTCGTAAAAATCATTATGCTTATCCCCGTGGCTCTCTGGCTTGGGTTGGTCAGTGTCTGGCTTTTCATGGTGGTTATTTATAACAGTTTCCGTGTCTGGATATTTGGCAATTACTCACAGTATGCATTTACCCTTGCGGTAGGCGTCATGACACTTGGAGCACGTATTTCCTTCTTCTGGGCAGGCATTACGGACACCTACCCTGGATTTTCGATAAAAGACACTGGGCTTCTGGAATTTACCTACCCAGAACACCCAAATCGCATGTTCGCTACCCCAATTGTTGGAGGATTTATTCGTATCCTTATGATGATTCCATTTGGACTCTATCAGCGAGTTATCAGCACTGCAGCCTATATAGGAGTTCTTATCAGCTGTTTCCCGGTACTTTTCACTGGGAAATACCCTGAGTCTACCCATGAGATCTATGTTGATGGCTATCGCCTAAATTTTGCCCTTTCAGCCTATATGTTGGGTATTTCCGACACATACCCCAGCTTTAGGATTTCGATGAACCACAAGTGGATTAAAATCGCTCTGATCATAGTTGCGCTCCTGTACATGCTTAGCAGTAATAGTTATTCCTCTCCACGAACAGCGACGGCACCAACGTATCCTTCCCCCATGCCATCACGAACCACAGGATATTAAAACTAACTATTCTTTAGAGAAGTATTCCAATCAGAAGCCCAAATGAAGATCCGAGGAGTGATCCTCCGATCACATCGCTCGTCCAGTGTTCACCCAAGTACACACGGCTGACCACCATCGTCAGATCATAGGCAATCAAAAAGCCATATGAGATCAGTTTTTTATTGAGAGATAACTTACTGTGGGTTATCAGGACTGCGAGAACAGTTGTCACGAAGAGTGCACGGCCCGCATGCCCTGACGGGTAGGAATTTTCTTCTCTGACATAAAATCGTGAGAAATTAAATACATCATGCGTTCTCAGCATAAAATGAGGTGGAGGCAGGTGTCTCACAAATGTTTTGCCATAGATTTCAAACACATGAAAAAAGACAAAAAGGAAGCCAGTCAACAGCCCAACGAACCATTTTCTCTTCCAGAAAAGCCAAATGACCAAAATTGCCACAAAAATACCCGTAATTTCTACCGCCCCTATGTCACTTAAAAGCGAAAAGAAGTTATCAAAACGCCTTGGCATGTGGTCTTGAATCTTGACCGTCATGTCAAAGTCAAACTGATTCAGAACATTCTTGTGTACGATGTAGGAAAACCCGACAAAGATGCTAAAAAGCCCAGCGCCAGAGAGAAAATACAATAACTTCTTATTCATAGCGGTATTAGTATAACAAAAGGCCCGGTTTTGTTCCCTGAATTACTTCAAGGTGAGGCTCTGTAAGAATGTTTTATAAGATTCCCCTATTTCAGGGTCGGCAAGACCAAGCCTGGTGGCTGTTTTCATGTACTCAAGCACTGTCCCACAGTCATAATACTCAGCATTCTCGAAAATCTTGGCGATCACTCGCTTATTATCTTTATACATTCTATGCACTGCATCGACATAACAAAGTTCCTCCCCGTTTGGCAAATTCACCAAGACTTCTTTCATATAGTCAAAAATATCTGGCGTGTAGACACATGCCCAAATAAGTGCAGCCATGGAGGCAGGAACTCTTTCTTTCCCAGGTTTCTCAATGATTTCATTCACATCATAGAGACCTGGACGGATCTCGGTTCCCCCTGCATACCCATATCGATCAAAGTCTTTTTCCTTATCTGCTTTAACCGTCCCTAACACACTACACCCAAACTCGTTATACGTGTCAATCAGCTGGCGGATGACAGAAGTTGGCCTTGAAATGACAAACTCATCACTCCACACAACAACAAATGGCTCGTTCCCAATGATGTGACGGACATTGAGAAACGGCGTCCCGTTCCCAATTGGGCCTTTCTGGCGAACATAGGCAAAATTAGCCATGCGGCCTATATCCTCAAGCTCTTTGAGAAGTGGCTCTTTTTTAGGCCCTCCCATGCGCAGTGCCCCGACAACGTCTTGATTTGGATCATCAAAGTGGTCCTCAATGGAGCGCTCGAGGTGGTTGGTAACGATGATAATATCCTCAATGCCTGCGGAGACCAACTCTTCCACGACATACTGGATAATCGGCTTATGGACAATAGGGAGCATTTGTTTTGGCATTGCCTTTGTCTGCGGGAGAAACCGTGTTCCAAAGCCTGCCGCGGGGATAACAGCCTTGCGTACTTTCTGCATATCGCGTACACCCATTGTAGACAGCCTCCCCTTTACATGTCAACCTCTGCATGGTAAAATTCCTTTATGCCAAACCCTGTATCGTTTCTTACTGAAACTTATCAGGAGATGCAGAAAGTAGTTTGGCCAACACGTACTGAGGTGATCAGGTTAACCGGAATGGTGATCATTATCAGTGTCGCTGTAGGCCTGTTTATAGGAGCCATAGACTTCATATTCACAACACTTCTGCAAATGGTCACAAAATAATATGGAAAACACAACAACATCAATGAATACTGAGGCTGGACGATGGTATATCGTACACACCTACTCTGGGCACGAAAATAAAGTTGCCAAGACGCTTCAACAGCGTGCCGAAACCATGGGTTTTGCCGACAGTATCCTTGAAATCATCGTCCCAACTCGTGAAGTAACCAAAGTTTCTCAAGGCAAAAAGCACCAGGTTGAAGAAAAAGTCTTCCCAGGATACATTCTCGTTCGCATGGTTCTCTCTGATGAATCATGGATCTTGGTTCGTACAACCCCAGGCGTAACTGGATTCGTTGGTGCAGCCAACACCCCAACCCCAATTTCTCCAAAAGAAGTTGAGGCTATTAAGCAATTCTCTCAGCAACAGCAAACCACCTTCAAATCAGCATTTGTGGTTGGTGAAGCAGTTAAGATCGTCGATGGACCATTCGCAGAGTTCCTTGGTACTATTGAATCTATTGATGAGGCTAAGGGCAAACTCAAAGTCTTGGTCAGTATCTTTGGCCGAGAAACACCTGTCGAACTGGACTTCTTGCAAGTCAGTAAAATCTAATTCATATGGCAAAGAAGATAAAAACATTTATTAAATTGGCAATTCAGGCTGGCGCAGCTACTCCTGCACCACCGGTAGGTCCAGCTCTTGGTCAACACGGTATTCCAATTATGGAATTCGTGAAGGCATTTAATGACCGAACTGCACCTTTGAAAGGGACATTGGTTCCTGTGGTTATTACCGTTTATGAAGATCGCTCTTTTGACTTTATCGTCAAACAGCCACCGATTTCTGAAATGATCAAAAAGACAATCGGTCGTCCAGGCGCAGGCAAGCCAGGGAAAGAACAAGCAGGCACGATTACGCAAGCACAAGCTGAGGAAATCGCAGCGAAAAAGCTCGAAGATCTCAATACCGATGATGTGAAGCAAGCAGCCAAGATCGTCGCAGGTGTCGCACGAAGTATGGGAGTGAAAGTAGTTTAATATGGGAAAGAAACGCACTATTACTATTGGCTCTGAAGAAGAACAAATGCAGAAAGACGAGGCAGCGAAGCGCCGCGAAGCTAAAAAAGTGGCAAAGGCTGCAGAGAAAGAATCTGATGCAACAAATGTTACGGAGAGTGAGACAACAGACTCTTCTTCTGTCATCCTGAACGATAGTGAAGGATCCCACTCTACCGATACCACGTCTGAAGAAAGAGATTCTTCGCCTATGGCTCAGAATGACACTGAAGAAAAACCAAAGAAAAAGATGGAGAAAAAAGAAGCAGTGAGTACATATCAGCCATCACCTCGCCACAATGCGAACGTTCAGAAGGCAAAAGACACTCAATACTCTGTCTCAACTGCTCTGGATACTTTGCTTGGATTCCAATCAGCAAAGTTTGATGAAACAGTAGAACTCCACGTTAATACTACTGACAAAGTTACTGGAAGTGTTGTTCTTCCTCACGGAACTGGCAAAGAAGTTCGTGTCGCTATTCTTGCTCCTCTTCAGGATGCACAGGCAGCACAAAAGCTCCTTGATAAGATCGATGCAGGACAAATTGATTTTGATCTTTTGATCGCAACTCCTGATGCTATGCCACGTTTGGCAAAAGCAGCTAAGATTCTCGGTCCTCGAGGACTTATGCCAAATCCAAAAAATGGCACCGTCGCAGCAAACCCTGAAGAAGCTGCCAAGAAATTTGCCGGTGGCCAAATCAACTACAAGACCGAAGGAAAAGTAAATATCGTTCACATGGCACTTGGTAAGTTGAGTTTTGGGAAAGAAAAACTTGCTGACAATATTAAAGCATTCCTTGGTTCATTGGAGAAAGGCAAAGTTAAGTCTGTCTATCTCAAGTCCACCATGAGTCCAAGTTTGAGAATTGGCTAGTCTCACTCATCCTTTCTGCACTATACTACAGATATGATTATCTATCGCAAAGATGCTGGGGCCTATTTAGAAACTCTTTTTGTGAGTGCAATAGCGAGTATTCTGGTCACCAGATTCTATCTGCAGCTGACCAATTACCCACGTCTTGGGATGCATGGATGGCATATCGCACACATGCTCTGGGGTGGGCTTTTCCTTCTGGCAGCCAATATTATCCTTATTGCTATGCACAATCCACGAGCCACTCGTATCGCGGCGATTCTTGGAGGTGCTGGATTTGGTCTTTTTATTGATGAGCTGGGTAAATATATCACCAATGACAACAATTACTTTTTTGCACCAGCTACCTCCATTATTTATGTTATTTTTGTACTTCTCTTTCTGGTTATTCGATTTTTTGCCCACAAAACGGAACACCTTACCGATAAAGACGCACCATTTAAATCCCTCATCCAATCTGTCATGAAATTTAGAGGATTTGGGACCAGTGTTATTCTCTTTTTTATTGGGATTTCTCTTTTTACCCTGGTACGATCACTGCTTTTTCTCAGTGGACGCGCCACGAGTCCGTATCAGCTTGATGATATTAGCGATATTATGCAGTTTGGATCATCACTGCTCAGTTCAACACTTGCTGTCTGTGGTGCATTGGTCTTTTTTAAGTTCAGAAAGTTTGGCTATCGTCTTTTTCGACTCTCTCTCTTAACCTCCATCTTTCTCACAGAAGTATTTGATTTCTACAATCATCAACTTGATGCACTATTTATCCTTGTCTTTTATCTCATCACGCTGGTGCTCGTGAATGCATTTAGTGACCGTGCCAATGCTTCCAAAGCAGAAAAATAATAATTTGCTATACTGAATGTATGGCCACTTGGATCGCATTTATAAGAAAAAATAAGTTCTTCATTGCCATCGGCATTATCTTTCTTGCTTTCCTTTTCTTTCGTTTTTATCAAATTCCTGAGCGTAATCCTTTCAGTTGGGATCAAATAGATAACGCCTGGGCAGCCAAAAATATTCTTTATAATCACCACTATCCACTCCTTGGTATGGTGGCCAAACAAAATTCTGGGTTTTACATCGGTCCGTTATATTACTATGCTATCGCCCCGGCATATTTCTTCACCAATTATGACCCTATTGCCTCTGGTATCTTTGCGGGGCTCAGTGCCATTGTAAGTTTTTGGGGCATTTATTATGTTTTCATCAGAAAATTTGGTAAATCTGTCACTCTTATCGCACTTCTGATACAAACTTTTTCTACTGAAGCGATTCATTTTGATCGCGTGCAGTGGCCTGTAGATTTTATTCCACTGTTAGGTCTTTTGGCATTTTACTTTTTACACGAAATTATTTCGGGAAAAACAAAACACATTCTATCACTTGCCATTGTCATTGGTCTTTTCTGGCAAGTACACTTTACCGCCATCTTTGTACCAATTATTACCGCCCTTTGCCTCCCTCTTTTCCCTCGAACAAAAGAAGTGTTCAAATATGGTATTTTAGGCCTTCTTATTTTACTAATCGCAATAGCCCCAAATATCATTTCTGAGCTCAGTAGTAAGCATTCACAGGCCAATAGTCTCATGACCTATGCCGCGCAATACTCACACGGATTTCACCTCAAAAGGATGCTACAGATCATTGGAGATGTCTTTACTCAGCTAGATAATTTCCTTCCAAGAGAGATCAGGAACATAAACATTAAGTATCTCTTCTTCCCAATCTTTGTTATCTATGCACTTCTCCAGAGGCAAAACGTGCGTAGCTGGCGGAGTATGGTCTATGTCATGACCTGTTTCTTTGTAGTGCCCTGGGTCATCTTTACTATCTATAGTGGGGAAAGTTCTGACTACTACTATGCCATCAATCGTTTCCTTTGTCTGGCACTACTTGCCTACCCCTTTGCCCTTTTGTGGAATCAGAAACAAATAGTACTCAAGATTTTACCCGTTCTTATTATTGGATACTATTTGTATTCAAATGTATATACGTTCTTTAAATGGCCAGAACATAGCTCTCTACCCCAAATGCGCCAAGAGGTACAACAGGCAGTCCAAGAGAATCACTATATCAACTACACCGTTGGCGACCCAAAATCCTACCTTTTCTTCTACTACAAATACCTCCAAGGCCAAAAGGCCTATGACAAGTAATATATTGCATCTTTACTCCAAATTCTGCTATACTAGCAGTACCTAAGACAGAAGGCGAACAATAAGACCTTCCGAGGAAGACAGCATCTCACTTGAGATTGCCACAGTACTCGTCTTAGGGCGAGTTTTTTTATGAAAAATCAAGACGTACTATCCAAAAACAAACAGCAAAAAGCAGGCGTCATCGCAGAAATTGCCGATAAGGCCAATGCGTCTGAGGCTATGGTTTTTGCAGATTTCGGTGGACTCACCCACAAACAGCTTGAAGACATGAAGCGTACCATCAAAAAGTCTGGTGCTTCATTCGTCGTTGTTAAAAACACTCTTCTCAAAAGAGCTCTTGCTGATACCCCAGCCAAAGATGCAGTCGAAAGCCAAGTATTTGAAGGCCAAACAGGTGCACTCTTTTTGACAAAGGAAGTTGTTGAACCTCTCAAAACCGTCTCTAAGATGGTCAAAGATCTGGAAAAACCAAAAATTAAGTTCGGAATCCTCAGTGGTAAAGTGATTTCAGACAAAGAAGTTTTGAAGCTTGCTACCCTGCCAAGTAAAGAAACCCTCTTGACCCAGCTCGTAGGCACTCTTAAGTCTCCAATCTTTGGACTTCATCGTTCATTGAATTGGAATATGCAGAAATTTGTGATGACTTTGAACGCAGTCGCGTCAAAGAAGTCATAATTCAAAAGGAGGTGAGACATATGGCAAAGTTAACAACAGAAGAAATTTTATCAGCAGTCGAGGAAATGACCGTTTTGGAACTTAACGAATTGGTCAAAGCCTTGGAAGAAAAGTTTGGTGTGTCAGCAGCAATGATGGCCGCCCCAGCAGCAGCAGCTCCAGCAGCAGGTGCAGCTGAACCAGCTGAAGAAAAAACATCCTTTGATGTGGAACTTACTTCAGCAGGCGCAAACAAGATCGCAGTAATTAAGGTTATTCGCGAACTCGTGCCAACGCTCGGTCTCACCGACGCAAAAGCATTGGCTGATACCGCACCAAAAGTCGTTTTGACAGGAGTAAATAAAGAGACCGCAGACGAAGCTAAGAAAAAGTTTGAAGAAGCGGGCGCAGCAGTTACCCTCAAGTAACGGCTCACTCTATTCGTCAATTCGAATAACAAAACCGGTGGAAGAGACAACTTTTCCATCGGTTTTTGTTTGGCAAACCAGTAAAAACTCTCCATTATACATTCGTGCGTTGCAATCAAGACCGTATAGATTCTTGCGTGAGTGACATCAGGGGAAGCCACGCCTTGTGCGTGAAAGGGCAGCATTTCCCCGACGAACGAACGCAAAAATCAGGTCGACTTGCCAGCACAAGAGTCTTTGGTACTTTCTCCGAAGAGAAAGTACGTAAAAAATCGCATTTAAATGCCTCGCTAGATATAGGATATATAACTACTAATCCACACTTTGGGGATATCTTGTGGAATTCACTTACTCCAGGCCTTAAATAACCTTACTCGAGGCTAAATCCACCCTATAATACTATTGACAGAGCCGTTCTGGAGACGTATACTTTCAAAATGGCAACTGTCGAGACACAGACAACAGGCCCAGAAGCAAGTGCCCAGCCACAAGGCTGCACCATGGTAGTCTTTGCAGAGACTGATGAGGGCCTTCTTCTTGGTGACCCCTACCAAATGCTTCAGCCTGCGAGAGATGCGTATTACTCTCATGGTCAAGGAGTATTCATTGACACTGGTGGAACCATCATGGCAGCACGATTTACCTTGCTCAACTCAGCTATTCGGCCAATCGTCTTGACTGATTACATGACAAAATCAGTCCCTACGTGTCCCCCTGATATTGCAGCGACTATCGAGCATCTTGCAGCCATTACAAATGATGATAATGCTCGCGCGCGCAAGTATGCCGATCTCGTCTTCCCTCACCAAACGTTCCCAGGCGGACTGCAGAGAGTGGCAGAGACGACTGACGGTGCTGGTGGGACACGAGCACTTCACTATCACATGCTTGATGCTGCTGATGAACCTATTGGAACCATGCAAGTTCAGTATGGAGCGAAAGGACTAGAATCTGTTACGCTGACTCATGGACACTTTTCTTTCCAGATTACTCTCAGCGGTGAGATTTTTGTTATCGATTCACAAAGTAATGAAACACTTCTGCTGGATACAACTAATCTCTTTGCGTATCGCATTGCACGCAACCTTCTTTCAGGCATTCAATACCAGCATCTCACTCCTATTGTGAAAGCGTTGGAAAAGAGTTTAGGAGGTCCTAGTGAATCATGGACAACAGATGAGACAACAGATGCAAAACCAGGATGGAGTTTACGTAGACTTGTTAGTCCAAAACCTGCATTTACTGCTGCATAAAAATACGTTTTTCTTCTTGACTTATTACGCATAATTTAGTATCTTTGTAACTAGATATATTCACATTGATATACTCTTAAGGCTATGGCGAATCAAACACTATCAATCGATAACTTACCAGATCTTCTCACTGTCAAAGAAGTTGCACAAATCTTGCGCGTATCAGTACTCACCATCAAGCGTTGGGGTAAGCGAGGAAAACTTCCAGCTATCCGCATCAACTCTCGTGGCGATCGCCGCTATAAAAAAGAAGCTGTTCTCTACATGCTTGGCATGCAAGCAAAAGGCCAAATTTAAACTGCCTTCTTATACTTCGCTTTGTATCCCTTTTGTAATGTCACCTTATTGAAATGTTCCTTCAGGAATGCCACTGTCTCTGCAGGATCTTGCGTGTTTACAAAGATACCAGTTGCAAGTTCAAACCCACCAATACGCTTCACGCGTGGCACAATACGAATGTAGGCAGGCGCATCAGTGCTCACATAAAAGTTGTATGAGAAGCCAACTCCATGGCGCAGAACCAGAAGCTGGATAGCACGACGAAGCACATGTGCCATGTATTTTATTTTTTGAGGCGACATGTGTGCAAAAGAACTCTCTGCATGGTCAATAACCCACGTCTCATCAGGCCATTGTGATGCGTGAGGACATACCAGACTGATACCATCCACTGGAGCAAATCCATACTCACCTACTTCTCGTGGCGCATGCGTCATACTAAAAGGTACCGATTCTGGAACAACAACCACCTGACTATGTGGATGGCTCAAACTTGCCCCACTGCGATCACCAAAGTTATGAAAACAAATAACACGACCGTGTTCTGCATGAAGTCGCATACGTTGTTGAAATGTTCTTAACAGTGCCACCGTGTACATTTCAGGAAGTTCATCAATATTCTTCTTATGATCTGGGCTGTGGATGATCATTTCATGATGGGTCGCAAATGGAAATTTATTCTGCATCACCAACAAATCCCACTCCTGACCCGTCTTTTCGTAACCAACATCTTCCAGGTGGACTTTCTCTATGACTTCTTCCTGATGTATGTGACAGAATGGACATTCTTTTTTAGGAGCTTCTTTCCCTCGTCTGGGACGTCTGGCGCGTCTGGGGGCAAGGATCACAGACTGGTGTGACGCATCTTCTAAGAATTCAAAACTTGCCATATAGCTAGCATAGCAAACAATCTGTCCCGCGCAAAGATCTTATGAACCGAACGCAATGACCCAAGGGAATACTATCACCGCTTTCCACACACGAATAAAATGACTCCTGTCATGCAACAGTCTCCACAGCCATTTGAGTCCAGCTTTTTCAAAGACACCAGGGACTTGCTTCGACCAGTATCCACGACCAGCTAGCTCATCAAACGTGCTCCCCACTCCTATGACCACCTGACAGGCAAGATCACGAAGATGCTCATGAATCCACAACTCCTGCGAGAAGTGCCCAAATGAGACGAGAAGTACCTCAGGACGTACCTCCTTCACCTTCTCCAGAATCGTTTCGTGCTCCTCACGGGTTGCCTTCTTAATACGCATTGGCCCTTCAAAGAAGGGTCTCTGATACTTCTGTGCCACGATCTCCCCGACTTTTTCCCTTCCTCCCAGTAAGAATACTGACAGCGCCTGATCTTGCAGGAGATCTTTTAC
Source organism: bacterium (assembly GCA_021777565.1). Classification (GTDB taxonomy): domain Bacteria; phylum Patescibacteriota; class Microgenomatia; order Levybacterales; family UBA12049; genus JAJYDJ01. The sequence goes on along the minus strand of JAJYDJ010000001.1, from coordinate 70,044 downwards.
CAAGGCAACTCCAGTTACTTTATCTTGGTGAAAGTCACCTTTCACGGTTTTGAGGCAAATGACGCAGGCGAGTGAAAGCTTTTGAAGGAAATTTTTTGGCCTTGATTCCAGGAAGTATCGTGCCTGAGCAAGCGCTACCCCATCAGGAAGCACTAAGTCTGCAGCAAGCATAGCTTCTCTAAATCCTTCATGCTCTCTGGCATAGAGTAAAAACTCAGGATTTGCGGTTATAATGAAGAAAGGTTGTTTTTCCTTTGAGGCTTTGGCACGTTCAGATATCATCACAAGCGCCTTTTCATGCTTAATGAACGTCACCGGGATACCGAGGATCTCAACCTGCATACCTTTTCAGTATAGCAAAACTGGCAAAAGAAGCGCATGTCAGGAATTTCTCACTGGAAAGAGATTAAAGTTACATCCGATAATTCTTGGAATACCCCCCAATTTAGCACTCATTGCTTAAGATTGCTAAATTCTCTTGACTTGACAATTTGGTCGTTAAATCAATCTAAAATACTCTTTCTAACACCAAATTTTGGCGTTTCTCTCTCCTCTCTTTTTGTGTCTTCAGAGCTAGTGAATTTTCAAAAACTTGTTTCCCTGATATGTCTTATAAGATTTTTGATGTCAAAATGATATTTTTTGTCAAAAGTTTTCACAATACTGAACTTTGCATATATAGGACGCTTCTGTGCCAGTACTCCCACGGGTATTGCCAGGAAGAGAGTAAAAATTGTGCACGTTTCTCAACTTGTCGATCGTCTTAATGAAAGGGTAAAAACGAGTACTTCCTGTTGAAAAAGTGGTCTTTTTTAAGCCAAATGAGGCATATTACTTTAGGCTATTTATTCTGTGAAAATTATTAAAGATTTGGAGCCTAGCGTTTGGTAATACTGCGTTTGTAGAGCTCAAGATTCTCAAGCGCTATGCCTGTCCCACGAGCCACGCACAAAAGTGGGTCCTCAGCAACATGGCAAGGGACACCAGTCTGTTCACGCACAAAACGGTCGAGGTTGTACAGCTGTGCGGTGCCTCCACTGAGCACGATCCCCTTGTTTATAATGTCACTTGCCATCTCAGGTGGGGTGTCTTCAAGTACTTTCTTCACACCATTGACCATCTCCACAAGGACAGGCTTGATAGCCTCGTTGATTTGCAACTCAGTAACTTCAACGCTTCGTGGAAGTCCGGTGATACTATCCCGCCCGCGTACCTCCATCGTACGGATATCTGCTTCCTTCATACCCTCGGTGAAGGCATTACCGATGGCGATCTTGATCTCTTCAGCCGTGCGCTCCCCGATCAGGAGGTTACATTTCTTCTTGAGATAGTTTGCAATTGCTTCATCGATCTTGTTGCCAGCCATACGCACACTGTTATGCACGACGACACCACCCAGTGAGATAACGGCAGCCTCGACTGAGCCTCCACCAATGTCGACAATCATATGCCCTGCAGGCTGTGCGATAGGGATTTTGGCACCAATGGCAGCAGCGAGCGGTTCGTCAATGAGATAGACCGCGCGTGCACCAGCAGCAATTGCCGCATCATAGACTGCACGACGCTCGACCTGAGTAACTCCTGATGGGATACAGATCATGACTTCAGGTTTGAAAAAACGAGAGCGGCCACAGGCTTTATCAATAAAGTATGAAAGCATGGCCTGTGTGATCGTGTAGTCAGCGATAACGCCATCCTTGAGCGGTCTGAGTGCCACAATGTTCCCCGGAGTTCTCCCAAGCATTTCCTTGGCTTCTGTTCCCACAGCGACCACCTGATTTTCTTCTGCGGTGACAGCCACGACCGTAGGCTCATTGAGCACAATTCTTCCTTCTCCAGCAAGATAAACCAGTGTGTTTGCAGTCCCTAAATCAATACCAATACGTTTTGAAAGCATAATATGTATTGGCGAATAGATCAGAATACATTATTACTGTATCAGAATCTCTATATTTTCGCTTATCTGATTATAACAATAAAACGCAGGAGTGCAAACATGAGATGACGCTTGAATATGTGTCCGTAATTGGACTATTGTAAGGACAAGAGATATAATAACCCTATGCGCTGGAACATTATCATGCCTATTGCGACCCTTCTTTTTCTTGCGGTTGCGACACTGGTGGTAATTCTTTATGCACGTGGGTACCAGTTGTCCTTCAACACGGGTAAACCTCAACTTACCGGGAGTGGCATACTGGTCGTGACCAGTGATCCTGACGGGGCTGAAGTGTTCATCAACGGCCATCTCACGACCGCAACCAATAACACTATTAATCTCGCTCCAGATACGTATGATGTTTCTATTAAAAAGGATGGATACCTGCCATGGGAGCGCACCGTGAAGGTCAACCAAGAAGTAGTCACCAAACTTACTGCCTATCTCTTCCCCATCGCTCCACAACTTGAGAATATTACTGAGCTTGGTGTCAGCAATCCAGTTGTTGACCCATCAGGAACAAAAATTGCCTACACCGTCGCCTCTCAATCAGCCAAGAAAAATGGAGTCTATGTCCTCAACATGAATAACAACATGCTACTAACGTTACAAAGTGGCTCGCAACAGATCACAGACGATACTACTGACACATTTTCTCAGTCCCAGCTCTCCTGGTCACCAGACGGGACCAAGTTGGTTGCCAGTATGAGTGCCAAGGCAAATGCCAAACCAGTCCAGTATCTTTTGGATGCCACTTCATTTAATAGCACCCCACAGGATATTACTGAAACCTATGCTGATGTCACCAATGGCTGGGCAAAAGACCGAGAAGATAAGATAACAGCAAAGCTGAGTGCCCTTCCTCTTTCTCTGAGAACCTTTTTAAGTACCAACGCAGCCAACCTGGTCTGGTCACCAGATGATTCTCAGATCTTCTATCAAGCGACACAGGCTGCAACACTAGAACCGATGATGAAGCCATTACCAGACAGTAACACCGTTACCCAACAGCGCGTCCTTCAGCCAGGGACATTCTACGTTTACAGTATTAAAGAGGACAAGAATTTTGCTCTTCCTGTAAGTGTCGGGCCTGACATCATGCCACACTGGTTTTTCGATAGTCGACACATCGTCTATGTCCAAAACAAACAAGTTACCGTTGTTGATAGTGATGGAAGCAACCAACATATCCTCTATGCCGGACCATTTGTCGATGGATTTGCCATCCCCTGGCCAACAGGAAGTAAGATCGTGATCTTGACCAATCTTGGCAACTCAGAGATTGTGCCAAACCTCTATACCATTAATCTTAGATAGTCTTGCACTCCAAACTCTTCAGTGGATATACTAGAGATATATGTTCATTGTTAAAAGTACTCTCGCAGTTCTGACTATCCTCCTTTTGGTCGTAAATATTGTCCCAGCGGCATCCGTATCAAATGCTCCGATCGCAAAATCCTATGCAGCAGAAGCATACCCATGTAGCAGCTACAGCGGAAAATATGAATGTAATACATTAGCACTAACGCCATCCTGTTCTGGCAACTCACCAGTTATGACATGGAACTGGAGTAATAATTATGGAGATACGAGTTTCAATATCGTTTATAGTCGAAATAACAACTGGTATCAATTCCATGTTGGGAATGTAACTTCCTTTGCTATGAAAACTCCTCCGTTTGGTAATGATGGGAGTGCGGGACAGGATAATGCACCACTCTCACCAGGTGAATATATTGGAGGGAAAATTACTGGTGGGGTACCAAAATCAGAAGGGGGTTCGGGTATCACCACCGGGTATACTGCTGATTTTGGAGCAACGGTTCCAAATTGTGCCAATACCCCAACTCCTACTCCTTCACCCTCACCAACCCCATCACCTACTCCTTCTGGTCCGACGGCTACTCCTGCTCCTTTCCCTGTAAAGTTAAGTATTGCTGCTCACGTTATGGGTATTGATCGTTACAATCTCCAACTGAATGGTGATGGCTCTCCTGGAAGTGGATTAACTGGTATTCAACCACGTACTGTTGTCCTTACCTTTTACAAGGACATCACCAACAAGATTATTGCCAAGAGCATGAAGGTTACCTTCCCTTTCAATGCATCTCTTGATGTATACCAGAACACACAAGTGACGGTTGCTCTGTATCCTGGAACATACTACACTGCCATACGATTCCCAAACCTGACCATTGAGAGCCTTCTTGATGACAATGATCCATTTACCGTAAATGCTGATGGTTCTATTACCACCGATCCCAACACTGGTTCTGGTCAGACTGAGAATGCTTCCAATCCTTCTCCCATCAAAGTACCAGCTGATCCTTCAAAGACACCACTTCTCTCTGTTGGAGACATTAACGGAGACAATGCCATTGACACAGCAGACTACAATCTCTGGTTAAATACCTACATGTTACACTGCACCAACACACCAGCATCACTTGATCCAAACTGCCAAGCTGCCATGAGTATTCCTGACAAAAACATTTTTTACTATGATTCCACCTTTGGTTTGTACTCTGACTTAAATGACGATGGTTCCATTGATGGCATTGACTACAATCTCCTCAGAAGGTCCATGGGTCAATACGGCCTGAGTTACACTCACTAACTCGTTAAGAAGTCTTTCAAAGCTCCTACGGCAATTGCTCGCATACTGATCTCTTGTTTCTGATCGCGTGTCATTTCACCAAATGTTTTGGTAAATCCATCTGGAAGAAAGATGCTATCCCACCCAAAGCCAAATTCTCCTCGTGGCGCAACGATCGTGCCCGCAATGGTGCCTTCAAAAAAATGAATATCTGTGGGATTTTGTGCATACCCAACACACGTGCGTGCAACGGCCTGTGTGTTGCCTGATTGCAGGGCAAGTTTGGCAGTGCCGGATGGACCAAGAGCCTTAAGAAACCACTTAATAAGGGGCCCTGGAAGCCCTCCTAAGCCCTCACAGGACAAAGAAGTATCTTCAACCATAAACGGTCCTTGATGATGCTCAAAGGCAGCCTGAAGCTTTGCCTTGATAATAGCCTGAGGATCCATTTCTTGAATCTCTGGCAAGTCGATATCTAGTTGCTTGAGATCAGGCAGTATTCGTTTTGCTTCTTCAAATTTTCCTTGACTACCCGTTATAAAATACATGCGGAGAGGGTGGGATTCGAACCCACGATGAGATTACTCCCACACCGCTTTTCGAGAGCGGCTCTTTCAACCACTCAGACACCTCTCCAAACCTAGGGAAATGATACCATATCCCCTCACCATTCCCAACTTGAGTGTGTATGCATATCCTCTGGTCGAAGTGGATATACTACTTTCTTTTTCCTTTTTTCAATAGTATTGGTAATAAAACATTGCGTTTTACTTTCAGTATCAAGTGGCTTACGCGGGAGTTTATGATGTGCTTTCATGTAAGCGCTCAATGCCATCTCACTATCTACCAGAACACAGGACACACCCAGAGATGCCAAATATTTCTGCAGCGAATAGCTGTATTGGGGGAAGTAATAATCTATAGTCCCTATATGTTCATAATTCTGGCGGATGTTTGTTTTGTCTCTGCGATAAAGCCTCGGATCACGAGGGACCAACAAGTGTGGTGATACATATGCGCCTTTATCTTTTCGAAACTCATCAATAATACAGATGCGTGACCCTTTGGGAGCACGAGAAACCGTCTTGGACAAAAGTACTAAAGAACTCATTGGAATGTATGCCCGCTGCTGTGGCATAAGGTGCCAGGAAGAAAGATCAATTCTCTCATCACCAATCGTCATCACACCTTTTGCAAGAGACATCTTTCTTTGTGCTAATTCTTTGTGAGATAAAACTACTTCCTGGAGCATCCCATTCTGTATGCGCACTCCAAGCAGTGCATTTGGGGCACTCGTTTTCTTTCCGGTATTGATGAACACTTCTGGGGGCATACTATCCAGTGCATACACAAAAAGATACAAGGCAGCATCTTTCTGTCGCAATTGTCCGACATTTTCTACGAGTTGGTCGTACTGCCTACCAGCACTGTGAAACTTCTCAGCGATCTTCTCTCGCAGTACCCCTGCTATCTCTACTCCACTCCAGTTAAGCTGTGGCTCTTGTGCAAGCATAGAGAGTGCCAGTGACCCATCTCCAGGACCAATCTCGACACAATGCGTGAGACCAAACTCTTTGCAGATTGCCACGATACCATCAGCCCATCGAGATGGCGTGTCCGTCAGCACGGTATTTGATTTTTTGGCATAATACCCATGCGTTCCATACAATTCCTCCTGGTATAACTCCCCCATGGTCAAAAACCCACCATTTCTTCTACACAACTCCTCGAGATCATGCACAAGAAGCGTATCCGGAAGTTTGACCGTCTGGAGATCGTAGAATTTCTTTTGAAAATCACTAACGCGTGTCCCTGCAAGAAGTGGACGAAAGATACTTCTGATGGTGCGAGACAGCTCTTCTCGAGTACTCATGCACCTATTGTATCAGGATCTGATCCTGGTACGAAGATCGCTCGGGTCAAGTGGGAAATCCAGCTTCTCAGCAAGCTTTTTCCCTTTCAAGGGAGCAGTAATAATTACTTGTGAATATGCCCCGGGAAGTTTTGTCTCTTTTGGCAGTTCTTTGACCGTTGAGAGAATTTGCGCTGCATAATACTCCGAGTCAACATACTCGACCTCTATCCCCAGAGATTTAAGAAATCCCAAGAATGACTTGAGATAAAATGGAAAATAGTAATCAGTTTTGCCAATGCGTTCATATCCATCCACCAAATCCACACAATCGCGTTCTGTCGCCAGAAGATTACGTGGCGCTAGTAAATGACTTGAAACATAATTGCCTCTATCTGTTCGAAACTCGTCAATGATACAGAGTCGTGAGGTGCTGGGAAGCTTTTCAACCACATCTTTCACGGCATGCAAGACTTTTGGCGCGATGTATGCTCGCTGCATTGGTACTAATTTCCAAGAAGAAAGATCTACCTGTATCTTCCCATCATCATAGATCCCCTTCTTGATACTGACCCCACGAGACGCTAACTGTTTGGGTGAAAGAATAATTTCGGTCAGTATTCCCTTCTCAATCGTCACTCCAACCAGACTATCTGGCACATCCAAATGTTCTGACGTGTTGATAAAAACCTCAGGTGAGATGCTATCAAGTCCATACGGGAAAATAAAAAGACACGGGTCTTTCACCTTCATATCTTTGACCTGTGACACAAGAAATTCTTTTTTTGCTGTGAAGCCATACTTTTTAAAGTTTTGGGTGATCGCCTCACGCATCGGGGCAGCGATTTCTACCCCACCCCAGGAGAGATCGTACTTGGCTTTCTCTGCCTCAATGAGTGTCATAATGGCAAGTCTTCCATCACCCGGACCAAGCTCTGCAAAAAAATGATACCCAAAGAGTTTACACAGGTGCAACATACTGTGTGCCCACCGTGGTGGTGTATTGGTCAACACATTACGATATTTGGTGGCGTAATATCCATGCTCGCCATACAATTCTTCTTGATAAAATTCTTCCAGCGTTAAAAATCCATCTTTTTCCTTGCAAAGTTTCTCCAAATCTTTTGCCAGTTGTGTTTTTGGAAGTGAGACTGTTTTTAAGGTAAAAAAATCTCTTTCATAGGAAGCAATCGTTCGCCCCGCAAGAAGTCCTAGTGTAGCCTGGCTCCACTGTTTTTCTAAAAATCGCCACATACCCATGACACCATTGTAGAGAAAAGATTAGGGGTAGGTAAAGTATTTATCGTGCAGCGCGAAGTGAATTAAAAATTACTGCCACATCAATCAGTTCCTGTAAAATCGCTCCATACACCGGTGGAATAAGTCCCCACGCTGCAAAAATCATTGCAATAATACTCAGTCCGATTCCCCAAAGGATACTCTGCATGGCTATGCGAATAGTTTGTTTTGCCTCAAGTATCGTCTGCAAAATGGCATGGATAGATACACCGAACAAGACAATATCTGCGGCTTCTGTCGCCGCCGTCTGTTCATAGGAACCATACACCATGCCAACATCTGCGGTTGCCAGTGCTGGTGCGTCGTTAATTCCATCTCCTACCATAGCAACGACGTGAGATTTTTGTAACTGCTTGATGCCATTGAGTTTATCTTCTGGAGAACATTCACTGCGAATCGCCAATGACAGGCGCAGATGGGATACCAGTTGCTCTGCCACCTGTTTTCTGTCCCCGGTAAACAAATGCAGGACAAATCCCATTCCTTGTAATTTCTGTAAAATTCTTCTGGCATCTTCTTTTACTTCATCTTGAAGAGTAAACGTTGCCACATGAGTTCTTCCTTGATACAGACCAATATTCATATCACCTGATTGATGATCAGTTATTTTAACCAGACTATATGTTTTGCCGGCGATAACCCCAGAAATGCCTTTGCCAACGACTTCTTTTATGTCTTTTACAATAAAATGTGGGACCTTGTGTTCATTGGCATACAGCACAATAGCATGTGCCAGAGGATGCAGAGAATTGTGTTCAATTGAGCTGGAAATCGCGAGTAGACGTTCTTTTTCGTACCTGCCATGGACTGTAAAATCAATAACGCGAGGATGCCCCAGAGTAAGTGTCCCGGTTTTATCAAAAACAAGCGCATTGACCCGAGATAACACTTCAATACTGGCAAGTTTTTTAATAATGACACGCGATTTTGCAGATTTATTTGCTCCTCCCAAAAGGGCAATAGGGGTAGCCAAAATTAATGGACATGGTGTTGCTACCACCAAGACGGACAAAACGGCATAGAGAGAATGTCCATGGAGATAGGCAATCCCTGCGATAACGAAAGTGATCAGCGTGAAATAGACACTGTATTGATCCGCAAGACGGACCATCGGTGCTTTTTCTACCTGAGCTTGTGACACCATGTCGATAATATGATGATACCCAGAACTTGTTTCACTGGTCGTTGCAACGAATTGAAACATCTCTCCAACATTCACCGTTCCTGCGCGAATGATGTCTCCTGCTGTTTTATCTACCGGGTAAGATTCTCCGGTGAGCGAGGATTCGTCAAGACTTGCGGTAGTTCCAGCAAGTTTTCCATCGACTGGGACTACTTCTCCATGTCGAACGATAACGACATCCCCAATGTTTACTTCATGAATAGATTTCTTCACGTGTGCGTCACCCTGCAGCGTTAACACTTCTTGTGGAAGACGTTTGGCAAGAGCGGTCAGTGTCCCTTTTGCCTGAGCACTGGCATAATTCTCAAGGGTGACTCCCCCACTCGCCATCAATGCAATAATTGCACCAACTAAGTATTCTCCCGTGATAACCGAGGTAACCACCGCAAGGATCGCAATGTAGTCAATACCAAATTGTCTCCTCCACATCTGACCAATAGCCTCCAGAAAGAGGTCATACGTCCCCAAAAGTATGCCTAGAATAAGCAGTCCATCAGCAACAGGCCCTATCTTCCAGAGGAAAAGAAGCGGCAGAGATATAACAATAAGAAGAAGTACTACCAGCGGCCTCCAAAAAGCAGTAAGAAACCTGTGCATAAGCTCATTATAGGTGAAAATTACCCCAGAATCATGACATAGGTCACATTACGCACGAATTTCACCCTATAAGTTGACAAAAGTGCTCTTTTTAGGTATACTCGCAAAGTCTTAGTTACAAGACCAAACCTATGGCATTAGTAACAGAAACAACCACTGCCACCGCAAAAGCTGAAATAGCCCAGCCAGTTCGCACCCCTGAATCCCCTCTCTCACACGATCGTGCCTACGTCGTCGCAGCAGCAGTCATCAGAATCCAAGCAATCAATGACAGACTCTCAGATACTGCCTACGCAGCAAGTGAGGCTGGACAGAGAGATGCAGCCACAAGAGACCGTATCCAAGGCAAAGTTCAAAACATCGCTGCAATGGCACTTCTTCCAAGAGAAGAGCGTGCACAGGCTATGGGTGATATACAGGTAAACTTGGATAGTGCAGGCGCCTTGGTCGTAGGATATCAAGGAACAAGTACTGCCGTCAGTGAGGCTGTCAATGTCCAGGAAATCACCGATAGTCTTACCGAGAAGGATTCCGAACTCGCTCCAGCACAAGAAGCACAGGTACAGGATGCTATCGCAGAAGCACGAGTAACGATTGTTGCAGCCACAGTGGCACTTGAAACACTTTCACTGGAAGATATTCATGCAACACTCAATAACGTACGAAGATTAATGATCTCACTGCCAGCAGGACAAGCTCGCGAGCAATTAGAAAGTCTTTATCGACAGCTTGTACAAGTTGAATCTAAAAAGATGGAAACCCTGCCTGAAGACGAATTTGAAGAACCTCGCCGTATTGCCGCATAACCCACTTTTCTAGTGTGCTTTGACCTTAATTTTTGGAACACGCTCAGTTTGTATTCTAGCAGAATGATTTCAGTATTTCAGCAGTTTGGAATTATAATCCCCCAGGCACAAGTATTATATACATAACTATTAAATGAAGATACCTCAAGCGGTATTGAACTAACGCTTTTTAGCTTTATTAAGACATAAATGAGTTATTTTGTATTAAAGAACGAGAGGTTAATAGGGTATTTCAGGATTTTTATTTACTTTCCTATATCTTTTTCCCGGCACGCTTACAATAATATCAGCTAATTCTAGTTGATCTAATATTTTGGCAGCTCGTGCATATCCTGTCTTAAATTTTCTTTGAATATCCTCTGGGACAATTGTTTCAAATTCATATGCATACTGTTTTGCTTGGTCAAGGAAGGGATCATTTGGAGAACTGTTTAGATATTGGTATTTTTTATATTCTTTTACCTTTTTTATTAGGTATTCATACTTTTTAAGTTTTCGTTTGCTCACCTTTCCTATTGGCATTAAATCTTCTTGATCTTCAATCCTAATATTTCCTATTAGTCTTTTCCTGTTAAGCTCCTTGAATATTTCTGTTGCTTTCTCATAATCGATACCTAAAGCTCTCTGAAATAATGCTGGACTAACTTTTTCATAGGAAAAGCAAATTGTGATAGCCTCCTCCACAAGTGGATCTGCAAATATATCTTCATCTATTGAAACGTCTTCCTCAAATTTCACTGTGGAAAGAGTAAATACACTTAACAACATGAAAAGTAACGCTAGCCATATTTCAGACCAAAATACAGAGGATGGGTTCCATTGAAATAGTAAACCGAGAACTAAAAACAAATAACACAACTGTGCGTAAAGTAAGCCCAAAGTCGTTCCTAAACCTCCTTCGTTTTCATGGCTTGTCATATAACTCAAAGGACTCATCACAGTTGCATATCCAGCCAAAATGAGAGCTATGAAAGGAAATTGATTATTTGAAACAAACTTGTAAAAGACAAAATTTACCCACAACAGTAGGGGTCCGTAGTTGAAGATGGAGGCAAAAAACAATACTATTGCTAAAGCTATTTTGTTATTCTTGAGCTTCTCTGCAAAAGGTACTATGAGAAATGTAGGTGCGCTTACTATTGAAAAGACATAAGGCATAATTATTCCCATAATTATTCCTTGAAGTATCAATGCCCATCCTCCTGCAAGTAACAGCCAAATACCACCGACAATTCCACTTAGAAAATTGATTGCAAAAATAGCTGTTGTTGCTAGAGAAAAGAATATTTGCGCTACTATCTTTATTGAATTTTTCATCATTTTAGATAACTACATCGTTTTTAGCTTTATAAAAACCACCAATAATCAAGATTATTGCAGCAATAAAATCAATAGTTACCCAGGTTGATTTTTGAAGGTAGACAGGAAAAATAGGATTAAATAAATAGGCAATAGTAAGAAATATTGCAATACCAACAAAAGTTTTTGATTTATAAAACCTCCAAGAAAAGAATAATGAAGAGAGAAAAGTTGCCCACCTAAGAAATTCATAGTATGAATAAGCGTGTCCATACCCCATCCCATACAGTAAAAATATTGCGGATACTATCCCTATACCTTTTTTCATCTCTATTTAAGATTATATCTTATTAGAAGGTTTTATTGCACTGATTGACTACTTGATGGTTGATCTGGTTCAGGTGTTGGTTCATTTAGGCAGTCAATAAAATCACTTGCTGAAATTTCTCCTATCTTTTTTTGACAAATCTCAGGAATATTTGGGTCTGCGAGAGAGGATTTAAGGTCTAAAATACCGCTAAGGTAGAGTACCTGAATGATATTAATATCAGACAATTTTTCACAACGAAAAAAATCAATACCTGTAATATCCTTAACTTTTTTATCACAAATAGGAATGAGGGTTTTTATATATTTTATATTCGCAACTTTTACAAGTGCATCTTCTTTATTAGCCTTTACTTCTTGTTTATGCTGCTCAATCTGTTTTTGTTGATCTTGATGATTTATGTAAAACAAGTATCCAGCTAATCCAATTGCGCCAATTATTAAATATACCCAAAAAGAATCAATAAATTTTAATCCTATTTTTTGAATCATTTATTTTTGATTTATCATTTGCATACATTGTCTATATCGCAAATTACTCCCCAGTTCTAAACATTGCATTTTCTGGTCGTTATAAGAAGGAGGCGTAAGCTCTTTATAAATCATGATGCCAAAATATGTGATTACTACGAGGCAGGTAAGCGCAATAAGAATGCTCAATGGCTTAATAAAAATTGTTTTCATAGATTTTTAGTTATTTATTTTGCGATTTAGGTTTGAGACCAAAGCTAAAACTGGAATATATTTCCTGTTCAGATTCTGACATATATTCCATAATCCTGTCAATTCCATGACAAATACTTATCAAAAACTCGGCGAGAATGTGCGAAATTTACGTAAAGGGAGAAAGTTTTCGCAAGAAAAGCTAGCAGAACTTACAAAGGTAGACCCAAAATCTATAATTGCTATTGAAGCCGGAAAAAGAAATCCAACCTTGAAAACAATACAAAAGCTAGCAAAAGCCTTAAAAGTATCTCCAAAAGATCTCCTTGAATAAATCCCTTGCGCCTTGTGACAAAAAAGTTTGCTATACCTAGAGCATGGATAGCATTGTTAAACAAAATGAATCTAAAGATGTATTGAGAGAACTTGGGATTAGTCTGCCCTGTGATCCAAATACAGTTATAAAAAATGCAAAGAAAGAGCTTGAAAAAAAGCAAGACAAGAGAGACATTACAGCAAAAGGAGATCTCTTTCAGGCAATTTCTTTATCTGAGTTTGAGAGTGGCTTCCTACTGGCAACTAACGTATCCGAGCCGTATAAAACATTTGGTATCCAAATGTTAAGAGACCTGCAAAAAGAGTATAACTGCACTACAGTAAGTGAGAAGGCAACTGTTGAACTAGCGACTCTCTCCTATATCCGCATGCTAGACCTAGAACGCAGACTTAATCGTTACATCTACGATAGCAATATGAATAATGCGGATCTAATCCTTTTTGGGTTATTAAGTAAAGATCTTGATAGAGCAATACGACAATACCTTTCATCTCTCCAAGCGCTTAAAATAATGAAACAGCCTCAGCTACAAGTGAATATCAAAACAGAAACAGCTATTGTTGGTCAAAACCAAGTAATACAGGAGCAACATGGGTAATTCATTATCTCCATATGATTTAGGAAACTTCTTCGTAGCGGAAAATTGTCAAAGAATCTCTGTTGATGAATTAGTAAGAAAAGCAAACAAAATGCTTCGCAGGAGGCTTGTAGAAGCTCAGATTGAAGCTCTAGGAATATCTGTACAGCTCGCTACTTCAAAGACATTATTTCACGGTGAAAGGTTTTGGTTTTTGTGTTCTCTGTGTGGAAAAAGAAAAGGAGTTTTGTATAGACATCCGGCAGTAGGATTGATTGGTTGTAGGACATGTTTGAAGCTGAAATATATCAAACAGAGGTTTAAGGGAATGGTTGAGATATCACAGAAATAGGCTCAAAACAGGTCTTGACAGTGTACAAAAATTGTTGACACAGTATTGGTGAAGAAGTTACCTCGAGGAGGCTAACCCTGATTAGCAGGACTGCGCTTACACGGTAGCACGAATTTCGTGTTGCTTTGTAAGCGCTTTTTCGTTAATAGCGGGAGAAGTCAATGCCTTTCTGGTTTGCGCTAGGTCTCCCGCCCTAGCTGCAAACGAGGGAGGCATTTTTATGATACATAAGCCTACTGCAACTGAAAACGCCACGATAGGATTAGAAGAAAATAAAAAAGAATTAGAAATTGAAGAGCGCATGCGTATACTTGCTAACCTTATCATAGATCGTGTTCTAGACGACCAAAAGAATGGAAAGTTGAGATTTACCAAATGATAGTGTTACCATAAAGCTATGGAGTTACAAGTTTTTTACGGAATAAGCATAGGTAGGGTTTCAAGTCAAAAACAGGGACTTACCGGTGATAGCCTTGAAGATCAAGAAAAGCAAGTAGGCCAAGCAATAAGTCGTGTTGAACAAATGCATTCCTGCAAGATTGTAATAAAAGAACAATTTGATTTTACTGAATCAGCAAGTGGAGACATTGATCTACAACCTCTTATAAAAGCGATAGAATACTGCAAAAATCAAAATAACAAGATAAAATTTGCTTTTATTAAAAGCATAGATAGAGTTACAAGAGGAGGTAGTGCAACTTATGGGTATCTTAAAGCTGAATTTGCAAAGACAGGAGTTACACTTATCGATACATATGGAATTATCAGTTCTCAGACAGTCAATACATTGGCATATCTTGGCACACAATATAAGTGGAGTGAATACAGCCCATCTTGGATAACTGAGTTACTTGAGGCAGAACGAGCTAAAGCAGAAGTACGAGATATTTTAACTCGAATGATTGGTGCAGAAATTAATTATACAAGATTAGGATATAAAACAAGACAGCCACAAATGGGATTTATAAATGTAAAGATAGAAACTCCGCACGGTTTACGATCTGTAATGAAACCTCATCCGCTAGAATCTTCTTGGTTTATTCGCATGTTTGAGCTACGAGAACAGGGTAATCTATCAGATAGAGAAATTGTTTATGAAATTAATGCAAGGGGTTTTTTATCCAGAATAAAACGGAAGTACGACAAAAACGACAGAACAAAGATTATTGGGCATACGGGTGGTAAACCATTAGCAGTAAAACAATTGCAAGAGTATATCAGAAATCCAATTTATGCGGGGATCAATACAGAAAAGTGGACGGGCGGGAAAGCAATTAAAATGTATGGCGGCGGATTAGTCTCGATAGAGGTATTTAATAAGGCCAATAGGGGCAAAGTAAAAATTATTGAACAACAAGACCATCCGAATGAAGTACTCGTTATAAAAGGGCAAATCGAAGAATGGAAGCTGAAAAAGAATAAACTTAATCCACTATACCCATTTAAGCAACAAATCCTTTGCCCAAAATGTAATAAAGAATTTTATGGCAGTGCTACTCCAGGCAAGTCCGGAGAGCGCTTTCCAGCATATCATTGCAATAGAGGACATAAACGCTTTGGTGTTAAGCTGAAAGATGTTCATGATCTAGTAACGTCATTTGTAGGAAATGTGCATTTTACAGACAAATATAGAAAAAGAATGGAAGAAATACTTTTGTCTGAATGGGAAAAGAGAAAAGCAAGCATCATGAAAGATACTATCTCCCTAGACCAACAAGTAGCCTCAATCAAAGAACAACAACTTATGCTAGCAGGGAAGATAAAAATGCTTACTAGCGAAGTAGCTATCAGGGCTTTGGAAGAAGATATAGACAAGCTAGAGTTACAGAGAGTGCAAGCAACAGTGCTGAGAGATAAAAAGGATGAGCAACAAATAAATATACAGGTACTCATTAATAACCTCAAATATTATATGGAACACCTAGACGAATTGATACTTGGAGGCACAGATCCACTCCAAAATGGCGCAATGTTTGGGTTGTTATTTGATAAACAACCAACTTATGAAGAATTAAAGATTGGAACACCAAAATTAGCTTCAATTTATACAATTGTAGATAAAAAAGTGTCTTCTGCGTCCTCGAGAGGATTCGAACCTCCGATCTTGCCCTTAGGACGGGCCTGCTCTATCCAGCTGAGCTACGAGGACAGATGGCCTCATTGTACCATACCTGTCCTGTGCTAAAATACACTCATCCCAAACTCACGGGGTGTAGTGAATCGGTATCACGCTTCGTTCGGGACGAAGAGACACCGGGTTCAATTCCCGGCACCCCGACCAGACAGAGCGGCAGAAACCTATAGTTTGACTTCGGTAGGGTTCTTTGTTACACTTTCCCTCATGTCACACACCGAATCACTTGAGCAGTATTGGAAGCCCGAACCTGAAAGAGACTATCAGAGAACATTTGATCAGGCTCCCCAGATACAACATGCCTACAATGAACCAGGTCAACCAGTGGTCGTTGCCTGTATTGATGAAGGTATGCCTCGCGGAAGAAACGTTGCTTTTATTGCAGGAAGCGGTATTCTTGAAGAAGACTCAGTCATAGATCCCCTTTTAGGCTCAGGTGCCATTCACGGGATGACAAGCCATGCGGGATGTGGTGCAGCCGCACTGGCAGCCAGAGAGGCGGGTTTTCAAGGTGATTCTGACGCATATGGAGAAACATTTGCCCAAACAAAAGCTGAAGCGTTAGGTATCCCCTATGAAGGAAGCATTACAGCAAGTGACATGAGAAGACCCGCTCACGTCCATATTGCAGACACATTTTATGTCGACGGGACAGCACGAGGGTTTAATCCAAATCTTGTTGATGGGGCACCATTAGGTTTTGTCCATAGTAGGGGCATATTTGGCAGTGCTGAAGTTGGGCAACGCCAGGTAGAATTAGGAATTGCGATCGCTATGGGGCCACATGGATTTGGTGAGCGATTTACTACCGAACATCCCTTTCATGTTGTTGTTATCACGGATAATCAACCAGGATCTGTCCCACTTGGGACATTACTTCAAGAGGCAGAGGCTGTCGCTGCTGGTAATCCACGAGTGAAAGTCCATGGTGTGACAATTGGTGCCTAACTTCTTGCAATCTCCTGTTTTCTCTGTCATTATTGGGGTATGGATCAGGTTCTGACAAAAGCAGAGAAAAAAGCACAAAGAAAACTCGAGAGACAAGAGTGGGAAGAGAAATTAGAACAATCTGAGAAGCAACAAAAGATGAAAAAGTGGGTTCTATGGGGCACTATCCCAGTCGTTCTTATTGCCTCAGTATTTGGATTGTATAAACTTGCTACTGCTCCATCAGAAGCGCCCGCCATGACCGCGCCTGCCGTTACTGCACAAGATATCGCGACCGGCTCAGCACAAGCCAAGATAACGGTCATCGAGTACTCAGATTTCCAGTGCCCAGCCTGTGCGGCCTATCATCCATTTGTAAAACAACTTATTGCAGAAGAAGGATCAAAGATTCACTTTATTTATCGCTTCTTCCCACTGACCCAGATTCACCAGAATGCACTTGCCTCAGCAAGATTTGCGTATGCCGCCTCACTGCAGGGTAAATTCTGGCAAGTCAACGATATCCTTTTTGAGCACCAGTCTGAATGGGCAGAACTTCCCGATCCAACTTCCCAATTCATGAAATATGCACAAAGTCTTGGACTAGACACCACGAAATTACAGCAAGATATGAATGCTGATAGTACACTCAAATTTATTAACGATGAAGAAGATGCAGGTACGACTGCAGGGGTAAATGCAACACCGACCTTCTTTGTGAATGGTAAATCAATTACGAATGCATCCAACTATGACGACTTCAAGAATACAGTCATGGGATCAGAAAAATAGAAATTATTTATTGTAGTTTACAAACCTCTTAATATTCTCAATCTCTTCTCGCACTTCTCTTTTTGCCTGCTGGAGAGTTGGCGTTGTCACTTTGTCAAGGAATGACAAAGCCTCTTCTGTATCACGAGTGCTATGTCCAGGTAAGATTGCCTTCATATTTCTGCGCAGAAGCATCTGTCCCATGCCTCCTCCACTGAGTTCCATAAGCAAGTCCCAGTTGGTATCAAGCCACTGGAAGGCATGTGGTTTCATGTGTGGATTGCGCTGGAAGGCAGGATTTAAGTAAATTAGATTGACAAAACGAACTTCAGGGGTAAGAGCGAGTGATAACACGTCCTGAATACGGTCTACCTCTTTACTGTATCCCAGTGCCGCAAGGAACTTGGTTTTCTCTTCTTCTACGGCATGCTCCTTATATAAGGAGAGAAGTTTTTTGTGATTTTCGCTACTTTGCCATGCTGCAAGCGCATACACTACTCCTCTCAGATCTGCATGGAGTGATGCTTCATCAATAAGGAACTCTTCAAATGCCTGCTTTGCAAAGTCAATGACGTCAGTATCATCCTGCATCCCAAGTATATACAATGCTGCAATACGCATCGCAGGAACGTGTGATGACTCCCCTTCTTTAGGACGATAGCCAAATAGTTCCAAACTCCTTCGTGCCAACTGCCCAAGTAGACGTTCTCCTGCATCGGTCGGTACCAGTCCATGCAAATCTTCCAATTGGCCAAGCAGGTAACCAAGCACTGAAGGATCTTGTTCTGAACCAAAGAAATTCTCGATAACATTCAGGTATTCCAGCATAGGCAGGACACATCCTTTTGCCAAAAAGCCCAAATCATGGATAAATCCAAGCTTCTCTCTAGCATTCATGTGCTCTTTATTCTTGCGCATTTCCTCCACAAGTGCTCCATCACAAGAGCTAACATAGAAATTCATATAGTCAGTATTGGTGGCCACTATCTCTCCTACAGGGATACGTACTTCTTCTTTTTGTTTATGAAGAAGGAATGCATATTCTTTTCCATGAACATCTTTTATTGAAATAGGAATATCCCAAATCTTCTCAGAAGCTACATCCTGATTCAAAAGAAACTGCGACTGCGACACAATTACTGTATCCCCATCTCGAGTGAATTGTACTTGTGGGAACCCACTTTGTGTTAAGAACGATTCCATCATAGGTGTGACAGGTTTCCCTGATGCTTCCTGAATTGCTCCCCACAAATCCTCTCCTTGGGCATTGGCATACGCAAACTTCTTAATATATGCCTGTAGCCCCTCTCTGTATGCTTCTTTGCCAACGTATCCCTCCAACATGCGAAGCACTGAACCTCCCTTGTCATAGGTAATTTCGTCAAATCGACTCTCTACCTCTGAAACATCCTCTAAAGGCTGCACAACCGGATGAGAGGAGGCTAGAACATCCAGCCCCATGCCATCAAATACTGTATCTTCTACGTATTCTGTCCACAGATCCCATTCGGGATATAACACTTCAATAGTCTTGTATGCCATGACCGTCGCGAAACTTTCGTTGAGCCAGAGATTATCCCACCACTTCATAGTTACCAAGTTGCCAAACCACTGGTGGGCCAGCTCGTGCGCTACTGTTTCTGCACAGCGTTGTCTTGCGGCGAGTGAGGTTTTGCCTGGATAGACTAGAAGTCTTGTTTCACGGAAGGTAATAGCGCCCCACTGCTCCATAGCACCCATCGCAAAGTCGGGATCAGCGATCAGATCCATTTTAGGCAGTGGATATGGCACACCGAAGTAGTCTTCAAAGAATTCCAATGTTTTCTTCGTTACCTCAATGGCGAATTTTGTATATTCTGCCTTCCCTTTCACTGCTACACCGCGCACCATAACATCACGATATGCGTCTTCTACATATTCAAAGTCTCCAATACCCAAATAAAGCAGATACGTAGACATTTTAGGAGAAACTTCAAAGACAACCCGCTTCATACCATTACCTATCTCCTCAACCGATGCGATAGGCATGTTAGAAAGTCCTTCCAGGGACTCTGGCATCACAAATGTTATTGAGAATGTGGCTTTATAATTTGGGTGATCTACACAAGGAAGAGCCCTTCGGGCATCTGCTGCCTCAAAATGGGACGTCAGCATATATTTTTTCTCTCCATTAGCCATATAGCTTGCTCGATACCAACCAGCATGTTGATCCTTATATGCACCCGAAAAGTGTATCGTCACTGCATATTCACCTGCAGGCAATGTTTTTGGCAGCGTAATTGTCAATGTGTGTTTCTTTTCATCAACTTCATATGCGATGTCCTCACCTTCAAATTGACAGGCATCTATACTGAGTGCAACAACATCCAGTGTAAGCACCTTGGTAGCTTTCACTACAGAAAATGTCATTACCTCTTCTGCCGAAAAAGTAAATTTTTCAAAATCTACGGTGTATGTGACCTGATAGTTTGTTGGTTTAAAAGATAATTCTTTCATATACAAAAAACCTCCCCTTGTTGTGGGAGGTTCTAGAAAAAAAACGTTACTCCCACCGCCTAGCCAACCTTAATAATAAGGTGACCGCGCATCCAGGAGGTAAAGTTTTTATTGAACATATGTTGATTGTACTGTAGAGAGATGTTATCCGTCAATCCCGTTTCGTCTTCTTCCTGTGCTACAATACCTCTATGCACCTGCTGACTCGTACGCATATCACTCTTGCTACTGCATTTTTTGCATTTCTGGCTTTTTTGGATGCAGCATACTTAACCATCGTTCATTATCGCCATATTATTCCCCCTTGTTCCGTCAGTGGGAGTTGTGAGACTGTTCTGACCAGTCAATACGCCGTTGTCTTTGGCATTCCCATTGCATTGATTGGAGCGCTGTATTATGTCTTCCTATTAGCGCTTTTAATCCTCTCTCACGAGACACGACAACGTCTTCTCACACAAGTAACTTTTTTCTTTACAAGTATGGCACTGGTCATATCGATCATACTCATATTTGTCCAGGCAGAAATGTTACATATGTTTTGCCAGTATTGTCTCTTTGTTGAGGCACTCAACACACTTATTTGGATACTCTCACTGCTGCAATTGGTAGTGAAGCGTTATCGACATGACATCCCAGTCATTGCTTCTTAACTAATACTTCGAGGAACCACAATTTGAGGATGAATTTTACGCGGCGCCATGACCAAAAGAAGTGCTCCGCACACGGCACAGAAAATACCCAAGTAGCTAAACGATCCTGCAATGCCAACTTTATCAGCAAGTAATCCAGCAACCATCGGCCCTACTACGTATCCAATGTTGGTATAAAAATCGCCAAGTGCCTCTATCTCGCGTTCACGATTGGCACTCTCGACCAGATAGTCTGAGAATGCCCCGTTGAGTGCTGGGAATGAGAATCCTAGGAACGATGACGCAACAAAGACATCCAAAAGGATGAGATAGGGGTTATGCATACTGGAGAAAAATGCGATGGCAACTGAACTTAAGAAGAATGCACCGTAGGCAGTTCTCCTTTTGCCAAATTTACTGGTCACATTACCCACAAACCACCCCACCAGAAGAGACGGCAGTGTGTACACCGTCAACAGAATGCCGTTAAAAGGGTGCAGATTGGTATAAGACTCTGCCAAAAGTGGACCGAGCGTCCAGAAAAATGAATCAAAAATATTTAAGAGGGTAAAAAGAACGAGTGCCGGGAACAGTGCTCTGCCGAAGGTGCGCCAGAGATAAATTTCTACAAACACATTACGGATACGAAGTTTTTCATCCTCAATATATTCCTGTTTTTCTTTTTTAGAAATACTTGTTACCACGACAAAAAACAGGACTGATATACCGAGGAAAATACACATAAGAATCAGTGGCGGTGCACCAATGATATCTGACTCGCCAATAACTAACCCGACAACCAGTGGTGCCAACATATATCCAAGTTCTTTAAAGATAGAGAGTCTTCCAAAATGATCAGCGCGCTCAGATTCATCGGCTTTTCTGCCCACAAAATCCAGTGTCCCAAAATTCATCAGGTCAAAATACAGTCCCCAGATGGCCATCGCCAAAACAAACATAAAAAGCGTCCTGCCAATAAGTAAAACTACTGGGAAGGCAAAACAAAGAATAAACATCAACAGATAAATTCGTCTAAAGTGTGTGCTTTTCAAGAATTTGCTTAAAAACATGTCAAACAATGCCCCAAAGATGGATGAACTCCCGATAATAAATCCAATAAGTGTGTCAGAAAAACCTGCTTGTTTGATAGCAAGTGGCGTGATGTAGGAGACAGTCCCGTCAAAAAGCGTCCAGAAGAAAAACATCAGACACAAGGCAAAAAGAAGTTTATATTGTTTTCTCCATTCCCAAAACTTTCCGGTGAACGCGATGAGTGAACGCATACTCTTTATTCAGCATATACCCAGATTTGTGATATAAGCAATAGTTCCTCTGCATATCAAAACTATGTTATCGTAAAGATATGGAAGAGATTAATTTAGCACCACATCCTCGCACCGTTCTGCCCCATCCGGTACACAAACATACCTCACGAGTGGTGGTGCTTATCGCTACCTTTTTCTTTGTTGTTATCGTTGGTGGGGCATCTTCCGTACTGGTGAACACGCAACTCAGAGAAAACATTACCCACTTTTTCTACCCCAACGCCACAAAACAAGCACAGCAGCCCCAGATTACCTGGGTTTCTTATACTAATGCTGCATATCCTTCACTCACGTTTCAATACCCCCAAGGGGCACAAATAACCATCACTGACCCTGACACAGCGGTATGTAGTACCGACTGCTATTCACTGACTCTCTCCTATCAAACACTGACCATGCACCTGACACACCAAGCAGGAATTGGAACAACCAATACGCTCTATGGCAGACCATATACCATAGTTTCTGGCACAAAATTTGCTGGTATTGGCAAAGATGTGCAGATAGATCCAACAACTGGCAGTATGCAAACGACCTATTTTGCATTTGCCAACGGCGCACAGCAGGCCAATGGCTTTCTTCTTAATGCAACGGGTGTGAATTTTACCTATCCACAGACCTCACGAGCTAGTGATGAACCCCTTTCTGACAGCATTGCAACGTCGTTTCTCCATCAAACACCGCTCAAAGTGCAACCTTTGGGGGCAATTTTTGCCAATTATAGTAATGGCACCATACTCAGCTCAGGTTCAGGCAACAACTGGGGAACGATCTTTACTACTGATTCTTTAAAGGGTGAACACGTTCAAAATGCAGTTGTTAATCAAAATGGCACCTATGCAATTATCGTAACGTATGCAGGAACACAGCCAACCTATATGCTCTCCGTCTACAATCTTCAGACCAATACCTTTGTACAGTTTGGTGGCGCGACACAAATTGTTTCGTCAAACAGTGCCAAATATTGGAATAGTGCCACGACTTTCTTGGATAGTGACGGTACAGGAGCCTATCAATATGACGTCACCAAAGGAGTCCGCACACCAGTAGATCCAACCATGTACGAGAATTGGGTAAGCAGCCACCGCTTATAAATCTTCGTTAGGCAAACAAAGGAAGTTCTTTTTTATGGAGTAACTATATGCCAAATGCCGCCGATACCATCCCCGGTCAGATCACCGGCTTTACTGTCTCCAGCATAGTAATAAAGTGGCTTATTATCCCAGGCAAATTGTTTTGATCCATCACTGCGGGTGATAACACTAATGTGTACTGGGAATTCTTTTTGTGCCGTTGCTCCAGAGGTGTAGACTGGCCAGAGAGTCAGACATTTGCCAGTGCAGTTGCTCATCCCGGGGGTATCCTTGTCAAAGACATAGAGTGTCATACCCTGGAAATCTGTAAGATAAGTTCCCTTCTTGGCATCAGTTGCTGTTTTATAAATATTATCGGTTGGGGCAGCGACTGGCATCATGGCATGAGTAGGAGCAGGAGTCGGCGTAGGACCAGCAAGAAGCGATTTGATCTTATGACGGCCAACATAGCCAGCAGCACCTACCAGAATGACAACAACAAGCAGAACAACGCCTATTTTTTTCATATCCATCCTCAGTATGCCGGCAGTGGAGAAAACTTGTCAAGTAGGTCACTGACACATGAGAAAAAATCACCCTATGCTAAAGTATGGCCAAAAAGAAATCCTCTATTACCTATACTGCCATCATCTGGGTTGGCAATATTCTTGCCATCTTTGGAGCTGGGGTTGCTGCCCTTGGGATTGGTGGTGTAGCCACATTTAGCCTCAAGTGGGATACCTTCGAACTCAACAGCACCAGCATTGGAGTTATTATTATGCTTGCGGGTATTTTCCTCGCCTTATATATGGCAACTCATCTGCCAAAAGGCGTTCATGTGCTCATGAAACAGACATAGCCTAGGCATTTTCTAGATCAGCGATGATAAATTTTTTCATTTTGAGCATGGCTTGGGTCACTCTGCCTGCTCGTTCAGGATCTTTTTGCAGTTCACCAAGACGATTTGGGACGACTTGCCAAGACACGCCGTATTTATCTTTCAACCAGCCACATTGTCCTTCTTCTCCCCCATCCGCGGTTAATTTCTCCCAGTAATAGTCAATTTCTTCCTGGTTATCACAGCTAATGACAAAAGAGATAGCCTCAGTAAAATGAAACATCGGTCCTGCACTCATGAGCGTAAATTCCTGGCCAGCAAGTGAGACAGATACAATTTCGACATCACCTGATGGGGTGTTATGAACCTCCTGTGAGGTTAACATCTTGGAATCTCTGAAAATAGAAGTGTAGTACTCTGCTACTTTTGAGGCGTCTTTTTCAAACCAGAGAAAAGGCGTAATCTTCTGCACCTCTTCAGGATAATGAAAATAACAAAAACTTGTCAAGTGGATCACATTCCTAGTGTGTTATCATAAATGTATGAAGCCGCTGCCCACGCTCATCCTCTTTGTCACACTTTTGATCGGTGGTGCAATGATTGAAAGCATCTTCTCACGCTTCTATCGCAGAGGCAAAGCCAAACATCCCTCTCATTTTTATCTCTCTCGCTATCTCTACCTGATGTCTATGCCACTTCTGGCTATGATCGTCCTCTATCTCCTGAGCGGGATGACCCCGATTCGTATCTTTATCATCTTTGCACTCTTAGGGCCGGTACTGGAGTGGCTGATTGGCTTTGCTTACGAGTCAGTGGTTGGCCAGAAGCTCTGGACATACCATCGATTTGCCATTTCTGGCTACACTAGCTTTCTCACCATGCCTATTTGGGGGTTAGGAGCAATTATCTTCTACTATCTGGCGGCATCCATGCAATAAGAATATCAAAATATATAGTAATAAATCATAATGCATCATTTTCTCCTTGAATTCTTCCTTTTTTTCCCGTATAATATTATTTAGGTTGACCGTTGGAAGATTGAATTTCAATCGTTCAAGAGTAGACCAGTAATATTTATCGCAAATGTTGCTGGTTTTTTTCGTACTATGGATACACTAACTATTGGACAAATTAAAGACCAGATTTCAAAGCAAGTAACGAAGTGCTACGTTCAGACCCTGGGACAAGGACCTGAAGAGACACGTATCTATATTGTTGAGGATATGGTTATTCTGCGCCTGAAAGGCAAACTCCTCCCCATCGAGGAGAAGCTGTTGGAGGGTGAGAATGGTGTTGCTATCGTGAAAGACATCAGGAAGCAACTTCATACCGTTCTGACGACCCAATTGGGAGAAATAGTGAGTACGATAACCAATCATCCAGTCGTCAGCTCACACAGTGATGTGAGTACCAAAACAGGTGAAATTTTAGAAGTCTTTATTCTTGATACAAATTACGAAAAGGAATTGAGTACAAAGTAGGTAGATTGCGAAAAAAGATCAGGTCACAGACAGGATTTCGTTGCGCAGTATCCCCATAATTCTTCTCAGTAGGTGTTCTACAGACCTATCGACAGGTCGGTAACTCTCCACGCTGATCAAAAAATAATATATATGACTGATCAATTGTGGGAACATATTGCATACATCGCCTTTGGGGTGAATACACTCTGTCTTATTGAGACGGTTGATCTGGTGATGTTTCACAAGCCTGTTATGACACTTTTCCTGGTTATCTTTGCCGCATGTGCATTTATGAATTGGAAGATTTATGAGTTTGTAACCAAGAAGCGCGTTTAGCGAGTCGCCTGCAGCATACCAACGATGTTGTGCTC
Source organism: bacterium (assembly GCA_021777565.1). Lineage (GTDB taxonomy): Bacteria > Patescibacteriota > Microgenomatia > Levybacterales > UBA12049 > JAJYDJ01. Next base: position 44,190 of record JAJYDJ010000001.1, on the reverse strand, counting down.
ACTATCGTAGAAAGAAATATACCAACCAATACCAGGAATATTCATTTTTTCACCAGCCATCTCTCCCCCGGCAGCTTCTACTGCCTTAATACTCTCGTCAAGATTATCAACAGAAATCACTAAGTGTGGTGCACGATTGAGATCATCATCTTTATAATCAAAAAATCCACCGTTAATGGTTCCTGGAGTCTTTACCATACCTTGATCATCTGTTTCACTAGTCTGGGCAACAATGTAATTGGCCATATCTGGTCCCATTTGCACCATATTCCAACCAAATGCTTGTGTGTAGAAATCTGCGACACGTTTTTTATCTTTTGCAGGCATTTCGAAGTGGACGACAGGGTTACTCATATGAGAAGTATATCACACATTTATAACGTTACTGCAAGTCTCCCGTTGGTACACACGGTCATGTCAGTGCAACTGGAGCGATTAAAGCAGCACTGTCTTTTCTTGCCCGATCGAAGCTTGGAGATGGCGACTTCTACTCGCTTCTGACGCGTAGCTGGATTGTTAGTCGAGCGAATTGATCTCACCCAATCCCAGTGTGCGATAGGAGTCGTACTTTCCCAGACTGCGCGTGCTTTCTCATCTTCCTTCAATGCTTTTGCCAGATCGTCAGGCACTTCTGGCTCTGGCCACTCTTTGGTAGGCTCCATATCCATCTCCACACTGTCCCCCGACTTTGCGTTGATCTTATCTAGAAGTGGCTTCTGCAGGCGAAACCAATGACTTCCTACTCCATCAGGCTCGAGTGGCTCGATAACCGGAACGCCATTAAGCATGCCTTTCACTACGACCATACCACGAGATGGGAGCTTGGCACTGGCCGATACAGGAAGGTGCAAGATCGTCCAGGAACCAATGGTCGTAAGTTTTGCTGAGAAGTGAATTGCTGCCATAGTCGTATTATACACCCGCGCCGATTGTCTTTTATTACTTTTGAGCTTTTTTAGCCTCAAGCATAGTGAGGATTTTCTCCTGTTGTTGATTAATCTTATATATCTCAGCACTTAGTGTGTGAATTGCCATGAGGGTATCATGATCATGCTCTGCTCGTTCATCACTGGCCTCAGCCTGCACATTCTGCCCCACGATGATGATAGGGAGAAGAACGAGCTGCAAGAAGGTCTGGGCAATCCAGGCTACGATGACCAGCGGATCATGAGAATGGATCACGGCAGGCAATGACACAAGTGCTAGTCCTGCAAAGATATAGGCACACCACATCGACCCGACTACTTTTGTAATATACACAGCTAAAAAGGTGTTAAATCTCCCCACCAGGCTACTTCCATGCACCTTTTTCTGAGCATTTTTACTCAAAATAAGCTGGTGCACCTGTGTTCGTGCCTTCTCTACGTCATTCTCTTGCATATCTGTCTCCAGCGTAACAGACCCAAAAGTGAGATGCAAATGAGTATAATAAGCGAGCGCTATACACAAAATCTTATGTCACTTAGGCAGCCTCTTGAAGGAAGACCCCTGGACCGACATGAGTAACATTGGTGCCAGGTAGCTTTCTACTTATTCTCATAAAAACAGTGCCACTCACAAGCGGTGGGTTAGTTCTACTTGCATAGACCCTGAAGCTCTGGAAATCTTGTACAAGATAATGCCAGTCACTAGGGCCTTCAGAGGCACTTTGATTAGTCATTATTTCATCACCATAACGCTGTACTGGTGATGTTTCCACAGCAGCTACGGCCTGAATGAACTTTGCACCCTCGATGCCAGTCATCTGCTCCATTGTCGACCTCAACAAGTCTATCTCCTCCAAAGACAAATAACCTCTATTTACAATATTAGATAGATATACTAAGCCTATATGCTGCCTTGATGCGATAATAGAATCCATCGCCGCCCCACCTGTGATATTACCCCTATGAATTCTAATATCTCCCCTCCCATAAATATCAAGAATTCTATCGATCTGTTGAGATTTCATCCAAAAGGAATCGTTTACCTCTAGCTGCCTTACTAAATATCCTTCCAGTCCATTTGGCATTTCCAGCATACCCCGAATTGTAATCAATTCTGCCTGTGAAAATCTGTGCTGGTTAGGATTTGATGGCTCACGCGCCAGTAGTGAGATCAATATATCAGGATCTGAATAGAGCTCTATCATTTCTTCTGGACTTGGAGTACGTCCTAATAACTCTCGAGTTCGGAAGGCAGACTCCAGGAGAAGGGAACTTGTTAAAGTTACAGTCGGATCAATGTCGATAATATCTAATCCTTCTGCTAACGGACACATTGCAAGTAGTCGAAGCCCTTGGTCTGCTCCAGCTGCAAGAATTGTTCCTCTAGTTTCTGCCACCTGGGACGCTAGATTATGTAGATACTCTTCATTGGGGACAGTATATTCTCTAATCTGAGTACTTAATGGAGCTTCAAAGTCATCGACAATCTCTCTTGTAACAATACCAACTGCGTCATGTGCACTCTCTATCTTTGCTCGAAGATCGTATAGAAAGGATGAGTCACGAAGACCCGTCATGTCTGTCACCGGTGGCACGTTAAATGAGGCTACTCCAGCATCTTCCACTCTCATGTAGGTATGATACCATAATCCAATTTTAAAGACATTAAATCCTATAATATTGCACTGGCAGGCTATTTTGTGTATACTCTCCCCTATGCTCCGAAATGAGTCAGCTGAATCCCTCGATCCCCAAGCACGTGCAGTATCCACGGTACGAGCACTCGCTGAAGCTGCGTTCGATAGTGGCTTCGCAGACAATCCCCACGCACAAGCCTTCCAAGGTGCTCTGTCTACCTGCCCTTTTAGAACTACCGTCACTTCTGAGGCTCTTATGGGTAAATGTGGCATCCTCGCAGGAGAACTTCAGAGGGCATTGTCCGACACAGGGCTACCAACGGAGATGTGTATTAGTGAAGACAGACAGACAACCTGGCACAGATCACTACGGACTGTGGTCGATGGTGTAGAAGTCATCATCGACCCCTCCATTGGCCAATACGTCGCAGGCCACAATCACGTGTTTGTCGGTACACGAGCACAGCTGAAACAACTTATTCTCAGCCCAAGCACGAGACTTATTCATACGAATATTGCAGATAAGGGTGGCTTCTTTCAAAGGACCTGGGGCAACAAGGGGCAAAAAGTAAGAAACTGAACTACAGCTTCAGATTTACTCCACCTACTTCTCTTTCTGTTTCAGAATATCAAAACGCAATATTCCAATAAGAACAGACGCTAATATAAGTATTTCTGTAGTCATCCCAGCATAGGAACCAACGACAAAGTTGTAAGTAAACCACATCGGTCGTGGGATGAGCATGAGGAAGCGAATGGTTCTTGGATTTGTTTGCCACACTGCCAGTGCACCAAAAATTTGTGCCACAATTGGAAGGAAATCTACCCTAGATTTTGCCGTAAGTATTCCTGCAAGGATGTATAAAAGTATAAAAACATATGGCCAGAACTTTTTCTGTGCCCACTCTCGTGTCTCTTTCTTATAAGAGACAAAAACAACCCCTGCTTCGACCAAATTCATCAACGCCCCCGTCCATGCATGAAGCAAACTATAATGAAGCACAAAAAAAAGTAAGCCTACAAGCATGACCAGGAGAATATTTACACGTTTGCTTTTTTGAAAAGATAAAATGACAAAGAGAAGAGCAAGATAACCAATGCCTTGGATAATGATTTGATTCATGAACTAAGTATAGCAGATGAGAAGCTGTGCTCTTCTATGGATCCAATGAAATACCTATTTCTTTACAGATAGTTCCCAGCGGCGTTCTGGCACTCCACCGAGCGCTGGTTCTGGCTCAATTACATCTGTACGTGTGAAACCGAGCTTTTGAGCAACTGCCTTACTTGGCTCATTTTCATCCCATATATACATTGCAAATAACTCGATGGGTAAATTTTTACTTGCAACCTCAATTAGTGCCTTCATTGCTGATGTTACTATCCCCTTACCACGCTTATCTCGGTCAATAAAATACCCTGCATCATACTCTTTGCCATCAGGAGTGTTTGACCAGGTGCCTACGTAGCCAATAAGTCTGTCACCATCGATAATCCCAAACCGAAGACTGCTGTTTTGTTGAAATTTTTCAATTGCACTGCGAACAGCATCTTCAGTGGTTAGTCCTGCAGTCCAAGTTACAAACTTCTCACGGATCGCCGGATCTTTTTCGAGGATTTCAAAGATTCTCCCAGCATCATCGGGAACAAGCAACCGAAGCTTTATATTGTCACGTACTAATATTGATGTTGTCCAGTCCATATTCTGCTCCTCTTGAGTGTACCACTTAATGCGATACATATTCCATGATTTTTTGATAGAATAAGTCCATGGACATGAATAAAAATCGTGTAGGACTTGGCACATTCCCCCTTGCAGATGTCTTTTCTCATATTTCTAAAGACGGGGCCAAGGATATTGTCAGGCAGTTTATTGATAAAGGTGGCTACTACATCGATACCGCGCCAATGTACGGTTTTGGAGAAGTAGAAACTTTGATTGGTGAAGCACTCCATACTTATCCCCGAGAGAGTTACTATATCGCGACTAAGTGTGGATATATCGATGTTGAGGGCAAGTCATTCCAAACTATTCAGAAAAGTGGCAAATATGATGATGTCATTCGCGAGTGCGAACGCTCACTCAAAAGACTCAATATTGATTATATTGACCTCTATTTCATGCACAGTCCAGACCCCCAGACGCCAATTGAGGAGACAATGCGGGCTTTGATAAAGCTTCAGACAGAGGGAAAGATAAGAGAAATTGGCACATCAAATGTAAATCTTTTCGAGCTGAAAGAATACAATCAATCGGGCAAGATCAGTTTCATACAAAATCGTTTTAGTCTTTTGAATCGGAGTATCGAGCCAGAACTTGAAGAATACATGATGGAACATGCAATTAAACTTGTCCCCTATCAAGTTATTGATCGTGGTCAATTAACAGGAAAGGTCTTCGAGGGTATCGAAAATCTGCGCGAAGGTGATTTGCGAACTGGGAGAAGTGACTGGTTACCAGAGAAAGTAGATGTCATCGCTGATTGGGTAAAATTATCACTCTCACCAATAGCCAAACGACTTGGCATTACGTTAGGACAATTGTCAATCGCATGGGCTTTGCACCAGAAGTACATGGGTTTTGTCATTGTTGGTAATACAAATCCTGCTTACACGGAAATAAATCTTAAAGCGAACGATGTGAAACTAGATGCAAGTACTCTTCTGGAAATTGACAACGCGTACAAGAGTCTAGAGACTCAGGTCAGAGAAAAGTACGGTCAGAGCATAAGAGAATTCAGAGGCTTGAACGAAAAATACTTCTAAATTTTACAAGTCCTGCCCAAAAGCGGGGTAGTACACGTAAAGAGAAATCATTGAGAAAATTTTACTCAGAAAATTACTTTAACCACTTATTCACGATGTTTTTTACTTGAAGAGACTGATCTCTTGCACGTTCTTCCAACTCCCTATAGAAAAATAGATTCTCTTGTAATTCAGGTATTCTTGAGAAGATTTCAGAAGCAAGCCACCATGTAAATTCATAGCGTCGGACTAAATCGTCTATTTTAGAGTTATATGGTCCTGCTTGAATAGCAAGATTTTTTATCTGCTCTCTATTCCTTGCAGTTTTTTGATAATTGCTTGACTCAGCTTCAGCTATAGTAGAAAGGATTTCTTTTGCCAATTTTCTTTTATCAGTGCGGACCTCGGTGTTTTTTCTAAAGTAGTCATCTATCCAACCATGTGAGAAATAGACAATCAGTCCTCCAACGGGGAGTCCAGACAAAAAGCCTTTGAGAATAGTCCAATCCATTGTAACTGTACCTTAAGTAATTAGTTCGTGTAAGTTTTACTTTGCTCCCCTTGGTAGACATGTTCAGGAAAAAAGAGATACAGCTTGATGTTCCTCTAGGAAACATAAAAACTCTCTATGATACCTTTAACTTGCCATTCTCTATAAATAGCATACAATAACCATCATTGGATGATAACAATTCGTATTGGAGATTGCACAAATAGACAAACTTAGATATTATATTGCTGATGCAAGGTATAAACTTTTATTTTTCATACAATACAGATTCTGATACTCTTGATGTGCTCCTACACGGCGGGTCAAAAGGGATTGAGTCATCTTTTATACAAAAACTATTCAAAGCTTCACAAGATAATGCGCATAGCGTTATTGCATTTAACTTCCCATATTTAGACCGAGGCGAGGAGCAATCCTCTGGGCCAGAGCTTCAAGAAGAGTTAGAGGTTCTCAAGAGAGTTATTGAATACGCTTCAATTAAAGAATATCGCCACATTCGACTAATAGGTAAGTCACTCGGTGGTATTGTTGCGAGTTATTTTTCAAAAAAACTACCCATACATGAACAGAAAAAGTATTCTGTAATCATCTTAGGATACGTGCTCGGAAGTGTAGATCTAAAGGAATTTACTGGAAATATTGTAGTCATTCAAGGCAGTAACGACAAGTTTGGCAACATAGAAAAAGTTAAAAGCGATCTTGAAGGTTTGGCTACCAAAAAAATCACATACATTAACATTGATGGTGCTGATCACAGTTTTAGAGATCTAGAGACAAAGGAACCAGTCTATGAAGACGTTGTCATTGAAAAGGTTAATGATCTTGTTACTGAGAGTTAAAAAGGTGGTCAATAGTTATTTTCTATTCACGTCTAGACGGCATATTTGTCTGGATACTCTCAACAACCATTTCTGGCGTTAACGATGTTGTATCTATAACCACTGAATGAAATATCCCTGTAGACAAGTCTATCAATCGCGCTTCCATTGCCAAAAACTTTTCTGGTGCATCTAAGACCATTAAATCTTCAGGCGCTACTTCTTCTGGTGCTCTTTGCATCCTTTGCTGTAATCTTTCACGCCTTCTATCAATACTTGCTGTAAATAGAAACGAAGCCGTGAATTGTGGATGCTCAGGAACCATATCCTGAAGCACTTGAGGGATTCGAGGTGTTCCTCTTACTGAATGATAAGCAAGTGATCGCAAAAGAATCGTTGAGTCTTGTATCGTATCAGCTGTAGGTGGTACAAAACTACGTATGTCAGCCATTAGCGCAGCCACAAACAAATTACCTAGCGTTTCAGCATCATAAGCATCAGCTCTTCTCAACGAATCTGCAAGAAGATATATTGGATTATCAGTAGCTATGCTGTTTCTTCTTATTTCCCACGTTCCTCCATCAGCAGCTATGAAGCCCTGTGTTGCAGTAGTTTTCCCTGCGAGATCCATTCCTTCAAAATGTATATATCTTACTTGTTCCATATTATTTCTTTACCAGATACAAAATAGCCATCTGTTTACTTTTTTTCATTTGCTCAAATAACACCCCAAACTTTTTAACATTTAAATCATCATAGATCTCAGTGAAAGATATTATACTCTTATTTTGTGTTTTTAGATCCCCAGGTATCTTTTGTCCTCCTGTGCCTTGCGAGCCCCCATTACAAATAACGATAATATTTAGCTTTAAGTTACGCTCAAGCGCTTCTGCTATTACGTTTTTACCTGAATGCAAAAATGCCGCATCACCAATAATACAGAATATATCTTTGACCCCCGCGAGACTAGCACCAATACTTACGCTAATAGCTGATCCAAAACAAAGACAAGCATCAATAGAATGAAGATTGTCCATAGTGTATTCTCCTAAATCTCCTACAACGAGCTGTGGCTTGGTATTTTTTAATGCTTGAAACATTGTTTCATAGTTTTTCGTAATAATATGTCCTTTTGAGTGATCGACAAAGTCGCCACTGTTACTAACAACTTCTTTTGAAGAAAAGATAGCACTCACTTTCTCTGCTCCGTATGACGTACCTTGTTCAAATACTTTAATTTCTTTCGATTTAGCAAAGTTCTTTTTAAGAGTATTATTGGGAGTAGGCAAGGTATATACTTGAAAAACATTTTCTCTAGAAATTGGAAGTGCGTTTATCTCTCTCTCACAATCACCAAACGCAATTACTCCTGAGGCAGTAGCTTTGCTGTATAAATTCTCGACAAATTTTCTTATTTCTAGGTTCTTGTTTTCTAATTCCTTATTCTGTAACTTTGCATTTACTGGATGAACAACAAATCGTATCTTATCATGCTTTAATGACTTGGTTGCAGTCCTTATTTTAGATCTCTTATAAGAGCCACTTTTTGACAAAACCTCATTTGTAAGTCGGATAACAACTGGTACTTGTAGCTTTTCTGAGTAGTTAAAGCTATTAAGTGCAATTTCATAAGCAGACTCTGTTGAGTATGGCTCAAACCATAATCCTCCAAAGAAATCAAAGTAGTGTCTTGAGTCTTGGCGAGATTGTGAGCCTGTTACCTCAACATCATCAAATACTACAACAACCAGTCCAGCGTTTATTTTCAATAACATTGAATTTAGGAATGGATCTGCTGCATCGTCTAATCCTACATTTTTAAACGTAACAACAGATCTTTTGCCTGCAAGACTTGCTCCCCATGCTATTTCATAAGCAGCCTTTTCATTGATAGATGTAGTCTTTCCTCCTAGCCCACTAAATAGCTCGTGAGACTTAAACCCAGGGAAATTTGTGACAATTTGTACACCCCCATCGTGAAGGCCATCAATCAGTGCTTGAAGTGTGTTCTGTTCACTTTTCATATATTTAGTTTAAATCTTGCGACAGGGTCTTTCTTTGCTTGTTGGTTAACATGCGAGCTGTATACAGAACTCATTATGTTAACAGGGATTTCATGATCGTCTATGTTTGATCTTAACTTGTCCTTTCCAATCTTCCCGTAAATAAAATCAAAAAACTCTTTTACTACAGATTCTTTAGTTAACTCAACCACAAGTTTACTTTTATCATAATTATTCTTCTTTGATAAATCACTCATCCTTATTATCTTTAATGGTTTATCATCTCCTGTCATTTCAAAATTTCTAAATACATAAATATCAAAGTGATTATTGCCCCCGATTTCGTAGTCTTGTTCTGTGCTTGTCTCATGTTTGTCGTTTGATTGATAGGAGTGAATTTGAATATTTTGGAATGGTCCTTGCTGAATATTATGATATTCATGCTTCACTCTACCGTTTCCTTTATATAAATCGCTACCTGGCTTTATCCATGTCCTTCTAGCAAATCCATTGTGAAGAAGGTTGATTGAAATATTACAGACATTTTCACCTTGTTTTAGAAATCTTATATTGGAAAACGCATCCATCTCGCCAAATCCTTGGTATTTTTTCTTTAATTGTTTATCAGAGTACAGTTTTACTTTCTTATATTCTTCTCCAAAATATCGTGCATAATCGGCTTCGCTCAATTGAAACAAAAAGCCATTTGGTTGAATAAAGGACGAATAGACTTCTGCTGAGTCAGCCAACTTACCAGTGATTAACGAGGACTTATAGAAGGTATAAGCAATATCAAAGATATGATACCCACTATGGGAAGCCTTGCCATATCCTTCTCCATAGGGATGGTATTTTTGAGTGACAATTTCTGAAGGTAATCTCCATTGCCCATCACAGTGCATGGACTGTATTGAAGTAACAGGACAATTCGTTTTAGAGGCAATTTCTTTAAGTAAACTAGAGACCAGTTCAAAACCATCATGGTATCTACGTTGAGCATTTATAGTAAATGCTGTCTGCTTCCTTTTTTGTAAACTTACATATTTTTTCAAAAGATCGTTATACTCCTCACGTATGCCTAGAGCTGCATCAATATCTGTGACAACATTTTCTCTTGTTGAGATAGGCTTGTCCATTAAGATGTTGAGACCTTGATCTAATGCCCATTTCGCATACACATAATGTGAGCGTGGCTCTGTTGAGATAATGACAGCCTGAATTTGATTTACTTTTACAAAGTCATTTAGGGCCTTTTTAAGATCTTGTGGAAGGTCACCATCAAATGGATCAACGAATAGCAGTTGAGGAGCAATACTTACTGAGCTAAAGTATGACTTTACATCCTCTTCTTTCTCCTTAAGATCAATAGCTAAAGATAGCTCAATGTTATAAGTTTGGGATAACTTTATGATCGCTGGAACGTATACCCGTTTGGCATGTGGGCCGATTCCTATTTCTATAATATTCACTTTCTTCATCTTTAATAGCCTAAACAGATAATGTACACCGAATGTACATCATGTTTCTCTGAAATGCAACAAGAAGAATAACTGTACTATTGTACTTTGTAGTATAATTACTTTAATGAAAGTGCACTTTGGTGGATCATTGCCTGCATTTAAAGAAAATCCTGAGTCTTATAAAAAAATAAGGCAAGCAATAATAAAAAATCAAGGCATCATCCTCAGAGATTGGATTAAAGAAGAGAGTTTAGGTAAAGAATTAGGGTTATCAGACATGTATGAAAGAACCCTAAAAGCAATCAAGTCTGCTGATGCCGTAATACTTGAATGTACATCTGATATTTCCTCTATTGGCCAACAAATGTCCATAGCGTTTGAGGAAAACATCCCTGTTTTGTTATTAACCCCTAAAGATACAAACTCCAATATTGGATCGTTTATTTCACGTGAGCAAATGAAACATTTGGTAAGAAAAACCTATTCTGTAGACACAATTGACCAAATTATTAAGGACTTCTTCAAGTGGGCAGAAGAAAATGATCAATTCGCGAGGTTTAACCTTGTACTTGAAAAAAAATTAGATCAATTCCTCAAAGAAAAGGCGAAGCAAAATAATACAAGTAAAACGGAAGAAATCAGAAAATTGATTATACAAGACATACAAACGCAGGGGCGTTAGATTTACAGATAAACCTTGTGTTACAAGTATTCCTACCATATTTGATATTTTACTATTCTCCTATCTCCTGATAAGATATGCCTGATAAGTAAATACATAAGAAGAAGTAATGACGTATGATGAGTGGCAAACAAAAACTCTACTTTCTATTAGATGCTCTTAACGATGCAAGAGCAATCGCTCCTTCTAATGAACTTTTGATTATAAATCCAACAAATGATCTCAATCGTAAATACAGTACTGTTGAATTACGCCAGCTATTTGCCAAGCTGGAACACGATGAACTGATTCTACAGGTCATCAAAGCACCCAAAAGGGAAACTTCATGGCTTGATGAACATGATCCGTATGAGCACGCTGACGATGGCTGTTATCACATTGACCTACTTCCCTCTTTTAGCGATTACTTTCTGAAAACACAAAGTGAACCAGAATATCAAGAATTTACAGGCAAAGTACCCACGAGATATAGCGTACCACTTATTCGAGACATATCAGATTTGCACCCAGGAAATACTATTCAGTCACAAAGCAAACTAACAGAAGAGAAAGGGTCTGACACAAAGCATAATGACTCAGATGATAATAAGGAACACTCCAATACGTCTCAAGACGCACATATACCCTACACACATAGCACTAATACTAACGCATCTGGTAAATCAACAAAAAAAGTGAATACAGGCCTTTGGATACAAAATCTAGAGGCAATATACCAACAGGCACTTACCGCAAAGCCTACCAAGCCATTCTTCTTAGCAATTTATGAATATGTGAACTACATTCTTACAACCGACACGTTAGCTCAACTGTCAGATGTATTTTATGTACATAAAAAGGCTGACTATGAAACAGCCGAGCAATACAAAAACGAGCTTATTGAATACATAGAAGCCCTTATACCTAAACTAGAAACGTATCAATCAGATGATCCCTCCGAAAAAGATGATATAAGAGAAATCCTCTCAATCAGAGCAGGTACCATACAAGTTATGGGAGACCCAGAAGGATGGTTGAGTATTTTTGGACATATCGAAACATTAAGCTGGAATGCTTTTAGGCAAGATCCAATAAACCAAACTATCCTTGATCTCCTTGGGGTAGAACAACATGACGGGAAAAGGGCAACCAAATGGCGCGCATTAGAAATAAATGATGCATATAAGGCTGAGTTAGAAAAAATGCAACGTCTCAGAGAAACACGAGGCTGGAACGCCTGGGAATACTTACGCCTGTTTTATGAAATGTTTAATGACTATGAAGGAATGCGCTCAGAGCTCGTCAAGAACCAACGATGGTTTGAGGGAATGAACCTGACCCATCTTATAGAAGAAATTAAGGGCATTTTGAAGGATACAACCTATGACCAAATGCAAGTATTTGTTTATGACAACTATATTACATACCTCCACAAGGCACACAGGCAACTCATCAATGAGATAGCGCAGTTTGAAACAATGAGCTTAGCAGAAGAACCTGAAATTAAAGAAAATGAGATTAAGAACCATATTCCATTCACCTTCAATGATGAAACTACAACGCTGGATATAAATGGCAAAATGGCAAAATTCAAAAAGGATACAAGGAAACTTGCACTGCTCAAATTACTTATAAAGAAACCAAAGGGCATTTATTATGCTGAAGCAGTTGATGAATTAGAAGGCGCTATGACTGATGAGACAATGGACACAAAGAACATTTATTACGAGGCGTGTCGTGGCATAGAAATTACTTTAGCTAAAGCTGGCATTACTGACTTCCTGTCGTATGACTATAATCACGCAAAGATAAATCCGATATATAAAAAGTCAGTTTAGCTTCAAAATTTTCCGTACACGGAACTTCTACGATTAGGTACGATCCACTTTTCATAAACTTTGCTTAATGGAAACAAGCAATGCAATAAAACCAATTGAGCAAACTCAAATACTACCTGCCGATGGTCATGTCCTACCTGCAGATGGTTTAAAACGTTTGACAGATTTTTTTCAATTGCTTATACAAATTGACCAACGAGAAAGGAGGAAGCAAAATGGAACAATTTCAGGAAAAACTGATGCTATTGCTCACGGAAATGTACAAACAACAACTAAGTGAATGCATCAAAAGAGGTATTAAGTTATCGAAAGGAAACAAAAGATGCAAGAAGTAATGATTACCGAAGTACAAGTTATTCCTATAAAGCCAGTCAACGGCCTTGTTGGGTTTGCTAGCGTTGTGTTCAATGGATGTCTTTATCTTGGCTCTATAGGCATATTTACACGTCCTGAAGGCGGATACAGACTCACCTACCCAACGAGAAAAACAGGAATAGCGAATATCAATATATTTTATCCCATCAGAAAGGAGACGGCTGCCATTCTTGAAAAAGTAGTTATCGAGAAATTTGAAGAAGTAATGAATCCCTATGGTAGACACAATAAAGCTCACATTGAGTAGCAGCATGTTCTGGCTCACTGATTTGTCATTATTTCAAAGAGAAAGGCAAAACGCTTCTCGTGGCTATTTTACGCTCGTACAGAATCCAACTAAATCAGAACTCAAGGACGGGATATACAAACCACGTTTGACACTCACAAAGCGATTTAATATCACAGGCAGAAGTGAAAGTACACTATCTATCGAATTTTCTGCCCCGAAACTACTCTATGGTAACAACTTTGATGAACTCACTGAGGATAATTTTGAGAAAGTTGTACTCGCCCTTCAAGGTAGACTGAAAGAAATGGGGGTCAAAGTTTTCTATGAAATACTCATAAATGCGCCCGTCTCCACAATTCACTATTCTAAAAACATTCCACTTACTGATGGCATCACACCTCATTATCTTATCAGTAAAATAAAGGAGGCCTATGTTACACGTTCACTAGACATCAACCAGACTGATTACAGAAATGACGGATACAGTTATAAAATACATGCCAACTCATACGAGATAGCTTTTTATGACAAAATTAAAGATCTGCAGGCAGCAGGAATTAGCGAGAAGCGAGCTATTGAACAGGACAATGCCACACAACTCCATCTCTTTGATCAAAAACGTTATACCATTCCTGAAGTTCTTCGTATGGAAGTTCGCCTAAATAATAGACAAAAAATGAAACAACTTTTTGGTATTATCAGTCTAAGTCCAAGACTGACATTCAAGGAACTCTTCAATAAGGACATCTCACAAAAAGTTCTCCTTTATTACCTTGATACAATAGAAGCAGGCATACCCAAAATTCTTGATTACAAGCACAAAACAACTCCTCAATTACTCAGCGATCTGATAGTTAGCAATCCAAAGATGGGAATGCTTAAAGCACTGCAAACTGTTGGGCTCATGGAAGCTACAAAAACCTATACATTACGAGAATTAAAAGAACTGTTTGGAAAATCCCGCGACAGAAGCTGGCAAAGACTTATGACAGAGACAAATAATATTCACCTCCCTACAACAAAGAGTCCTTTTGTTTTAGTTAGACACTATTTAGATACATTCGAGCAAATGAAACTCACGAATTATAAAAGTCCTTACTATTTCCCTAACTAAAATGAAAACAATTCTTTCAATGAAACTTTTAATTTTCTGGCAAGTTTGCCTATGTTTTTTAACGAGGGGTTTCTTTCTCCTCTTTCGATACCAGAGATATAGGTTCTATCGAGCCCAGTTTGAAAACCTAGCTCTTCTTGGGAAATTCCCAATTGTTTTCGCAAGGATCGTGTCCTTTCCCCAAACTTTTTGCTTAATAGGGTTGATTTGCTCATGCTTCAAGTCTATAATCAGAGAAAAGTGGATTATTAGTCTACGGAATATAAGTCACAATACATACGAAAGGAGGTGAAAATGTAATGGAAACAGATAAGAAAACAAATAAAATAGGGCTTGGACTTATTCTCGGTTGGGGCTTAGGAGGGATACTAGTTATAGGTGGTCTTAGTGAACTATTTGGTAAGCCAGCGACGGGTATATTTACTCTTCTTGCAGGCTTGGTTATTTTCCCTCCAGCGGTGAAGTTCCTAAAAACAAAGACTAATTTTGAGCTATCAAGAGTATTAAAGATAATAGTCTTTTTTGTCTTGTTAGGTATTGGTGGTACTATGGCTGGTGCTTCAGGTACTCCTACCATGAGCTCACCTGACACAAATAGCCAACAAGTCCAACAGGATAAAACTAATAATAGTAGTCCAACAGCAACAAGTGCAAACAAACAACCAAGTGTGCCAGCGGAATATACATCCGCTTTAAACAAAGCTACTACTTACGCTAACACCATGCACATGTCTAAAAGAGGCGTATATGACCAGTTAGTCTCAGACTATGGCGAAAAGTTCTCGGCAGACGCTGCACAATATGCAGTAGATAATGTAAAAGCAGATTGGAATGCAAACGCCCTAGCTAAAGCAAAGACTTATCAAGATACTATGAGTATGTCACCATCAGCTATTCATGACCAATTAACATCTAATGCTGGTGAAAAGTTTACGCAAGCAGAGGCAGATTACGCTATCCAACACCTTACTCAGTAATGATAACGAGATGAAGTTATCTATTTTACAACTGGACGGAAAAATTCTGTCCAGGATAAAGTAGGTAAACAAACACTATGAAAAGCATATATATTGCACGAGTATCAACAGAAGAACAAAAAGAAGCCAACAACTCGCTTCCTGCTCAAATGGCTAGGATGAAAAAGTATGGTCAAAATAAGGAATTTGAGATGCTCAAAGAATTCAGTTTTGATGAAAGTGCATACAAAACACAGCGTAGTGACTTTGATAACATACTCGATTACGTGATTGAACAAAAAGAGAAAGTGGCAGTGTGTTTTGATAAGGTAGATAGACTATCACGTAATGTCTTTGATAAACGTGTTTCACTATTATACGACAAAGCACTCAAGGATGAAATTGAACTACATTTTGTTTCCGACGGACAAGTAATCAATAGCCAGTTATCAGCTGTAGAGAAATTCAACTTCAGTATCAGTCTAGGCCTCGCTAAATATTACTCCGATGCTATCAGCGACAATGTAAAACGAGCTCAAGAGCAAATGCTCAGAATGGGTACATATCCGAGCAGACCATCTTACGGCTATAAAAGAGTTCCCATAGCAAAAGATAAAACTGAGATTGTGATTGAAGACTTCCAATCAAAGATTGTTAAACAAGCATATGAGCTCTATGCCACAGGTGCATATTCCATGATGACTTTACGAGAGAAACTTGATCGTGATTATGGCATCAAGTGGTCACAAGGATTTATAGATAAGATCCTCAAGGATACATTTTATTACGGTATGATGAAGTGGAATGGGAAATACTATCATCACAAATACCAACCGATTATTACACAAGAACTTTTTGACCAAGTCCAACGAATCAAGGCAGGATACAATAAGATACCGCATAAGTTTGCTGGCAAACCATATGCCTATCGTGGCCTTATTAAATGCGCTACATGTGGGCTTGCAGTGACTCCAGAAAAGCACAAAGGTATTGTTTACTATCATTGTACTCAATATAACGGAAAACATAGCGCAGAATGGCTTACAGAGGCCTCTATTACTGAGCAGTTCGAAAATGTCTTCAAGAGACTACAACTACCAGAACATGTAGTACGGCAGGTTGTAGACAATCTTAATAGCGTTCACCAAGGAAAAATGGACTTGCACAATGAGCAATATAAGAAACTGACCAAAGAACAACAAGAAACGAGTACAATGATGGACAATCTGTATTTGGATAGACTAAAAGGGCGTATTACTGAGGATCAATATGACAAATTCTTCCAAGACCTGAGTGATAAAAAGGTAGAAATTGGGTCACGCTTGGCACTTCTGAGTGATGCAGAAGATAACTACTTTATCACCACGAAATACATACTGGATATAGCTAATCGTGCATACGATCTATTTATGAGTTCAGAAGTTGAAGAAAAAAGGCAGTTACTCAAGTTCGTACTATCGAACCTTACACTAGAAGGTAGAACAGTCCGATATGACGCGCTAAAACCCTTTGACGAGATCATCAATTGCAATGATCGTCAACTCTGGCTCCGCGACCAGGATTCGAACCTGGAACCTTGAAGTTAACAGCTTCCTGCTCTGCCGTTGAGCTATCGCGGATCATTTGGGAATATATGTTTTTATAAACATTCTCCCCTGATAACTTTTTAATTCTTTTTCTCTTTTAAGTGCATCTCGCCTTGAGTAACACTCTTCCGCATATATTAGGTTCCAATCTCCATTGTATTTAGCAGTAAAGTGATTACCAATCTTTCTATTATGTTCACTTAACCGCCGATCAATATTCGATGTTTGACCAATATATATTTGACTATTCTCTTTGTTATAAATGGCATATACATACCACATAATAACAGCTTCCTGTCCGCCAGCTGGCGGACTATCGCGGAATATACATGTATTTTAGAACAATCGGGAGAAAAGATAAAGAGGAAAGGACTTATTCCATTTCGTCTGGAGCGTAGATTTGATCAAGGTTCATTTTCTTCCATGGGAAGATCTCATCATCTTTGAAGATCAATTTCTGTTCACGGTCTCCTGCTTCTGCACTGTCTGATGCATGCACGATGTTGTACTGTTTACTCATAGAGAAATCACCACGGATGGTACCAGGTGCTGCTTCACGTCCTTTGGTAGAACCAAGAATGTTGCGGATCGCGACTGATGCTTCAATGCCTTCCCAAAGGATGGCAACGACTGGATTGGATGACATGAATTTCTTCAAATCACCAAAAAATGGCTTATCTTTGTGCTCAACATACCAATCACTCAGTGTTTCATCATCAAGGGCGATCATCTTCAGCCCGATCATGTGAAGTCCTTTTCTTTCGAAGCGGTGAATAATTTCACCAATCAGTCCTCTTTGGACGCCGTCTGGTTTTACCAGTACTACACAACGACTTGTTTGCATAAGATAAGTATATCGAAGTTAGTTCTTGTTGTCCAGAAGAAGATCACTAGTATGCCTTTGCCATCTCTTCAAATGTTTCACTACTGGCAAAATTGCCAATGATAGCAAGATTAAGTGTCTCTTTGATCAGATATTTTGCGGCGGCTGCATTGACCTGTTCTAGCGTCACGGCATTGGTTTTCTCGATAACATCCTCCGGTGTCAGGAGTTCTTTCTCAAGTATTTCTTCATGTGCATAGAATGATGCCACATCATGACTATCCTCAAGTTCCAGTACAAAGTGTCCGTTCATCATTTCTTTGGCATTTTGCAGCTCCTCGGCAGTCACACCCTCCATCGCGATCTTTTTAATCTCCTTAAGGAGAATTTCTACTGCCTGGTAGGCTTTCTTTTTATCTACCCCGGCACTCGTTACGATCGTGCCACAATCCAGATAATTATCACTGGTCGTACGCACATAGTAGCCCAGTCCGTGTTTTTCACGTACTTCACCAAATAGCCTACTACTCATTCCGCCACCCATAATGGTCGCCAACACGTCCAGAGCATATTGGTCAGGATGCCCAAGGCCCACAGTTCTAAATCCAATACTCAGATGCACCTGCTCAGTCTTTTGTCTTTTAATAAAAACCCGAGGACTGTCCTGTTTTTCTGACACCAACTGTAGTTTTGGTGTATCAAACTGTTTCAAACTACCAAAATAGGTATCAGCTACTTTCTTTACGTGCTCTGGGGTTACCCCACCAGCCACCACAACCGTCATATTGTCACTGGAATAATACGTCTTCAGGTATTTCAAGAAATCCTCACGGTTCACTTTTTTCAGGACATCTTTAAATCCCCCGGTGTCCCAGCCAAGTGGCGTGTCTCCATACAGAAGCCGTTCATAGACAATACCCAAGTTCTGCATAGGACTGTCCTCATACATGTTGATCTCCTCTATGACCACCCCAACCTCTTTCTTGATCTCAATTGGGTCAAAAAGTGAGTTTTGCAGAATGTCTGAAAGCACGTCCATGCACAGCTCCAGCTGGGTGTTCTGAGCTTTGATGTGAAATCCTGTCACTTCTTTGCCTGTAAAGGCATTAAAATCCCCACCCACTCCTTCTATCAGGCTTGCCATTCCAAGAGCACTAGGGCGCTTTTCTGTGCCTTTGAAGGCCATGTGTTCAAGGAAGTGAGAAATACCACTGGTTGATCGTTTTTCATAGCGGCTACCAGCACCCACCAAGACCATCACCGTCACACTGGCGATGCCTGGCATAGGCACAGCAATAACCCTCAGACCATTTTCGAGAATAAATCGTTTATGTTGCATAGCTCCCTTTCCAAAGGAGTAAGCCATTGAAGAATGAAGAGGTCGGACACCCTCAGAGGAGCTATAGCGCTTCTAAAAAATCCCTGCCAACATCTTCCAGCCTTAAATAGCTCACTGCATCAGACAAATCTGATTCACTTTGACCTATTTTATCACATTTTGGCAGGTGCCTCAATGCCCAAAAGGGAGAGTCCTTGGGCTAAAACCTTGCCCACCGCAGCCGTCAGAAGCAGTCGTTGAGCCTTTTTTTCGTCATTTTCAGCCTCAATAATGCGATATTTCTGGTAAAAACTGTTAAAGGTCTGGGACAGCTCAAACAGGTAGGTCGCGATTACCTGAGGTGCCAGATCTGAGGCTGCCTGCTCGATGACGTCTGGAAAATGATAAATCTGTCTGGCGAGCGCCTCTTCCTCAGGCAGGAGCTCACCCTCGACCTGGGTTAACTCAGATGCCCCAGCCTTCCCCAGGATACTTTGGGTTCGCACATAGGAATACTGGACATAAGGGCCTGAATTGCCTTCCAGGGAGACTGAGGTTTTGATATCAAAGGCTGCATTTTGGCCAGTGCCGACCTTTAGCACTGAGTGCTTGACTGCGCCAATGGTAACTTTTTCCAGCGCATCAGCCCGCTCGTTCTCAGAAAGGACGTCAACCTTCATCAATTCACTCGCCGCATGCTTCACTTCATCGAGCAGATCATCTACTGTGACAATATCCCCTGTTCGAGAGCTCATTTTTCGGTCTGAAAATTGCACCATACCCATGGAGAGATGGTATTGTTTACCTTCAAATTTTTCTGGTTCGATCAGATCAAGTGCTTTAAAGATGACCTGGAAGTACCCCGCTTGCTCATTGGCCACCACATGAATCTTCTTATCAAAGTGAAAAAGATCCCATTCAGTCAGAGCATTGCCCATTTCTTTGCCTT
The DNA here is from genome assembly GCA_021777565.1 of bacterium. Classification (GTDB taxonomy): domain Bacteria; phylum Patescibacteriota; class Microgenomatia; order Levybacterales; family UBA12049; genus JAJYDJ01. The sequence continues at coordinate 24,241 of JAJYDJ010000001.1, read as the reverse complement.
CATAGGTAGGGTTGCCGGCACCAGTGATAAAGACACGGGTATGCAAACCATACTTTTCTCCTTCAAATATAATCGCCCCATCATCACTTTTGGTAAAAATCGTGCCAAGATTGCCCATCACGACTTCTCGACCTCTGACAACCATAGCACTCTCAAGGAACAAGTGATTAAACTTCGTGCCAAAACGCTTGTAAAACTCATCATAGTAGTCAAGACTCCACTGTTTGGTCTCAATATACATGCTCCACATGATTTCTTGCTCTTCCGGTGAGAGTGCTGATTGGCTTTCACGTCCCTCCACTTTGAAGTACAAGAACGAATTAATGAGATCAATCTGCTCTTTTTCTTTCGGATCGGCATACACTTGGTTGCCTTTGACATACCCTGCACCCAAGAAATGTGCGCGCTCTTTATGTGGGAGTGCTTTTTTCTCTTGAAATACCTGGTCAAAGCTCACACCTCGCGCCTGTGCCTCTTCACGCATAAGAATTTGTATGCCATGCATTGCTTTTGCTACGTGTGGACCAATGTCACCTTGGTAATTTGCACGGTACACCGTGTTCCCAACTGCCTCTAAAAGTCTGGCAACTGACTCACCAGTGATAAGAGTTCGCATGTGACCGATGTGCATTTCCTTGTGAGTGTTGGGATGTGCATACTCCACCATGATGTTTTTTTCTTCTTTTTTCACGCCGACAAGGGTGTCATTTTTCACAACATTACCCAGTCTTTCTTGTAAATCATTTACATTCACATAAAAATTGATAAATCCAGCCCCCGCAACCTCGATTTTGCCTATTTTAAGGCCTAAATCTTTACTTATTTCTGAGGTTATTTTTTGTGCAACTTCACTCAAAGGGAGCGATAATTTTTTAGATAAAATGAAGGAAACATTGGTTGTATAATCACCATGTGAGAAGTCCATTGGGACACTTACCTGAGGGGTCATCTCTTCCCCAAAGAGTTCTTTCACCACTTTTGTCAGTGCTTGTGTAATCTGTTGTTTCATATGTGTATTGTACTACAAAAAAACCTCCCAGCGGGAGGTCAGGTGCATCACAACCACAACCTCCTACTTTCAGAGATTGCGACGGCGAACATCATGTTGTGTCTGTGTCATTACAGAGCATGATACGCAAAAGTGTTTTCAGAGTCAAGTAAACGTTTTTCCTTGACGTATCTATCAAATTCCGCTAGCCTAAATATATGCAGGAGTTTACAACAGAAGACTACAAAAGAATCCTCACTGAAGTCATCAAGAAACAACTCGCAATCTTGGGTCCACAGATTACTATTGCCAAAGCACAGTCAGTTGCCGGCCTCACGGTTGATACCAGTGGGAATGTCAGTGCGATCACTGGTGATCCCCAAGTAGTTATGCAGGCACTCATTGATCAATTTGTCCAGCTCTCAGGCCTTATTGTGAAAAAAACACTGGAGCCACTGTATTTCCAGCACACTGATGGAACCACACACACCGTTACCCCAGCGGTTGAGAAACCAGCATTGCCTCCCGTGCCAGAACATATCGACCCTGTTGTCATACAACCGACTCACCTTGACATGCCTCAAACCATCAATGCACAATCAGGAGAGACCCAGAAAGCCGTCGATATGCAACACATTATCGATGAAGCCGCAAAAGGAGCCTAATTCATGATCGATACAGCACGTCTTATTAATATTCTTATCGAGTCAGGCAGTTTTATCGCAGCATTTGCCGCCCTCTCTGCTGGTGTGGTGATGGCAGAACTGACCAGAAAGTTTGGTACCGGCATTCTCGCTGATGGATTTAGGAAAAACTCCATTGGTGTTTTTTGTATTGGGCTTGGTATTGTTATCGATGCCGCCAATTCATACCTGCAAATCAATAATTTTTACAGTTTTCTCCCCAACTATGCACCATTGATTTTGCTCGCTATCAAAGAAATTTTCTTTGTTCTGGGTACCTATATCATCGTTATCGGCAGTAAAAAGACTGGTGACAGTATCGAAAGCCTCATAAAGTAACTTCACCCTCCCGTTTTCTTTGCCACAGTATCCACACCACTCCTCCAATTAGGCAGTAATACCCAATACTTATCGCAAGGGGCAGGCTCTCGATACGAAACTGTACTGGAAGTGATCCAAAAAACAGTACCAGAAAGCGAAATAGCCAGAGAAAAGGATGAGTGATCAGAACAAAAAGTGAGGCTAAAGGGAGTGAAATGAGCGAGAACATGGCACTTATCATCCCTATCGTCATCAGGGGCGCAATCATCCACAAGACCAATCCATTAACGATCACTGATAACATTCCAATACTTCCAAAGGTACTGAGGATGATTGGCACTGTAGCGATCTGTGCGCTGATAGTTGTGGTCACATCATCAAGGAATCGCCTGGTGACACATAGCGGTTTGAGGACAAACAGTCCTAGTGTGGCCATAACGGAGAGCTCAAATCCTACATCCCAGAGCAGTTCTGGAGCACACATGAGCATGAGATAGACACAAATTCCAAGCCAATACAGTCCACTATGTTGCCTTCCTAGCAGTTGTGCAACAAGTGTGCCAATTCCCATAATGCTTGCCCTGACAATGCTTGGTGAAAATCCCGAGAGGAACACGTAGTATCCGACACCGCACAGGCTCATATACAAGGCCAGTCTACGCCTCAGAAGAAAAAGAAATATGCTTGAGAGAAAACTTATGGTAAAAGTCACATTCATGCCACTGGCCGCGATCACATGGGTCACCCCAGATACCTGCATCGCGTTTTGAAACGTCTGATCAAAGGTAAATCGTTTCCCGAACACTATTCCCGCAAGCAATTTTGCCTCGTCTTGCGGCAGCGCAGCGAAATAGGCAGTAAATGTCTGGTCACGAAGGTATTTCATGCTTGAAAATAAAGCCCCACTCTCCTGAGCCACGGACACCTTCTCAGCAGAGATTGAATAGAGAGGCTTTTTATCATTTATCAGTCTCTCGGATAAAGTGCCAGACATGTGCACCACTTGGCCGTAAACCAAGGGTTCTGAGCTTGAGACAAGCACGGTTGCAGGGACTTTGCCCCAGATATTGCCATACCAAACCGAGATCTTCTGCTTCCCCCACTGATACTGGGCATCATCCAGGAGTCTGGTGGTGAAATCCACCCTCATGCCATCTGCTATCTGTGGCCCCAGGAGGCTAAATCCTACATATCTGAGTACCAAAAGAATAAGAAAAGTGGATATAAATAGTGCTTTGTATATCATTTCTATAAACTTATCTTTTCACGAATCCCGTCAAGTATTTTCTGCGTGAGCACCTTCTTTTTTACCAAATCTCCTATGTCACCATAAGGTCTACCCGCAATAATCTTGTCCGCCGTCACCGGACCAATGCCAGGAAGACTATCTAAGTCTTTGACGCTAGCAGAATTGATTGAAATCAGATCATTCCCAGGCACGTTTTGGTCACCCGTTGCATCCTTCAAGGCTGGGCTTGATTGAGCCTCGCCCTGCGTAGGTATATACACCTTCATGCCGTCAGTGAGTTTGGTCGCCATATTAAGCTGTTTCGCAATTATCGCTCTATCTGCCTGGTTGCTAATCCCTCCTGCAGCTATGAGCGCATCTTGAATCCGTGCATTTGTGCCTAAATGATAGACGCCAGGGTGCAAAACTGCCCCTTCTACATCCACAATGAGCTCTTTCCCGAGGGTGGCACTCTGTGTCGCAGTCGACATTGCCGCTTTTTCAACTACCTGAGGCTTTGTTTGACCATTTTGCAGAAACTGTATCAAACCATACACAAAGAAAATCATCCCCAAGGCTAAAATGCCAAGTGGCAGATATGCTTGTTTTGGGATTTTTTTGACTTTCTCCAGAAGAAAAAGTCCACACTCTTCCAGCATTATTTTATGCTAACCCCATGGACGAGAGACAAAAAGGAGGTATGTCACGAGAGACTACACTACGAAGTTAATGATCTTACCAGGAACGAAGATTACTTTTTTCACGCCTGTACTAATCCAGCTTGAGATCTTTGCATCCTGTCTAGCAAGAGCTTCCACTTTAGCCTGGTCGCCTGCCTCACTATTCTCAACAGTGAGGTTACCACGTAACTTCCCATTCACCTGCACAACAATAAGCGCTTCATTGCGTGCTAGATATTGATTATCACTAACAGGCCATGACTGCTTATGAATACTCTCAGCAGCTTCACCTTTCAGATCATGCCACAGCTCTTCACTCATGTGTGGGGCAAACGGTGCCAAGAGCTTCAAGAATATCTCCTTTTCCTCTTGTGAGATATGCTTTCGCTCTGAGAGGAAGTTGTACCACTTCATAAAGTGTGAAACTGCGGTGTTCACCTGCAACGCTTCAATATCATCAGTAATCTTCTTGATAGAAGTGTGCATCATAAAGAGTGCTTCTTTATCTGGAGTGGCGTCAGTCGCCTCCGTCTGCATCAGCGTCCATACTCTATTTAAAAAGCGATAAATTCCTTCAACCCCTGAGGTACTCCATGACTTACTATCCTCCAGAGGTCCCATGAACATTTCATACATGCGCATGGTATCGGCCCCAAATTTGGTGATCAGGTCCAATGGATTAATAACATTCCCCCATCTCTTACTCATCTTGCGATTATCCTCACCCAAGATGTGACCATTTTTGAAAAAACGGGCAAATGGCTCATCAAAGGATAACAATCCCATATCTCGAAGTGCCTTCACAAAGAAACGGGCAAAAATAAGATGTGTGGTAGCATGATCTCCACCAATATACAGATCCACTGGCATCCATTTGTCTACTTTTTCTTTGGCAAATGCTTCTTTGGTGTTGGACGCGTCACAATAGCGCAGGAAATACCATGATGAATCAACGAATGTGTCCAGAGTATCAACTTCTCGGCGCGCATTCCCATGACAGACGGGACAGGTAACTCCTTCTTGAAATGTCTTGGAACGAGTGATGGGCGATTCACCGGTTGGTTGAAAGTCTACATCAGTTGGCAAAAGAACTGGCAACTCACTCTCAGGTACAGGGTTCCACCCATCTTTTTCACAATAGATCATTGGTACTGGTGCCCCCCAGTAGCGCTGGCGAGAGATCAACCAGTCTCGAAGATGATAACTAACCACTCGTTTGCCATATCCTTCTTTCTCAATGTGATCCATCATCTTTTCAGTAGCCGCATGGATGTCCATGCCATCCAAAAAGCCTGAGTTGATCATCTTTCCTTCTTCTTCCTGTACTTGAGCAGCACTTGTTATTGGCGATGTGTCGCCATCACTGCCAATTACCACACGGACTATAGGCAAGCCAAATTTGAATGCGAAGTCAAAATCGCGCATATCATGTCCTGGGACCCCAACAAGTGCCCCGGTGCCGTATCCTGAGAGCACAAAATCTGAAATCCAGATCGGCATTTTGGCTCCGTTGAGCGGATTGATGGCAAAACTGCCCGTAAAGACACCAGTTTTGTCTTTCCCTTCAGATTCTCGAGCCAATTCTGTTTTATTTTTTACGCTTTCTATATAGTCTGATACACTTTTCTGATTTTCTGGGGTAGTAATTTTTTCTACCAATGGATGCTCTGGTGCCATGGCGATAAAGGTTGCGCCGAAGTTGGTGTCAGGGCGAGTCGTAAATACGGTGACCGTTTCATCACTGCCATCGATCGCATAGGTAATCTCAATACCCTCTTTTCTCCCAATCCAATTTCTCTGTGCCGCTTTGGTTGATGCCGGCCAATCAATATGATCCAAATCTTCCAACAGTTCATCGGCATACTTGGTAATGGCCATGAACCACTGTTCCAACTCTTTCTGCTCGACCTCAGTGTCACATCGCTCACATTTCCCATCAATCACCTGCTCGTTGGCCAAAACTGTCTGGTCTTTGGGGCACCAGTTCACAGCTGCTGTTTTTTTATATGCCAATCCTTCTTTATAAAATTGGATAAAAAGCCACTGGGTCCACTTGTAGTAATCTGGATCACTGGTATTCACTTCTCGTGCCCAGTCATACCCCATACCGGTACGCTTCAATTGCTCGATAGATGCTTTTATTGCTGCCGCCGTACTTTCTTGAGGGAGGGTTTGTGTTTTGATAGCATAATTTTCAGCAGGCAACCCAAATGCATCCCATCCAACAGGTCGCAGGACGTTATACCCACTCATACGTGAGAATCGTGCATACACATCCGTGGCTACATAGCCTAACATGTGCCCCACATGCAGACTTGCCCCAGATGGATATGGCAACATTTCCATGACGAAGCGCTTAGGTTTTGAAGACGAATCATCGGCAGTATACATGCCACTTTCATCCCAGATTTTTTGCCATTTCGCCTCAATGTCTGATGGAATATACTTTTTTTGCATATATATAGTATATCACGCATGAATACGCCAGCAAAGAGATTTTTGGTGTGCTTGTCAAGTAAGGAACGGGCATGTATCATACAAGTATGAAGCTTGTTTATCACTCGCTTTTGCTCATCGGGGCATTTTTTATCATTTTTGTCTGGTCTCAGACTATTCTTACTGCCTATACGGTCCAATTTCTTGCCTTTTTAATCATCCTCTATTTCCTCACGAGTTTTATCAGGAGGAGGTTTAATAAAAATGCACCACAATTTGGAGCAGATAGTGACATCATCATTCTGACCATCTGTATCTTTCTCACCATTACCGTCACTGGTAATATCTACTCACCCATTTTCTTCCTTCTCTACTTCCTCGGGTTTGGCATTACCTTTATTTTCCAGCCCGCGACGGTGATCGTATTTGTCATTGGCACTGTTGCAGTCTTTCTGCCAGAGGCGTTAAAAAATGGCTCACTGGAGAGCTTTTTGAGACTTGCGTCTATTGGACTTATTGCTCCACTTGCATTTTTCTTTGGCGAGGGATATCGAGAGAAAGAAGTTGAGGACGAAGCACTGGAGGAGATGCAAGAGCGTGATGAGGATAGTGCAAATACGATCGCCAAGGATGTTTCCGACCTATTGAAAGATACCAAGGATCTCAAATCTGATGAGGTGGATAAGCTCAATGAGATATTGGAAGAGACTGAAAGCCTTCGTGAAGAAGGAAAGAAAAAACAATAAGTGCTTCCCTCTTCTACCCTTCTTTGACTACAATGAAGGTATGTATTACAAAGTCTTGCTCACTCTTATACTGGTACTCATAGGCGCTTATGTGGCAACAAGACCAACCTTCGCACTCAACATGTCCAACAGTCAGTGGATTCTCCAAATGGGATCTGTGAATAATAACTTCGCCGGGTTAAAATCAGGAAGCGGCTACACCCTCAGAGACACCGGTGGTCAGGTCGCCCCAGGCCTCTATAGTGGTACAGGTGGAAAAGTGCGTGCAGGATTCCAGTATATCGGTTCTCTTATCCCGTTCTCATTTAAAATTTCAGGTGAAGGAGTAACGTCAGTAGACTTTGGGATTATTGATCCAACCAATCCTGTCACCCGCACTCAGACACTTAGTGTCACCAACGGCTCAGCACACGGATTTGTCGTCACCATTGCTGAAAATCATGCGCTTCTGGACCCACCAACTGGCTCCTCTATCCCTGATACCACGTGTAACGCCGGAGATTGTACCAGCACGACAGCAACTTTGTGGGATTCTATTTTTGCCTACGGTTTTGGCTATCGATGTGATCAGGTTGGGGTCACTAACTATTGTCCAACCGATTTTGCGACGACCAATTTTTATCGCCCAGTAGCCAATACGTCACTGAGCCAAAATCCTGCCACGGTGATGAGCGGAGCCAATGTGGGACGCAACATGCAGGTACAAATTACCTACAAGGCAAACATTTCCACCTCTCAAGGTGCGGGATTCTATAGCAATGTACTCACCTATGTTCTGACGCCAACATTTTAAATAGTATGAAAAAACAACTAACCATACTCTCTCTTGTAACACTCTTTATCGGAGGATGCTTTGGCGCACAAAAAGCCCACGCTGACTTCAGCCTTGGCGTCTATCCCCCTATCACCACGATCACAACAACCGCACCAAATATCATTAACACCGTTATCTCCTTTAGTAATACTGGAGATACTCCTATTGATGGAGATTTACGCATTGTTCCTTTTAAAGCCTCCGATGATGGGACCGGACTTCCCTCCTATATGGATCATTTCACTGGTCCTGATGCACAAATCGCTCAAAAGATAAGCCTCTCCATCACTAATGCTCCCGTCACCTCGCTCACTATCCCTCCACAGAGTAAACGTGATGTCACTCTCACCGTGACACTGCCTGAGAATGAACCAGATGGCGATTACTATTTCTCAGTTATATATACATCAAAACCTATCACAAATAATCAAAGCACATCAACTTTCCTGAATGCCTCGATCGCCTCTCACGTGCTGTTAAGCATTGGTGCCAACCACAAGCCCCAAGGCAATATCGATACCTTTGATACTCCTATCTTTGTCACCGGTGGGCCGCTTCCTATCACTGTGAAGGTGGCCAATACCGGGAATGCCTTTTTTGCACCAAGGGGTGCAATTACGATCAAAAACATGTTTGGTCAAACCGTTGGTGCTATCAATTTACTTCCTGTAAATATTCTGGCGCAAAGCATTCGTGACCTCCCATCTGACGAGATCAGTAATACCAGTGAAGAAAGCAAGCCAGTGTGGCATGAAAAAGCACTCTTTGGTGTGTACCAGGTGCAACTGAGTGTCGCACTGTCCGATCAAGGGCCACTCTACACTCAGACTCGATACGTCATAGCCATCCCATGGATAGCCATTGGAACCATTATCATTATGAGTCTTCTTGGCCTCTTTATCTTCCTTCGAGTGAAGAAGAGAACTTCCTGAGCCTAACATTTGTGACATAAATCACAGTTTTATACCAGAAACTTATTGACAGCACGCATAAAAATATGGGCATAATAGAGTATGCATCGCGGTTTTTATTCGGTCGTCGTCGTCTCGCTCTTTTTTGTAGTCTATTTAGTAACAGCTCAAAAAGTCTGGGCCGCACAACTCACAAGTGCGTCAGATACTATCTCTACCTCACGCCCCTCTGCCTCAGCAGTCCTCAATACTGATCAGGCTGCCAATGCAACAACTATTAGTGTTATTGACTTAGGCTCGTCCAATGGCCTTATGTATATCGCCTCTGATTCGGCTACCTTCTGGGCTGGGACTGGAGAGACAACTGACTACAATATTAAGTATGTTGCCTCGTCCTCTGCACAAATTGCAGGGACACCAAACACACGAAACATCTACTTCACCGGGTCAAATACTATCCCTCATGCTCATCACAAAGGTGATGCCGTCAGTGTCCCAATCACCGCTATGCACAAGATCGTATTCACAACCGCAACAACCCTCCCATCAGGTGGTAAAATTCTTATTACGTTCCCCACTCTCTCCTCAGGTGATGCCAACAGTGCAGCTTCTCCTTCGGCTTCAACCTTCCAACTCAACGGCCTGAGCGATACCAATATTAAAGCGTTCAGTGGCTCGAGTGCACTTACCTTTACGGGTAGTTACACCAACCCTTCTAGTGGCACTTCACCAGTCATTACGCTTGGCTCACTGGGGTCATCTATCACTGCAGGGACAACGGTAACCATTTATATCGGGTGTAGTGCCGCTGCTGCAGTAGCAAAGTGTGATACGCAAGTCCCAACTGTTATTAATCCTACCAAGAATGCGGCCACAGGGACGGCTGATAGTTGGCGAGTCCAGATTGATACCCAGGATGGAAGCAGTAACCCATACGATACAGGGAAAGTAAAGATTGATACTATCGAGTCGGTACAAGTGTATGCAACCGTGGAACCAAGTCTCACCTTCACTATCGCCGGAGAGAATAGTGGCACCGACTATCACACTATCAGTACCAGCTGTGCCAGTGAAACGTCCAATACTGGCATCAATTCGACACCAACGGTCGTCAATTTAGGTACGCTCACCAACGGGACAACCAGCCATATCGGACAAACCTTGACCATTTCAACTAACGGTGCGAGTGGCTATGCGCTTACCGCGACCTCCTCAGGACGACTGATTGATGTGGCAACTGGATTCTGGATTCCTGATGCCAATGGAGGCACTGGACTGACAGCAAATGATACGCCAATCCCAGCGGCAATGACGACAGGAACGGCCGCATTTGGTATTAGTCCATGCGGTGCCCACGTGCCAACATCAACTCCGAACTGGGGTGGCACCTCTGGTGTTATTAACAGTGGCGGAACCAGTACCGCACTCTTTTCTAACCCTTGGAATACCAGTGGAAATGGCTACTATGCAACCCTGGCGTCCTATACCGGTGGACCAATCAGCGGAGATATTACCGTGATGCGTTATGCAGGTACGGTTTCAGGAACCACCCCTCCAGGTATCTATAGTACCGTACTTACCTATGTTGCTACTGCGACATTTTAACCTGTACACTGATATATGATGACTGCCTACCACCATTACTTACAAAAGACCGGATTGATGCTTGTGAGCCTTTCCGTGGTGTCACTCTTACTTGCTGCTCCTGCGCAGGCACAGCTGGTCAGGAACATGACGGTCATTCCCCCAAGCGCAGATTATACCGTCAATCCTGGAGATAAGATCGAAGGCACGCTTAAGATGATCAACGACGGAGATCAGCCAGTGACTTTCCGGGTTGATACGCGAGATTATATCGTCCAGGACACCCATGGGACACCGGCCATACTCCCCCCAAACACATTGAATAACCGTTTTTCTGCGGCAAATTGGATTGGAGTGGTCCCAAATAGCTTCACGGTTCTTCCCCGACAGAAGCAAGAATTAAACTTCTATTTACAAATCCCTGCTGATGCCGCACCAGGCGGCCATTATATGGCAGTGGTGTATACCCCGATAGATAATGCCACAAGTGCCGGCAACAGTGGTGCCACCATCCAAACCCAGCTTGGCACCATCTTTCGCATAACGGTGAGAGGAACGATCAATGAATATGCCTTTGTGAGTAAGATTATGGCTCCATTCTTCCAGGAGAACGGCCCGGTGGCCGTGGCTGCCTCTATCCAAAATGGCGGCGATCTGCACATCAAACCAACAGGGACAATTGTCGTAACAGACATGTTTGGCCGCGCCGTAGAAGAGCAGCAACTGCCCTCTGAGAACATCTTCCCCACCACGACGCGTGACTATGCCCTCAAGGTTGGGAGCTACTGGATGTTTGGAAGATATCAGGTGCGAATACTTGCCCAATATGGGGTAAATGGGAATCTTCCACTTACTGCGACGGTTGCCTTCTGGGTATTCCCATGGAGACTGGCAGTCCTGGTAACACTGATCCTGGTGGCTGTTATCCTCGGCATTATACTCTTCCTGAGAAGGAAGAAAGGTCCTCCCATGATGCCAGAGTCCATGTAATCTCCCATTCCCCGCTGCATGCATGATGTAAATGTGCCATGCATTTTGACACTACCTAACCTCTTGTGACAAACAATGAAATTAATACGTACGACGAGATTCCTTTGAGGTTAAACAACACGATTATGCTTTCACTTCAACCCATGCGATTGCTAGCACATCGATGTTTTTACTGCTAAAGATAGCCGTGATTTAGTATCCCACAAACCAGGCATGGTGAAGCTTCCTGGAGAAGAAGTACAGCCACTTACGATGCAGCCAGCCAACAATCTCATCCCACCAGGTAAACCACTCAGGCTTCACCTTACGAAGGAGTATAAAAATCAGAATAACCAGTGGAAGACCAATCCAGAGGAAGCCAAATGGCAGCTGTCTGAGCCAGTTTATCAGGTTCTCCAGCCAGGTTCTTCCTGCGTTAAGCGCAATTTGGGGAAGGCTCAACACGTCAAGCGTCTTAGTACGTGTTGGCTTGAGAGACTTTTGACTTGAATACGTCGCATCAGCAAAGAGCTGGAAGCTCCCAGCAGTACTCATCTTGGTATCTATGCGATAAAAACCAGTAGAGTCAGCGGTCGTGGTGAATGGAGTTCCACTTATATATACCGTTACCGTTGCTCCAGGCATACTGTACCCCCAAATAACTGCCGTATCACCAACGTTAATCTCACTAGCCACCAGTCCAAGAGTTGGAGGAAGAAAGATATTATTCTTCACGACATCCCCCGTAATTTCACCCAGGTCAATACAGGTATATGACTCCCCGAGTCGCTTCACATCGATTGCTTCAAGACATATGGTGTGGGATTCACTATTAATTGCCACCTGTGAGATCGTAAAAACGCCGTTAGCATCGGCAACGACACTGCGAAGCACTAGATCATCCTGAATAAGAATTACCGAAGCAAATGGGGCGATAATGCCCTGCAGCGAGAGGGAGTATTTCCCGACTTTGGCGGTGGCCGTGACGTCTTTAGATTGAACAGTTGATGCATGCACATACGCACCTGAGGATAATAAAACCACACTCGCAATAAGCGCGCAGAAGATAACTTTTAGTCTCTTTGGGCAGGGCATATATACTATTGTAATCAAAGTGAGCCTTCTCAACAAGAATACGCACGACTTTATACCCCTCTCTCTATGAGAGCTTCGGGATTTTTCAAAAAGGCTTCTAAATCAATCCAAACTATATTAATTATTTTTTATCACTTGAATATTTTAAGTGCTATTTTGCTTTTCCTGATAGGAATTTAATCATTTGGCTTTATATCTTCGTGTTTTTTTCAAAATTCTCTTCTTTTCTCCCCCACTCTCATTTTTAAATTAATGAGGTCATCTCTCTTTTGAAAAATTGATACCAATTGACATACTTTGATTACTTATTTTCGCTAAAATTTAAGACACGCATCCTTCTTTATTCAAAACTTTATTCCCGAAGGCTAAAATATTCGTCAATTAAGTATGTCTATTCATAACAAAATACATCATCTTTGTCGTATTTCTTTCCCTTGACAAGGCTAATCAAACTTCTTACGCTAAATATTAGTAGTAACTAGTAACAAGATAAAACGTATAAAACGTATAAATCGAGGCTAGAGAATACTTTTCACAATTTTCACACATGCAATATCTCGAACAATTCATCGCAAGCCTCTTCACTTCCCATCCAGGGATGTCTAACGTTACCCGAAAGAACTACCGAGCAGATGTGAAGAAATTTATTGACTGGATGGTTGCACGAAAGGGTGCCTTTGAGCCAGAGAGCGTAACTCGAGAAGACATCGAGAGCTTCACTTCCTTCATCCTCCAGCAGGCATCTGCCGCTTCAGTGAATCGATATCGATCGTCCTTGAAGCTCTTTTTTACCTACCTCACCAATGCCCATATCACTGCCTCCAATCCATGCGTAAAAGAGATAGCGGAAAACCAAGCAGAACAAGATCCATACCAGTTGCAGGCATTCAAAAACCATCTTTTCATTGGGAAATCATCGCATCTTACTATAAAGAACTATATCATCGACGTGAAACAATACCTTGCCTGGCACGAAGAGAATGCCAGTAGCTATGGCTCAGTTAGTGAAGCGACACAAGCGTATCACATGTATCTGCAAGGGGCACACAGCTTTTCCCCAGCCTCCATTAACCGCAAAGTTTCAGCCGTGAAGCGATATCTTTCGTGGCTGGATGACCACGCAGAAGGAGCAACGCCGACACTCAGCCATGCCTATACTCCCGTACGTATTATCCCCATGAACACGCCAGTTGAAGAAAAGGTTGAATTATCAAGCCAAAGACTATCTAGCACTCACCTTTCCCAATTGCTGGATGCTGCTCAAAAAGCGCGTCATGACAAGAAAAACGAAGTTATCTCTCACAAAGAAAATCATGCTTATTCTCCATTCCCTCCTTTCAGGCTCGCACAAAAAATAACCCGAATGTTTGGCCTCATGCTTGAGCATTCGGTCGTAACTCCCCTCGTACATACGACACGAAACCTGAAGAGAAAAACCATGAACGCACGCGACCTTTTCGTGGAACGCATGCAGACAGAACCACTGACACTTCCCTGGTACTCACGAGCTTTTTATCATGCACTTTATACCCGTCCAGCCTGGTATAGGAGTTGGCAGAAAACAGCAGTATCTCAGTACTTCAACATGTTGGTGCTCCTCGTGTTTGCAGCCGTCATCGGCGTTGGATTTTATGTCAGCTTTATTCAAAAGACTGGGCAAGGACTCGCGGCAGGAGCCGCTCCACTTCGTATTTTGTCATTCCAGGGACGTTTGACCGATACCAATGACAATCCATTCACGGGAACAAAAAACGTCAGATTTATCATCTACAATAGCGCTAGTGCCACGGGCTCTGCCAGACTCTGGGAAGAAGTACGAAGCGTTTCACTGGACAGCGATGGTATTTTCTCAGTGCTCTTAGGAAGCGATGGGAGCGGTGGCCAGGCGGCCTTATGTAATGGCAACAATCCACCCTCATCCCCGGCAACGGGGTCTTGTGGTATTATGCAGACCCTGTTTAGTAACAACAACCAGCTGTGGCTTGGGGTTACTATCGAGAACACCCCAGAACTGACCCCACGTCAGCAGCTTGCGACCGTCAGTTATGCCAGTAACGCAGAGACACTGCAAGGCCTGCCACCAACAACCGACACGACCAATGTGACATCCAATGCCAATGCAGTACTGGCACTTAACTCCAGTGGCACCGTAGATATCCAAGGGACCGCTACTCCAACAACGATTCAGTACACGGGAAACCAACTCAACCTCGTAGGTAAAGTTCTTGCGCTTGAAACTGCTCCAGGCACCAACACCAATGTCCAACTTATTCCCGATGGACTCGGGCAAATCGACCTGCAAAAACCCATTCAAAATAGCTCACTCAATGGCAATGCTAAGTCTGCCTCAACAGGCCTCTACACTGACCTCGGAGCGGTTGAGATCCAGGACATTGCAGCCATCATCGCAACCAGCAGTGGTCAATCAGCCCTTACTATCGATCAGGAGAGCACCGGGCCTCTTATTAGCGCAAGTACCAGTGGGACTGCTAAATTCACTGTAGACTCGTCTGGTAACACGACTGCCGCAGGAAATGGCCTCTTTTCGGGAAATCTGACGACCGGTGGCAACTTAGTACTTTCCAACAGTTCTGGCACGACCACATTCGGTGGCATTGCCTATACCTGGCCAACAGGTGGTCAGGTCAATGGCTACTCTCTGGTCACCAACGGTTCTGGGACACTTTCCTGGTCTCCTGCTGCAGGAAATTATTGGCAGCGTGTGCTTGGCGCACTCTCGCCATTGAATATTACCGATGATCTTTTACTCGGTGCGAATTCAACAACCTCGGCCAATCTTAAATTCGGCTTCCTCAACGTGGCTGGCGGGACCCCAACCGCAACTATTTCTGGCAATTTCTCTCTTAAAGTGCCAACTGGCACAAACCCCGCCGAAACAATCAATGTGCTCAATGGAGGCACGCTTGGCGTCTACACCTCAGTTGGCGGAGATGCCGGTCTGACTGCTAACCCTGCTCTGTATGTAAACAACGCTGGACAAGTCGGCGTACACACAACAAGCATTAACGGCGCCTTTGAAATAAGTGCATCGGGTGCATATACAAATACCGAATGGAACTCAACCAACGCCTTTGAAGCATCAACTGGGCACACGACAAGTGATTATGCAATTTATTTGGGTGCAGACAAAACAAACAACCTCTCATACATTCAGTCAGTAAATGTTGGAAATACCGTAGCTCCAATCATCCTCAACGGCCGTGGTGGTGCAGTCGGGATCAACACAGCAACCTTTGCCAATCCAAATACCGAGCTTCAGGTAGCAGATACTGCAGCAACTGACCAACAGCCGATCGTTGTTTTTGGTGATGGGAGTGATAGTAATCGTTATCAATTCCTGGCTGACCGTGGTGGTGGTAGTGTATTCCTCATGGGAAGTGGAGCTGGATCCGTACGCACATACGGATCTTTGTCGTTCCAGAACAACGCTACAACTAATATGTATATCGCCAGTAATGGCAGTGTTGGTATCAATACCACTTCACTGCTCACCAACACTGGTCTTGAAGTTTATCGAGATTCTGGTGGTAATGCCACACTGGTTGTTGATAACCGAAATGCAACCAATGTGGGAGACCTCCTGACCGCCTCAGCTTCAGGCGTATCAAAGTTCACCGTAAATAATAGTGGGGCCATCACGAGTGCAGCCTATACCAGTGCTGGAGGCATCTTCTATGGCACCTCAACCGGGCTTATCCAAGAGATGAATGGCACAGCAACCGCCGGACTCTGTTTGGTATCAGGATCAAGCGCAGCCCCAACCTGGTCATCCTGTTCGGCTGCGGCAAGTAACTACTGGACACTCACCTCTCCTGGCAATGGAGCAATCACACCCACAAATAGTACCTGGGACTTTTTGCTTGGTGGCAACGCAACAAGCAGTGCAAAATTTGCGGTACTCAACATGAATACCGGTACACCAGTGGCTTCAATCAGTGCAGTTGGCAGCGGAACAGGCATAGTGCTAGGAGGCGATGGGACTATTCAGGCAACCCAAATGAATAACCTCCTTTTGGGCGGTGCAGCTAGTGGTGGAGTCGGTACAGGAGATATTATTCTCTCTCCACGAAACGGTGGTGCAGGCTCAAAAGTAACATTTAATGCCAACACCCTGGCCCTGGGTGGAACTAATACTTTAATAACTAATACTGGATCAAACACACTCACATTGAATAGTGGTTCTACTGGAAATCTTAACTTCTTTACCTCGAGTAACTACCTGACGAGTGCAGGCAATTTATTCCTCAACGGCACACTTGCGGTCAATCAAGGTGGTGCAAGTTCAACAATGACTAATATAGATAGTAATGGGAATGTGCTCCCAGGAACAAATTTTGGTGCCAATCTTGGCTCCCCATCACTCAACTGGAATAATATTTACGCACAAAATATTATCATCCCACCAAGCGGCACTATCTCTGGCTTCTGGCAGATGAACAATAACGTTCTGGCACCTACCTACCCCGCCTCAGATTTGGCAATCGGTGGTAACGCAACAGGATCAGCCTTCCAAGTTTTTGCACTTCCTCACCCAGTCGGAACGTTCACAATTCCAGCAGGGACCGCAAGCACATCGGGGAACCTTACCTTTACTGGATCAGGTACGCGTGTTGACATGCTAAACAACGACACGCTTGGATTTTATAACGGCAATACTGGATTTGGCCTTACACCAAGTCTATTTCTAAATAGTAATGGCTATGTAGGTTTGGGTACTACCAACCCTACCGCCTCTCCATTGCAGGTAAACTACGACAGCAATACCGTACCAGACCTCTATTTGGGAACTGGTGCCAACACCGCCAATTTCCTTTCTATCTCAGGTGGCAGAGCAATGTTTGGATACGATGGAAGTACCACGTCGATTGGGGCAGGAGCAAGTCATGGCTTGGGGTTCTACGTCAATGGAACTGCAAACGTATTCCCCACTGGGACAGAGGCTATGTATATTAATAGCGCTGGGAATGTAGGAGTTGGGACAACCAAACCAAATGCACTCTTCAACGAGGTATCTACTGCTACAACCACAACCACGGCTTCCATCAGTGCAACCGCTGACACGACCGGCGATATCTTGAGTGTCGTTCCACCAAACCCATCAACATCTTTTACGGGGAACGTCATTAATGCTTCTTCTGCAACACACACCTATATGTCTCTCAACAACCAGGACTTAACCATTGGTGGGCATAAAAATATTACTTCGATTTCTAACGTAGTAAAGGTGTTCATCTATGACACCACCAAGGATAGTGATGGTGGAGCCTGGACAAATGACGAGCGTGCGCAAGGATCGAGTTGGTATGACGAAACACTCAACACGGCGACTCGAGGCTCTACAAGACCATTCCCGAAAAAGGCTATTTTGGTTGCTACAACAACCAATCTCTATATTTATGATGCCAAAGATAACAGTCTTTGGATGCAGTTTAATAAGGCCGCAAGCACGCAAATGATTGGTGATACAGGGACTGTTGGGTCGGCAGTATTCGCCCTAAACGGGAAAATTTATTATGGCATGAACAATGGAGGAGCCAGTGGCGCAGTGAACGTCATTGATTTCAAGAATGACTCAGCGTATCGCTATACCAATGTCTATGCTGTCGGGAATAAAAATATCCTCAATCGAAATACAACAGTAACATTTAGTACCTTACCTAACATAACCGCCATTATCAATCGCAACTACATCAATGATATCTATGTCAACGTAGTCAATGGTCAGACATATATGGCAATTGCCAACAACGGTGGTTCTAAGGGTGGCGTTGAATTGATTAACGAGTCAAATCAAAGCCTTGTTGGAAGATTTGGGCCTGGGCAAAACGTTACAAACGTCTGGCTTACCTCTGTAGGAGACCTTTATGGCCTCGTGAGTAATGGTGGTACACCGGCGAACTATGCTATTAAGATAAAACGAAATGCCGTGAGTGTCTCAAGTGGAGATAACCAGCTGTATGATGAAGTTTACTACAACATAGACTCTACTCATTATGGTGCGACAACCACAGATAGTAATACGTTTAGTAGCATCAATGGTGGCGCGACGAACAGCGGTCCTGCATCTAGTAGCGCAACCTTCGTACCGTCAAGCTTATATGTCACCGAGGGTACTTCTACGGTAGACGGGGTGAGTAACACTATATATGTTGGTGCTCAAGGCAGTAGTGGATCATTGATGGTCTTCCAAGAAAAGCGTGGAGATCCAAATAACAGCTCTGTTAAATATTACAACAAAAACTATATTACCGATGAAATGGTTGGCAGTACTCGTGGATATTGGCCGCTGACTGAGGCAAGTGGCAACGTCTCAGACGTAACAACTCTTGGTAATACACTTACCGCAAATGGTACGCTCACCTATAGCGTCAGTGGCGTACGTAATACTGGTATTACATTCAATGGAAGTACTGGATACTTCTCGTGTGCCAATGCTACCTGTGTGACGAGTTCCAAACTCAACCCACAAGGAAATACACTTACACTCGGGGCATGGATTAAGACATCTTCAGTTACCCAGCAAATGATTATTTCAGCTTACAATTCTGGGGTTAGTGGATCATACTACTTGTCAGTCAATGGTTCTGGTCTGGCAACATTCCACACTGAACTAACACCATTCACAGATCTCACCTCTACTAGAAATGTTGCTGATGGTAACTGGCACTATGTCGTTGGGACCTATGATGGTAGTAATATGAGAATTTATGTTGATGGACAGCTTGATGGCACTATTGCACGCACAGGGAATCTTCCAAGTACCACGGCAAATTTTGCTATTGGCGCCGATTATACCAGTGGATCAGCAGCTAACTTCTTTAATGGAACAATAGACCAGCCATTTGTTGCTGCATCTACCCTTACTTCAAGTGAGATTGCCCACCAGTATCAGGTAGGATACCGTGCGCTTCAGAACCACGCGTCTCAATCAATCCGCGGCGTTACCATTGCAGCTGATGCCAGTCAGGAAGTCGCAGGTGGTAATAGCAACGTTAGTGCGGTCGCTGCTTCCATCAGAAATGGCATGATCTATATCGGTACTAATCCAGGTGGCATTTCAGCTATTGGGATGGATACTGACACGATCCAAGACTACTACTCTCCAAGTATGACTACCCAAGATGATACTGGTCAGATTTGGGGAGCAAACAATGGTTTTGTAAATACAATTTCAGTAGGTCAAAGTTATGGGACAGGCACATTATATGCATTTGGGAGTAACAACAGTGGAGCTGGTGGTGTATGGATGGAAAGCCAGGATACAACATTTAAAGACTTCCTCGCATCTAACTATAATCCCTTCGGTTCAACACTGAGCCAGTCAAACTTAAGTGTCGATAGTGTTCTGAGAGTGACCAACCAGCTTTCTACTCGCCTTGACAACATGGCTACCAATGCAACCAGTTCGGCGGCACTAGCTGATGTCTTCCGCGTCGATAACAATGGGAATTTACTTTCACGTTCCCTCGTTAACTCCTCTACTGCCATGCAATTCCAAGACGCATCTGGCAATAATATTTTTGTTGTTGATACGGCAGGTAATGGTGTCAAAGCTTCACGATTTGTCGATATTAACAACGCGGCAGGCCAGTACTATCTCGCACCAGCTGCCGTTGGCTACTCTCTCCTCACCGCTGGGAGCATCGGTATTAAGACGCTCACACCACAGCAGGCATTGACCCTTGGTGGTGGTAACAATATGGCTATTGAAATGGTCATCCCTCAGAGTCCTTCTGCCGCACTGGCTGCAGGTGGATCGCTCACGGTTGGCACTACCTACTATTACAAAATCACCGCACTTGATGGCGTGGGAGAAACGGCTGGATCGGTCGAAGTTTCTGCTACTCCAACAACAGGCAACCAGACTATTAACCTTTCCTGGACATCAAGTACGGCAGCTACCAGCTATAACGTCTACCGCACCACGACATCCGGCAGTTATGGCGCCACATCCTACCTGACGACCGTTACTACGAACTCCGCGTCAGATACTGGTGGGACGGCACTTACTTCTGGCACGCCACCAACCGTCACCACTGCCTATGTTGCGAAAGTAACAGCAAGTGGGAACAGCTGGTTTAATGGAGGGAGTTTAGGGATTGGTACTACGAACCCCGATGAAAAATTAAGTGTTTTTGGATCCATTAAGGCTGAGGGCATATCCAATCCCCGTTTGGTGATCGATTCAAATGCAGTCGGAGCCCATCAATATGAATGGTACGGGAATGCTCAGGGGGTTGCAGCAGACCTTGGATTATATGATAGAACTGCAAGTGCATATAGAATGTATATTCAAGGCAGTACGGGAAATGTAGGTATTGGTACTACGAGCCCAGGGGCACTACTAACTGTAGGTGCCAATTATGGTGGGACAGCTTTCAGTACATCCTTTAAGGTAGACGCTGGGGCTCTTGGAGGGACAGCTGGCAATTATGTTATAGCCGGAAGTCTTGGTGGCACAAGTACCAATGCTTCTGCTCTAGGCATACGCTTATATCGAGAAGCAAATGGTACCGATTGGACAACTACAGGTATCCAACTCGGATATGATGTAGATAACACACTCAATGCAGGTGCATATATAGAACTCTCTCATTCTGGTAATATTGGAATGGGAACTACAACACCAGCCCAGATGTTAGAAGTTCATGGCATGATCTCTGGCTCAGAAGGGCTTCCCAGCGGCTGTAGTACTCAAAGTGGCGGCTTTTCCTTCTATCAAGATGGTTGTCAAGATACTGGCATGTTCTCTAACAGTGATGGAGACCTACGCCTCTATGCGAATAATACTCTCGTTCACCAGATCAATAACAGTCATGACGCCATGTATGGCGCTAACCAGCTTGGCAGACTCAGTATATTGAACACCGGTGGTAACAGAACCAATACTGAATCAGGTGACAATGCGTTTTTGTACCAATTTAGTAACTCAGGTAACTATCTCGCAATGTATGGTGGAGCCATGAACTATGGAGGTTATATACAAACATCACAAGCAGGCGTAGGCACTGGAAGCACTTACCTTCTCCTGCAATATCGTGGAGGGCACGTTCAGGGAGGCTCCAACTGTTTCAATCTTTCTGGTGGGTCTGTCGGAGTCTTCTGTTCTGACTATGCTGAGTACTATCAATCAAATTCCATCATGGAGGCTGCTGACATCGTAGTACCAGATACAACCTCAACTGACTCTGCCCATTACGTAACCACCACCACCAAACCATATGATCCAGCAGTCATCGGTATCGTATCTACCACACCTGCGGTAGTTATCGATGATGGAGCATTTATGATGGGTAATGGCAATATCCCAATTGCACCAACCACCAAACCACCAGTCGCTACCGCAGGACGTATCCCAGTGAAGTTTATTTCGACCAACGGATTTGTCCATGTAGGTGACAGTATCACATCAGCTGGATACGCCGGATTTGGTATGAAAGCCACTCAGGCTGGACCAGTCGTGGGTAAAGTGATCGAAGATTTCGATCCAAGCAATGGTGAGATGGGACGAGGACTTATGGACTGTCCAACTGGTGCTCCAGCAGGCGCCGTCTGCGGTAAGGTCATGGTGCTCTTGACCGTCAGCTGGCACGATCCTGATGTATATCTCACCGACACCGGAAACCTGAACATTGTTGGTGCGAGTGGAAGTGCCCTGCCATACCAACTCCTGCGTACTGATGGAAGTATCGACACTCGCATTGGTGAATTTGGCCAGGCCGTGATCGCAATTTTAAAAGCAGGAATGATCTCAACTCAAGATCTCACAACCAATACGCTCTCTGTGGCCACCAGCAATGTCACCATCGCAGGCCAGAATATTCAGGACTTCATCGTGACGACTGTCCAGGCAGCTATTAACAACGGCACGATTACGGCTGTCTCACCACTCCCTGTGGCTGAGCAGTTACACGCCAATGTGATCTCACCTCTTGCGCAGGATTCACACATAGCCGTGACCTTGACCAATTCGACTCTTTCTATCCATGCGAATGAGTCATCTACCAGTGCAACGGTCGCAAGTATTGATAATCAAGGCAATGCTAGCTTCAGTGGCACGTTGGCAAGTAATGGATTAGTAGTCAATAATACGGCAACCATCGCAGGCGCTCTAAACTCACAAAATCTTGCAGTAAATGGCGATGCCACTATCTCTGGGACGCTCCATGCAGACAGAATTGAGGCTAATTCCATCGTTGGGTTGCAAGCAATCCTGAGCACAATGAGTGCTCAAAATATCACCAATGTGAACAGTATTGCCTTTGCCACCCCAACAGGCACCCTGGCCGATAGTAATTCGTCTAATTCCGCAAATCTTTCTAGCGCTACCCCATCAGGTTTGCTAACACCATACCTTGGGTATACTAACCTGGCATCCTACTCTGGATTCCTGGCCTACGTACCACAAATCCAGGCTACGACAGCCGTATTTACCCAAGGGCTGCAATCTGCTGGCAACACAACGCTTGCCGATACCGAAATCGCAGGCCAGCTAGCCGTGAATAGTACGCTCATTCTGGCAGACAATAGTATTAGTACGATCGGCAATGACTTGCAGATTCAGCCGATGGCACAAGCTAATGTGCTCTTTGAAGGTGGTCAAATAGCATTTGACACCAATGGTAACTTGACCATGAATGGAAATGCCGTGATCAAGCAAACACTCTTTGCCCATGCCATTTCCCCACTGCCTGGTCAGGATCTGTCCATCCAGCTCGGGGATACCAACACTGGGTCTAATAGTGCCTTAATGGTACACAATGCATCAGGGTCAGCCGTATTCCAGCTTTCACAGATTGGAGATATCATTGCCTCAGGAACGGCAACTATTGGAAAGCTCAATCTCTCTATCGCTGGACAGGCCTATGCTCTCTCAGAGACTGAAGTCATCGCTACCGGCAGTGCGGGCACGACCCAGATCAACGCATACCAAAAACAGGTCACGATTGATAATCCAGCTGTCACACCTAACTCACTTATTTATATAACGCCAGTTGGAACAGCCAGTGCCGTTACTCCAGTACTTATCAGACAGCAACCTGGCCAGTCATTCAGTGTTGGTATTCCCGCTATTCAGGATCAGCCTACACAATTTAACTGGCTGATCGTCAACTAATTCTCTTGCAGATAAAAGAAATTCAGTATACGCTAAAGGCATACTATGCATCGTAAAGTTCTTTTGTCTCTTGCCCTTGCAGTCGGTGTGTTTGCCTTCATAAGAGGGACTGTGAGTGCTACTACTTATTGTCCTGGATATGATTCTGCTAAAGGGAATGCACAGTGTTATTGCTACCCCGTAAGCGTGAGTACTAGTCCGAGTTGCAATAATGGCCAAGCGACCTCTGTCACAGTAAAGTGGAATGGTGCCAACTGCCAATTCAATGTCTACTCTATTCGATACACTGATAACGGACAACAAAAAGAAATCAGTAACAACTATGGTTCAGGAAGCAATTGGCAATATTCTACAAGCGTTTCCGGTACCAACATAACTTCAGTAGGCGTTAGCCCTAACCAAACCGGTGGGAAAAACTATGGTCAATTTACCACCGATACCGTTAGTACCTGTAAGCCTGCAGACACCCCCACGCCAACACCAAGTCCCTCACCAACCCCATCACCTACTCCTTCTGGTCCTACCGCTACCCCTGCTCCTTTCCCTGTAAAGTTAAGTATTGCTGCTCACGTTATGGGTATTGATCGTTACAATCTCCAACTGAATGGTGATGGCTCTCCTGGAAGTGGATTAACTGGTATTCAACCAC
>JAJYDJ010000004.1 GCA_021777565.1 bacterium | reverse complement strand
AAATTGATCAGGAACGGTAGCGTAGTGAACACATCGATCACCTTGTGGGATACTCGCCAATTCTTGCTCGTCAAGAATGGTCTCACTTGCCATAACTTATGCGATAAGACTCTCCCCTGTCATATCTTGAGGCTTTGCAATTCCAAACAGTTGAAGAATAGTTGGTGCAACATCGGCAAGTGTCCCTGTGGGTTTCATTTTGAATGTGGTATCGGTCAAAATACCTGGGACTGGATTCAGTGAATGCGCAGTACTTGGTTGGTGTGCCTCTTCGTTATACATATGTTCAGCATTGCCATGATCGGCGGTAATAAAGACTACTCCACCATTTTTTTGCATGGCATCTACAACTCGTTTGATTTGAGTATCTTCAAATTTGATCGCTTGAATAGTAGGCTCATACTTGCCAACATGGCCTACCATATCAGCATTGGCAAAGTTAATGACAATAAAATTAGTCCCTTTTTCAATTTGTTCAATTGTTTTATCTGCAACTCCTTCAGCGCTCATTTGTGGTGCAAGATCATAGGTAGCAACGTCCTTTCTACTGGGAACAAGAATAAATTCTTCATTTTTGTGTGGTGTTTCATTTCCTCCATTGAAAAAGTAGGTTACGTGCGCATATTTCTCTGTTTCTCCTATATGGGCTTGCGTAAGATTATGACGAGCAACCTCTTGTGCGAGCGTATCCTTAATCTCGAACGGCATGAATGCAACATGAGTTGGCAATTGTTTGTCATATTGGGTCATCGTCACAAAATAGAGATTCATGTCTGATGTTTTTTCAAGAATCTTCTGAGAAATCTGTCGTGCTCTGTCAGGTCTAAAATTATAAAAGAATATGCCATCGTTTCTTTGAATTAGTTGTTGTGAACCATTAGGAAAGGGGAAAAGTGTTGCATCGGTATATTGGTCTTCAACTCCTGCCTCATGTGATTTGGTAATGACGGCAAGTGGACTCTCTGTGCTCACCTTCCCTATGCCAGCAAACATAAGGTCGACTGCTTTCTGCGTTCTCTCCCAATTGTTGTCACGATCCATTGCGTCATAGCGGCCAATCATAGTACTGATATGTCCAAGTCCTACTTCATCAATAACTTTTTGCAAGTCTTCCAGATACGTTTGTGCACTCATAGGAGGGACATCTCGACCATCGGTAAACACATGAACTGCAAGTTTTTCAATGCCTGCTGCTTTGGCTGCTCGGATAAACGCAAAGAGGTGTTCTTGGTGGCTATGCACCCCTCCGGGACTCAGAAGACCCATGGTATGTAGTGTGGAACGGTTTCCTTTCACATGGGCAAAAAGTTTCTCAAATTCAGGATTGGTAGCATATGAACCATCTGAAATTGCCTTGTTAATACGTACAACATCAGTAAGAAGAACTGTCCCTGCACCGAGTGTAAGATGTCCTATTTCACTGGTTCCGATTTGTCCTTCAGGAAGTCCGATTGCTTCTCCACTTGCTTTGAGAAGACTATGAGGATAGGTTTCCCAGAGATGATTCATGCAATTGGGGAATGCATTATAAATTGCATTGAATTCATGGTGCTCGCTATATCCCCAACCATCGAGAATGACTAGGAGAACTTGTTTATATGGTTGATTCATTTTGCTAATGCTTGTGCTCCGGCAAAGACTGCTTGATTCCCCAGTGCTTCTTCTATACGCAGAAGCTGATTGTATTTGCAGATACGATCTGTACGAGAAAGTGAACCCGTCTTGATCTGTTGTGTGTTGAGTCCCACGACAAAGTCTGCAATTGTTGTATCTTCGGTTTCTCCACTACGATGTGAAACAATGGCTTTCCAGTTATGCTCATGAGCCATGTGGATAGCAGCGATTGTCTCTGTAACGGTGCCAATTTGATTGAGTTTAATTAAAATGGCATTTCCTGCTTTCTCATTAATCCCTCTTTCTAAGAATTTAATGTTTGTAACCAGCAAATCATCACCAACAAGTTGTATTTTATCTCCTAATTTTTCTGTTAGTAATTTCCACCCTTCCCAATCTGCTTCATTCAGACCATCTTCGATAGATACTATTGGGTATTCACTCACTAATTGTTCATACCATGCTACCATCTCAGTGGCAGTTAAGACTTTGTTCTCAGTTGTAAGTTTATATGTTCCATCTGGTTGATGGAGTTCTGATGCCGCGACATCCAGTGCCAAGGCGATATCTTTTCCCAGTGTATAGCCTGCTTTAGTGACCGCTTCTGAAATCAGTGACAATGCCTCTTTATTGCCTTCTTTGACTCGTGGTGCATAACCTCCTTCATCTCCAACAGTCGTGCCATATCCTTTTTCACTTAATACTTTTGCCAGTGCATGAAATACTTCAGTCCCCATACGCAGTGCATCACTAAATGTTGGCGCACCAACTGGCATAATCATAAATTCCTGAATATCTGTACTTCCTGCTGCATGCTTGCCACCATTGATGATATTCATCATAGGAATGGGTAATGTCATATCGGTTGTCTGGGACAGTTTGGCAAAGTAGTTATATAAAGGAATATTCTCCTCTTGTGCCGCGGCTTTGGCTGCTGCCATGGATACTGCCAAAATTGCATTGGCTCCCAGTCTCCCTTTATTCTCTGTCCCATCAAGCACAATCATTGCTTCATCAAGGACTTCTTGATCAGTCACATCCATGCCGACAAGTTTCTGTGCGATTTCTGTATTTACATTATTGACTGCCGTGAGGACACCTTTGCCATTGAATTTACTTTTATCACCATCGCGCAGTTCTACTGCTTCATTGGTACCTGTGGATGCTCCACTGGGGACTGCTGCACGCCCAAGAATGCCATTCTCAAGGATAACATCAGCCTCCACGGTAGGATTGCCACGACTGTCTAAAATCTGTCTCGCATGAATACTTTTTATGTTCATATTACTTTATTTTTATGACTTTAATGGTATCAGTACCACCTTGGATGCCGGGAAGACTGCCTTCAAGAACGACAATAGTATCTCCACTTTTAACATATCCTTTTGTTTCTAGATTTGCAAGAATCTCATCAAAAACAACTTGATTGTCTGTAATCTTAGGAACATAGGTAGGATAAATACCATAAACCAATGCCAGTTGATGTGCGACATCGGCATTATCACAGGCGACAAAGGTGGGTACATGCGGTCGATATGAGGCAAGTGATGTTGCAGTTTTTCCACTGGAGGTAATAGACAGAATTGCTTTGGCATCAACTTCGTGTGCGAGGTGTGCTGCTGCTTGTGCAAGCGGTGCCGTCAGTTCAAAAGCATTGCTATGCACGATTTCCATCGTCTCATGATATTCTTCTTGTTCTTTCTGATCTACTTCTACCCGAGATGCAATGCGTGCCATGGTCTCTACGACAAGCGGTGGGTTAAAGCCTACGGCCGATTCTGCAGAAAGCATTACGGCATCTGCCTGATCCAAAACTGCAGTGGCGACGTCATTTACTTCAGCACGAGTTGGTTGTGCATTTGTTACCATAGATTCAAGCATTTGTGTTGCGACGATAACGGGCGTAGAGTGTTTACGGGAGAGTGCGATTAACTTTCGTTGTACAAGGGGGATTTCCTCTTGTCCTGCTTCAATGCCGAGATCTCCCCGTGCGACCATAATCACATCAGTTTCATGGACAATCTCTTCCATATGATAAATTGCTTGTTGTGTTTCAAATTTAGTAATGAGTTTCGGTTGGCATTCTGGAGTGAAATGTTCACGGACTTTTTTGAGATCATCAGCGGTCTGAATAAAAGAAATGGCAACGTAATCTACATGATGGGCTAACCCAAATTGCAAATCGTTGGCATCCTTTTCGGTGAATGCGGCATTGGCAATATACGTGTCGGGAAGATTAAATCCTTTCTTGGTTGAGATTGGTCCGGATGTTTTGACGACACATCGTGCACTTTTTCCATTCACTTCTACGACTGACAATAGGACCAATCCGTCATTAATATAAATACGATGTCCTACCTTTAGTTCTGGAAAGAAATCATATTGTGCTGGATAAACCTGCTCTCCTGACGGCTTGTCTGTGCCTTCGAGATAAAGAGTTATTTCTTGATCTTTCTGTAAAATGATTTTCCCATCAATCTCTCCCAACCTGACTTTGGCTCCTTGGAGATCTTGGATGATAGCAACTTCTACTCCTAACTTATGGGCTACACTTCTCACAAGCTCCAGTCTCTCTAAATGTTCTTCATGAGAGCCATGCGAGAAATTAAGGCGAAACGCGTTCACCCCATTCTCAATCATTTGTGTAAGGACTTCCTCAGTCGAGGAAGCCGGCCCAAGAGTCGCCACAATTTTTGTGTTCTTCATTGACATAAATAGATTCCTGTTATTAGCGAGGAGGGTCTTATGAAGCCAGCGCTGAGGCTCTCTAACTGTTAATAACACATTCATTATACTCCCCTTTTGTGACTTGTAAAGGACTATCTGTCATGTGCCAAACGACATCTTGCCCTGATAGACAGATCTGCCACTATGTTCTACAATAGAGAAGATGATTTATCTGGTGAGGCATTGTGACTACATAGATTCTGGAAAGTGGATCCCGGGGAGACTCCCGGTACAACTATCCCCAAAAGGAACTGAACAGGCAGAAAAGTTGAGAGATTTTTTTGCTGATAAAAACATCACGAAGATTTATACAAGCCCTGTCTACCGTGCGGTTCAGACGGCGGAAATTATTTCACGAGAGAGTATCTCCCCTATAAAAGATATTCGTCTCGTCGAGACGTCGTGTGCGTATCAAGGGATGAGATACGACCATGGTGTCGATTGGCATGATAATTATGGACATTTGGAAGAGCTTGGGGGCGAAAATTTGATTGATCAAGAGAAACGTATGCGCGCGTTTTGGGATGAAATGATCAAGGATGAAACAGAAAATGTTGTTATCGTCTCTCATGGACATCCCCTCTGGACATTGTATTGTTCTCTGACAGATCATCCACTTGATCAAGAAAATATGCATGAATCAGGAAATACATCAGATCCAGAATACCAAAAAGAAGGTACGATCAGACCCATCTCCCTCGAGAATGGAACGGTGACTTGTGAACCCCTGGTGAACCTTGCATAATAAGATACCATGCGACTTGTCTCCTGGAACGTAAATAGTTTGAGAAATGCTGAAGATGCTTTTTTGCGTTTTATGGAGAGCGAACAGCCTGATGTCATGATGATTCAGGAGCTGCGGGCATTCCCCCACGATCTTTCATTTTTTCTCCAGCTGGTTGATGGCTATGAGGTCATATTTAATCCATCAGAAAAAGCGGGCTATTCTGGCACAGCATTGTATTGGAAGAAGACACTCCCCTTAGAGGTGACGGCTCGGGTTGGGGACGAACTGCTTGATAGTGAAGGGCGTACGATTGAGGCAGTGATGGGTGATACCCATATTATCAATTGGTATACGCCAAATGGAGGCAATCCTGACCGATTGTCATTTAAATATCGATTTTATGACGCGATTGAACATCGTATTGCGAAGCTGCTTTCGGAAAACAAACACGTCGTTATGGGTGGCGATCTGAATGTCGCCCATACGCCGCTTGATATTTTTGATGCAACACTGACGAATCATTCAGGATTTTTGAATGACGAGCGTGCTTGGATGGATCGACTTGTAGCCCTTGGAATGAGTGACACGTTTCGACTGTTTGAAAAAGAAAAAGGGCACTATTCTTGGTGGAATTTGAAAGACCCAACTAGAGGCCGCAATCAAGGTATACGGTTTGATTATTTTCTTACCTCCCCTGAGCTTACCAAAAAAGTGACCAGTGCAGTGATCAGGCACGATGTCTTTGGATCAGATCATTGTCCCGTGGTGCTAGAGCTTTCTACTGTGTAAGAGATTGGAAGAGTGCTGCAAGCTGTTGGTGCGTTTCCTTTGGGGTATAAATAGAGAACGTATATACTCTCTCGTTTAATTTCTTCGCTTCTTGGACTTTCTTCTCTAGTTCTTCAGGTGATATAAGGTCGGTTTTAGTGAGCAGAATAACTTCTTGTTTGGCGGCGAGGATCTCACTATAACTCTCTAATTCTTTCCTGATAGTCTGATAATCGCTGGTAATTGTTTCACTACTACTATCAATACAATGTACTAAAAATTTGGTTTTCTCGACGTGGCGTAAAAACTCACTCCCAAGCCCTTTACCAGCAGATGCTCCTTCGATAAGCCCTGGGATATCTGCCAAAACAACACGTTTGTTATCTTGCATGATAAGTACCCCAAGATTTGGCTCAAGCGTGGTAAAAGGATAATTGCCAATCTTGGGATTAGCATTGGTAAGAGTTGCCAGAAGACTACTTTTGCCGGCATTAGGGAGTCCAATAAGTCCGATGTCTGCAATAATTTTTAGATCAAGTTGCAATTGTCTTACTTGTCCAGGAGTCCCTTTCTCAGCATACGTTGGAGTTTGATTGGTCGAGGTTTTAAACTCGTTGTTCCCTCGTCCGCCAGTACCACCTTGGGCTATAAGAATAGGTCTGGTCGTATCAACAATTTGCCAGGTCTGCCCTGTCTCGATATCCATGACTTGGGTCCCAAGTGGCAGATAAATCGTGAGATCATCCCCATTTCTCCCAAAGAGGTTTTTCCCTCCTCCACTTATACCATCTTCAGCAGCGAGTTCTTTTCTGAAGCGAAATTGCGCAAGTCCGAGGATATCATCAACGCCTTGCAGATAGACACTCCCCCCATTGCCTCCATTGCCACCATCTGGCCCACCCTTGCGGGTTTGGGCATTGCGAAGGAAATGCATGGACCCATTTCCACCATTGCCTGCTTTTACGGTAATACTCACGTTATCGACTAACATATCTGTATTATACCTGATAATGGATCAAAAAGCCTCATGCACCTCTTGCAAGGGGTAGAAATCCTCGGTAGCATAGAAAGAGTCATGTCAGCAAAAAAACTGCTCTTTTTGATACTGGTTATCTTGATAAGTTGTGCCTCTGCTGCGGCAAAGTCCTATCTACTTGCGGCTCCCAATCCTATTTCGCCTACTTCCCCGCTTCCTTCCTATCTGTCAGCTACCGATAATACCTCAGTAACCTCTCTTTCTCTATGGCTTCCTGAAAAGCCGCCTATCAGTAGTAATCCACTGGGGCTTACTGCTCGTAGTGCTCTTGCTTATGACATGACAGAGAATAAGTTTCTCTATAGCGATAAC
The DNA here is from genome assembly GCA_021777565.1 of bacterium. GTDB lineage: Bacteria > Patescibacteriota > Microgenomatia > Levybacterales > UBA12049 > JAJYDJ01. The sequence continues at coordinate 133,458 of JAJYDJ010000004.1, read as the reverse complement.
ATTTCTCAGCAAATGCCTATGGCATCACTCACTAAAATTATGACCGCAATTCTCACCCTGGAGCATCCTCGCCAGGATGATCGGTATGTCGTCCAGCCTGCCAATATCGTTGGTGAAGACAGTATGGGGCTCTCAGCTGGTGAAGTCTTGTCAAAAAAAGAGCTTTTGTATGGGCTTATCCTGAACTCGGGTAATGATGCGGCCGAGACACTGGCCACGGATTCTCCCTGGGGGCGTAATACCTTTGTGGACGTTATGAATCAGAAGGCAAAAAGCCTGGGGCTGAGTGATACGCACTTTACCAACCCTACGGGCTTGCAAGGTGATGGTGACCAGCATACAACTGCGTATGATTTACTGGTCATGACACACTACGCGCTCACAGGTTTCCCTGAGTTTCGTGATATCGCCGCAACAACATATATCAATCTTGACCAGACAGATACGCACAAAGCGTACTACATCGAGAATGAAACCAACCTGCTTACTTCCTATCCTGGGGTCAAAGGGGTCAAAACCGGTTACACGCCTGAGGCAGGCATGTGTTTGGTGACGTATTTAGATTATCAGGGGCACAAGATCATCGCCGTGGTGCTCAATAGTGATGATAGGAGAGGTGAAATGAAGGATTTGCTGGATTATGTACTGAAGGAAGAAGGCGTTACTCCGCCTCGCCACGGGTAACCGTTAGGCAAGTTTGGTAAAGCGCTTAATAAATGCGCCAAATGGGATCATCGTAACAAGAAATCCTAAATCTTCAGGCCCAGTCTTAGGAAGTGAGGTTGCCTGTGCAGCTGGTTGTACTTGGACATTGCCTGCATAAGAACCATAGACTACTTGGGATGGAACCGTAACGGTATTGGTATTGTTACTAGTGACATCAATAGTTGGATTAAAGGTATTTGAGTTATTACTATTCCCACTGCCGTCGACTGTGTTGTTGCCACTGTTATTGACATAACTATAGGAGTTACTTGAACTGGATGAAGAACTAGAACTTGAGGATGAACTAGAACTGTTGGATGAGCTTGAGTTGTTGTTATTGTTCGTATTGCAGTTGCTATTTTCGTTGTTATTGCCACAATTTTGATTGGTGTGATGCTCATCGTTGGCCAAAGCAGACCCTGGAAGTACGGTGGCGGCTGTGAATACACAGGCTAGTGTGAGCATGGATACAATGAGTTGTTTTCGCGTGTTCATAGGATGTCTGTAAAGTACCATATTATGGGATGCCTGTCAATATAAGAAGGATAAGTTGAAGAATGAGGCAGATACAGGTAAAATACAAGTACGCCGCGGTGGTGAAATGGTAGACACGGGGGCCTTAAGAGCCCTTGCCTTTACCGGCGTGGGGGTTCGAGTCCCCCCCGCGGCACCATACAGAATTTTTTAATAATTTTTTAGATTGGATAGATTTGATAATCAGTTTCTGGGTTCGATCTTGTTCAATTCATCTTCCGTACGTTTTGCCCCAATTTTTATATTGAAAACAAACATCGAATCTGGAAGTGTAATTTTGATCTAGTAAGATCAGTTTCGAGCCGACTGAGCTGAAGATGATTCATTTTTCTTCTGAGTTCCCATTTCTCAAAATAAGAACTATTGAAAAAAAGATAATGACCCATATAATGAATATATGGGAAGAAAGAAAAAGAAACAAAAGCTTAATATCAAAACATACAATATTAAGTATCTTATCTTGGCTTTGCTTATTATATTGATCGTATTTATCACTTGCGAGAGAATCTATATTTTAAACTTCTTTTCATCAAGTGGATTGGTCGGAAATGTTTTGGGGGTGAGGACATCACAAAACTTAATACAGTTAGAGAATGCACTTCCAGGTACAACTGATTGGCAAATGACAAATGTTGCTCCTCACGGCGAGATTCAGGCATACGTAGGAAAAGATAGTGTTAATAAGGGTGAACATGAACTTTTATATGTGAGTGTAAAAGAACCAAATGATAGATACACATACTCGCTCTATCGTTTGGGATATTATGGTGGAAAAGGAGGACGATTTGAGTGGCGTAGTACCTATAGAACAGCTTTACAGCAAGGATATTATGATCAATCTGAAAATGCAGCATATCCTATTTGCCCAACTGGAGGCACATGTCAATTTATTACAAGTTTGAAAGATAGCAAAGGGAATGAGACGTATATAAGTGATGCAAATTGGAGAAATCCATTGGCAATACCAACAAATACACTTCTCAGTGGAATTTACCTTGTAAAGGTTACAGAGACCCATCACGGGTATCAATGGGAAGCTCCTTTCATAGTAAGAGATGACTCTCGAAAAGCAGACTTAGTACTTCAGTATCCATTTAATACAGATCAGGCATATAATTACTGGGGGGGAACGTCTCTATATATTAATTATCGTTTATGTCCATCAACGGGAAAATGCTCCACCAATCCCTACTGGGCATTTATAGCCTCGTATAATAGACCGTATACCGTGCGAGGAGGTGTAGGATTTCTGTTTAATTGGGGTTATCCAATGGCACGATTCCTTGAACAACAAGGCTACGATGTGACATACACAACTAATAATGCAGTGGCGTTAGGGCAAACAAATTTAACTAACTATAAAGGTTTTATTTCCATGGGACACGATGAATATTGGTCGCTTTCTGAAAGAAATAAGCTTGACCTAGGAATAGCAAAGGGACTAAACGTCGGATTCTTTGGAGGCAATAGTATGTATTGGCAAATAAGAAATTTACCTGATTCCAATAACCAACAAAACAGATATATTGTTGAATACAAGGACGCGATTAATCCTACTCCATACGATCCATATGATGTTGCATCTAACCCGTTACAATATCTAACTACAACTCAATGGAGAGCAACCCCAGTTAATAATCCTGAAAATAAAACAATTAAAGAAGAGTGGATTTATGGTACAGGCAATACTTCTCTACAACAAGACTTCGTTGTAAAAAACGCCTCTAATTGGATATATAACGGAACTGGTTTGCAAGATGGAGATAAAATCCCAAGCATACTAGGAGTTGAAGCAGATACATTTGTTGATGATATAAACATTAGTCCAGAAGATAAAATAACGATTATTGGTGACTCACCATTTATAGGCTATGGAAATAAAGTTTTTACAACCAATGCTATTATCGATATACTGCCAACAGGAAATATTATATTTAATGCAGGCGCAATGAATTGGTCAACAGCGCTTACTAACTTTAGAGTCACAAAAAATACTCCTGAATCAAAAGCATTGGAAATTATGACAAACAATGTATTGCAGAGGATGATTGGGAATACATCTTTTACTGGAGGTTCTAGTGGATTGAAAAATAATGTTTTTACAGGGAATCCGCTCGTCCCAAGTTTTCAGCCAGGAGATTTTTTTGAAGAACAAGAGTGATTCACTAGAGATATCTTTCTTACAGAAAGAACGCGTATAATTTTGTTTGAAAAATATAGCAAATACAGAGTTCAAAGGATGGATTCAAAGAGTACTTTTTATTCATCTAGAAAAGATGTTGTAATTAGCAATGCTGCAATCATTTACAAACTGTTTGTAGAAAGTAGCATCATAGCATAAAATAGAGGTTGCTAAATCTGGTTACTGGTCTATGTTCAAAAGAGATTGAGGATGTTGTTTGTCTTCCCCTTTTTCTTGAACTGAAAGATAGCAGAAAAAGTGCACTTTTTCGTTAAAATCTATTTTAGAAATCAGAGAGGGTAAAACATAATCCCTGATGGTGCACATTTTGATTTGGCCAAGAATCTGGTATACTTAGCCGTAGGTTTCTTACGGGGGTTAGCTCAGTTGGTAGAGCGCGCGGTTTGGGACCGTGAGGTCGAAGGTTCGAGTCCTTTACCCCCGACACAGTCACTTCTTAGCCTCATTTCCTCGCTATTTTATATTATAGGCTTGACAATTTCTCAGATTTGTACTACTATGATGTCGAATATAAGACGACTGTCTCATATTCTCGGATCGTTCCTTACATGCAAGGAATTTGATCTCAATGTACCTTAATAAGTTGCGAGTAGAGAATCGGTATAGTGCTCTCTCTCACAGAGCGACAGTCTAAAGTAATTTGGGCGGTGGCTCTGTGGGGGGGAGAAAGGAGCAGAAACATGACGGTGTTACTGATCATCTGGTTCGTCTGTGTCGGCCTGAGCGGTGGGTGCTTCCTACTCTCTCTGTGGAAACGGTTAAAGTTTCTCAAGGGAGGAGGTTCACTCTTTCTCGTCTTAGCGTTCGTCGTCGGGATCATCATGGCAGCGACTGCTGGCCCTCTGAAGTAAGTTAGTTTAGCCCCCCCACAGTACCCACTCTCTCCACGAAAGTGGTATTTGTCTCAAAAAAAACAAAAAACTCGCAACTCATTCTCGCATTACTCTCCATAATATGTACGAATGGGAACAATCCATACACATTGAACATTCTCCAGAAGATGAAACCACACTCTATGCACTTCAAATACCGATTGATGAACCTTGGTACACAGAACCCACTACCGCTTTTCGTCACCACAGAGGTGCTATTACAGATACAGTGAGATCAGCTCTTATTGATCAAGGTCTTATTCGAGATGTCTCATATGATGCTGCCAGCTTTATTATCAACACTGGTCTTGCCTATTTTGCAAACAGTGCTGACAGTATACGATCAAAAAAGCAGGCATTAGGAGATTTTGATGGGGTTGTTGGGATCCGTATACTCTTCCATGATGGCAAGTTGAGATTTATTATGGAAGATAATGGCATCGGACTTGACGAGTCTCAAACCGCAGCTTTGTTTCATGCCGGTATTATGTCAACAAAATCAGATGCTCACTTGGGAGGCGCTGGTCAAGCTTTGGCAACAGCAGGAAGAGCTGGTGAACAATTTGACGCAGTATTTGGATTTGAGAACAAAGGACCTGGAAATGGCGCACAATTTTGGTTTGAAATACCCGTTGCAAACCTCTCGATAGGGACGCCTATGGATCAAGTAAGTAGAATTCTCAGGCCATTGTAAGGATTATTTTTGTGCAATAGATCTCTTCATCTCTTCCATCATTTCCTGAATAAAGTGCATCCCCTGCTCTCTCATCTGTGGGAAAAGCTCGATAACCTGCATAGTATATCGTTCCACCGATGAATACCATCCTTGCTCGATTCCCCATGCAGTGGCATGAAGGTTTACCCCATCCTCATAATCTCCCACTACGGTGCTCAGCCTTCCCTCATGAGTCGCCACCAGCATGAATCCGGTACTTACAGTAATACCAGCCTGACGAGTGAGGCGAATAATCTCGCCCAGTTGCGCAAAGAATTCTGGTGCGTTATAGACTGGTCGCGTGCGGGTTATTGCTGCGAGATCAGCGTAGAGTCTCACATCTGCTTGTTTAAGCTGCACAAGATCAGGAAGAGAGCAGACCAGATTTCTTCCACCCTGGGAAAGATCGGTCATACGTGCCCTGACTCCAATGGCTAGCCTTCCTCGTGCATTTACATAACGAAATTCCTCAATCTCGTACTCAGGAATTGTAGAAACTCCTAATGATACTAAGAGATCATGCGTGGCTTTCTCTTGATTTATCATCTCGCGAGCAGGAGTTCCTTGTAGTTTCGGGACTTTATAGCAGTATCCGGGTGCTTGAGGAGCACGACGCACCTCTCCACTATATCCTTCTGCGAATACCTCTCCCTCTGATTCGACTATTTGCTCTGTTTCAGTCGCCATATTGTGTCCTGTAGTTTACGAGATTTGGAGAGTGTTATCAATATGTATAAGAAGTAGTATTACTTTTGGGCAATTGTTACGAGAACGACTCCTATGACGATCAAGATTGTTGGAATGATATGTTTTTCAAGTTTCTCTTTATAAAAGAACCATCCAAAGATTGAAGAGAATAAAATTTGTGTGTTTCCTACTGCGTTTACGTATACGGGTAATGCCAGTGCATAGGCAACATATTGTGGAAAAACTTGCATTGCATCAAATGCTCCTGCTGGGAAAAGTTTTTTTGCCATTTTAAAATTTAAAATGCTTAAAAATTCTTTTCTGTGAGTAAAGATAGCAACTGGGGTAAAGCATATAGCCCAAAAGAGTTGAAAAAACGCAGTGTAGAAATATGGATTTGAGTTATCAACGCCAAGCTTTTGAAACGCCACAACAAAACTCCACAAAATTGCTGCAATACTGACAATAAGTACTCCCCTCTCTCTGATGATTGCCTTGAATGGCGAAAGAATATGCTTTGTGTCATGGTCAAAGTGGAGTATGTATATTCCTATAACGATGACGATTACTCCTACCACACCGATTGGTGTCGGCACTAGATGATCAATGAGGAATTGCGTAATGAGTACAAAAAGAGTTGTGAGTGAGAGCATAGGTGCAGTGAGTGAAAGTGGAGACATCTGTACGCCTTTAATATAGAGAGTAAATGCGAGTGAGTCGATAATTAATCGCCAAAATACGGCAACCCAAAAAGTATGATTTAAATGAGGGATGCCAAGAAGAAAGAGTGGCGAGAAAAGAATTGAAGAGACAACTAAAACACTCCAGGCCATTAGTATCGGTGAAATTTGCACGTCACGTTTTTTAAAGTATGCGTTTTGCAACCCGGTCATCGCAGCGTTAATAAAGGATAAAATAAGCCACATGAAGGTATTTTACCGGTTCCTTGTGATATTAACAACAGTTTAGCTTGTTCTTCTCAGGTCTACGCGGCTTGCGATATAGGCGTGGAGCTGGGTCATAAAGGTCTGGTCTTTGATAAGTGCCCGAACCATGGCTGATGCCTGGCCTTTTTTGAGACCATATCTACCGTCGAGCTCTTGATAGGTAAGACCATCAAGATAGTGGTCAAGTATCAGATTAACGTGGAACTGATCGAGACCATACCCGATAAGTTGTTCTCTTACTTGTTCGTCATTTACTGGTTGAGTAGGCGCGGTATAGGCAATTACCCCATGTAGGCTAAGCCCATCCTCGTCTTCTTCATCCAAACTTGCTGGTGCATGCAATTCTCTCTCACGTAGGTCTGCTTGCCTTCTGGCAGAGTCTGCACGAATGAGAGCAAGGGTACGATGGAGTTGGTCCCTGCCACTGACATGGTCACTGCTTTTTAAGGCGTCAGCGATCGCAGGATTGACTTGCCTATCCCTGTCTTCATCTCCGGTTGTTGAACCAATAACCGTATTTGATCGTGGGAAATGTGCGGTAAGCCATCTCACATGTGATATCGGGTTCGTTAAAAAATCAGGTCGTATCTCTGCAATAGTTTTTTCAAGCTCTCTGCGCAGTGAGTCAGTAAGTCTGGTACGCTTGAGCGAGAGTCTGACAGGCGTATCACCTTGCGTGTCGACAAAAAGGCTATGTTGGAGAGCTAAATCAATGATTGCAAAAGTTTTGAGTAGAAGCTCCTGATCATAGAATGATAATTCTCTTACTCCATATTGGGTCGTATATCTTTCAGAGATGTACATCTGGAGAGCTGCTTCGGCTATGCCAAGATCAACCATTAAAGCCAGACGTTCCCCATCTCTCTGGAGTGGAAATTGTAAAGATGTGAGGCCGTATGGAACTTCTTCTAAGCCTGCTTCATTTGCTGGGATCGTGACGCCAAGGCCGACTCGTACTTGTTGTACTAGTTCTCCATCTCGAACTATTCCAAGCCTATATCGTCCGGTGGCAACGTTCATGATGACCTGTTGAAGCGTATCGTTATCTTGTGCTCTAGATTCTGTACGGTTATGAGGTCCCAAGTTCAATGAGAATATTGGGGCTTCTATCATGTCACCGGATTATATATTATAAGATATTTTCATGCAACTCTGGTAGTTTTTCAATACATACCATTCAGCAAACAGTCAGCTTCCACTCGTACGATTTTGATGCAGTTGACAGTTTGAAAAAAATACTGTTATGCTACATACATCTATGCCAGCGAGAAAAAAATCTCCAGTAAAAGAAACAGTTGCAGAGACTCTTCCAGAAGAAGTAAGTGTTGTCACCAAAAAGCGCTTTTCTTTCCCTAAACTCAAGCTCCCACAAAGTTTTGACTACACACCACTTTTGGTTATTGGGATGATCGTCGGTGCCTTCTTCTTGGGTCGCATGAGTGCACAAATCCAGTACATGCAAAACGGTGGTGCGCCAACAGCGCAGCAAGCAGCACAACAGCCATCAGTCGTTGGGCAAAATCCACAAGCAGCTGGTCAGCAAGCACCTGCACAAAAACAAAATGTGACAAATGGTCATTTCCCAGCACTTGGTAATGCCAATGCAAAAGTTGTTGTTATCGAATTTGCTGATTTCCGTTGCCCATTCTGTGAACAATTTGCAACCAACACCTACCCACAGCTCAAGAAAGATTATATTGACACTGGCAAGATCGCATTCTACTTCCGCCAATTCCCATTCCTTGGCCCAGCTTCCAATGTGGCAGCTGATGCCGCTGAGTGTGCCCAAGATCAGAACAAATTCTGGGCAATGCATGATTGGTTGTATCAGAATCAGCCAGCAGAGACAGATACATCTCTGTATGCCACTGATAAGCTGACCGCAGCAGCAACGAGTCTGGGTATGGATGGTACACAGTTCAGTAACTGTCTGAGTAACAAGTCTGACGATGCTCGCTCACAGACAGACTATCAAGATGGTCAAAAAGCAGGAGTGTCTGGTACACCAACCTTCTTTATCAATGGCACACCACTCGTAGGTGCTCAGCCATATGACGCATTCAAGGCTGCTATCGATGCAGAACTGAAGAAATAATGCATAAGGTTGAAACTAGCAAAGCACCTCTTCCTGGTATGAGTCCCCATTCACAAGCAATAGTAACTGGCAACTTGGTTTTTACTCAAGGAGTCATCTACCTGACCCCTGATGGTAAGCTGCTTGAAGGCACTACTGAGGAACAAGTGAGACAGATTATGGATAATCTTAGTGAGATTTTATCTGCTGCAGGATCATCATTCTCGCATGTTGTAAAAGCTACTATTTATATGACTGACATGTCATTGTATGGTGAAATAAATCGCATCTATGGCAGTTATTTCTCCGCTCCCTACCCTGCTAGAGAAGCAGTGTGCGTTAAGGAACTTCCTCTTGGTGCAAAAATTGAGATGAGTATGATTGCAGAGAAAGACTAAAAGAGTCTTTTACTTCGTTACTTCCTTGTGGTAGCCGCCATTTTGTTGAATAACCCAAACGGTGGTGTGTGGTGGGATAGACTTGATCACGTCTCCTGGCTCTATGGCTGCAGCCCCAATATAGTATGGTATGGTGCCTGATGGAGAGACAATATGAGCTTTGATATGTAACGGGTTGTTGAGTGTGTACCATTTGGTCTCAAGGAAGTTAAGATCACTTTCTGAGATGATCATGTCTTGAGGTTTTGCTCTTTGGAGCGCCTGCCCTACTGCCCAGTTGATGGCTGGTTTGGTAGAAGCTTGCTGAATATCCTGATATGCCAGTAGAAGACTAAGTGCATACGCATAGACAAAAAGGCACAGGAATATTTTCCACGCGATACTTCCCTCTTTGATAAGTTTCTCAATCCCTTGAGCCATCAAAAGAAATACAAAAGGAAGTGACGCGATCAAGTAACGATCATAATAAATTGGGGTTTTGAAGTGAGACACGATATAGGTACAAATTATTGGAATAAGAGAAATACAGACAGCAAGTTTGGTCCATGGACTGATGGTCTCTTTCTTGATAAAGGACATAATAAGAGGTGCAGCACCCAGAACTAATAGAGTGACTGAGAAGAACTGGAGAATATCATGAGTCTTAAACCAAATAGACCCGGTGGTAAAACTCGTAAACAGATAGTAATACATGGCACTCGTCTTCTCAGTGATCCAGAAACTTGCACTGACCCTAGCCACTTGTTGAAAGATTGCACCACTCCATGCCAGAAAGGTCAGCGCCGGAAGAGTAAAAAGTAAGAAGAAATCTTTGATACTTGTTTTCCAGGTCTTGTATCTTGTCCAGACAAACCAGACAAAAATAGCTGCGGTAACAAAGACGGCGAAGTTATGGGAAAGAATGCCAAGAGCAAGAAAAATACTAGCAATAAAAAGCTGATTAAACCCTAATGCTGCCGCTGCGACGATGGTCGTAAAGGCAAAAAGCGCATACGGTCTTGCCTCAAAAGCATACTGCAATAAAAATGGGTTAAGATACAACAAACCTAAAAATACCAACCTCCCAGGAATGGTTTTCATAATTTTCCAGGAGAATACAAAGGTCGCAACAAGAATTCCTAGAAATAAAATATATGAAAGCATTCTCACTGGTGCCTCTCCTATGCCAAACCATTGCATCCAGTAATGAAGGAGTAAAAAGTATAGTGGCGGACTCTGGTCCTTCATCATGAGTTGAATAATCTGAAGTGGTTGGTGTCTGGCTATCAGGACGGAAAATGCTTCATCCCGCCAAAAACTTTCAAATAAAATAGGGAGATATGGAAGTGCCATATACTACTAGTATAGTCGAAATTCAGAAATTGCAAAGAGGGAGGCTTCTTGAAGTAAATTTATGCGCCCGGAAAGCCTTGCACTCTCTCCTCAGTACCTTTTTGTCTACAGGGATTGCTCCCCATTTGCTTAAAGACACCACGCTCTTGTAAATAAGCTACGGGCGCGAATACGATTGCTACTTCAGTATGAGGTTACAAATTTGTCACGTCAATAATCTAGATCACAAAATTAAAGGAGTAAAAAAATCTTTCTGTGCGCAGAGAGTTCCCAGAATGGAACACCCTACAGGTATATTGTATTAGATTATATAACACTTTTCAGCAGGCACAGATACTTATTCAAAACTAACTATTTACTAGAACATTCATGATATAGCTTTTACAATATACAGCTTTTGTATAGCTCGTGTGTATGCAACATATAATAGGTCGCGATTAACCTTTTCTCTTTCTTTAATTAACTCATTGTTTTGAGTATGATGCGTATTATCCTCAGGCTTATGAGGTGATACCAGGAATACTGTGTCGAATTCAACTCCTTGAGCTTCATTGATAGTGAAGCAATGTACATTTTTATAACTATCCAGAAGCCTTCGATATTTACCAAGGGATTGTTCAGACTGTGCAAGTATGCCAATACTTGTATCCTTGATATGCTTGTTAATAATCAGCTCTTTAACTTTTGATTCTGCGATTTCTTCAACCATTTCGCCTCCACGAGCTTCTTCTGGAATAACAACTTCATATTCATGGCTTTTAATATATTCAAGGATTTGTTTAGTATTTCTATATACCTTTTGAAGAACTACTTTCCTTTCATCGTCAAACTTTTCTTCAATGTCAGCCCATTGTTTAATCGTGAATGGAAGTGTCTGTTGGACAAGATCACCGACATAAATGATCGCTTGAGTTTGCTTATTGCTGCATGATTTGAAGATTTGTAACTGCTCTGGAAGATAATTTTCTGCTTCGTCAATGACCATAAGAGCAAAAGAAACATCCTTATCAGTCAGTTTTTTTGTATATTTGCCACTTGCAGTGCGTGTGAACTTCTCCTTCTGTATAGTGAGTTTATCTTTTGTCTTTAATGTAGCTTTCAAAAGAAGTGTTAGATCAAATCTATCTAGAATTAATGCTTTTTTTTGTTTTTTAAAGAGTTCTTTTTGTTCAGTAGTGAATTCTTTTTCATAACATTGTTCTAAATAATCGAATACCCTTAACAGATTCGTTGGATAACTTTTAATCTCTTTCATTGACTGATACTTAGCAAATTCATATGCATCTAGCTCAAGTTCGCCAAGTGACGTAGAAGATCTCATAGCATATGACACATTTGTAAGCCCTAAAATGCTCATGGCCCATTGATCGAATGTTGTAATTGATACATCATAAATACCAAGTGATGGAAGTAATTTCGCAAAGTACTCTTGTGTGACTCTGTCCTGAACAAAAATAATTATTTCTTTTTCAGGGAATAAAGCGGATGTATCTGGTGATTGTACTAAGAATGCGACCCGATGAAGTGCAAGAGTAGTCTTTCCTGAACCAGCAGGGCCAGATATTAAAAATGATCCTCTGTGGTGTGCTCGAATAATTGTATCCTGTGCCTTTTCCATTTGTTCCACAATTTCTGTTAACGCAAAACTATCTTTCTTTTGAGAAAAGTACTCTTGGTACACTAACTTTCTTTGTTGCTCTTTATTCTCAGTCGCCATAAAAAGGATTTTCTTATTTACAATCAGAAATTGATCTTTACGTAGCAATGCTCCAGTAATGTCTTCACCTTCTGGGGTTGTGTATCTAAATCTACCAGGTGATTCAAAGCGAATTGTTGCCGCTGGTGTAACCCATGAATAGATTGATTCTGAAAGAAATGGGAATTTACCAAAGTACCAAATTTTGGCTTGTTGCTCTCCATCTAGGTGAACATCGCAGCGCACAAAGTAAGGAGACTGTATCTGAGTTTCCATCATGCGTTGATTTTCTAACTCATGAAGCAACCTTCCTTCGAATTGATCTCTGTCGTCTCCGCGGGCATGTATAATACGTTTTCTTAAGTAAGTTATCTGTGTATCAACAAAATCTTTTTTAGCAGAAATACTATTTGTTACCTGGTCAACATGCTCCCTTGCAAGAGCTAATAAATCTAAGGTTATATGTGGTTTAGAAGTATTTGTATCACTCATCTGTTTATTAAAATAATTGTCTTATGTTTGTTCTAGCATATAAGCCACAAACTCTTCCCTTCTCATATTAAGTATATATTCTTCTCGCTCACCTTGGGAATTTATTTGGTGAATTATTATATTTGCTTGCTGTACTCGCTGATCTAATGCAAAAGCCGAAAGGAGAGCGATATTTATTCTTGATCTGGATTTATTGAGCAAAAGCTCAATGCTTTTATTAAAATCTGCTTCTGAACTGTCTTGTGATACTACTACTCGTTTAGAGGCATATAGATGCCTTTCATCCGCTGGAAGAACTAATCCAGCAAATCTTGGCATATCGACATCATGCACAAGCTGGCTAAACTCTATCTCCCAGTTGAATGTGCCATCATTAGGATTTATGTCGACAGCTTGTGTCTCAAATAATAAATTTAGTTCAGAATGAGCATGCCTATCAATTGCGGCAGGAGACAATGCCTTTCTATTGACCCTATGTCTTCCAATGTCGGTTTTATCTGCTATGAGCAATAGCAGTCCTGGTGTACCAGCTATCTCTCTAAATCGAGAAATGAACTGTTCTCCCTCGAAGCCTTGAGTTTGTAAGCCTGCTACTACTTTGTCATAAACAAGCCCGTCATGAAGTTCTATAGTCTTCCTTACTTCTCTGGCTTGTTCAGGAGTATTTAATAAATTTGGGAAAACACGAAAAAGAACAGAAGAAGAAATAAAAGAATGAATATCACGCGAAATAAGATTTCCTAAATCATGCCCTCCTGCAGCAACTAAAGCAATTATATGTGGGCTGTCAGCTATGTGTAATCGGTTAGCTAAATAGTTAACTCGTTCAGCAACAGATCTTATGTGTGCAGGTCCATGATCATTATATCCAAACCAGTTTACGCCCTCTAGAGATTGCTGGGCTAAAAGATACAGATCTCTTGTGGTAGTTAAGACGGTACTCATTGCATCTGTGACGGATTGATTAAGTAAGTCAGCTTGACTGGCAGGAAAGATCCACTCACTAGTAGGCATAAATGCGGATAAAATTTGCTCTGGGGTAGATTCCTGATTGAGAAGATACGGAACAATTGGTACAGCTTCTCTTCTCTCATGCGAAACCATTACGATATCTCCCTCAAATAGGGATCTTTCTCTACTTCGTGGTGATAATGCCTCATATGCCATACGTGTTATTTAGTAACTGGAGTATAACTAATATAGGTTGATGTGGCAAGTTAATTGGATGTATAATGTTATTTACATGAGACACGTTAATGAATCTATTTTGCAATCAATCTTTGATGAAAACGAATATCAAAAGTTTTTATTCATTCTAAAGGAGGTTTGTGATCAAGACAAAGATGTCCTAGGAGTGTTAATAACAGGTAGCTTTACTCAAAACCTTCAACTGCCAGATCCCAAAGCAACAATAAATGCTAATGCTTACAATGAGGCATACAAATTAATCTTAAATAAGCAGAGGCGAAGAATCTTTCCGTCACGTTCTTCAGACTTAGATATTTGGGTCTTAACTAAAGATCCCTATCCTCAAGATATTGCTGAGAGAGTTAAGTCAACTTTGGAGGACAGATCCATCGAACTAGTTCAATGGTTAGCCGAGAATATGCATTCTCCTAATTATTATTACGAATGGATCAATAGAAAACAGAAAGCATTTAATGAATTTTATAAGCAAAATTCCATGTACTCTGAAGCGTGGATTAAGAAAAATCCAGAATATCCATGGAGGGGTGGTAAATTAAAGCGTGCAATTATTAGAGAGCTTGAAAGCAGTCTGCCCAGAGTAGTTAATAGGATTAATCATAACTTTGAAAAGAAGATACCTGGAGAATTCTTTGAACTGCGATCATACCCCACAAGTGTGTTTAACCTTAGACCAGAGGAAATTATGGTAGAAGGGAAAATAGATAAAACGCCATTCCCTTTCCCTTTAGATGATCTTGTAGATCTTAATGATAATTGTTATGTATTATACGCACGAGAGGAATCAAAAGACGAGCTTATCTATCCATTTAATTCTAAAGGAGAAATTCTTAATGAGAGGCTACAAAAACTTGTAAGAAGGGATGACTTTGTATGAGCCTGGAACATGCAGATGTAACTATAATTCACCTCAATGACGTACCAGAACAATACTTTGGTGAGCTTCCTCCCTTACGTGATTATCAAACTGAGCCACTACCTTTTTTTCTCGTTCTACCCTCGGGTATACAACATCTCGATGAAATTCGTGCATCAATTGCAAATCATGGATTGAGCGTTCGAAGAGAAGCTGAAGTTAATAACTTTGAACTCATGGGGAGATACATATATCCTGTTGTTGCAGAAAAACCACATAGTTATGCATGGCTTATGTTAAATAGGCATTTATTCGGTACTCACGCTGACTTTGCCTATGCTTTTGTTCTAAACGATCCTGTTAATTCACAAGATGCACATGAAGCATTGGCTCGGATCAAACGTGAGATTAGAGCTGAGATAGGCATTAGAAGATATACCATTATTAATGGCCTTGCATCTATTGATGTAGCATTACATCATATTCATGCACCTGATTATGATGATTTAGCATTTCAATATAATGCATTGTTAAATTTTACAGAAAGGTAATTATGAAACTAGAAGGCAGAGAACAAATTATAGAATATTTAACGTCTGTTACTCCATATAGTGCAGAAGAATTATCTCAATACTCGACTATTGGCCATGGGGATGTGCATATTAACATGAGACGTGGTAATGATGAAGTGCTACACGCTACTCTACCTCTTATTCTTTCAACAGAATCAGAAATAATGATTGCCAATCGATGGATTTATCCGTCAAAAGGAAGGCAAATAAAAGCACTCTACGATTCACTACCTGTTAGTCATGGTATTCGTACTCCATCAGTAACTGCAGAGGGAGACCAAGTTTATCAAGGAATCCCTGTAAGTTATTGGGCAGAAACCTATCTTCATGGGCAGACTCTTACTGAAGCATCATTTGATGGATTGGGGTATGGAACATATTCACAATTAACTTTATGGCTTGCAGAGTTTCATCACGGACATGAGAATACCACTCCTTTACGGGAGTACTTTGCTACACGCTTTCATCACTTAAAAGAGTTTTTCTCATCCTTAGAAGGAGACACACACATAGATGCAGCCGATCTTCAAAGAATTGAGGAAATAATTGCGTATGGAGAATCTATACTTAATATTGCTGTAAATGATACCGAAGTTGCGAGTACTATTCATGGAGACTTACGACACCAAAATTTGCTTCTTGATAATGGGAGTATTGGGATAATTGATTTTGAGCAAGGCATTAATGGCGGCGATTGGTACGCAGATATTGAAAAACTGCTTATGCTATCTTCTAATCAGCTCCCCGATCCTACAAGGCCAGATAGATATAGACCACCACTTTCACCAGAACAAAAACTTGCATTAGTTGATGCATATATATCTGCTAGAGAAGCACTGGGATGGGCAAGTGCAGATTTTGCTAGAACACTACTTCATTCGCCTAATTTACTTCAAGCAAGAATCAACATATTTAATATTGATAATACATTATCATCATTTGTATTTGGACTCATTAGAGGAAGAGCATCCGATGAATCTTTTAATGATACTGTTGGAGAAAGTATTCGTAGTGAAGTGCCCCGACTGCAGCAACAAGTAAGGAGATAAGTTTATGAGTATAAGAATTCATGAACAAGAAGTAGTAAGAACTAATATCTGGCCAATCTCACCTGAAGATTCTCAGCAATATTCTTTGCAAGCTGACCATGTAGATGTTTACTCATTAGTTACGGAGACAGATAGACTGTTAGCGCAAAGAGTATCTCAATTGGAAAGTGATATTCACTCTTCCATTTTTTGGGGAACAGAATTGCCCAGCCTTAAAGAAGTTGATCTTGCCACTCAATTCGAACCGCTAACAGGAGCTGTTATATTGCCACATGGCATAACAGATCAATCGATATTAGACTTTTTTGAACACAAGTCCAGGCATTATGATCATAGAGGAAGGGTTGAAAATCGTGGAAAGAGTTATTATGTCGCTGTTGACCCAGAATTTATTGACTCACAAAGCAAGATTGAGATAATGCAGAGAGATATGGTGGACGCATTGCATGTTATCCATCATTTTGATAGAAATACCGCGTCTCAAGACGACCTGCTTGGGTTACTAGGTGTGGTTGATTACTTCAAACAACATGCGTTAACTGCCTTACATGTTTTAACTTATCCTGAACGTTTTGGAAACCTTATTACAGATGATTTATATCATGCATATAGGGAACATGCTATTCAATTGGCAGAGATAGCAACAAGGATGTATTATCAAACATTTCTTGGGCGTGAATATGACAAAGATTTAGACTTTACTCAGTTACAACAGGAAACTACTGATTTGCTTAGTTTTTTATCTCAACAGGATAGAAACTATAGACAATATACGGTGCAGGAAGTAGATCATCCTTTGCGTATCATGGCACATATCCAGGAAACTCTCAGACAGGGATATATTGCAGATACGCTCTTAGCGCTTGTCAGTGGTGGGACTCAAACAGCAATTGCATTTCAAATGGCATACCGTCATCTCAATGGCAAAGATTTACCAATCCTGTATGTACCTCTTTCATTACATTCTACAACTATCAATTCGTTTGAAGCTTTTTCTGACGAGCAGCTAAGAGCTTACCTACTACGTCATGAAGCAGAAATTATTGGAAAACAAATTCAGGTTGTCGAGGATAACGCAAACTCAGGTCAAACAGCGCAGCTTATTCATGACACACTTGTAGATTTAGGAGCAGACTCAGTTAGGTTAAGCTTTGTTGAAATTGATCCTTATAGAGTTATTTATAAACAACGAAGTTCTGCAGAACGAAGATCAGCGTATATTGCAAACTTTATGCATCCAGATTTTCAAACATCGGTTGGCACTCTCCCAATAGCTAGGTCGATTAAACAGGATTATCAGTTAAGAAAAATATACGTATGGAGACTTTTTGATGCATATAAGGGGGATTCAATGTGATAGAGTTATTATCCCATTCACCAGAGAGCAGATATAAAATGATCACCATTGGTGATGTTCCGAAGGGTAATATGTCAACCAGTGATGCTTTATATGAACAAGGACGTAGGATTGAAGGAGGACAAGCCCAATTGGAACAGGCATCTTTCTTATATCGAGATCTTTCTGCAACACTTGGTGCCTACTTATTCCCCAAAAGGAATCCATATATTGCAGAACCTGGATTAGATAATATGCTATATATTGCTCGGGAGAATGATACAGTAAACTCTATTGATGCGCTATCTCCCCACGAGTTGCAGAGAACCTTCCAGGAACTTTTTGCATTACATCATGCTTATAGTGAAATAACTCCAACTAGAGCTCATGTGATTTCTACTAGTTTCCATGTTGATCCTATTTATGATCAGTCTGTATTTGGTAAGAAAGTTCACGTGCAGTCACTCCCTGATTTGCATTTTCATGCATTTGCTATTAGCGAGCATGAAGCTTCAACATTGCAAGAAGTAAGGAGCTCTACTCTTTCCAAAGGATTTCAAGACTATATGGATGACCCATTTAACACTCTCATTACGAACTTATTAGAGGTTCCCTCTATACAGGAGCATTTGGTACGAGGTACTTCTTCATTTACAAGTATTGATTTAGGACGTTCAGAAGGAATAAAGCTTTCATTTAGGCCTGATCAATTAAACGATATTCAATTCTATGAAGATTTACAAATATTTCATAGCAACTTAGTTGCTTTATATGGTGAGATTACAAGTCTCTTTATAGATACGAATGATATTGATCATACAGGTATGCCACGTAGGCGGTCAACAATAGAAGCTGAAACTAGATTAGCTAGCTTTCTAATTGAATATCAGGTGAATTCTGAATCAGTCATACGATGGTTATCTTTTCTTGCCCATAATCTGAAATCTGGTGAAGATGTAAGATCAAATACGGAAAGGGTCTTCCTTCGGGGGTGCGCCTACACAATGTATATGGCTTATGAAGAAGGTGAAACACCAGATAGTATCTATTTTGCTCCTAGATTAGTCTCAACAGGTAATGGATTATCAGCGTTAGGGTTCTTCTATCAAAAAGCCCCTATTGTTGACGAGACATGGTTACTACAAAGAGATCTTAGACAAGAACAAATTAGAAGTATTCTTGAAGATCAAAACTAGAGATTTAGCTATAAAAGGAGTATTATCTTACTATGGTAAATGACAAATCGCTAAAGGCTATCGATGAATCTCGATTCTCAAAAGCATTTATCAGACCACTTTATGAGAGTTATGGTTTCAGCAATGTGATTGGGACAATAGAATCCATATTGACTGGAAAGTCTGATAAAAAACTTCCTGAAGATGTACTGGGGAATCTTGGTAACGAATTTGACACCGTAGTTTTATTCTTTATAGATGGGTTGGGTTGGAGATTTATTGAGCCACGATTAAAAGATAATTTAGTAGTAAAAAAACTTACATCGAATGGCGTCTTGTCAAAGCTAACTTCAGTTTTTCCTTCTACCACAGCTGCTGCGGTTCCCACAATGAATAGTGGCATGGAACCCGTAGAAACGGAGCTAATTGAATTCAGGCAGTATAACGAAAAAGCTGATGATATTATTATGCCAATCAAGTTTAAGCATGGATATAAAAGTAGAGTAGATTTAACAAAAGAATTTCAACTGTCCCCTAGTGAACTTTATCCTGCAAAAAATGTTTATAAGGAGTTTGCCAACGAGGGAATTACCTCTTTTACATTCTTGGGTGATAGTTATGCAAACTCTGAATTTAATAAAGTACTCATGGAGGGCAGTAATATGTTTTCTTATATCACCTTAAATGAAGGTCTATATGAACTATCTAAACTTATTGATCAACCTGCGCAGGGAAAACGGTTCTTTTATTTTTATATAAACTCTATAGATGATATTGCCCATAAATATGGTGCGGGTTCTCCTGAGCTTGATCTAGAAATTGACAATACATTAAGACTAATTGATGAATTGTTATTAAATAAAGTGCGGGAGAAGCAATCAAAGACACTTTTACTGATTACTGCAGATCATGGACATGACGTTTTTGATCCAGAAGAAACAATATATATTAATAAAATCATCCCTGAGTTTGAAGACTACTTAAAGAGAAATGCAAATAATGAGCCAATCTTACCTGGAGGATCAGCCAAAGATCTATTTTTATATATAAAGCCTGATTATGTAGACAAAGCAAAAGAAAAATTAGAACAGTCTTTGAATGGAGTTGCGGAAGTGTATAAAAGCAAGGATCTGCTAGATCAAGGATTTTTCGGAAGTGCTACCCCATCAAATCGTTTTAAAAAGATTGTTGGAGATCTTATTATTCTCCCTTATAATGGGCAATCAGTCTGGTGGTATAGAGGCGATAAATATTTGAAGCAGGCTAAGGGGCAACATGGAGGTCTGAGTAGAAATGAAATGGAAATCCCATTATTTGCTTACCCCCTATAGCGAATTATAGCTATTTTGGAGCAATATTAGTCCTGAGGGGTTGTAATAAAATCTAGTATTCCTTGTCCAAGTCGCTCCCCATCCATATTGAAAGGATATATCATTTCTTCTTGTCCTGTGTTGGAAATAAACAATACAAAGCAGTTTCTATCCATATCTAACAAACGTTCAATGATCCTTGGGAATGGAGACTTATCTTCAACTCCATCAATAATATTCTCATCAGGTCGTAGATTAAACGTTGAAGCTGGGAGTGCTCTAAGTTCAATAAATTGACCAGGAATCCCTTTTGTAAAATGATG
This sequence comes from bacterium, assembly GCA_021777565.1. Taxonomy (GTDB): domain Bacteria; phylum Patescibacteriota; class Microgenomatia; order Levybacterales; family UBA12049; genus JAJYDJ01. The sequence continues at coordinate 112,976 of JAJYDJ010000004.1, read as the reverse complement.
GTTTATTCTAGCGATCAAGCTTGGCATACTACCTTGTAATTCTCGTATTATTTCTCGTTTTAAGTGACCACCTCTCCAGGGATACTGTGGATTAAGCTCATTCCAAACGTGTGAATACATATATGCTTGTTTATAAAATGCATCAAATGCTTGCTGTTTGAGAAGTGCCCATTCAGCGGTTGGATATAAACCTTGATGATCTGCCAACCATTTGATAAGCTCTATCGCTCTGGTCTCTAATGCAAGCTTTACATCTCCTATATCGTCTGGGTCTTTGAGACAAACCCATACATCTAAATCTGACGTTGCGCTAGGAAATATTCTTCGCCTACCAGGCCTTTCGATAAGGCTATATGCTTCTTGGTATGGATTCTCAAAGTGCCCATCTGGGGGTTCTGGTAATCTGAGTCTTTGGGTTAAGCTACCAGTTATAACCACTCCTTGTACGTCGGGATGTCTAGCGCAAACTTCACTGATAATTCCACTAAAGTCTCGAAACTCTTGCGGGTTAAAAAGTGCTTGGAGCGTGGATTGTTCTAATTCTAGTCCCATAATTATTTATCTTATCAATCTGCACATTTTAGTATAAAACTAGACTATTTACAATTATTTGGCCATATCAACTTATATATCAGCACCAAAAGCAGGAAAGGTTGTACTATAGCGCCATATATGGAATATTGAGGTGATCGATCAGTATCTGGCTCTCTCATAGAGGTAAGCTACAAGACTCTAGAATGCCACTTGCAGACATTATTCCAGAATATCTGGGAAAAGATTTATTTGTTCACGTTCGTGAGCTTGCTCACTATTAACAAGAACTCATCTGAATTTTTGGGGTATATATCTAGCTTTTTGCCGTTGTTAAAGCTCAATCTAATCATCTTTCTAAAAACACTTGGCCATTGTGTGATTTCAGCTATGTTGGAGATCGGAATAGTATTCTTTAATCCAAGAGAGTTGACTTCAATATAGCCTGTATATACGGTAATTGTTTGCCCAAATGTCTTTGATTGGAATAAAAGTGTGTCGTGCAGAGTGCTCATATTAATATAACCTCCAGTCTAATTCTATCAGAAACTTTCTATATATGGAATGGTGCTATATTGCTAGTTCTTCAATAATTGCTTTATGCGAGGATACTCACAGGATAATCCGTTCCAAAAAGAAAGAAGGCTACTTGGGGAAACAATAAAGTCTCTTAGGGAAGGGAAAAGAATGACTCAAGAAGATTTAGCTGATAAAGCGAGCCTTGATGTATCTTATTTAGCAAAAATTGAGAATGGTTATGTTAATACAACAATCAGATATTTAATTAAAATCTCCAAAGGACTTGGAGTGAAGGCAAGAGACCTCATCGCTTTTTAGTTTTTTCGAGAGAATCGATAGGTCTTGAGCTTTTTTCAGCATCCTAGAATCAAACGTTTACGGGTGTTATAAGTACTTTTTTTAAATCCAAGAAAGGAGAGACAAATTTGGGTTGTTTTTCAGCCTGATGGAGTGAACCATCTTCTTCTTTTTTAATTCCTTCATATTTATTATTTAAGGATTTTTTATCAAAAGTGTATTTAATCTCCTTGCCATCTTCTACATATTGATCTCGAATCTTTTTATCTTCTTTACCTATCGCTAGCTTACACATTCCCAAGAGCTCCAATGATTTCTGGTCAATTTGTTCACATGTATCTTGTAATTGAGGTATAAATACTTTATATGACTCGATCATTGAATCGTCAATTTTTCCAGCTTTCCTATCATCCATAAAAGATGAAACCATACCAGAAACATACTGAATATCTGAATTAAAGCTCTCAATAGCTGAATATAATTCAGCATACTTATTGATTATGTCTAAATTCATAAGTCGAAGTCCGAGACCATTACTGAGGTGTAACCCATAAAATCTTAAAATAAATCTGACATTTGCCTCATGTGTATTGGTAATAGCATCTGCTATAGATATTATATCTCGAGAGATGTTTACTCGGAGTGGTATTAACTCTTGCTCAATTTGAACAATAGTATTTCTATGTTCGTAGTATTTGTCATGTCTTATGTCATGAATTCTTCTTTTAGATTCATGCCTTCTTCTGTCCTCTTCTTGCTTGTAAAGTGATGAAATTTGCTGTTTTGCAGAATCAATTGATCCTTTATATGAGTAATATCCACCAGTCACTGCTCCTAGTATGGATCCGACGAGGCCGCTTAATAGCGCTGTCACAAATTCTGGAGTGATGTTCATATTATTTCTTTAATTTCTCTAACTCTGTCTTGCAAACAACTAGCTCACCTTTGGTTGCTAAGGCTCTCTTTTTCATTTCGTCATCAAAGTAACCCGCTCCATAGGGAACTTTTGCTAAATCATACTCAACTAAAGCATTATAGTTGTGTGCATTTATGTAGGCTTTTTGTATTTGAGCCTGAGTAGGTTCACTCAGGTAATACAAATTACCTCTAGCGCTATCCCAAGCATCAGTAATGAATTTTATCTTTGCGTGCGCTATTTGATTTTGGTCTGCAAGGTCAATATTTTCACTTATTTCACCTAGCAGGTTATTAACAATTGCATCTTTCTTTTCTTTAGCTTCTATTTCCCTACGTTCGTGGTCCTGTTTATATAGAGCTGTAATAGTTTTTTCTGCTGCTTTTATTGCTCCAAGATAAGAAAGGTAACCACCAATAACAGCACCTATTACCGCACCAATGAGCCCACTTAATAAATTATTCCACATATTATGTTTTGTTCCATGTTCCTAATTTTACTTATTATATCTTGCTCTTAACTTGCTTTCATCTAGTCCAAATATTTCGAACGCATTAGGAACAGGAATGAGTTGATGATGCTGGACATCAAAAGTCTCAGATTTTCCTAGACGAAATAGAAAGGGACGTTTCTCAGGATAATTATTTGCTTCTGCAACTACGTCTATATTTACATGTGTTATTGTTGGCCACACCTGAGATAATCTCCAAATATCATCATGAAGATTTCCGACAACGTATACTCGGGTAGGTTTAAATTTTGCAGAGCTCAGTTTACTAAATATGTCAACATAATCAATTTGAGTATTATCCTTCAGGATATTGCATAGGATAATTGTATCTTCATCATATGCTTTCTTCTTACTAACAAGTTTTGTCTCAAGAATGAATTGACCTACATCAATATGTCTATTATCTTGGTCTCCATAGCCTACTACTTCAATTGTTTGCCATTTTGTTTCTACTGGGTGCTCAGTCTGATAAATGGTAAAAGTGTCAGGAAATTGTTCTTTTTCTGTTGCTCCTTGCATGAAATATTTTTCAAAACCAAGGTTTTTATATATTCCTAACATCATAATCGAGGTAGCTTTCATTTCTTGCACCTTTTTTAAATCAGTATCGGAGTTGATAATATCAACACCAAATATATCTAAGATTGTATTCCATGCGTGCAAGACATATTGAGGAGGAAACCAATGCTTTTTAAGTAGCTTTTCTTTTACTTCTAAATCCATGCTTTTATTATAACAGTTGGTATGTTTTTTTCTGTTATCTCTATTTTGTATAAGATTTCTCTTACGTTCAGCTACTATAAAACTGGGTACCCCATAACTAAGTTATGAATGTATATATGCGATTAAGACAACTTGAGGCTCAAATTGGCAAGACTGAGTCTATTGAAACGATTCCTACAACTCTTACTCTTTATCAAGTTGGAAAGGTTATCTATATGTACAAAAATGGCGGGCTTGTGGAGTGGGATAACTCAAAAAAAAGTACAGATATTATTCTTATTAAGACTTATTTAACCAAAGATGGAATTTCTGTATGAAATGCACCTATATAAAAACAAATAAAGAGCAATGCAAGGCGAACAGTATTGTAGATACTCAACTTTGCTTTCGGCATAGTCCTGAACACATTACACGGGCTTATGCTGCTTCTCAGAAAGGTGGAACTAATAGGAGTCCATCCATTTCTTTTCAAGAGGAAATAACACTAAGAACACCTAAAGACATACAGATGCTTATAAGCAAAACAATCAATGGTATCTGGCAAGGGAAAGTACCAATAAAGGTGGGTTCGACCATAGGATTTTTGACGCGGTGTTGGTTAGATGCTCATGAGAAAGCAGAATTTGAGAAACGCATTGAAGAACTAGAGAAGAGTTTACAAAACTCTGTCTAAATGTATATCACATTAGAGCAATTTATATACATAGCCTCACTCCTCCCAATACATCATTTTAAAAATGTATAAGTAATTGTTTAGCCTCAAATACAATAATACTAGATAGTATGGATAGGAATGAGAATTCAGCCGCAGAGATAAAAGATATAGCAGTAGCTTCGTACTTATACGCTACAAATCAAGTACAGCTTCTTGGGAAACGAAGATTGCCTAATGGAGCAATTCTTTTTCAATTCACTCCTAAAGCTAAAGCGGAAGAGCTTATACAAAGTTACTGGAACTTAAATGCGTTAGCAATCCAGCCTAAAGTACTTTATTCCGCTTTCAGAGATATCAAGGATATGATTTTTAGCGGTTAAAACTAAACAAGAGAGATGTATAGGTATGGAAAATAAAGTGAATTATCATGGGTATCTGGTTTTACCAAGACAAGCAAAGTTACTTGAAAAAGACCTAGGATACGCCCTATTTGGTTTTTACATAACATTAATAATGGAAGCAGTATGGGATAGAAGTAATCTTCAATTCTCTTATATCACTAAATCGCATTCTAGCCTTGCAGTCATAATGAACTGCAATCAATCTACTGTTTCGAGACAGTTAAAAAATCTTGAAAAGAAAAAGTATCTTATTAGGTATAAAGATTCTATTCATCTTGCTTATTTTCCACTATTTCTTAAGGATGTTGCAAAAAAGATGCACAGCATGAACTATGCAAATTTGCATGAGCTTTATGCAGATATACATAGGATCAATGCAGAATTGCAAGAAGACTATGCTGCTTTGCATAGCACTCGAGGCCAGATTGGCTATCAAAGCTTTAATATTTCTTCTAAGGTTAATTTAAGTTCTTTTGCAGATGTATATATTGACCCTGATGAGATAGACATAGAACTTTCAAACAAAAATAAGGAGGTAGCTTATTAAAAAATTAAATAGGCGATCTTCAGTAAAAATATCCATTAAACGGGAAAGACAGGTTATGAAGTCTGTAACTGATAATGAGCGTATGAATATCTTTGTTAACTTAGTCATCGATCGTATGCTTGAGGATAGAAAGAATGGCATATTGAGGTTTACAAAAATATAACCTACGATGAAAGACAGAGAGATGGATACTAAAATCAGGAACGGCATTGAAATAGGAAGAGTCTCTTCTGTAAAGCAGGATCTAACTGGTGACAGCCTGAACGATCAGGGAAATAGAAATCAGTCTGCCATTTTGCGTATTGAAGCAACACTCTCGTGTAAGATAAAAATCAAACAAAGATTTGAGTTTACCGAATCTGCTAGTGGTGAATTAGACATGCAGCCTCTATTAAAAGCGGTCGAATACTGTAAAAATCCAGAATATAAGATCGAGTTTGCGTTTATTAAAAGTATTGACCGAGTGACCCGTGCTGGATCTGCAGTCTATGGATATTTAAAGGCAGAATTTGCAAAAGCTGGCGTAACGCTTGTTGATACCTATGGTGTAATTAGTAGTCAAACGATCAATACTCTATCCCATTTGAATGTAAAATATAATTGGAGCGAATATAGTCCTTCTTGGACGAGTGAACTTTTAGAGGCAGAAAGGGCAAAATCAGAAGTAAGAGATATTCTCAGCAGAATGATTGGCGCAGAGGTTCGTTATACAAGAATGGGATACACTGCTAGACGACCACAAATGGGATATAAGAATGAAACAGTAGAAACTCCGCATGGTAAACGGAGCATTCGTACAGCTGACCCAATTGAGTCAGTTTGGTTTATAAAAATGTTTGAACTTCGCATACAAGGAAACCTTACTGATGAACAAATAGTACGCATAATAAATGATATGGGTTTCAAATCAAGAAGAATATTTGTACGAGATAAGAATGATCAGACGAAAGTTATTGATTACAAAGGTGAAAAACCATTAACTATAAAGCAGTTTCATGATTATATCCAAAATCCGATTTATGCAGGAGTGAATACAGAAAAATGGACAGATGGCACGCCAGTAAGGCTATATAAAGGTGGGCTTGTAACAGTCGATATGTTCAATAGAGCGAATAAAGGGAAAGTCACTATTCTTGAAGAGGGAGATTTATTAAAAGTAGTGAAAGGTTTTATTCCAAAGTGGAGACAACAAAAGAATACAGTTAGTTCTGAATATCCATATAAGCAACACATACTTTGTCCTCATTGTATGCAGACTTTTCAAGCAAGTGCCTCAACAGGAAAAGGTGGGAAACCTCGTCCAGCATACCATTGTAGTAAAGGTCATAGATATTATCGAATTAAAAAGGCAGAATTTCATGACACAGTAGAAAGCTTTGTTCAAGGGGTTGAATTTACAAAAGAGGCACAACAAAAATTAAAAATGAAGATACTTGAAGCATGGAGTACACGAAAAGAAAGCCTCCTGAGTGACAGTGCGTTACTTGACGAACGTATTGCTCAAATAAAAGGTGAGCAAAGAGTAATTATTGAAACGATAAAAAAACTCACCAGTGAAGTTGCAATAAAAGCAGTAGAGGCAGAATTGGATACACTTGAGCAGGAACGACTTAAATTGATATGTAAACGAGGCAATAAAGAAGAGGAAGAGATTAATGTCAATACGCTTACCAACTATCTCATTTATTATATGGAACACCTTCACGAATTGATTCTTTCAGGCACAGATCCAGTTCAAAATGCACTTATGTTTAGCTTACTCTTTGATACATCAGCTACCTATCAAGAAATTAAAGATGGAACACCCGAATTAGCCTCGATTTTTGAATATATTCAACAAAAATCCCCGTCTGTGCGCCCAGAGGGATTCGAACCCCCGACCATATCGTTAGAACCGATGTGCTCTATCCACTGAGCTATGGGCGCAAGGATACCTGTATTGTAGCATGTTGTGAAAAATGAGGCTAGCTATGCTTCTCAAGAAGCAGGACGGTCCATGGCAGTGGGAAGTCTGCCTTGATGCGTACCTTTTTATGATTACGCTTCACAAAGCTGATAAAACTCTGCCCTGTCCAGTGATTGATATGCTCGATATCATTGCCCCAGCGTGAAAGATTCTTGCCACGCAGGAAGTTCCCGAGCATGAACCACGGTTCATTGGGGACTGAGAGTAAAATATATTTTTTGGACACTCTAAAAAGCTCTGCAAGTGCTTTTTCGGGATCTTCCAAGTGCTCTAATACTTCTGTACATAAGACCAGATCCCAGCTGTTATCTTTATAGGGCAATTCATAAATAGAGCCTTTTACGAGTTTGATATGGGGATGAAATTTTTTGCCGAGTGCAAGTGCACTGTCGAGTATCTCCACTCCTTCTCGTCTCTCCCCTATCCCTTCCCTTTCCAGTCGTGCCAGCGTAAATCCCTCCCCGGCGCCAACATCAAGAATTGAGCTAACACTCAGTGGCTTGAGAATTCTGATAAGTCTGACTAAAAAACGATCGATGAGGAAACGCTGCAGAAATTTCATTTGTTTGAGTGATGCGGTGGTGGTGTGTTTGGTAAAGTTATCGGTAGTCATAGGTTATTTTTGATTGGTAATACTTTTTTTGGGCTTAAAATACCATGATGGCTCTTTGCCCTGCAGCATGGGGATGACACGTGGCCATTGTTTGATAAATACAGGAATTGCCAGAAGTACGGTCATGAGAAAGTATTGTGGGAATAAGAAAAAACCAATCAATGGCAGCGCCAGTGTTCCACAAAATTGACCTAAAAATAAATTACCCGTGAGAAGGACTGGGATCAGCATAGCCGCTCCCCAGGGAATAAATAAGTGTATGAAGTGAACTCCTGTGAGTATCCCAAAAAGTGAAGCAATTGCTTTCCCCCCAGCAAATTTCCCATCTTTGATTTTAAAATACAGCGAATAACAATGCCCCAGGACTACCCCAAATCCTCCCAAGGTGACTGATAGCACGTCATGGTGAGTCAGCATGAGTGGCAGGAGTACGCCAAGATATCCCTTCAGTGCGTCACCGGCAAATACCAAAAAGAACAGATAAAACTTTCCGGTGGTTCGTGCCGTATTCATCGCACCGACATTACCTGTCTCTTCAAAACGGATATCTTTGCCAGTAAACTTTTTTACGACAAAATAGGCGGTTGGAAAGGAACCAAGTAAGTAGCCAATGATAAGAAAAAGAATAGGCATAACTGTTATAAGCAATTCGACATAGTTCTGTCATTCTGAACGGAGTGAAGAATCTTATTTTAAAAAGAGATCCTTCGTTTCACTCAGGATGACAGTGTATTATTGCATCAATAATGATAACACAAGACTATCAGGACCCACATGTGCGGCAAGGACTGCCGAAAGCGTATTGGTATAAGCGCAGTTAGCGTTGGGATACATGACTTTTATTTGCTCATGAAGCTTTTCTGCTTGGTCCGGACAATCTCCATGCGTTATTGCATAGGTAAATGATGTTTCGGGTGTACATACATCTTTGAGCTGAGCAAGCAGTGCAGGTACTTTTTCTTTGGTGCCCATTTGAATTTTATGGGTGGCGATTTGGCCCTTTTTAAGGGTCAGAACGGGACGAAATCCCTGAGCGATCATGTGTCTGACAAGCGTTGCCTGGATACTACTCAGTCTTCCCCCTTTTTGTGCCCATGAGGGATCATCAAAGGTACCAAAAAGTCTGACTTGAGAGAGTGATAACAGTGTCAGGATTTCTTGTATGCTTTTCCTTTCTCTGCTTAATTCTCGTGCTTTCAGTGCCAAAAGCCCTTCAGCGCCTGTGGATGCTTGTGAGTCAACAATATGAATTCTATTTCTTTCAATCTCTGGTAATTGTTGTTGTGCTTGTCTGGCACTGTTAAAACATCCTGATACTTCGGATGAAATAGTAAGGACAAGGATATCCTGATAGGTTTTCAGAAGGGTCTGAAAGTGATCAAGAAACACCTGCGGGGCGGGTTGGGATGTTTGTGGTGACCCCACTGGTGATGGTTGTCTCATGGCAGTATACAGTACGTCTTTATCCTGCATATTCCCTGTATGTCCTTCCCAGTGAACTGCAAACGGATAGATCATGATCTCGTTTTGTTTCGCGAGCTCCTCTGGAAGATCAGCATCAGTACCAACAAGAATGCCTAAGTGTTTCATAGTGACGTGTGGACTTGGGTGCGCATATCGGTTGTTTGGGTATGACTCACGGTGCCAAGTGTCTGAAGTAATTCGTTGACCAGGTCTGGCTGATTGGTGTGAATATGCATTTTGCATCCCGTATCAGTAATAAGAATATCCAGGGAATCTCCCAAACTTTCCAGTGTTTGTTTTAACTCCTCTCGTGTGCTAGTCACCTCACTCAGAATAGCGATAACTTCATACACATTGGCACTCTCTGTCAGTGGCACATCCCCGACGACCTGCATGTCTGGGGTATACAACTCAACCGGACTAGACAAAACATACTCAGTCATGCCGGCAAAAAAATAACTCCATCCCAGCGCCCCCGCATCGATGACATGATGACTCTCAAGAAGCTGCATATGATGCTCAGTATCTGAAAGTGCTTGCTGGACCCTAATCATCGTATGTTCAAATCCTTCTGTGACTGATGACTCTATCGGAAATGTTGCACCTGCTGACATGACATCAAGAATAGTCCCTGGCAGTGGCGTCTCGACGGACTGCGTAGCTTTGAGATGCCCTTGTGTGAAGGCAACATGCATGTCCTCTGCTGTGTAGGTATCTTTGTTGTCCAATGCCTGTAAAAATCCTTGTAGCCAACTGGCCATCATGATCCCAGAATTGCCCGCGGCTGCGACCAACACTGCCTGCATAGTCTCCTCTACCAGCTCGGGAAGCGTTTGATAATTATTTTTCTCAAGCGTCTGATGGACGGCAGTGAGAGTGCTTGCGATATTGCTCCCAGTATCTTTATCTGGAACAGGGAAAATATTAATAGCGTTGGTTTGGTCTTTATGGGTGATGGCTTTTGCGCATCCTGAGAGAATCATAGACTGAAGTTGGGAGAGTGTCAGTTCATTCATATTTGCTACAATGTATATTGTAACAAATTATGGCCTTGATTGTGTTTCTCATCACAACATATTTATACGCCTCAATCCCCTTCGGGCTCCTGATCAGTCGGCTTCGCGGGGTGGATATCAGGAAAGTTGGCAGTGGCAATATCGGAGCGACCAATGTCTCTCGTGCCCTTGGTATCTGGTACGCGATACCGGTCGGTTTACTAGATTTCACGAAAGGATTACTCCCGGTGCTTTTGGCATCACTCTTTCTTCACACACAAGTCTCTGTGGCGCTTGTGGCCGCAGTAGCACTGTTGGGGCATATCTTTCCCCTATATCTGAAGTTTAAGGGGGGGAAAGGTGCGGCGACCTATGCGGGGACGATGAGTGTGATACTCGGACTGCCCTTGTTTATTTTGCTCCTTTTGTTATGGATCGTAGGGCTGTACGCGACCAAACTCATGAGTCTAGTCAACCTCATCTTAAGTGGTATTGTCATCATCATCGTGATCCTTGCAACACACTCACTCGTCTTCACCTGCTATGCTCTCTTTGCAGCGCTGGTCATCGCCTACTCCCACCGGGAGAACATCAAACGGCTCCTTGAAGGGAAAGAAAATAAACTGAAGCTGTAAGATAAAAATATCCCGAGGGTTCTTCTGAGTGATATACTCATGGTACAGAATTACATTTATGATGTCATACACTTTAGCAGTAACTTATTATGGATGAAACTAAAGAGTTATGGCGGTATTTATTTAAATTGCCGCTCAACATTTTTAATAATGAGCAAGTTAGTTATGAAATTAACCCAATACCGTGCTCAGACCAAAAGAAAGTAGTTATCTTTGGTGGTAAAAATGATCAGACACAGGACACAAGTGTAGTTTACATATATCTTGAACTTACAAAAGAGTTAAATGATGGTAATAGGTTTAACAATCTGCAAAGTTTATTAAACGTGGTTTATATGGAAACAGGTTTACCCACGTATCCATTGCTGGTGAAGATTGATCAGGAGGATATTGTCGATAATCTGATTTTAAAATTTGGTGCCAATAATTTTTATTATCCAGATAGAAGCTACAGCGGGACCGCATCGAGGCCAAATCATATTGCTAGGGTTCAATCCTGTGTGGATCTCATGCATAGATTGAATAAAAAGGATTTTGACAAGCTTGAAAATGCTTTAAACACATACGTTTGGGCATTAGAACTTAGAGAGTTACCCAATCCTCACCTGAAATACACTCTCTACATGACTTTATTTTTAAGTGCAATAAACCAATTAGCTAATGAACCTCTATATTGTCGAAATCAACCAATTTGTGAGGTATGCGATAAAAAATTAGCACATCAACTTACAGGTGAGAAGCAAGCGATAGAATATTTAATGAGGGAATTGCTTACAGGAGATGAACTTAGTCAAGGCGTGGCGAAGATTAAGACGCTTTACAGTGAACTACGATCGAGCTACTTACATTCTGGGAAACTTTCAGGGCAAGAGAAAGAAGGCGGTTTTCTATTTGATTTTAGAGGTACTGAAGAGTTGATCGTTGATGAGATGGAACTAGTTATTGCCTGCAGGCAACTCTTCGAACAGTTTCTAATTAAGAGACAATCAACTTGACTTGGTTATTTTGGAGCGGGTGAAGAGAATCGGACTCTCGTACCAAGCTTGGAAAGCTCGTGTTCTACCATTGAACTACACCCGCAAGTATGTCCCTATTATACCATCCCTCAACTTTGGTTGGCAAACTAGCCTAACAGCCGTGCCCTCAGGATTTCGTTGGCAGTTTTGCCCTCATCGCTGGATAAATCGTACTTGTAGGTCTGCCAGCCAAATTTCTCTCCCTCTTCCACATTGGCAGGTGCATCATCGATATAGAAAAGTTCTGGCCCTTTAGCGCTCAGAAGTGTCTCGGTGTAGGTGAATATCTCAGGGTGTGGTTTTCGAAGTCCTATTTCTGAGCTGTCGATAATTGATGAAAAAAGGACGTTCAGTGGCTCAATCTGTTCGTCCCGTTGCATGATCCCCTTCCATGAGTTGGTCAGTGTCGCGAGCTTGTATCCGGCAGTGTGTAAATCTTGTGCGAGTTGCAGTGTCCCTGGAACAAAATTATTTGGACTAATATAGAGAGACAGGAAGGTCTCCGCATCCATCTCAATCCCTAAGTTTTTGAAGTAATCAAGCCACGCATCAGCAAAGCCTATCTCGCCAAGTTCCCCTTCTTCCAGTGTCGACTGAGTGAAGAAGTCTGTCAGTTCATCAACTGGTACACCGGCATAGGTCGCAAGTGTCTGCAAAGCTTTTGGCGTATCGAAAAGAACGCCGCCAATGTCAAAAACAATCCACTGTGGTTTTGGTTTTTCTTGCATGTGATTTATTCTAACAAGAATAATAATGAGATAACAAGTGGTATCAAATTAGGTGTTGACGGATTATCAGCAACATGATATACTACAAAAGTCTTAGCAATAAGACATATCTCGCAAGAGATGCAAAGGGAGCTCCGCAAGGGGCTTTTTTTGTGCCTATTTTTGTAACTCTTTGACTCTCTCAAGCAGGAATTCACGCGTATTTTTAGATAAATCTTCATCTACTTCTTCAAAAAGTGTCTTAAGAATTCTCCCAATTTCGGGTCCTGGTTTGATATTTAGTTCTTTCATAATGTCATTGCCATCAATTGCCATGTCAGTAATGCTAAACGGTTTTGGACCAAGTTCCTTTGCAATCCTTTCTTTGTATTCTTTGAGTCTCCAACTTTCTGCTTTATGCTCTGGTATGCCACTGCCCAATCTGTCTCCAATACGTAGATCAAGAATATCTTGTACATTATCAACACCTACACGTCTGATAAATCGTCTAATTGCCGCATCCGTCTGGTGCTCATCCACACTAAACATGTGCCATCTGACGAGTTTGACTACTTTATCTCTCTCAACTTTAGAGAAATGCAGACGTTGGCAGATTTCATACGCCATACGTGCGCCCATCACTTCGTGATTGTAAAAAATCACCAGTCCATTCTGATCTGACCCCACGACCCGTGACTTGCCCACGTCATGAATCAGCGTGGCAAATCGTACCAACGGATCGGTACTCGGGCAGAGTTTCATTGATAACACGTTGTGTTCAAAGACGTCATAAATATGATGTCTGCCAGGACGTGCTTGTGAGAGGCGCTCCCCTTCCAGAAGTTCTGGCAGAATATGGACCAGTAGTCCCGCATTTTTAAGCATCATGATCCCTTCATACGGATAGTCAGTTGCCAGTATCTTCATCAGCTCATCTCTGACACGCTCCGAGGCTATCATTGGCAGCAGTGCGGCATCTGTCTTGATGGCGTCCCACGTATCTTTCTCTATTTGAAATCCAAATCGTGTCGCAAATCGCACGGCGCGCATGAGTCTGAGTGCATCTTCTTTAAAGCGCTCTGAAGGATTGCCAACGGCACGTACCAATTGTTTCTCTAGATCTTCTTGGCCATGGTGAGGGTCAATCAGCTCCCAATCTCCGTCCTTTTTATGAAGCGCCATAGAATTGATCGTGAAGTCTCGTCTTTCAAGATCTTCCTCAATGGTTTTCCCCCAGGCCACTGAGCTGGGGTGACGGTTATCACTATATTCACGCTCGGTTCGAAATGTCGTAATTTCTACTATTTCTTTCTCTTCAGTCTGTTGTGGTACCCCAACCGTTCCAAAGGCATTATCATAAAATCCATCGGGAAAGACTTTCAGTATCTCCTCAGGTGTTGCATTAGTCGTGAAGTCCCAATCTTTTGGTTGTTGGTTAAGCAGTAAATCCCTCACACATCCTCCGACCAAATATACCTCATATCCCGCGTCAGCGAGTGTGGTATATAATGCGATCACTGGTTCTGGAATAGTGAATTTCATAGGTCTCTGATAAAATTATAGCATTCATGAAATGGAAAATACTCAACGAATTATCTAACTTACACATAAGTGACACTGTGCCGCTTCTTTTGGCAAATCGACATATCAATACTGAGGCAGAAAAAGCAGATTTCTTGCATCCGACTCTTGATGATCTAACTCCTGAGAAACTGCATGTTAATCTCACCCAACTCAAAAAGGCACAGGATAGGATAAAAAAAGCCATAGAGAAAAAAGAAACTATTGTGATTTATGGTGACTATGATGTGGATGGGGTCACCGGTACTGCCATTCTCTGGGAAGCACTGCACGGGCTTGGTGCCAATGTGCACCCATATATTCCACTTCGCTCTGAAGAAGGGTATGGACTGTCTCTTGCCGGTATTGAGAATATAAAAAAACAAGAAAAGCTACAAGACTGCAGTCTGATCATTACGGTCGATAACGGTATCATGGCTCACCCGGCAGTCGCTTTTGCCAATAGCCTCGGCATTGATGTGATCGTGACCGATCACCATGAACTGTCAGATACACTTCCTGATGCATATGCCATTATTCATACACTGGATATCTGTGGCGCTGGTGTCGGATGGGTACTCGCACAATCGCTAGATTCTTCTGCAAAAGAGACGTATTTAGACTTACTCACGCTCTCAACTATCTCTGATCTTATGCCCCTGAGTGGCCCCAATCGTGCCATAGTGTTTCACGGACTGCCAACGTTGAGAAAAACCAAACGCGTAGGACTGCAAGAATTATTCAAAGAAGCAGGGATAGAAGACCCGAGCCGGATAGATGTGTATGAAATTGGCCATATTATTGCCCCGAGACTTAATGCCATGGGGAGGCTTGAGAGTGCGATGGATAGTCTGCGTCTGCTGTGTACTAAAAATCCTGGGAAAGCACGCGACCTAGCACACCTTCTGGGAGAGACTAACCGTGGTAGACAACTTCTCATGCAGGCAGCGGCCATGCAGGCAGTAGAGGAAGTGAAACGGTCAGGGAGCGAAAAACAGATCATTATTCATGTCGGTGAATACGAGGAAGGCATTATTGGACTCGTTGCAGGACGACTGGTGGAAGCGTTTCATAAGCCTGCTATCGTTATCACCAAAAAAGAATTGGTAGCCAAGGCTTCCGCTAGAAGTGTGGATGGGTTTGACATTATTTCCTTTATCAGAACACAGGAAGAACATTTGCTCAATGCCGGTGGTCACCCCATGGCAGCAGGGTTTTCTCTGTTGCCTGAAAAAGTAGAAGAAGTAAAAAAGCTCATGGAGGCACTTATTGCAAAAGAAGGGATACAAGTAACGTATGAAAAAGAACTCATCATTGATTGTGCACTCCCTTTTGCTCTGGTCTCTCAGACGTTGTATGACAATGTGCAGACGCTTGCCCCATTTGGTCTTGCTAATCCTGAACCACTTTTTGTGAGTGATGTTATTGTTGATGATCTACGCACCATTGGGAAAGATAAAACACATATCAAAATAACATTGAGAAAAGATGGCAGTACTATTGATAGTGTTGGATTTGGCATGGCGGAGAAATGTAAAACACTTCATAGTGGTGATGCATGCCAAATCGTGTATAGTGTGCAAGAAAATGTATGGAATGGACGAAAAAATCTTCAGCTTCTTCTTAAAGACATTCAGATATAGCAATCAGGCTCCCCTTGCGGTACAATATCATCATGCGTACATTGATCGCACAAACTGTTGAAAAAGTTGGCGAAGAAGTTACTATCAAAGGATGGGTGCACGTTCGTCGTGACCATGGGAAAATTATTTTTCTTGATGTTCGTGATCGCTCTGGAGTGATGCAGGTCGTGGTACTTCCCCAAGTCTCAGAAGAAGCGTACAACGTAGCCAGTGAAGTCAAAAGTGAATACGTGGTTGAGATCTCAGGGAAAGTAAATGCTCGCCCAGAAAAACTTATCAATCCTAAACTTGTTACCGGCACGGTAGAACTAGAGGCACATGGCATTACTATTCTTGCCAAAGCGGCTCCCCTGCCTTTTGACATGGGAGATAGTGAGCTTAATCTTGAACTTCCAACCATGCTTGATCATCGTGGTCTCACCCTCAGACATCCACGAGTCCAAGCTATTTTCAAAGTGCAGGCAGTGGTTATCGATGCGTTTAGAGAATTCTTAAAATCTCAAGAGTTCTTTGAATTTCAGGCTCCATGCATTACT
Organism: bacterium; assembly: GCA_021777565.1. GTDB lineage: Bacteria > Patescibacteriota > Microgenomatia > Levybacterales > UBA12049 > JAJYDJ01. The sequence continues at coordinate 96,741 of JAJYDJ010000004.1, read as the reverse complement.
CCAGCAGTCGCAGAAGGTGGTTCTGAAGTATTTCAGATCGAATATTTTGACCACAAAGCATACTTGACGCAGAGTCCACAGCTGTATAAGCAGATTGTGATGAGTGCGTTTGAGAGAGTCTTTTCTGTAAACAAAATCTTTCGCGCTGAGCCAAGTGTGACGACTCGTCACTTGACCGAAGTTGTCTCACTGGATGCTGAAATGGGTTTTATTGAGTCATGGACAGAAGTGCGTGATATGGCAGCCGCAACGGTCAGATATATTCTCAAGCAAGTTGGTGAAAAGTGCGCCAAAGAGCTAGAATTGTTTCAGACTACTCTTCCGGTCATGTTAGATGAGACCCCAACCATGAGTCTTCGTGAAGCACAGCAAAAGATTTTTGATCACTCTGGACGAGATGTCAGAGACGAAAAAGATCTTAATCCTGAGGATGAACGAGAACTGTGTGCCATCGTCAAAGAAGAGACAGGATCAGATTTTGTTTTTGTCTATGGCTATCCAACCAAGAAAAAGCCATTCTATGTCTATCCAAATCCTGAAGATCCCGAATACAACGAAGGCATGGATCTTCTCTGTCGTGGAATTGAATGGTTATCAGGTGGCAGAAGAGTGAATGACTATGATCAACTGCTCGAGCAGGTGAAGGAGTGGAAGATGGACCCTGCAAAAATCTCAATGTTTTTGGAAGCATTTTCCTATGGTGTGCCACCAGAAGGCGGATTTGCATTTGGGGCCGAGCGCATCACCATGCAGATACTCCAATTGAAAAATATTCGTGAGGCTTCTATGTTCCCTCGCGATATGGAACGCATTGATATTCGTCTCAACGAAGTGAAACAATAACTTCATGACTATCTCGGCAATTGTTCGTGTCAGTGGATTAGTCCTTCTTGGCGGTGTCACGTGTGCACTCGTCTTTACCTCGATTGCCCATGCGCCGTCCAAAATAACCAAAAAAGTTTCAGTCATGTCCCCTTCCCCAACCCCCTCACTTGCTCTCCCTCTTGATACTCTCTCAGGACAAGCAATCTATGTTCTGGATACGACCAATGGAAGAATTCTGGGAGCAAAAAATGCACAGTATCGATTCTCTGCCGCCTCCACAACCAAACTCATGAGTATTCTTGTCGCCAGTTCGTATTTCAAATTCACGGATACGATCGTGGCAAGTCATGCCGGGACTGAAGGGGTCATGATTGGGCTCAAACCAGGTGACAGATTAACTTTTGAACATGCGCTCTATGCCATGCTGCTGCCCTCTGCCAATGATGTCGCACAGGCTGTTGCTGATAATTACCCCGGAGGCAAGCCTGCCTTTATTCAGGCCATGAATGATAAAGCACGAGAGCTGCATCTGGAACGTACAACCTTTGCTGACCCAGCAGGACTGGAAGATGATAGCGGCTATACCACGGCACAAGAATTAACCCATATTGCCTCAGTTTTTGTTGAGAATAAAGCAATTGCCCATATCGCGAGTATCCAATCTGCCACGATTCCTGTTGATGGAATTGGCATGGTAAAACTTGTTAATACCAATCTGCTGCTTGGCTATAAAGGGATCAATGGCCTCAAGACAGGAACAACGGAGGGCGCCAAAGAAGTACTTGTTACCTCACTGCCCTTGAGAGGTCATACCATTATTATTACGGTAATGAAAAGTGATGATCGATTTGCGGACACCAAAACTATTGTGGACTACTTAGAGAAGCACTACTTGAACTAACCCAATTATCTGCAACGGCATTCACATATGCCACAAACGTATCACTGGAAAAAACAACAACTGGCACGACGTACCCATAACTGGTATCAGGGAAATAATAGGCAAGTTTTACATTCTTGATCGGGACTGAAGTACTTTTACCATCATACTGCGCGATGTACGCTTTGCCTTTTTGCAATTCATCAAAAGCTTGTTGAGCAGATTTCAATGGATACGTGGCCGTTGCGTCACTGACCAAATCATAGGTAAATTTATTGGCCTGGATAACCGTTGGCTTCCCATTCACACTGACGACGACTGCGGTGAGATTGGTACGTGGTGGATGCGCATACACTGCTGGCAGATTATTCATGTCAGGATGCACAAAATCGACAATGGCTACCTGAGTGTCATCGGGCTTGTCTGCCGGAATAAGAGTGCCAGTTGGGTCATACATCCGATTGGTTGTCTGGGTCTTGGTCAGGTCCACACTGTCCCCCAGCGCATTTGCCGTGTCAAAAAATGTTTGGGCTACGGTTGGTGCCTGCCCCACAGGAATTGCGGCAAGAGAGGCAGTATTTACTGTTGTGAGATAGGTCGAGTCAAGGGTGAAATTGAAAGAATCAATAGCTACCGTGAATGTGGCAGGAAACGGATTGGTACTTGCGAAGGAAAAGACGGTATCAGACTTCTGGGTGGGCGTATCAGTAAAACCAAGCGCGCTGGCCAAATCCTTTGCCTTTTGATACGAAAGCAAATTGGTCTGGGGCTGATTAATCTTATATACCACTTGTCTATCAGTGAATGATGGGAGAAATCCTGAAATAGTATCAATATAAAAAGAAACGTTTTGTGTTGGTGCACTACTTGGGAATGGGATTGGTGGCAATTGCCCATACGCAACGGTTGGTGGTGCTGGAGGGGTTGGGAAGAATTTATTTTTGATAGCGGTACCGATCATGATCAGAAGCGCGATGACAAGTAATCCACCAAAAATCCCTCCTCCGATAAAGATGCCTTTTCGCGTAAATGCCGCGACTCGACTGAGAGTAGTCATATATTGAGTATACGCACACAAATAGACTATAATCAATATATGGTTAGAACACGCGTTGCTCCATCTCCAACTGGATTCCCTCATTTGGGTCTGGTGTATCAGGCTTTGTTTGATACTGTTTTGTCTCGAGCCCACGGTGGGAAATTTCTTCTTCGTATTGAAGACACTGACAGAACACGTTTTGTTGAGGGAGCAGAAAATGTCATTTATGACACGCTTGCCTGGGTTGGCATGATGCCAGATGAAGGGCCACGAGAGGGTGGACCAGTCGCACCGTATCGCCAATCAGAAAGATTACCACTCTATCAAAAATATGCACAACAGTTAATTGATGGGGGGCATGCTTATCGCTGTTTTTGTACCAAAGAGAGACTTGAGACTATGCGACAAGAACAGGAGAAAAATCACCAAGCTCCTCGCTATGATCGTCTCTGTCGTGCCCTTTCGGATGATGAAGTTAAAAAAAATCTTGCTGACGGTCTCTCATACACTATCCGTATGAAGATGCCAGATCATGAAGCGGTCGTGGTTCATGACCCAATTGTGGGTGCTGTGACATTTCAAAGTGACGAACTTGATGATCAAGTACTTTTGAAATCTGATGGGTACCCAACCTATCATTTGGCTGTGGTTGTTGATGATCATGAAATGCAAATTACCCATGCAGTGCGAGGTACCGAATGGCTTCCTTCAGCCCCGAAACATGTCCTTTTGTATAAATATTTCGGATGGGATATGCCAGTATATGCGCACATTCCTATTCTTCTTAATAGTGATGGGAAAGGAAAACTGTCTAAACGCCATGCTCATACATCAGTCATGTTCTACAAAGAAAATGGATTTTTGCCAGAGGCAGTGGTGAATTATCTTGCAAATATTGTCTGGAATCATCCACAGGGAATTGAGATTTTCCCTGTTATGGATTTTGCTCACGCGCTCAAACTTGATCCATTAAAATTTGACATCAAATCAAATGGTGTACGTTTTGACTTGGATAAGCTTACCTGGATGAATGGTGAGTACATCCGAATGCTCACGGGTGAGCAGCTGCTTGAGAAGTTGCAGGCATTTTACGTAAATGATGCCGACATGCAAAAATTCTTCAAGGAGTATGAAGCCATTCTTTTTGAAATTATTGCCCTGGCACAGACCAGAATGAAGACATTGAAAGATTTTAAGGATCTGGTGACCCCAGCCGAGGCTACCTTCACTGAAGCTGAAAAAGGACTCGCCAAGGCATTGTCTGACAAGTTTGAAGCACTGTCTGACTGGTCAAAAGAGTCTATCCTCTCTGCTATTAGGGAGCTGATCTCAGAGCAAAAGATCAAAGGTGCAGTTGTCTATAAACTCATGACAGGGCGAGAGCAAGGGCTGCCACTGCCTGAGGTGTTGGCACTGTTGAAAAAAGAAGACGCACTGGAGAGGTTACACAGTATCACGCAATGAAGAAAGAAACTGCCCATCTCATCTCAACCATTTTTCATCCCATCGTTTTTGCAGTCCTCTTCCCTTTTCTTCTGATTTACCACCAGACTGGTGATTTTTTCTCAGCAACACGCTGGATGATCTTTTCTGTGGCTTTTATTATCATGACCGGATTTACCTTTTTGGTCGTACGACCTGATGAGGTGTTGCATGATTTTGATGTTTCCAAAAGAGAAAAAAGACCGGTGTTTTACGGCATCATGATTGTTTTCTCATCACTTTATTTTCTGGCTGCCTTTATTTTACGTGGAATTTTTTATCCATTATCCATTGTGGCACTTGGCATTATCGTTGGGATTGGGTTATTTGATCTCGTGAATACTCGAGTGAAGGCGAGTGTCCATGGTGGAGTCGTCGCCGCCTATATGGTCACCATGACTATCTTTTATGGGTATTTCGGGTTGTTGGCGACACTCCCTTTACCTATCCTTATGGCCTGGTCACGCATCTCACTGAAAAAACATACGCCAGTTGAATATATCAGTGGTGTTTTTCTAGGGTGTATAATAACCATAGGGACATTTGTACTTGGGAAAGCGTTACTATGATTCACCATCGCAAACTTATTCAATCATTTCGATACGCCTGGGATGGGGTAGTGTATTCTTTGAGAGAAAATCAAAACCTTCGTGTTCACTTCCTCGTCGCACTTATCGTAGCTATTGCCAGTGTCCTGTTGGGTGTGTCGCATTTTGAAATGGGAATTTTGGGTGTAATGATTTTGTTGGTCGTTGCGGCTGAGATGATCAATAGCGCAATTGAAGAGATGGTTGATCTTATCACCAAAGAGCATCGAGAAGAAGCAAAAATTGCCAAGGACGTTGCCGCCGGTATGGTGTTGGTCGTCGCAGCTGGATCAGTGGTGGTTGGCATCATTATTTTCACCCCGTACGTATTTCGTCTCTGGGGCATTTATCTGTGACACTTGTCACAAGTCTCCTGAGCATGTATACCTAAAGTATGTTACTTCTTTTGGGATTCTCATTTTTGGCAGGACTTGTTACTCCACTGACTCCCTGTATCTGGCCAATTTTACCAATTCTGTTCTCAACTTCTGCTCTTGGGAAAGGCAATCACAAACCCCTGGGAGTCACGCTAGGCGTACTGCTCTCTTTTGGCGTACTGACGCTTAGTCTTTCAACACTAGTACACGTATTTATGTTTGATCCCAATGTCTTACGCATTGTTGCGGTTATTGTCATTGGACTTCTTGGCATGACACTTGTCTTTCCGGCGTTATCTTCTCGCATGGAAGCGTGGGTGAGTAGACTCAGTAGTATCGCTCCTCATCCAACCGGCGATTCAGGATTTATTGGTGGATTTCTTTCCGGACTGGTTTTAGGTGCTGTGTGGACACCGTGTGCAGGGCCAATCTTGGCGGCAGTAGCAACCCTTGCTGCGACGGGAAAAGTGACGGGTGAGGTTGTTTTAATTACTGCTATGTATGTCCTTGGCATGGGGATACCACTTCTTATCTTTGCCTATGGTGGGCGTATCGTTGTGCAGAAAACACGTTTTTTCTCTGCCTATACGACCCAACTCCAGCAATTTTTCGGCATCCTGATGCTTCTGACTGCGGCAGCGATCTATACCAATACTGATACGTATCTTGAGGCACAACTTCTTAACGCATTCCCAGGAGTACAAACATCGCTCAACCAGTTTGAGCAAAATGATGCACTGACCAAACAACTCAATAGCCTTCGTGGCAATCTCTCTCAACAGACACTCCTTGACACCTCAGGTGTCTTTAATGCCAATATGCCTTCCCCCGAAATTACGGGAATTACCAACTGGCTTAATACCCCAACACCATTGACGATCGCTAGGTTGAAAGGGAAAGTCGTTCTGGTCGATTTCTGGACGTACACCTGTATTAACTGCATTCGTACTCTCCCCCACGTGACGAAATGGTACGACACGTACAAGGATCAAGGATTTGTCGTGATTGGGGTGCATACACCGGAATTTGCATTTGAACATGACACCAATAATGTCGCTCAGGCAATCAAACAATTTGGTATTCACTACCCCGTGGCACAAGATAATAACTACGGAACCTGGAATGCATTTAACAATCAATATTGGCCGGCAGAATATCTTATTGATGCTAATGGCACTATCAGACGAACAGAATTTGGTGAAGGGTCCTATGACACCATGGAACAAGCAATTAGAACCTTACTACAGGCAGCTGGTAAGACCATAAGCATGCCAACAACCAATGTCGCTGATACGACTCCTCAGACACAGCTCTCTCCTGAAACCTATTTAGGTTCTGCCCGTATGCAGTATGAATATCCTGATGGTAATACTGGCACTGTCTCTAAAACATTCCCAGCCTCCAGCCCTCAACTGAACTCATTTACTTTTGAAGGGAAATGGGATGTTTTTGATGATCATGCCAGTGCAGAGGCTGGTGGTGCACTTAATTACCAGTTTTATGCGACTCATGTGTATCTGGTCATGAAGCCCAGCACTCCTGGTACCTCTCAACAAGTCAAAGTGCTTTTGGATGGAAAGACAATCGACCCGTCTGTTTCTGGTGCAGACGTAATAAATGGCATGGTGACAGTTGATCAAGACAGACTGTATGATCTGGTTAACTTGAAAAATACCCCAGGAGTACACACCCTCAGACTCGAGTTCCCAACCTCAGGAGTGCAACTCTTTGCCTTCACTTTTGGCTAAGTGAACTGTGAAGTTTAATTGCTTCCTGAAACATACGTTTTCCGTTTTCTCCCCAATCAATATAATTTGTGATTGTCTCTGCAGGTACGAGTATTCTTTGCCAAATCGTGATTTCTTTTTCATCTGGATCTGGAGTCTGTGGTAAAAGCTCATCAATATCTGCAATGTATCGTGCCTGGTAGAAATCCTCTCCTTCTTTGGGATTAGGGTTCTGAAGGAAATGAACATGAAAGACTCCTAGTAGATGGATATTTTTAATTTTCACATCTCCCTCTTCAATACATTCTCTAAGAAGTGCATCTAGGGCAGACTCACCTTCTTCTGGTGACCCACCAAAAAGATTCCATTCATTGTTGCTGTGCATTGATCCAATAAGCAAATTGCCATTTGTGTCAAAAATAATACCAGATGATTGTGTAACTTGGTAATCTGTTGGTACTTCTCGCGTTGGGATCCATGTAAAGGTAGCGTCAGCCATATTTGTGTAGAATTAGTATAGCAGAATATAAGGCGAAAGCCTTGACGAATGCAACTCTGTTGCATATACTAAGAATATGAGGAGATTTCTTCTACTTTTTTTTGTGGTAACGACCGTGTTGATCCTAGCAATTATACTTAAGCTGCGTCTTTTTACCTCCTCAGAGCAAACTTCAAAGATTACCATAACCGCATCCTTTTACCCACTCGCCTATTTTGCCTCCAGTATCGGAGGCGATCATGTCTTTGTCACAACGATCACACCAGCAGGTGCTGAGCCTCATGATTATGAACCAACCACGCAGGATATCATTACTATTTCCAAAAGTAGGCTGTTAATTCTAAATGGTGGTAATGTTGAACCATGGGGAGATAAGATCAAGGATCAGCTAAAAGGAACTTCTACCCAAGTCCTAGTTGCTGGGGATGGATTGTTTAATCAAAACTTACAAGAGAATGGTCAAAAGATCATTGATCCACATATCTGGCTTGATCCACTGCTTGCCAAAAAAGAAGCAGAAGCTATAGAAAAACACCTTGTTGCTATAGACCCAGCACATCAGGGTGATTACCTGAGAAATCTTAAGACGCTTGAGACAGAGCTTGATGCCCTGGACCGTGCATACAAAGCAGCCTTTACTTCCTGCACACTCAAAAGTTTTGTTACTTCCCACGCAGCTTTTGGATATCTTGCCACACAGTATAACCTCACCCAAATTGCTATAAGTGGGATTTCACCAGATGAAGAACCATCTACCCAAAAAATAGCAGAGATTGCGCAGCTGGTAAAATCTCAACATATCCCCTATATCTTTTTTGAGTCCTTAGTATCACCCAAATTATCAGATACCATTGCCGCAGAGACTGGGGCACAGACATTGGTGCTTGATCCACTGGAGGGTATCCCTCAAGAAAAACAAGTCAGTGGTGCGAACTACTTCACGATTCAGGAGCAAAATTTAGTAAACTTAAGAAAGGCACTCATATGTCAGTAACCGATCACAGCCACACGATTATCCAGCTGAGCGACGTTTCATTTGCCTATGGCGATGAGATGGTACTTGAGCATGTCACGATTCCAGTGCACCGAGGAGACTATCTCGCCATTGTTGGGCCCAACGGTGGTGGTAAGTCTACCTTACTTCGGGTGCTTTTGGGACTCGAGACACCACGATCTGGGAGTGTCTCACTTTTTGGCCAGGATATTAAAAAGTTTAAAGGGTGGAAGAAAATTGGGTATGTCAGCCAGCTAGCAACTCATATTGATGTAAATTTCCCTATGACCGTACAAGAAGTCGTGTTGATGGGAAGATTCCCTCGTCTTGGTCTCTTACAACTCCCTGGCAAGAAAGATCATGAAGCCGTCGAGAATGCATTGAAAGAAGTTGGGATGTGGGAGTATAGGGATCGTCGCATTGGTGATCTCTCAGGTGGTCAAAAACAACGAGTTTTTATCGCCAGATGTTTGGCTGGTGAACCTGAAGTGATTATTCTTGATGAGCCAACGGTTGGGGTTGACGTAAAGACACAAAAACAGTTCTATGCACTCTTGCAAAAGTTAAATACCACCATGAATTTGACACTTATTTTAGTTACTCATGAACTGGACGTTGTTGATCATGAGGCAACAGAGATTGCCTATATCAATAAGACGCTCGTGTATCATGGTGTTCCAAAGAATTTTGTTCATACTGAGTACTTTGCACGGCTTTCTGGAAAGGAGGATGTCCATGTTTGATTTTCTGCAGTACGCGTTTATGGTCAGAGCGCTTGAAGTTGGGACGATTATCGCGCTTATTTCCCCTCTAATTGGCATGTTTCTCGTTCTGAGGCGCTATTCACTTATTGCCGATACGCTTTCTCACATTTCACTTGCCGGGGTAGCCATCGGGTTACTTTTTGGCGTCAATCCCCTTTTCACTGCTATCGGGGCAGCAGTCTGTTCCTCAGTAGTGATCGAGAGGCTCAGGCTTTCCAAAAGAGTGTATGGCGAGTCGGCGCTGTCTATTTTCCTCTCAGGAAGTCTTGCGGTCGCCATTATCCTTATCAGTTTGGCGCATGGATTTAGTGTCGATTTGTTTAATTATCTCTTTGGCAGTATTGTCACAGTCAAACAAAGTGATGTGTATGCAATTTTGGGTATTGGGGTCATTGTCTTTGCGGTGGTATTACTGATTTATAAAGAACTTACCTATATCACTTTTGATGAAGAAGCAGCACAGGTTGGCGGCATCCCGACCAGATTTATTAATACACTTGTTATTGCACTTGCAGCACTGACGGTCGCACTGGCGATCCCTATTGTTGGCATTTTGCTCATCTCAGCACTCATTGTGATCCCGGTGGTGACGGCACTGCAATTTAAAGAGGGGTTTTTAAGAACGATTGTCTATGCTGAGTGTTTTTCACTTTTTTCGGTGATCGCTGGAATTATCGTTTCCTATTATTTTGATCTGCCAGCAGGTGGAGCCATCGTGGTACTGGCACTGGTTTTCTTCGTACTCTCTCTTATCTCCAAGAAATAATTATTTGATCGTGTGAATCGTGTAGTGAATCTCGCCTGTTGGGGTAGTGACGACGGCCGAGTCACCCTTTTTCTTACCCATCAGTGCCTGTCCCAGAGGTGAATGATGTGAGATAGTCCCTTTGGCGGGGTTGGATTCATAGCCACCAACAATTTGATACGTATACTCTTTATCATTCGTAATTATGGTTACGACTGATCCAAATTGAATGATTTCTGATTGTTTTGATTCTATAACCTTTGCTGCTTTGAGTAGCCTGGTCAGATGCCTGATACGGCCATCTACTTGTCCAAGTTTCATTTTGGCACCACGATACAGACCATTTTCACTCAAGTCTCCCATCTCTCGTCCACGTGACAGCTCGACTACCACGCTGGGGCGAAGCTGCTGCAGACTTTTGAGCTCTGCCTGAACTTCTTCTAAGCCCTCTTTGGTAAAAAGAATTTCTGCTTTTTTCTCGACCGGTCGTTTCATCTTGTGTAGTATACCATGCTATACTGAGGATATGGCATACAATATGCTGACAGAAGAGGAAAAACACGTTATCGAGGATAAAGGAACTGAGCGTCCCTTTATTGGTGAATATGATAATTTTTATGTTCCTGGGACTTTTATTTGTCGCAGATGTAATACGCCTCTTTTCTCGTCAAAAGCTAAATTTGATGCTGGGTGTGGCTGGCCATCATTTGATCAAAACTTTCCAGGGGCAGTCAAACGAGTACCCATGAACATGTGGATGTTTGGTGAATGGGAAGAGATTGAGTGTGCCCACTGTGGTGCTCATTTAGGACATGTGTTCACAGGTGAACATTTTACTGCGACTGATACGAGGCATTGCGTCAATTCGCTATCAATCAAGTTCATCCCAGAAGGGCAGGAACTTCCTCTACCGCTGGATAAATAGTTGTAACATAGATCACTGACTTCTTCTGCCTATACTCATACGCTGAATGTATGCACCGTCTACTCGGTCCGTTTGTGTGGTATCTGCATACTTCGTGGAAGAAGAAAATTGGCATTGCTTTCCTTGCCGTGATCATACTTGTGATCGCTCTCAATTATCTTCTGCCAAAACAAAGTGGCTATGTCATGGGCAAGGTTGAAAAGACACCACTGACAGAAGTTGTTACCGAATCTGGCACCCTGCTTGCTGATAGCCAGACAGATATTTATTCACCAACAACTGGTGTCGTGCAGTCAGTAATGGTTGAAAATGGTGCCTCAGTCTCGGCTGGTCAGACACTTTTCATCGTGAAAAGTACAGCAACGGAACAGGAGCAACAAGCAGCGTACACAGCCTATCTGGCTGCCCAATCTGAATACAATCAAGCAGATGCCACGGCCAATACGCTTCGCTCGGCTATGTATGTTGCCTGGAAAGCATTTATGGATATGGCTACGAGCTCTGACTATGAGAATAGTAATGACACGCCAAAACAAAAAGAAAGATTGGAATCTGCAGCTTTTCAATCAACACAGGACAACTGGCTCGCCTCTGAAAAGAGTTATAAAAATCATGAAGTGCTCACGAGTGCTGCACAGGCAAAAATGAACACTGCCTGGCTTGCCTATCAGGCTACCCAAAATGCGACAGTAAAGGCTACCACCTATGGTACGGTCAGCAACCTATCCATAGCACAAGGGAGTAAGGTGCAGGCATATTCTCCCACCAGTATCCCCCGTCCCGCTCTCACCCTGGTAACCAATCCGAAAATTATCGGAGTGGTTGATTTCGGACAGAGTGATATTGCAAAAATTCAACCAGGACAAGAAGTAGTTATTCTGCCTGATGCATATAAAGATAAAACATACTCGGGTGTTGTTGAAAGAGTTGATACTATGGGGAGATCAGTGCAGGGTGTTGTGAAGTACACAGTATATGTAGGCATTACGGTAGCCGATGTCAATTTACGATCCGGCATGAGTATGGATGCCCAGATCACGACGAAAAAACTAACCGATGTCCTGACAGTTCCCAACGCGGCCATTGTTCTCTATCAAGGTAAGAAGTCAGTGCGGGTATTAAATGCACAAAAGCAGATGATCTATGTGCCGGTAGAAGTTGGCGTCAAAGGACAAAGCCGCACTCAAATACTTTCAGGACTAAAAGAGAATCAAGAAATTATTGTCTCTTTAACCAATGAACTGATACAACGCCCCAGTTTACTTGGTATATGACAACACCAGTCATCCAGCTTATCAATGTCACCAAAAGTTATCCCTTGGATGATGGGACATCCTATCAGGCGCTCAATGGGATAAGCCTCACTGTCCAGCAAGGAGACTTTGTCGCGATCATGGGGCCATCAGGCAGTGGCAAATCAACTACCATGCATATTCTGGGAGCACTGGATACTCCGACCACTGGTCAATATCTTTTTAGAGGCAAGGATATTAGTTCGTTTTCTTCAGATGAGCTAGCAGAGATTCGAAATAAAGAAATAGGATTTGTTTTCCAGACATTTAATCTGCTTCCCCGTACGAGTGTGTTCAAAAATGTAGAGCGTCCGATGCTGTATGCGCGTATTCCTAAGAATGAACGTGAAAAGCGTGTCATGAAAGCACTTGAACTAGTAAAGCTCACGGATAAAGTACAAAGCTTGTCCAATAAAATATCCGGTGGGCAAATCCAGCGAGTAGCGATTGCTCGGGCACTGATTATGGAGCCTGCTCTTATTTTGGCAGACGAACCAACAGGGAATTTAGACAGCACGACTTCAAAAGAAATCATGATGTTACTGCATAGTCTGCATGAAGAAGGTCACACAATCGTTGTTATTACGCATGATGAAGACATTGCCAATATGGCTCACAGGCAGATACGTATTGTTGATGGAAAGATTGTCAGTGATAAAGGGAAAGGGAAATAAATGGAATTTGAAGAAATTGTTCTTAATGCAATTACAGCACTTCGTACCAATTTGATGCGTACTCTTTTGACGATGCTTGGCATTGTCATTGGTATTACGTCTGTCATTCTCATTGTGTCACTTGGGCAAGGATCGGTTGCATTTGTGACTAATGAATTGTCTGCATTTGGCACCAACTACTTTCAAATAAATCCTGGAAGTAGTGCCCTCTCAAGTTTTGCTGGTGGGTCTAAATCACTCACGCTTGAGGATGCAGATGCCATTCGTAATGATACCTCGTTCACCAATCTCAAAAGTGTTGCGGTTTTTGCTCTTGTCACTGCCGAAGCGTCAGCAAACGACGTAACGAAAACCTATCTAACCTATGGATCAACTGCTGATATTGTAGACATGCTCAAACCCACCATGGTTCACGGCGATTTCTTCACGCAGTCTGATGATCAAGATAGTGAACGAGTGGTTGTCCTTGGTGAAAAAGCATCAGAAGTATTCTTTGGCAAATGCGCCAATCCGGTTGGTGAAAAAATTAAGATAGATAATAAAACGTTTCGCATCGTCGGTGTAGCCAGATCGGCCAGCGCAATGGTTGGTGGATTTATGGATAGTGCCCTTTTTATACCCTTAAATGTGGCGCTGCATGAGATAGAGGGCAATGTCGAGATCAATGAATTTGACGTGAGTGTCAAAAATCCTGATCTTATTAATGACAACATTGAATATGTGACGCAACTTCTTCGTGAACGGCATAATCTCAAAAGCACAGATGAAAATGATTTCATCATAACCAGTGCAACCGATGCTATTACGACCGTACAGACCATCACCCAACTGTTAACACTGCTGATTACGACGATATCTGCGATATCACTGGTCGTGGGTGGGGTAGGCGTCATGAATATTATGCTGGTATCAGTAACTGAAAGGACTCGAGAAATTGGACTCTTAAAATCAATTGGCGCAAAGGATAAGGATATTCTCCTGCAGTTTCTTATTGAGGCTATTGTGATGACGAGTATTGGTGGACTTATCGGGATACTGCTTGGAGTAGGGCTTGCATTCTTGATTTCAATATTTGTAAAAATACCATTTGTGGTTAGTATCCCTTCTGTTCTTATTGCGGTAGGAGTATCTATGCTGGTCGGCGTTATTTTCGGCCTCTATCCTGCTCGTCGCGCGTCACTCCTGTCACCTATTGACGCACTTAGATACGAATAGCGTGTATAATGAACCTATGGCAGAGGTTAGACTCGACCCATCCTGGAAAAAAGAACTGGAAGACCAGTTTGATCTTCCATACTGGAAAACCTTGACTGAAAAAGTGAGAAAAGATTATCAGAGTACTACGGTATTTCCACCAGCAGCATCTATTTTTAAAGCATTGGATTTGTGCCCATTTGATAAGGTAAAGGTCGTTATCGTTGGCCAAGATCCCTATCATGGAGAACGTCAGGCCAATGGTTTATCATTTTCAGTCAATGATGGCGTGCTTCTTCCCCCATCTCTTAAAAATATCTACAAAGAGATTGAGAGTGACCTAGATATCCAGACACTTACTTCAGGTGATTTGACTCGTTGGGCAAGCCAAGGCGTCTTGATGCTTAACAGTGTACTCACGGTGCTTGCGCATAAACCTGCCTCGCATGCCAATATCGGATGGGAACAGTTTACTGATGCCATGATTCATGCACTTAATACAGATAGACAGCATGTGGTGTACATGCTCTGGGGAAAATATGCACAGGCCAAAGGAGCAGTGATTGATAGAGAAAATAATTTGGTTCTGGAAAGTGGGCATCCCTCACCTTACTCTGCCAATCTATTTTTTGGGCATCATCATTTTAGCCAGTGTAATACGTATCTCAAGAAGCATGGGATGACAGAAATTGACTGGAGATAGTTACTTACGTCTTTTCAGGAGTTCTTTGATCTCACTAAACTGTACTTCAATTTCTTTGAGCTTTGCCATAATATCTGCCTCAAGTGTATCTTCAAGAAAATAGCTCATCGAATGGTTGGTACTCTCAGCAATTTTTTCAAGCACAGGCAGTGGTGGATTGATACGACTTGACTCATACGCAGAAACTGATTTGTCGCTCACTCCTATTGCACGAGCCAACTCATCCTGAGTAAACCGCTTTGTCTTTCGTGCTTGTTTGATTTTTTCACCAATGTTTAACATATTCCTAAAAAATATCTTGACAACACCTCTCTTTTGTGAATAGAATAAAGTATATCTATGTTAGACCATATACTATTCTTCTCTCACTGTGACAAGGTACGCCAATTATATCACGAAGTGCTCTCTACCCCAAAATGCGAAATTATTCCTGCCTCTGATGCCACCACCGCACTTCTTTTCCTGAGTATTAATTCTTTTCTTAGCATGGTTATCTATACGACTGATGCCAGAGAGATAGATATCGCCGCGCTGTTGAGGCTGAGAAAAAGACAGCAGACGCTTCAAAAGACCAGATGTATTTTGGTAACCGATACCCCTGATCTGTACCATGACATGGTGCTTCCTGAGGATACCATTCTTGGTATAGAAGACATTGATGAGATGACTATTCAGGGCCTTATTAAGGCACAAGTGTGTCCATAACGCGCTATACTAAAAAGGTGAGAAGGAAGATCAACTCAATTCCTACGCCGCTTCGACCTCGAGAAAAGCTTCTCGCCCGTGGCCCTACCTCACTCAGTCTTAAAGAGCTCTTGGTGACGCTGTTTATCACAGGAAGTAAAAGCAAAAGTGTTACTCAGCTGGCAACAGTTTTAGAGAAAATCTATCTTTCAGGGAAAATCCCTGACAAGCAGGTGATTGAAAAGCTTTCATTTGGCCCTGCCAAAACAGCACAAATTCTCTCACTCTTTGAATTGATCATCAGATATAAAGAGCCCAAAAGATCGGTTGCACACTCGGGTGATCATATCTACCTACAATCACAAGACATTCTCTCAGATCAAAAAGAAACCCTTGTCTGTTTTTATCTTAATGCACGAGGGGAAATACTCAATCGTGAAACGATCGCCGTTGGCAATCTCAATACCGTACGCGTCTTGCCTGTTGAGATTTTTCATGTGATCCGGGATATGCCGGTTGCCAGTATTATTCTCGTACACAACCATCCGTCAGGCGAGTTAGACCCATCACGCGAAGACATTCTCTTTACCAAAAGAGTTGAAAAAGCAGCAGAGATATTAGGGATCACACTTCTGGATCACTTGATCATTACAAGGAGTGGCTGGAAAGCAGTATACTGATGATATGACTGAGATTGCAACCTTTGCCAATGGCTGTTTCTGGTGCACTGAGGCAGTATTTAAACGACTTCGTGGAGTCATTTCAGTGATGTCAGGCTATGCAGGCGGCACGGTTGCTAATCCGACCTATGAACAAGTCTGTACCGGTGAGACTGGGCATGCGGAGTCGCTGCAAATTGAATTTGATCCAACAGTTATTCCCTACAGCGTCTTACTTGAAGTCTTTTGGCATACCCATAATCCAACGACACTCAATAGACAAGGCAACGATGTGGGGCCTGAGTATCGAAGTGCTATTTTTTACCATTCTCCTGAGCAGCAAAAGACGGCGCAGGAGTCAAAAGCCAAGCTTGAGGCAGATCATGTCTATCCTGACCCGATTGTGACTGAGATCGTGCCTTTTACGACCTTTTATCCGGCTGAGGACTATCAGAGAAATTTCTACGAGAGTGGCAAACGTCCTGACTACTGTATGTTTGTTATCGACCCAAAGCTGCATAAGCTCTTACAAGACTACAAGCCGCTGATAAAGGAAGAATATCTATGACGTATCTGGCGCTTCTTCGCGGGATCAATGTTGGGGGTAAAAATGTCATCAAGATGGCTGATCTGAAAAAGCTTTTTGAAGAGGAGGGCTATCAGCATGTTCAGACCTATATCCAAAGTGGCAATGTGATCTTTACTTCACCCGAGACCGATCAGGCACAACTCACTGAGAAGATCGAACAGATGCTTGCCAGTGCATTTTCCTATCATGGCAAGATCGTACTCGTGAGCAGAGATGAGCTAGAACAGGTCATCAGTGACATGCCATCCCTTTGGCACTCAGAGGACCTAAGGTGCTACATTTCATTCGTACGTCCCCCATCACTTCCTGAAGAGATAGCAAAAGAGATGAAACTCACTGCTACCGATACCCTGACTGAGGGCAAAGGGGTCTTGTATATGGCGACACGTGCAGAT
Organism: bacterium; assembly: GCA_021777565.1. Classification (GTDB taxonomy): domain Bacteria; phylum Patescibacteriota; class Microgenomatia; order Levybacterales; family UBA12049; genus JAJYDJ01. The sequence continues at coordinate 79,707 of JAJYDJ010000004.1, read as the reverse complement.
GGCCTGACTGACAGTGGCTTTAGTAAAGGTTCTGGCACAAAATGGTATCAGGAGATCACGATACGAAATCTAGCAACTTGTGAAAAACTTCTGGAACTTATGAAGGACGTAAGAGCGGAATAGTTTTGAGCATTTTACTCGGGCTTATGCCATCCCCTTTGATAACGGTGAGCGCATCAAACATGCACTGTAGATCGAACTGCATAGCCTCAGCTTCTGCAAACGCACTGTCAAATTTCTCTTGATCAAAGACGTCTTGTTCATCTCTAAAATACCCAAGCGTAATGTGTGGCTCAAACGGATATTCTGTAGGGAGATATGGTGCGAGCGCATCTGCATACATCGTGTCATGCAGTGCATTAATCTTTTCTTCGCCATCGGTTACTCGTAAAAGCAGATAATCATCAAAACTCTTGATAAGTTTATTTATTCGGATCGGAAATACCTGCGTTTTGAGAGCTACTTCTTCAACGAGTGAAATAAGCTGATCATCACTGATCTCTGACAATGGCGACACAATAGTAATATGTGGCGGGATGACCTGCCAACTTGTATCGTAGCGTGTCCGAAATTCCTGAATCTGCGTCTCTTCACATGGTGGAAAGTACACGACAGCAGTTTTATTCATGTTTTGAGTATATCAGTAATTTGTTACTTGCCTAGTGCTTTATACACCCAAGTAAAGAGATATACCCCAATGAACACGTCAAAAAAACCGTATATAAGGCCGACTACACTTCCAACCACTGAAATCGAGTACCCTGGGTAAATGCTTCCTACCCCATCAAGAAATGCTTTTGCAAAGCCATTTGTATAGACACTAACTAATGTAGTCGCAAACAAACATAACCCCCACACGATCCCACCCGCGAGTGCAAATCTTTTCGTTGAATATTTCATACTATCACCCCCTCACTTTTTTGATTTCTTTTTTGCCAAGCTAAATGCGTTATAGGCTAGATACCAAGGGAGAATTACTCCAACGATACTGAGCCAAAGAGGAAATTCCCAGGTACCAAACAATACCTGAAACCCGGTAAGCAAACGAATAAGATGTAATAACCCTACCAGTGTGAAAATGACGCCTACGATTTGAAAAAACATTTCTTTAGATAACATATACCTCACCTCCATCCCTATTTTTAGTATTTACCTTTGTGTGATGTATGTCAAACCGAGGCAGTCAGAGGTTGGGGTTAACGAGGAGTATTTTCGATCACTTCTTTGAGTTTTTCTAAAATTTCTTGAGTAAATGGTTCGCTAACATCCCCTGTCTCGACGTATTCTAGTTGAGTCGTGCTCTGGTCAATGGGGGTAAAGGTATAACGCACGTGGTAATTGCCATCTTCTGTCTGCCATTCAATATAGGCATTCTCTTCGTACTCAGTCACGATGATATTAAAGGAAGTATTATCATTTTTATATTCAGTATAGATAGTCCCCGGCTTTACTGGCCATTCACTGGTAGTTTCGTTGATGATATTTGGCACCCAAAGTTTGGCCATGGGTGGAGTGACACAGGCAGCAAACACCTCAGTAAGTGGTTTGTTAATGACAATCGTTAGCTTATTGGTGTCCATAAGTACAGTATATCAGATTTATCTCTTGCGATCATGCCTGTCATTGTATAAAATGTGACTATGGTCTCATTTTTAACTATTGCTGGTACGTTGGTCCTGTGTGGCGTTATTGTCTGGTTCGTGATCGTGAACACCAAGAAGCAAGCATATACTGGTGTGGTTGCAAGAAAATATTCTCGAGATCACGATGGAGCTGATGACAACACGTACACTACCTATCATCTGGTAGTAAAAACCGATGATGGTCAAGAGAAGACCGTATCCTTGAGTAAGAAAACCTGGGAGAGTTTTGCAGAAGGTGACAAGATTATCAAAGTGTCTGGCAAGTTCAACCCTACAAAAGGATAAAGAAATGTTTCCCCTCGTCAAGAATATTTTTAAAATAGTTCTGCTATAATTTTTCTATGCCAATTTGGGTATTTGATAGTATTGCACTTTTTTTGGCATCAGTTGTCATGTACCTGTTCATACGAAAAGGGCAAGTGCATAATATTTCTGTTACTGAGTATCTTCTGGCAATGTTTGCTATCCCACTCATTGGTTACACCTGGTTAATATATAATGCCCATGGGTCAATTGCGATTTCATGGCCTAACCTTGCAATTATATTTCTTGCTGCTGTGTTTCTCAGTTATATTGGTAACATCCTATCCCAAACAAGTATTCTTCAGGCATCAAACCCTGGATACAGCCTTACCATTACAAAATCTTATGTAGTCTTCACAACTCTTTTTGCAGTATTTTTCTTTCATTCATCTCTCACATTTACGAGCACAGTAGCAATATGCCTTATTTTAGTATTTTCTGCTCTTATTACCATTTCTCCTCAGTCAACGAAAAAACCGTCAAATAAAAATAATAAATGGGCGATCATGGCAATTGGCGCATTTTTTTGTTTTTCATTTCTGACTCTGGTGTCTGTTTATATTATTCATGTTGGAGTACCTGTGTATGTCTATCTTTTTTACTTGTTTCTTTTTGTAACTATTTGTTTAGTCAGTGAAGCAATCATAAACAAGAGAAAAATAACACTTGGTATCTCAAAAGCATTTATTCTTCTCATAATCGGCAGCATGTCACTCCTCTACAATCTGTATACGCAGCTTGGCTATACAAGCTCACCTAATCCTGGATATATTAATGCAGCTAGTGCTGCATCCATTACGCTGATCACTCTTCTCTCTTCATTCTTCTTTAAAGATGAATTGACAAAGAGAAAGTTTATCGGTGTGGTTGGTGTTACTGCTGGACTAGTCCTTCTTTTTATAAAGACGTGAAGGTTAATACCTCACTTGAGGGTATCTACTCTCACAGAGTTCTAATAATGCTTATTTATCAGAGCGTCCTTTTGCTTTCTCGTCAGTTGTTTCAGCTGCCACTCTCTCTGCAGTGCTTCGGTTCTGGTCCCGTAGACTTCTGTATACACCAGTTCAAAAGAGTCAAAATACTTCATGTACTTCGCCGACCTCGTCGTTTTACTTTTGTGCTCCTTTAAACGTTTGTCTAGATTATTCGTCTGACCAATGTAGATTGTGTTAGATGATGTACGAAGTATATAGACGGTAAAAGTTACTACTGAGTGTTCTTTTCGTGAGGTCATACTTTTATGTTTGTATTCCAACTATTGAGAGCCTTTAACTAGGAACTGCTCTAATAACTTTCTAACAAGAAGTATTATATTTAGCTCATCTTCTAACAATTCAGTGTCGTTCTCTACCCCCTCTAAAAATCCTCCATCTTTTTCTCCTCCATATAAATTCCCTGAATGTAGAAAGGATGACCGAAGCTTTCCATATAATAGACTCACTCGCTTAACCCCATCTTCCACACCAGCTCCTGTCAATAAGTGCCTAATCAGGTTTTCTAAAGCTTGCCTTTGTCCCTGCCCTTTTACATGATGGGAAAGCTCTCTTTGGCATTTAGGACAAGGATCATGAAAGTCACAGTTGCTAGGACTACTAGACAGTTGCTCAATAGACGAAAGAAGAAGAGTCATATATAAAGTAAATTTCAGATGAGGATTAGGAAGCTCTCTTAATTCTAAAGCCCACACGTATGTATTTAAAGAATTATCAAATTTCATAAACTCATTTTCATTTACCTTGTTAATCAGTGTTATTAGTTGCTGAACTCTTAAAATATGATTCGGTTCTGGAGTAATCCCATGGTAACTTGTAGCGCCGTCAAAATATTTAGAAGCACCAAAAGTAGTATAAATTTCATCAAAATTACTTAACCCATTTAATGGAATTTCTCTGTAGTACGTTGAACTTCCAGTTTCTAAATAAATCAGGTTAAGTATTCTCTGAAGGTTATAAAAGACATTTCTTGGGGTAAGTTCATCACGCAATTCTAAATAGATATAGATACTACCCATTCCATTTGGTGCAAAGTCACTTCTGCCTCCGAATATATAAACTTTAACTACGTCTGAGTTAGGTAGTGAATCTATCTCGTAGAAAGGTTTTTCGTTATTATATGTGTTATTTAATTGGAATAGGTATCTTTTCATCATGTATCTTAAGCCTAAAAACAATTATAACAAACTATGCGTTCAGAATAGTTCTTGAAACTATATGTCTATGCCAAACAAAAACAAGAAGGAAATGAATGGCTAAAAATGAGTATTTGCTGCCGGACCTGTACACTAAAAGTACTAGCTACTTCGTAGCGGCGGATCTTTGCTTACGCACGAATACATCTCTACAACAGTCTCAAAAAAAATGCCCTCACATGCGGGAATTTCTTTGAGCTTGGGTATCAACAAATCAGACTTACAACAACCAAATGTAACTATGGTGGCAAAAGAGTGTGGTTTGTCTGTCCGTCCTGTAAACTAAGAGCAGGTACACTTTACCGTAACCCATCTGCAAATGAATTTTACTGTCGCTTGTGCAATACCTCACGTACCGTCTTCAACGATGCCACCGCTCTAGTTATGAGTATATTCTAAAGGCAGTAGGTAATTTTAGTAGTGAATGATACAGATTGATATATGGCGCATTGAAAATAAATTAAGTATACTGATTAAAGTATGCAAAATGGTAAAGCTCGCAAAACGAATAAACCCAAAATATTATCTTTATTTTCCGGTTGTGGCGGTCTTGACTTAGGCTTTGCGAAAGAGGGTTTTGAGGTAGTTTGGGCAAATGACAACTTCCATGCTGCTTGCGAAACTTATAAAAGAAATTTTGGAGACCACATATTTGAGGGCGACATAAATGATGTTGATTTTAACAAAGTCCCCAACTGCGACATAATTACCGGCGGGTTTCCATGCCAGGACTTTTCAATGATATGGAAAAGAGGCGGTATTGAAACAGATAGAGGTAACTTATATAAACACTTCGTCAGAGCAGTTGAAACTAAATTACCAAAAGTATTTGTAGCAGAAAATGTCAAGGGAATACTAACGGCAAATAAAGGAATGGCTATAAAGCAAATAGTAAAAGATTTCTCTCATATTGATGGGGCTGGTTATAGAATTTATGTAAATTTATTTAACTTTGCAGAATATGGCGTGCCTCAATTAAGAGAAAGAGTACTCATAATAGGTATTAGAAACGATATTCCCTTTGAATTTGTGAAGCCTGAGCCGACTCATAATGCAACTAATTATGTGACTACCGGTGAAGCTCTAAAAGGCGTTGAAAAAGCACTTTATAACAATGAGCTAATAAATATTAAAGAAAGGACTGCAAAAATAATAAGCCTAATTCCAGAGGGAGGAAATTTTACAGATATTCCCAAAGACAGCCCATACTATGTTAAAGGTATGATTAGCCATGTTTACCGCAGGCTTAATAGGAATAAACCATCTACAACTATTATTGCAGGCGGAGGGGGAGGCACTTGGGGTTATCACTATAGTGAGCCAAGGCCTTTGACCAATAGAGAGCGTGCAAGGCTTTTTGGCTACCCAGATGACTTTATTTTTGAAGGCACAATAACTGAGGTTAGAAAGCAAATAGGCAATTCAGTCCCCCCAGCAGGTGTTAGAGCAGTAGCAAAAGAGCTTATGAAAGTATTTGCAGGTAATTATACTAAGACAGAAGAAAAACAACTTAGACAACTCTCAGGCGATGCCTTGAAATATATTCAAGTTGAAAGTAAAAATTATAATCAACTGCCACTAGTTGGCTAACTAAATATGTTGTGGACTAATACAGATGGCTCAGGCGGAAATTTTCTGCAAAAAGTTGAAAATGAATTTAGAGATGCTGAAAGCGTTACGATAGCATCTGGCTACGTTTCTCTGGATATAATCAATAAATTTTATGGTGACTTTGAGAGAATAGCAGAAAAAGGCGGGAAAGCAAGACTTCTTGTTGGTATGGCTTTTTATGAGGGTCTGACGGCAAATAAACTAACCCGTTTAACCAGTTTGAGTAACAGCCTTGAAAGTTTAGGCAATGGCAGCGGAGTTTATGTTAGTTATAATGGCAAATATCACGGGAAAGTATACCTCTTTGAAAATGCACAGCAAAAGAAGTACTACTTGGGCTCATCAAATTTCTCCCGCAGCGGTTTAACAGAAAACATTGAATGTACGGCTTCAATAGGTGATGACGAAACAGTAAATGGCTTAGATAACTTTCTTGACTATCTTTTCCAGCCGGATAATGCTGTTTCTATAGTTAAAGCCGATATTGTTGTACCTGGTACTTCTGACTACAGTAATAAGATTTCTCTCAAGACGCTTGATGACTTACCCAAATATGACCCCGCTACTGTAGATAAGTCTTTGCTGCCAGAGTTAGACTACCCTCTTACAAGAGTTGCTGATAAAGAAAAATCAAATCTTAATGTATATTTTGGTAAAGGCAGGTGGAGCAGGACAACAGGAAAGGTGCTCGCGAGGCCATGGTATGAAGTAGAGTTGATTGCAAATAGAGACATTACCTCTAACCCTCTTTACCCCAAGGGCGACTTTACTGCCTACACAGATGATGGGTTTATTATTCCAATGAAAACAAGTGGAGACTATTTCAAAAATATCCGCTCAAGGGGTAATTTATCTATATTAGGCCAATGGATAAAAGGCAAACTGCAAAAGAGCGGTGCTTTGTTACCTCTTACTCCTGTTACTCAAGATACATTAGACGCATACGGCAGAAACAGCATCAATTTTTACAAAATGGACGGCGACAAATATTACATGGAATTTTAATAGATTTTGCTATGCAGAAAACTGTATGGACAACCTCACTAAAGCTCAACGCACATATAACATGTCTAGTATTAGAAGTACTAATACGCAGCTAGAGCAAAAGTTTTTGGGTTTATTAGACAGCTATAAAATAAACTATGAGAAGCACCCCAAGCTCTACGGTAAGCCTGACTGCATAGTAAACGGCTCGCTTCTTATTTTTGTTGACAGCGACTTTTGGCACGGATGGCGCTATAAATTTTTGAAAGACAAAATGCTTACTTTTAGCTTCAAAAAGCCATATGTTGTGCTTCTTAAGCCAGACATGCGTACAAACGTGCTGCCGGACGTGTACCACAAGGGCACTAACTTCTTCGAAGTGTCGGATTCTAGCTAAAGCATGAACTCATGTCACACGCCAACCCATAAAAAAACTGGCATAAGCCAGGTCTTTTATGGGCTGCGGGTAATGGATCACATTAGAACCTACTTAATATCGCAAAGTGTAAATTATGCGATTCACTAGAGCTTACAATTATTTCTCCTCCATTGCTAAGACCTTCTGTTCGTTCTTCCGACCCGTTGTAATATATCAAGTGTTTTCTGAGCGGTAGTTGCCCAATCGTATTTGGCAGCTTGCATAAGGCCTAAGCTAGTCATTCTGCGAGCTAATTCAATATCCGTTGCTAATAAGTTCATCCGCTCGGCAAACCCTAGATAGTCTCCGACATGAGCATATAGCGCCGCGTTCCCACAAACTTCAGGCAACGAGCTTGAGTCAGATGAAATAACAGGTACCCCGCAAGCCATTGCTTCGAGAGGCGTAAGCCCAAACCCCTCAAATTGAGATGTAATGCAAAACATACTGGCACCGTTATACATCCCTACTAAATCTGTAACTGGCACTGGTGGAAGCATTAAGACTCTTCCTTCTAGCCCTTCGTCCCTCACCATCTCTTCCAATCCTTCATGGTCAGACGTGTATACAATTTCATCCTTAGGCCCTACCATAACGAGGTTATATCCAAGTCGCATGAGGTCGCTGGTTTTGAATGCCCTTATCATTGTTGCTAGGTCCTTATGTGGTCCATAACTACCAACTGTAAGAACATATCTTTCTGGTAAACCATATTGTGTTTGTAGTCTTGCTCTATCTACCTCTGACCGTAGAACTCTAAATGTTGTGTGGTCTATACCATTCTGTACTGCAACAACGCGCGATGGATCAACGCCAAGTAGCCTAATGATTTCTTTTCTACTAAATTCTGAGACTGTGATTATCATGTCTGCGTGAGCAGCACTTTGTACTCGACTCCAGTAAAGAGCTTGCTCTCTTCTTGTGTCTAAGTCCTGCGCAAGATCTGGTCTGGAGTATGGCAAAACATCATGTAGGGTACAAACGTAACCAACTGGAGTCCAAAACTGGCCATGATTTTGAGGGTGCCACATGACATCTAAATTGAGCCTTTGTTGTGCTGCTGGATAAAGCACTTGTTCCTGAAATACTCTCACCCAAGGGATATATCTCCCAGAATATGGAATTGCCGCTAACTCAGGATCTTGAAGGCCAAATCCATGAGCAACTGGACTATCTGGATAACTTAATAAGACAAACTGGTCAGTCGTATCTAACTTGCCAAGCTCAGCCAAGACGCTACGTGTATAAATGGGAATGCCATGATTTTCACGACTAGCTCTACTGACATCAATACCAATTCGAAGTGGTTCTGCCTCTGCCATTTTATTTGAGTGATTTTAAGACAAGTTTTAAATACTTCTTGTTCCTTTTTGCTAACTCAGGAGAAAGTTTAGCTGCGACGGTCCAGAAGTGTTTGTCATCTCTCCCCAATGTCTTTCCCCTCTTTGTGTGCTTATCTAGTGCATAATCAGGAACCTCTAACTTGATTTTACTCTCTTTTAGATAGTTTTTATATTCATCAATGTATCTGTCTTTCGTGCATGAGGCTAAATATGCTGCAGCAAATAGAGCCTGAATTAACGAGTCGTCTTGGTGCTCAAATTCAGAGTAATATGAGTTCTTAAGAGAATTGACTATTACAACGGCCAAAGGGTTACCGAAACCAATGTCTTCCACTGAGATAGTTATTATTCTTTCCCAGAACTTTGTCTCAAATACTTTCCCAGAGATGCATAACTCATATGCCCAGTAAACTGCTTTATCCTGATTATTGCGACGGATCTCTTTTTGGAGTGCAGATATTACTTCGTCAGCTGGATAGCCATTTCTTGTTGTTAGTTCTTTCCATGATATTTTTTTCTTCATATTGCACTCCTTACCGCCAAGTACCTTTCTGTGAAACTTAAATCTGGATCAAGTGTAACTTTAAGAGCCTTCACACCTGGGTTAGCTCTATTTTCTGCAATTTTATGAAATGCTAGTTCAGATAACAATTCCAGATCTTTATCTAAGTGGTATTTTTTTCTTAGAAGTAACTCCTGATCGAGCCTAGACAATAAATAAAGAATTGCTCTAAGGTATTTAATCTTTGTTTTATTTTGGGCAATAAACTTATACAGTTTAACTTCACTTGATAAATCCCAATAATCTGAGATATACCTACCCAATTGGTGACCATAGATATCTATGTCTAAATAATGATCATACTGCTCGAAGGCTCTTACTAAAGAGTAAAGGTATTTTAAGTCCCTTGATCTAACTTTGTCTCGTTCAAAGAAAGTCGTTTCAAAGATGTCTGTTAATTGTGCCTCATCTGGAAATGAAAAGATTCTTTTTTTGAATATTGTTTTTATATCTCTTCGAGAGAGTACATCCCCATACCATATGTCTCTGTTTAATTCCTTAGATGCGAGTTTTACATCGTGCTTGTCCTCGATGTTATAGACATTGTCAAAATCAATAAGATAGCTCGTATGATTGCCATTAAATAAAATATTTCTAGGAGCAAGATTTCTAATAAAAAGATTGTTTTCCAGAAATAGTTCTTCTAGCTCTCGTGATACCCTTAATAAGGTATCTTTTTTCTCTGTTTTATCATATTCAAGTATCAGTGCTTCATAATCTAAACCTTTAAATTCTGATACGAAGTACTGTAATCCGTTGCTGCGCACTACACCAATTGAATCAATAGTCTTAATAGTAAGATCATTACAACAGTTACTTTCATTAAACAGCCTACTCAGTACATAGTAATTTGCAAGATATTCCTTTTGTGACTTTATACAAATAACTACAAATGTTCTGTTATTTGGGAGAAACAGTAGCTTCGGTGCAGTGCCAGTATCTAAGTACATTCTTCCCGTAGTTATTGGAGAAAGGCTTTCGATAAATCCAGAAAAATTACCAATATATTGAGAATTAAGGTAGTCAATTAGATCATGGTCATTACAATGCATTTGTTCATCTTTCGTGCAGAATGAAATATGTTTACTGTAATCAATCGGATGATAGTTAAGTTTATCTTGCGTAAATGTGCTTCCACCTAAAAATTTATATAAAACTCTATGAGGATGATAACCAGCTTCGAGCTGGTTTAAACAGTCACTAGGGCTGAGACTACTACTGTGAAACAAATCCACAAAAATATTCGCATACCACTTTGAGTATGTTGGCGATAAGAATCTATTTGACTCTAATATAGTTCTTATTTTAATTCCATCCTGCTGGTCCATATGTTTTTGTTACCTTCGGGGCATATGTGTCACTTTTTATTATAGATACTATGTCTTTTCCCATAGCAGACTCGTAACGCTTTGCCTTTTTAAAGAGAAAGCTTAAGGATCTCTTTAAGTTCTCATTGGTAAGTAGTGGGTTACCTGTCGTAATACTCATTACATAAAATCGTGTCTCCTTAGCATTAGTTGCTGTCTGGTTCCCTATGTCATGTAATTTAAACTCATCAAGACAAATATCACCTTCCTTATATAACTCACTGTTGATTGTATGTGTATAATGATCAATACAATTGATAATTTTTTGATTAGTCTCATCTGAGAGAGTGAACTTTGAGACTTGCTTTCTAATTTTGTTTGGATAATAAACAAAAGCCATTCGATAAAATGTCATATCATTAAACAAAACAAAATATCCTGACTTTGCTATGAGTGACTCTACATATAAGGCATCTCCCTGCCTTTTTTCAGTTATCTCGCTCAGCCTTTTTTTGCCTAAGTGCTTTATGAGTAACATAAGCTTGAGGGACTCAAATCCTCTTGATCCTAAGAAAGGTGTTATGTAACCTAAATCCCATGATTCACCATTTCTTGCCTCTTTTTCATATCGAGTGAATGTTACAAGCGTATCTCTCTTCTTAAAGAGAACAAAGCTGCAAGGGTATGCCACAAAAAGCCCTTTATGGGGATCTAGTGCGACAGAATCTGCCTCTTCGATACCCATGAGATAGCGTTTTTTTAATTTATCAGAGAATAATAAACTGCCTCCATGACATGCATCAACATGGAGCCATATTCCATATTTCTTGCATATTTTCGCAATTGAGGCAATGTTATCTATTCCCGTTGTTCTACAGTTTCCCGCTACTGCTACAACCATAAAAATATCATTTTTGTCCTTGTGCTGTTCTAACACATTCTCAAGTGCATCTATGTTAGTCGTGAAGTCATCGTTAGAATCAGTGTTAATAATATTTGCGTTCCCAAGTCCTAAATGGTGCATAGCAGCTCCATATGAGTAGTGACCTATCTTGCCAGCTAAAACTATTTTCGGGGAATGATCTAGACTTGAAAGCCCATCTTTTTTTATTTGAGGGTATTTGCAATTAAGTGCAGAGAGAGTGGCTACGTGATTTGACATATGCCCGCCTGTCGTGCACATACCTGATACTTCTGCTAGGTTTTCAATTTGCTTTAACTCTTTACTTTCATACCCGATTAACGCTCGTAACCATTCAATAAGCTGAATTTCTATAATGGTTGCTGCTGGTGCACTTCGATCAAATGCAATCAGGTTTTGATTCAAAAATTTACCATAGATGTCTCCAAGTAGTGCAGCTATAGAGTTCCCAGAGTCAGGAAACGCTAAGTAGCTCAAATCTGATTGGGAAATTGAATAGTGTCCGATTAGTCTGAGATAGTTGATGATTGACGGTAGGTCAGTACTATCTTCTGGCATTGCTTCTGCAAAGACTTCTTTAAGCTCGTCTGGAGTTCTATAGACAAGAAATTTTTGATCACGTTGTTTGCCTGAATAAAAATCAAATCCAGCATCAATTACCTCATTGAATAACTTTTTCTGTTTTTTATTCTTTCCTGATAGGAAATCGTCCTCAAGTGAGGTTATGAAAGGCACTTTATTTGCTTTTTTAATTTTCATATAAGGATGCACCTTCAGAAACAAGAAGGGTTGATCCCAATTTTACCATAAGTAACCTATAGAAGTCATTTGCTTCAGATAGATCTGGTGTAACTTCCTCTACTGGTTCTACCCAAACCCCTAAATCTTCCATTGCGTTTCCGCGAGAAAAAAAGCGAGGAGTTAAGTGAATATAACACCTTCCATCTCTTTCATAAATAACCCAGGTCAGAGCAGGGCCTTGTACTAATCTATGGTGTCTTTCAACACCAGATACATCTTCTCTAAGAGAAAGAATCACTCTTTCTACAAATTCTCTTACTTGTATGTTTTCTCCAGATAACCCTGAGAAAAATTGTGTAATCTGATCTCGCCTTGCTTCACCTGAGTAATTTTGCCAAATCTGCTCAATCATTCTATATGTCTGTACGTAACTCCTCTGCGTAGCTTGTATAAATCGTGCAATACGAGGATCTGTAAGTACTGCAACAATATCTCCGTCGAAAGGTACATTGATACCAAGTGGGAAGTGATCTGTGTTGTATGTTGATTGAGTAGCAAGCCCAGCTTCATCCAACTGTCTATTAACCTCACTAATAAATAATTGACTTACTGCATGTCCGAGTGGATCAAAGAAGTCAGTTGATGCAACTTTATCCATTGAAGAAATTGTCCCACGCGGTAGTCCTCGCCCATCTTCTAAAAATACATGTGCATGTATTGCATCTATTGTCTGTACTTTAAGCTCAGTGCCATCTGGAGCAAATTTAGTAGGAAGCATTATACAATCAGGTTGCTGATTTATTGCAATAACTGGAGAGCCATCAGGCGAAATTTCTCTCATTGCATCAACTACTCTCGCACAAGTTAACAAGAATGAGGCTGCTTCTGCTTCGGATAGTTCAGTAATTTGTGAGATTGCTCCCTCTAAGGGCATTATCATCACATCTGCTGGACTGTTAACGTAATGCGTCTTTTTTCTTACTACACCAATTGGACCTAAATCGGCATTGTCGATTACTAATAAACTGTCTGCACGAAAACCATCTCTATTTGGTTCATGGACAGGATTTCTAGGGACATATCGTTCTATGACAACTAATTCTTTAGAGATCATTTTTTAGCTTCGGACAGGGAGGTGAGGTAGTGATCTAACTCTTCTTGCCAATCTTTGTATTTGGCCTCTAGATCGCTTACATCAGGAATACCAAACTTCTTTTTAAATCGATTCATAAGTATCCCTTTACTTGGGTCAAATTTCTCAAGTCTAGACTTTGCTTTATCAAACGTGTCAAAAGCTGGATACTTTGTATGAAACTTGTCAGCATAGCAAACAATCTCTTCTTCAAGAGTGACAGGAATATAATTTTTAAGTTCTAAGTTGAAGTTTTCTCTTTCAATATCTTCTGTTGTAATACCTGTTCCTGTATGTGACAACGGGAAGCGAGCCAAGTACTCTGGATAACTTTCTTTTTTGAGTATTTTATAGCCTTCTATACCATGGGAAATATATCCAGGCTCCTGGACGGGGTTTAACTCGTCATCATGACATTTATATACTCCAATGTCATGAAGAAGTGCCCCAGTCTGAACTAACTCGCGATTAGGAGTGACCTCATACGTCTTTTTGAGAAAGTCACAAATACGATCTGCAATTTCAGCAACAATTTGAGAATGTGTCCAGACACTATCTAGAAAACGCTCAGGATGAGCGCCTTGAGTATATTTTTTGTGAAGCTCATAAATTTCATCTCTCGTATAAGTTTTCATATTATGCTCCCTTTGTGGAAATAATAGGGTCCCATGTCCCTACATTTCTCAGTATTGAGTCGTACTCAATATCACTATTTTCTTCAATAATGATATTGATTATATCACGAAGCTCAACTAAGCGCGATCGAGCTATCTTTTCTTCATCAAGCCTGTTGTATACACTCTCGAATATCTCTTCATTACTTCTTCTTTTAAACAAGCTTCTACGATTATCATACGTTGATTGAAGCTCTGGGTGGTTTTTCATAAGTTGGACATATCCTGTGTCCCAACGAGTTTGTTGTTTTAAGTAATCACTCCAACTTGTCGGAGCGAAGATGTGAATATTGGCATCCATGAGTACTTTTACAGATTCCCAGCCAAACTTAGAAGCAATGTATAAAGAGAGCCAGGTGTCTTCAGAGATTGCATCCAAGGGGAACCCGTTAAATGACGATTTACGATACATCATAACAGCACCGATTGCCATAACACGACCTCTTTCTTCTCTCCAGATCTGTTGAGTTCTCTGAAATTGATAAAGTAGTGTTTCCTTATTGAGCTTGTCGTAAATAGGTATATCCAGCCCTCCAACTAAATTAACCTTTGGATTATCTAGTAAAAAGCTATAAAGGCGAGAAATACAATTTTTTTCTAAACGAGAATCGGCATCAAGGTTGAGTATAATATCGGATTTTGCCAACTCGATGCCTGCATTAAGAACTTTATTCTTAAATGGATCATCAAACACTTGTATTAGCCATGAAACATTTGGTAAGGACTGTTTTTGTATATGAGACTTTGCCAGTGGGATAGTATTGTCGACACATCCATTAGCAAGGATGATGACATCTGTTTTAAATGAACTATAATTTAATTGATCTGCAATATCACTAAGAAAGCTTGTTATATTTCTTTCTTCATTCCAAGCAGGTACAAGAATAGTTAAATCTACTTTTCCCATATTTTTTTGATTCTGTTAAAAACAGCGTCTTCAGATATAGAATATGCCCACTCTTTTAAACCCCAGTTGGTAACATCAATTTTGTCTCGACTAATTGAGGAGTTACTATCCTTGAGGTATTGACTTAACTCTGTGACGACAGGATAGACATTTTCTTTTCCTGTACTCCATTTCCCATAATCATGTCTGGAGTAAGTGATCACGCAAGGCACATTTGGTGCTAACAAGGATCTTTTACACATTGCGGCTAAATGAGAAAAGCCTGTATCATTCCCCAACACCAACTTGCATCGAGCGAACATGTAGGCAAGCAATTCAAAATCCCGAGAGTCGATCAAATAGACCTTATATGGACTTTTTTTAATCTTTTCAAGAACTGCTAGCCATTCACTTGGCGACTCTTCTTTTGTGTTAGCTAGGAAAAGAACAGCAATATTTTTATTAAGCTCATATAGCTTATCTATTACCTCAAGATACCTTAGACCTCCAAATTTTTTTTCCACCATGCTGGTTTGGTTAATAACTCCCAGGAATGTAAGGCCAGGAGTATCAAGATCAATCCCAAAATCATTTATACATTTTTGTGTGAGAGTAATATCATCATTCATGATAAAGTCAGGAAGCGATAGATTAGGATCAGATTTTAATCTAATACCTACCTCTCTCTCAAAGGTTAGAAAATATCTCGCTGGCCGTGAGGGATAATCGATAATATCGCCATCAACTAGTTTCTCGTGAAACTTCGGATAAACATATTCTTCTGTGTTAAATACTGCAGGACTTTCTCCCATTGTAAATGGATCATCGTCAGTTATTAAAACAACATTTTTATTCTCGCGCACGCTTTGCTTAAACCAATCAACTGCATGTGAAATAAATTCATATTCTGTGAGTATGTTCAGATGTCTTATGAGGTTAGAAAACGTGTCATCAATGATAATTTTGGGCATATTATTTAGTCGAGTAAGTTGCAAATATTCCAGACAAGCGGTTAAGACAGACAAAAATAGAAAAGAATCGCCGATTGGCTTCCAAAACATTGAAAAAAACACAACTTCAGCTTTTGTGAGACCATCAATTAGTTTTCGATTTACTTGAAAACCTGATATGAGCTCACCTGATTGCATTTGAGATCTTGGGTAGAATAATTTAACGTCATCTGTCGCTGTTGATATGTATGTCTTATTGGTAAGTTGTACTCTCGTCACGAGTGTATTATAGCAACTCTTAGTAGAAACTCTAGAGAGAGTTGCTTATAATCAGTTTTATGTCCATTCAAACCCTGATTGCTTCTGTTAAAGAACAAAGCTTCCCAATCAGCGAGTACGCTGTGTTTGGCAGTGCTCTTCTTGGGTTGTATGGCCTGCGTGAAGTACCTAATATCGACCTTATCGTTACAAATAAACTCTGGGGAAAGCTCATTCAGGAATATACGCCAAATGAAGAAGGATTCATACGATTTAGTGGAGTAAAAATATCTAACTGGTGGTTTGCAGTAACAAGAAAGGATATACCAACGATGATTAAAGAAGCAGAAATAAGAGAAGGTATCCCATTTGTGCGAATAGAGGAAGTACGTTACTACAAAGAAAAACTGAATAGAGAGAAAGATAAAAGAGATATTGAGTTGATAGATCAGTATCTAGCCCAACAACAGGAATAGGCTATGAGCCTCTATAAAGCCGTTTAAATCGATCGATCCTAACATTATGATGAATATCATCTGCAAGAAAATTGGTCTCATTTCTTTTAAGAATTTAAGAATATTCAGTTAGTAGCTAAGAGTATAGACTCGACTTGTCTGTTTGCTTGCTCTATCCCCTCTATGGCCACTTTTTGAAGTTGTTCTGCCTTTTTGATTCTTGCATCAATTTCTTTTACGATTTCTGCTTGTTCCTCTAAAGAAGGAACAGGAATCTTTACCTTTGCAAAGACTTGAGGAGTTACTTAATGACACAGGAGAACGAGTAAATAAATGGCTGGCTAAAGCCGATGAGACATTTGACTTTGCAAGAGATGCTCTAAAGAGATTTAACGAGGGAGAGGTAGAAGACAAGCGATATATTCTGGCAAAACTTGGTTCGAACCTCATTTTAAAAGACAAAATTTTAACAATTCGCCTTGATGAAGTACTTTTAGCACTAAAAGACGCTGCCCAAGAGGCAAATGCAATTAACGATAAGTTAGAACCTGTGGATGGGATTGATAGGACAGTCCAATTGGAGTCTTTGTACGAACAAAGTCCACGAATGCTGCCGGACATAGACAGTATTCGAACTTTTTGTGGCTCGAACGATAAACATTTCCATGTCCCTACATACTGTATGCCTTCTAATTTCGTTTTCGCAAGCTAACTTATATGTATTTATTTTCAGAGCATTAAAAGCTCAATATTGTAAGATTATCTAGATCATATGTGAATTCAATTGGTCAAAAAAGCGTATAGCATCACCAATAAGTAGCTTGTACCCTTCAAAAGTCATTTGCATGCCTTTTCCATCTGGAGCGATGATCTTCCCAAACTTTGCAGTAATGAGCTTTTCCTTTTCTGATTCTGAAAGTGTCATGTCGGAATGAGACATTTTGTTTCTTACGATACTGAACGCATCAAAATACATTCTGCATTCATGCCTATATGTTTCTGGAAGCGGAATATTTTCTATAACAGTATTGAGATAATCATTAAATGTGGGAAACATTCCACCAAGCCTAAGAATCTTCTTCAGCTCTGTTCTAATTATTGTGGTATCTCCAAGCTTTTGCTTAATACTTTCGACAATACTCTTTGCCTGTTCCTCTTTGGTAATAAGCAAAGGAAATTGCTTTTGCTCTACAATTTGACTGAGTCCATCTTCTATATTGGTGTGAAGCTCACGGAGAAATTCTCTGTGCATAGATATATTCCTGTTACCAAAGTAATCATCTGCAAACTGAACAAGATGAGGATTCACTCCTTCGAGATATGCAAGAATGTTTGCCATTGCATATTCAGCATTCTCAATAGCAGGATATAAAAATGGGTAAGTAGGGTTTTTGTGGAGAAGAATAGTTCTTATTCTGCTAAACTCTACTAGTTCTTGCTGTAATGTTTTGATCCAGTACGGTTTGTCTATTCTTGAACTTTGATCATTCATTTATTTCATTTATGACTATACCACTCATGAGTAAATCTTTACAAGATTCCTGGCATAAGTTCATCAATTGCCTTCTTGTGATTGCTGTACTGGTTTGGAAAGATCAAGCACTTCTCTAATTCATCTGCCTTGACCCATTTATGGGTCCTAAATTCTCCTGTAGAGAAAACAAGCTTGGCCTTGTCTCCAATAAACCTGAGAATAACCTGGTCATACGATTGCCCACGATATTTTCCACCATGAATTTTTAAAACAGTATCTGCTGGAAAATCATATTCAATTTTATGCGAGCTTACGCCAACCATTTCGAAATCTGATTCCTCTATAGCAATTTCTTCATTCAACTCTCTAAACAAGTTCTGCTCCAATGTCTCTCCTTCCTCTCGGCCACCACCTAAGAAGTTCCACTCATTATCCTTATACCCATTCTTTTGCACCAAAAGAAAGTTATTATCCTGGTCAATAACGATTGCGTTTACACCAAGACGATATGGTTTGTTTGATGTTGTATCCATATAAAAATAAACAACTGATCCTTACAAGATCATAATAAAATTTTTGCTTGTAAATACTCTTCTATCTCAGAAATCAAATCTTTTGGATTACGCGACACAAGTCGAGTCCATTCGTGAGGAATGTTCTGATAAAATAGATCAATTTTTGAAGAAGCATATATTTGCTGTATATCAGTCTTACCATATGGATTTGTTCTTTCTTCTCTCAAGAGGTTTTGTAAAATTTCATCCTTTAGCAGTTTTAAATAGAAGACATAATCAAACTCATTTGCTGTTTCATGTTCATTTGATGCACCGCCAAATAAAATAACTTTTTGTTTTGTATGTAGATATTCAAGAAGAAATTTTATATCCCACACCCACTTATGTTCTTGCAACCACTGTAGGTCACCATCGTGATTGTATTCTACTATTTCGCCTTGACTGTTTACCCACATCCCCAATTTGTTAACATTATCTGCATCAATAGCAGGATACCCCATTTTTTCTAGCTGTTTAGCAAAATATGACTTCCCACTTCCTGAAGGACCAGTGATCTGTATCCGATATCTCTGAAGTGTTTGCATACAGTGAGTATACCATTTCTATGACAGAAAGAATCTTTTTAGTACAGATGCCCCAGAATTGAGTGCAGCAAAGTTTGAGGGAGATTCAGTGATCATTCTTATGATGCTTATTAGCTTTTTTAGTAAGCCTAAGGGAAGCATCACCATAAAGAAATCTAAGTGAATTAGTATATGCAATTTCATTCACTGTGTTTTCATGGTTCATAGAGTTTAGTTGATTTAGAATACTACATTCATCTTTATATGAAAATGAAGATAATGCTGCCCCTTTTGGATTGCTTACACTTGTCCATGGCTCATCTGATCCCCATAGAAGTTTCGATTTAAGATAGGTAGAAAGTTCTAGAAGTGCATTTACAGGATCATCATAGTTCGTATTAAATCGATCCGATGAGACATAGGACGATATATCATCTACAGCAAATTTACAATGAGATAAAAAAGGTGAAGTATCAAAGAAAACATTTTTAATCTCAAGTGACTGCTTAAGTACAGAATTGTCAAAACCTGCAAGATGTGCGATACATACTCGAATTTCTGGGTTTTGTTTTGCAAAGTTCAAGACATGAATAGGCGATGTTGTTGTATCTCTTCCCGCATGTATAATAATCGGTAAGTTATATTTTTTCATGAATTTAGCAAATAAACTATCACTCAACACAGTTGCAGAAGAATTAGTTGCTAATGTATGTAACTTAAGACCATAGATCTTTTTTCTCTCGACTTGTTGTGTAAGAAATTGTATTTGCTCCTCGACTTTTGTACGAGGATCTATTGCCATAAAGGGAAATAGCCGATCGGAATATTCCTGAGACTCATAAAGTAATGTGGTATTCAATACTTGATAAGGAAATTCTTCTAGACCACTGAGAGCCCACTCTCCCTGACTAACTTTCCTAGGATCATAATACATTGCAAATGGCATAGGCATAACTATTGAGTAGTCTATGCCATATAAGTCCATCTTTAAAATTAAGTCTCTGGTACTTTGTACAAGTGGCTTGCGGGGGATAAAAAGATTGTAAAAGTCGACACCCGCAGCATGAGTATGTGCATCAATAATTATTTGTTGCATAGTATATGATTACGGAATAAGTGTCTTAAATGATCGTGGGAAGACTACGGCATCAGTAATCATCTCATGGTCAAGGAGTTTTGCCACAAGTCGATCCAATCCAAGACAGAATCCTCCGTGCGGGACTGCACCATCTACGATAGAAAGATAGAAATTGTAGTTGCGAATATTGATCCCCGATAACTTCATTGATTTTTCAATAAGATCTCTATTAGTTTCTCTTACTGCCCCACTCACAAATTCCCATCCACAGATAATAACATCAAAAGTTTCAGTTAGCCCACCTTTGCTTTTCTTGGTATAAAACTTCTTGATTGTGTCAGGGTAATCTTTGATAATAAGTGCATCACTATTGTATTCTCGTCGAACAATCTGTCCTAATTTCGCCTCACCCATTAATCCAATATCCTCTCCAAACGCCAATGCGTATCCCTTTGAATTCAACAGTTTTACAGCCTCCTCATACGTGAAGATAGGTAATGAATCAAAGCGAGGAAGGAGTAGATTTTTTCGCTTAATATCATGATGTTTGAAAATGTGATTTTTTACTTCAAGAATTATTTCATAAGCAAGCCTATAAACTTCTTCCAAATTTTTAGGATTGCTGTATTCTACATCAAGGCCGATTGATTCTTGTAAATGACGATAAGACGGAGTTGTCTCTGCGCGCCAGAATGGTCCAATTTCATAAATTTTTGGTAAACCCGAAGCAACAATCATCTGCTTATAGAGCTGGTTTGATTGACGGAGGAATGCATTATTCCCACCAGGCCAAGAGACATCAAGAGTTCCTCCTTTATCAACCTTTGGTGGGTCCGTCGATACACCTACAATACAAGGTGTATTCACCTCAACAAAATCTAGTTTATCAAGATAATCTCTGATGAACTTATACACATCATTTCTAAATTTAAACAATTCAAGCTTGACAGGATCTATTTTGCAATTTACTTTTTCTCTCTGTTCATCAAGCAATAATGCACTTATCTCTTTATTAAGCGTTTCGATAAACGTGTTACTTGACTTATTAACAATATCTCTTGCCTTCGCAACTTCAGAAATGCGTTTATCAAGATTTTTATGTGCAACTGTAGATAAGTCTTCGATATTGATAAGATAAGGAACAGTATTTTTACTCATTAATGGAGGAGTTGCGAGATCAATAAATAGTTTTGGTTTCTTTTTTAATTCATCGCAAATTAAAAGCATCTCTGAACAGTATTTTTGTGTTTCTCCATTTGAAGAAAGCGCAATAACTACACAATCTACATCAAGAATTTTATTGTAATCTTGGAAACTAACGGGAATAACGCCGCTCTTAGGTGATAGGTGTTTAAGTATGTTCGGTGTCCGATTAGCAATTTGTATATTGTAGTGTAATTCCTCCGATAGAATTTTTGAGACAAGCTTGCCTGACCTACCGTACCCAACAATAGTGACTTTTCCGTCCTTTTGTATATGCTCAGCGATAAAATCAGTTGCTATCCTTTCGAGCGAAATATTTCCATCAAAAAGTGATGTACGTAACTTTACTTCACTCGATAAATCTTTAAACCAGTTTGCCATAAATGAAAATGTAGGATTACTGGGTTGAATTTGTGCTGCCACTTGTAAAGCGCTGGTTACCTGAGCAAGTACCTGAGAATCTCCTAGAGTTACACTGTGCAATCCAAGCACACATTCTCCTAAGTAGTGGATTGCATCCCTATTGTCAAAAAACTTTATATGCCTCACTGAGTTTATAACACCGCCATGAGATAATTTATCCCATGTGTCCAATAGTCTACTATGAATGTAGTTCTCCAAATATTCACCATAATATGCAATAACAATCATTACAGCATTGCACTTCTCAATAACTGCAAGTTGCTCGACAGGAAAGCCAAGTTCATCCTTTATTTTCGCTATGGTACTTGCATCATTCGCTAAAGATGCATTTGAGAGCATCTCCATTGCATCTTCATTAAGCTTTTGAAGGTTTATTGATGCGCATGTAACTTTAATCAACATATTATTGATCTTGAGAACGATATACTGTATCTACAGAAGCTTGATGTAGGGGCATAACAGTCAGTTCAGTAATTTGAACATGTTCTGGTGTATTCACAACATAAAATACTATGTTTGCAATATCATCTCCAGTGAGTGCCTGGATACCTTTGTAAACATCTTTTGCTCGCTTCTTATCACCATTGAAGCGCACATTACTAAAGTTTGTTTCTACTAAACCTGGTTGTATATTAGTAATCTTAATGTCATTGCTGACCAATTCTTTACGTAACCCATCGCTAATAAATTTCACAGCCGATTTTGTTGCAGCATATACTGTCCCTTTAGCGTACGCATAAATACCAGCAATTGATCCTACGTTAACCACATGTCCTTTGTTCGTTTGCTTCAAGAATTCTTGCGTAGTATATAACAGACCCTTGATATTCGTATCAATCATACTATCCCAGTCTGAAGTATTTGCATCCCGTATATCATCTAATCCTAATGCTAATCCAGCAGAATTAACAACAATGTCTATTGTGATCTTTTTCTTCTTAAGATCTTCAAACATAGACTCAACGTTTTCTTTATTACAAACATCTACTTGATAGATGCAGGTCTGTTTATCGGGGAACTCCTGACATATACTTTGTAACTTATCTATTCTTCGCGCACACATTACTACCTGGTATCCTGAAGAAGCAAACTTTTCGCTACATGCTTTTCCAATTCCACTGCTCGCACCAGTAATAAGTACAGTCTTCATATTTATTTTAAAGTTTTTATATTCAACTCCTGTAGCTGGGCAGTAGAGACTTCCGAGGGAGAACTCATCATAAGATCTTTTCCTTCACCTGTTTTAGCAAAAGGAATAACCTCTCTAATAGAGTCTTCTCCTAAGAGGAGGGTAACGAAACGATCTAATCCCCAAGCAATTCCTCCATGTGGTGGAGCACCGTATGACAACGCTTGCAACATGTGGCCAAAATTCTTTGAGATTTGATCTTCTGGGTATCCCATTATTTCAAACACAGCTTTTAATGCCTCTGGGTTGTGATTCCTAATACTTCCACCACCGATTTCGTACCCATTCAAAACAATATCATACTGAGTTGTTATAATATTCTCTACATTTGTTTTCATAAGCAAATCATTCATATATTCTGGTTTAGGGGCAGAAAAAGGATTATGCGTAAATGTCCAACTGCCATTATCGGCTTTTTCGAAGAATGGAAAATCAACAACCCAGCAAAACGCAAGAAGGTTCGGATCATCTTTATTTTCTCTAATATCTGGTCTATCCGTATGATATTTCTCCATAGCCTCTTTATATGTAATGCGAGGAAATGGAATTTGTTGGATCTTTTTTTCTGGTATAAGCGTTTGCACAATATGAATCAACATCTCTTCATTCAAGTTGATTAATTCTTCTTGTGTTACGAAACTCATTTCAAGATCCATTTGTGTGAACTCTGGCTGTCTATCTGACCTGGTATCTTCATCTCTAAAACATCGCGCAATCTGAAAATACTTTTCAATCCCAGCAACCATCAATAGTTGTTTATATTGTTGTGGTGATTGTGGTAGTGCGTAGAATTTTCCTTTAGATTGTCTCGAAGGGACAATATAGTCCCTTGCACCTTCGGGAGTCGATTTTGTCAAAATTGGAGTCTCTACTTCAATAAAATCACGTTCATCAAGATAATCTCTCATTTTCTTTATGATCTTATGGCGTATGCGAAGATTTCTTTGCATACGTTTTCTTCTTAGGTCAAGGTATCTATACCGAAGTCGATTCTCTTCGTTGATTTCAAGACCATCTGTGCTTATATCTATGGGAAGCGCTTCTGATTTATTCAATACTTCAACACTCAATGCTTCAATTTCTAATGTGCCATTAAATTCATTGTTATTTACAAGTTTCTCCGATCTTGCATTCACTTTTCCTTTTATTCTCAGTACCCATTCTGAACGGATAGACTTTGCAGTTTCATGCGCTTCCTGGTGAGTAGGTAGAAATACTATTTGTACTTTTTCTGATTTATCACGTAGATCTATGAAGATGAGTTTACCATGGTCACGCCTTACATCAACCCAACCATCAACAATAACATCTTGACCAATATAATTCTTTAAATCACTAATATATACTCTCTCAAGCATAAAGATATTCTAGGCTTTTTCCTTACATAATGCAATTAGCTTGTATTCAGAAAAAATTATATAATATAAACAATAATCTAACAGTAAAAGAAAAAGTAGTAAAATATAGTAAATCGACTAATTAGATGTATTAGTATTATCAGCACTATTAGTAGAAGTACTATCTACATGTTGAACTCCAGTATGAGAACTACCTAAAACAACCTCTCCGTCAGCGGGGGGAGAATATGTTGGGGTATGATTTGCTAACGCCTCTCGTTCATTATCAGAAAGTTCGCTATATCTTCTATGAGAACTCCCAATAACCCATTGATCATCACCTTCTAAAGGCCTTGCATAAGAAGGGGTGTCTGCGCTTGGGACTGTATTATTTTGTGGAGCTTCTTGGCTAGACATATTTCATATATTATATACTTTGTTTTTGAATATCAATATATTAAACTATATCAAGTGCGCTATGAACTTGAATTCAAAAATTTATAAAGAAAACCTGAGAATAGATGAAGATATAAAAATTTCTTTGATTCTAAAAAGTTTTTGCCCAAAGTTTTCACTAAGAACACTTCTTGAATTTGGCTATGCAGTAGACTCACTTATTTCACATAAAATAACACGATTTCATCATGATATAGACATTGCTTTAGTTATTCCAATGTACGAGGAAGAGAATGAAGTTTTAGAAAAAATATTGACCTATCTCAATGCACAAACATCTTTCAGCTGGTACAGTCTTCCCACATCTCCTCATTGGTTCTGGCTCCGTGCAAACGATCCTGATTTTCCAGACTTACCAAGGCAATTAAACATTCATGTATATAGAAGCCCAAATCCACAGAGATATAAAAATAAAGTAGAGCTTATTGGGAAAAATGGAAAAGTATTTACTATGGAAATTACTCAAGGATATATACACAATGCAAATGGAGAGAAAATTACTCTTGAAGTACCAATTCCTGAAGAAATTGCTGCTGCTAAAATACGACTAGTACCAACGTACAGAAAGAAAGGAGAAACAATAAGGACTCATGATATTTCAGATATTTCACGTTTAATTGAAACACCGTTTTTTAACAAGGGGAGATGCCTCACCATTTTGACAGAATATTTTACCTCCACTTCTCTATCTGATCCTAAGGAAGCAAGAAAGCTTGCTGAAGAAGAGTTTGCTCAGTACGAAGGTTTATCTCTTTAGGAGAATTTTCTCTTTCCAATAACCACAAATTTATTTGAAATTTCTTGCTTTGTCGCTGCATGAAGAGCAGGCAATAGACGCTTTTCCGTAACCTCATCAGGAGGATGAGTCCCTTCTGTGTAGTAAATAATTTCTGAGACATATTCATCTTCTGCAAGTTGGTATAATTCCTTTTCAATCTCATGAATAAGATTCTTTGCTGTTTCAGCAGGGGAAATCGCTTGGTGAAGCTTAAATGGAGGAATGTATCCGAGCTTTTTAATATGTTCAATCTTTTCTTTTGTTATAATCCCTTCCTCATCGCTGTATGCGCGTGCGGACGTATAAACTTTTTGTTCTGGAACAAAGCCAAATCCGTCGTCACTAATCACTTGGTGAAGGCGGACAGAGATAACTACCGATTCCCATCCGTTTCCTTGCGAATATCCAACATGAGGAAGAGAAAAGACACTTGCACGATATGCAGTATTGCCACCAATAAGATGTCTACACCTTGGTGTGATAATATAATCTGCGATATCTCTGCTATGCCTAGAAAAAAGATCTTTCATTTCTTCGATTTGGAATGTATTGCGAAATTCTTTCCCTGTAGAGATAATTTTTTTCTCGGTATCTGACATAAATGTATAAATAGTTGGGCCGACAGATACCATGAGATGTGGATTTGCAATAAATGCTTCCCCTACTGCTTGTATATATCCTGGATCAAGAACTTCATCAGCATCGAGTTGAACAATGAGCAAGTTAGCACAATCTTCTTGAAACTTTTCAAGTACATAATTCACTCCTGTAGCCCGTGCAGGACCGATACCTTGTTCTTTACAGGAAATAACAGTAGCGCTGTAAGAACGAGCAACAGCAGCAGTATTATCTGTACTATTATTATCTATAATAACAACTGAGAAAGAAAAATCTGTTTTTTGTTCTCGTAATGAATCGAAGAATTTTGGCAATTCCGTTTCTTCATTAAGGGCGGGAACGATAACAAAGATATACATCTCGTTTTTCTTTTTGGGTACATGTGTCTCCATGACTTATGATATTACTGGATTATTTATCGTCAGCATTTGTACTACAAAAGTACAAATGGTATATTACCATAACTATGGTATAGTGCATATAACATATAAACCAATAGTTACCGAACAAGACCTCATTCAATATGACAAATAAAACTTATAATTCAACAACTATTGAAAGACTTCGATATTTGTCTTTGCCTAAGCAAAGGACAACCTTTGAGATAAGATCATATGTTTTCCAAAAAGTACGACAATTTTTATATCAGAGAGACTTTCTAGAAGTTCACTTGCCTAGTATAGTTTCTGTCCCAACAGATCCAGTAAAAGATCCTACTAAAGAACTATTTAAATTAAATTACTATGGTCAGGATTCATATCTAATTCAATCAGTACAATTACATAAACAGATGCTAATGGCAGCGGGTTTTTCTAAAATTTATAGTCTTGCACAGTTTTGGAGAGACAATGAGATTGTTACTCCTCGTCATTCTGTGGAATCTTGGGGATTAGATGTAGAAATAGCATATATTCAAGATGAAAATGAAATAATGGTTATTCTCGAAGATATTATAAATTATGTGTTAACAGCAACAGTAGAAAAATATCATAAGATAATAAAACCCTTAAATATCACTTACCCTCTATTACGTTTAACATATGATGAAGCCATAAGAATTTTACAAGAACACAATATTGACATAACATGGGGTGAAGATCCAGGCTATGAAAGGGAAAAGAAATTGGGTGAGATTATGAGTTCACAAGGTGTAAACATCTTCTTTGTTACTCAATATCCATCTGTTGTAAAAAAATTCTATACTAAATTGAAAAAAGACGATAAATATACGGCAACATTTGATCTTATTTTCGATGGTTGGGAAATTGCATCAGGAGCACAACGGGAAACAAATATAGATATTTTAACTCGAAGAATTATAGAAAAAAAACTTAATGTTCATGATTATGATGATTTTTTAGACATATTTAGACTTGGTGCACCAGATCACGCAGGATTTTGTTTGGGGATTGATCGTTTTATATGTAAATTACTTAAACTTAATTCAGTTGAAGATTCGATTTTGTTTCCAAGAAATCCTGGGAAATTGCACCCTTAATAAATTCCTATATAAACTAATAATAGTTTTAATATTCTCATCATTCTTTGTAGATAGTAACCATATTTGTAACATAACTTTTGATCTGATATCATCAAGCCAGATTCATGAGTATTAAAATATTGAATAAATTCTTAGGTAAAAAATCTACAGAAGAGATTCTTTCTGACCAAGAAGGTCAACTTGCTGTTCCTGTAGATTTGTCACTCAATCCCCTGGGCAGAAATACTGGTCTTGAAAAGGCTGAGCGTATTTCTGAAGAATTGATGCAAATAGTCACCGACCTCACAGAGGTTGGAAAGAAGTTAAAGGAGCCAAAATCAGATTTTTTTAGTATAGATCTTCTCTCTCCATCAGAACTTGCAGACAATGACCAGTGGCGAGTAGGATTTGATACTCTTGATGCCATCGATACACTACAGAAAGAAAAAGTTATCAAAAACTTTAAAGTGATTAAATCGGGGGTATATAAAGCGGATGTAAGCTATAAGCAACTACTCTCATTTGCTGAATCACTTCATGATGAGATTGAGGGAGTAGGTAATGTATATAGCGAGGAGTTACAAAAAAAGACAGTGCTTCAATGTATAAAAGAGATTTTGGATGAAGATAAAAAAGCTGACTTTGATGATGGTAGTGGTATCTTAACAATTTCAGAAGCCATACTAGGCTCTTATGAGAAGCAAAACCCAACAGATGATCCTGCAGGAATTTCGTTACTACGGCCAGATAAGAACAGACCAGATATAAAATATAAGTTTATGCATGTTTTGCGTCTTTTAGAAAGAGAAAGATATTTCACTATAAACAATGTAAAAATTGATTTCGCTTCTAAACCAACTGTTACATCCAAAAGTCAAAAAAGTATAATTTTTGGTGGTGACCTTCAAGAATACTATCCCCCCCGACATTGCGAGGTTACCATCACTCTTCCACCTAGAGCCTTTGTTTATGTAGATGGCTTTAATACTCAAAAGGCAATGAAATCACACACTAGGAATATAAATCCTAATACTGTGGAGAAGAAACCCCTCCAAGTACAAGAAAGCCAAAACAAAAAATCTAGCGATGTATCTCAATCGCCTATACCTTCTGAAGAGATATATTCCTTTGGATGCCTCGAACTCAATATAACAAAAGCGACACTCAAATTTAGAGATAACCCACAGATAAATATTCGGCCGAGTACCAGAGGAATAAAATTACTTAGATTACTCTTAATAAATAAAGAAGCCGTTACTACATATGATGACGTAAAAGCAAAAATTCCATCTA
This sequence comes from bacterium, assembly GCA_021777565.1. GTDB lineage: Bacteria > Patescibacteriota > Microgenomatia > Levybacterales > UBA12049 > JAJYDJ01. The sequence continues at coordinate 50,923 of JAJYDJ010000004.1, read as the reverse complement.
ATTCGTTCCAGTCAGAAGATTCTAACAGAGCAACTCAATATATTATGGATGACTTAAAACCAATTCTCAGAAATGCGAAGATGACTAATGATGAAATTAACATAATGTTCTTTAATATACCAAACATTGGATATAAATTAGTTGCTTTACCTCAGAAATAAGGTACAATTTCCCGAGAATTTTTCCACAATTTTCCCGCTTTTTTTCCGTTTACCTCCATTTAGACATAATTCATACTGATCATGCTCAAAGGCGACTGCGAGCCACCATATGAGTATGAATAAAGAAGAAAAATACTATCTAAAAACCAGTGAAATATCGTTGGCAGCAACACTCATCTGCTATGGATTTTCGCTTGATCATCTGGATCCCACAGAGTCTAATCGTTTACTTTTTGTATTTAAACGAAATGGCAATGGAGACTTGGATATCCTCATACAAGCTTTCTGGGCAGATACCCTGACCGTTTCTCCTAAAAAATATTTCTATATTTTGAAAGAACTCAAAGCACGTGTTTTTGCAGAGAGGAGAATATATAGTGAATAACGTTACACTCCCTCGTGAAGCTATTCTTGAGTACCAAGTGCTGTATCAAAAGCAGTATGGCAAGGCCATCTCCTATGAAGAGGCTCTTACGCAGGGAGAAAAGCTCCTGGGACTATTTCATGCCATCTACCGTCCTATCCAAAAAGCTTGGATCAATGAGAAACAACGCATAAAGATCACAAAAAAGGGGAAGGAATCAATATGAATTTGTCATTTACTCACAATGTCCAAACATTCCTTGCTGTTCTTGATGTGCTTTTGGATGAGGCAGTTGATGCACATATTGCATATATCAAAGAGAAAAATGTAGAAAAACAACAAATAAAGTACCTGATTTATCAATATAAATCACTCGCCTTTGACGAGTACATAAAAGCATATGGAAAAAGCTAACACAGAAAAACCAAAGAAAATCATATACGCACTGGATATCCCAGGAGTTATTGATGTGATCAATGATCAGGGGAAGCTTCGTTACCTGATGACAGACAATAAACTGACTGATCAGATTGAACTGGATGATATGATTTGTGCCCCACCACCTCTTGAGGCATGTCCTTATACCTTTGCAGACAAAGAAGGGTTATCTCAAGCATTGAGTCATCATGCAGAACAGGAATGTACAGAAGACATAAGGCTCTACGAGGACTTGCTTGCCTATCACAAACATATTTCTGATCTCCCTCACGAATTGTATTATCATCTGCTTGTCCTATGGGACTTTCATACGTATATACTGGACAAATTGCATTTTTCACCTATCTTGTATTTTTATGCAGTAAAAGAGCGAGGGAAAAGCAGAACCATGAAGGGGGCTCTTTATGTTGCCAGACGCGGTGTATACACAGAATGTATTCGTGAAGCAGATATTATCCGTTGGGGTAATGACCATAAAGCATCTCTTGGTTTTGATATTAAAGACTTCCCTAAAAAAGTAGAGCGAGCAAATTGTGATGATTTGTTTCTTGCTCGGTTTGAAAAAGGATCAGTGTCTTCTCGCACACTTTGGCCTGAAAAAGGAGCCTTTAAGGATACCAAGGTCTATCACCTGTTTGGGCCAACCATTATTGCAACCAATAGACCAGTAGATGACATTTTGGAATCACGAAGCATTGCTGTAGACATGAAGCCATCAAACAAGTCATTTAGCAACAAAGTGCTCCCAGAATATGCACAACCACTCAAAGATAGGCTCACAGCGTTTCGTATTGCCCATATTGCTACTCCTCTTGTGGCTGCAGAAAAGCCAGCACAAGGCAGATTTGGTGATATTATGTCTCCACTTTATCAATTGGTACTCACCTTCTTCCCCGAGAAAAAAGAAACATTTTTGCGCCTCATTGCCCTTATTGATACCCAGAAAAAAGAAGATGCCATTGATAGTATAGAAGCACATGTCTTAGAAGCACTGATTGCACTCAAATACGATGTATGTGATGCATTCTTGCCAACAGATCTGGTGGCAAACAAGATCAATGCCACACGTGACACACGGTTTACGCTTACTCACGAAACCATCGGAAGAATACTTAAAGGGCTTGGATTTCTTAAAAAGCGAGGGACACAAGGGCAACGGGGAATTCTCTATGATGAAGAGCTTCTGACAAAACTTGCCATGAGTTATGGTCTTCTTGGCACATCTGACAGTTCTGACAGTGAAAAAACATATCCTGAAGCAGATAATGAGTCTACGGACGAAAAGGATACTTGCGAAGTTATGTGTGAAGAAAATCCGTCAGAAGTGTCAGAACCGTCTATACAGAAGCTATTTGATAATGAGGAGGATATCCCCCTCCCCGTAAGTAGCTCACCTAAGACTATATGAATAAACAGTGTCACTATATGAAAACAAATGGCAAACAGTGTGGTAGTTATGCTGTAGATAACTCCTTTTTCTGTATCAACCATGAGCCAGCAATGAAGGAAGTAAAAGAAATTGCTGTACAGAAAGGTGGCGCATCTGAGGGGTATCAAAAACTCAATCTTGATTTGTCACCTCTTACCATACACAAAGCTAGTGATGTAACCACGGCAACTGTTCAAGTTATGAATGAAGTGAGAAGTGGCATACTGCCACCCAAAATTGCTACGACACTAGGTTATTTGCTTGGCATTGCACTTAAGGCATTTGAAGTGGCAGAACTGGAGGAAAAGATGGAAGTGGTTGATCGACTTATTCTTGAAAGGAAAACCAAAAGATAATCTATGACTCATTTTGACTTAAAAAAGCTAAACCAACTCGGACAAGCATTAACAGCCAAAGAAACGGCACAGCTTGTTATTGGATATATCCTCAAAGAGGATGAAGCTAGTAAAAGCTATGAGAATGAGCGAAAAACACTTATCAATGCATTATCAATAGCACAAGCACGAGCATATAATTTCTATACTACGCTGTATAAGCGAGTATCATTTGTCCAAGTGGATTTAGGCACTAGTATGATTGAGCTCGAGCGACAAAGTGCACTGCTGGATAAACTCCACTATATGATGCTTGTAGATCATCTGGCGAGAAACATTCACAAAACGCAAAGAATATTCCCCATATTTATCTCTCCTGATATGTATCAGCAAAAGCTAGATGAAGAAAAACAAAGAAGGCTCAATGAAACTATTGAAATTGAGAGGATTGCCATATCTGAGACATACTATACCCTCCTAAAACAAGGCGTAATAAACAAACAAGACTATCCATATACAGAATCTCTTGAGGATGCACTGGAAAACATGCATAAAACACAGGATGAGCTTCTTGAGGAGTATGTTACGCAACATGCGGACTGGATACGATTTACCCTTGCGAAAGAAACGAAAAATAAGTCTGAAGAGATTACTGATGATGAAATAAGTGAATATATTGAGAAGACAGTCCATTTTTCACAAATGGTAACACCAGAAGTACAGAGAGCCTACGAGCAAGTATACAAAGAGCAATGTGATCGCATACAAAGCCTTACAGCCCAGGGAGTTTTACAAAAAGGACAAGAAGATGACAAAGAAGGTATTCTGATCAAAAGTATCTATAACAACATGCATCTGTTTTCAGATACGTGGCTGCAACGGTACGTTGATGATATTGGAACATATGAGATTGGTGAATATGATTCGCATGGAGAATTTCGTCGCTATGCTGCCTCGGTTGATAGCTTTTATATACGAGATTCTGGAGAAGAATCATTATATGATATAGAACTTTCCCATATCTCAGATCTTCTGGAAAGTATGACACTCTTGAAGCCGCATAAGATAAATGACAGAGCAACAACCTACACATTCAAAAATAAGGAAACACTAACAACAATACAACACCTCTTAGCCAACATGATGGTGGTGTACCAACTCATACAAACGTATTCGCACGTCATCTCCCGCATTGAACATGACTTTTTTGATGACATGGAAATTTTAGGAGAGAAGACCATAGCTCATGCACAGAAGGAAGCCAAAGAGGTGTTGATACATCACAATACGGCTATGCATGCGCTTCACGAGTTATTCAAAGAGTTGTTTTCCACGGGAGAACTTGAGGAATTTTCGTCATTTCTGTTTCATCAAGACATGGTTCCCGACGAAGAGAAATGCAATGAGATGTATGATACGATAGTGGAGAAAACAGCCAGAGAAAGCGGCTATTATCCGTAAGCTATTTTTTATTACCTATGGCATTTTTTGATTACACACTCCAACAAAAACTAAAGACATACAGATTTGGTATGTATCTTCGTAAATCCACCGAGGACAATGAAGATAAACAACTTCGCTCCATTGAAGGACAAAAAGAAGATTTAATAAGTGATATTGTGAATAAATTTCAACTTCCCCTTGCAATGATTCATGTTTTTGAAGAAAAACAATCAGCTTTCAAAATGGGACGATCACAATTTCAAGCACTTATTGACCTTATTGAACAAGGACAGGTCGATGCCGTTATGGTTTGGCACCCAAATCGTATTGCGAGAAATTACGCCGATGGTGGCAGATTTACGCAACTCATGTCTGATGGAAAGCTAAAGATTGTCGTTACTCCCCATGGTGTTTTTGAAAATTCTCCACGAGATAAGGAATATTTGATGAATGAATTTACTAGAGCAACCAGAGACAGTGATGACAAAAGTGAGGTTGTTAAGCGTGGCAATAGAACAAAACTCAAAGCAGGGTATATTCCGAGTGGTTCTCTCTCGCAAGGGTATGTCCACATAAAGAATGACCGCGATGAATACATACAGGGAGTTGATAAGGATCGTTTTCAACTCCTACATAACGCAGTTACCCTTATTCTGAATAAGACACATACACCAATAGAAGCACTAAATATTTTAAACAATGAGTGGGGATATCGCACAAGAAAAACAAAAAGAATGGGTGGAAACCCACTGGCAAAGAGTACATGGTACAAGTTACTATCTGATCCAAAGTACTATGGTCATATCGTACGAGCTGAAGGCGAGTTTGCAGCCAACTTCCAACCTCTCATGAAAAAGGAAGAATTTGACACCATCCAGGTCCTTCTTGGGAAGAAAGCAAACAGACGGTTGACACCTAAACAATGGGCATACACAGGAGAAATGACGTGTGGCAAATGTGGTGGTGATATTACCATGGAAGAGAAATGGCAGATTATCTGCCCTATATGTAAAACGAAATTCCATAAAGCACAGGACAGAGATGAGTGCATTCAGTGTGGAAAAAAGATTGCTGAAATGAGAAATCCTACCATTCTTCACTACACGTGGCTTCATTGTACAAAGAAAATGTTAGCTGATGGAGAGAAATGCAAACAAACTTCCCTTGTGGTCACTCAATTTGAAGAACAAGTAAATGCCTTGATTGATCAGTTTGCTATTCCTGAGGGATTTAGTAAGTGGGCAATTAAGTGGTTACAGGAGTTGCATAAGAACGAAGTACATGAAAGAACTACGATTAAGAAAAACTTGCAATCTGTAGATACTGACGTACAAAAGCAACTTGATGAGCTCTTGAGTATGCGACTGAAAGGCTTCATTACTGATGAAGAATATACGCATAAAAAGACAAACCTTCTAGAAGAGCAGAAGCAAGTGCGCACCAATGTTGCTCAGACAGATAAACGCGCTGATGAGTGGTTAGAACTATGTGAGCAGACATTTAATTTTGCTACCTACGCGCACATTTGGTTTAAAAAAGGAACAACTGAACAGAAGCGAGCTATACTCCACGCCCTCGGATCGAACCTAACACTGACTGATAAGATTTTATCGATACATCAATACGAACCGTGGATTGTGTTATCTAATATGAAGAAAAACTATATTAAAGTTCTGGAGACAATCGAACCTGGCGATTCCATTGATTTAGTAACCCAAAAGTGTGGTTCTGATGAGGCTATTTCAAGCTTGCTGCCGGACCTGGATTCGAACCAAGATAAACGGATTCAGAGTCCGTTGTCCTACCATTAGACGATCCGGCATTATTGAGATATATCAAACCTCCCTCATACTGTCATCGATCCCAGGCGGGCGATCCGACAGGAATAAAGGATATATGTATTTTACTACGAAGTAGGCTCTAGGGGAAGTCATACGCCTTATTTACACACCATACCTCAAAGTAAATGCCAGAAATAGTCTCTGCGCTTGTGCAGGGGTATTCCATTACATTCATGTGCCTGAAGAGTGATCTCTTCATACAGATGAAGGGTACGATGTGTAAATGTGCGTTGAAAAAAATTGAGGAGGATCCGGCAAGGAAGTGGGGGGAAGTGGATCCTCATCAACATCTGGGAGTATAGCACGATTATGGCTTCAAGACAACCTATTTTGCTTGAATTTTTGTGAGCTGTGTCTCAAGAAAACCACGAAGTTTGGCATCATCAGCCTGTGGCCCTTGTTGGATGATCTGTGCACCACTCACGTTAAGTTCTGAAAGAACCGCATTTACTTCTTCTTTGGTAATGGTTTTGAGAATCTCGAGTGTCTCCTCTGGCATCATGATCTTATCTCGCCACAGGAATTCATGTTTGAACCAGCCGACGATGCGGGAGGGTTCATCAAAAACCATCAGGCGCCTGTCGTGAATGTATTGTTTGGCATGTGCCATCTCATCATCAGTTGGTCCTTTGTGCATGAACTCGACCAGAAGATCTGTCATTAACTCCATGGCTTCGTAGTACTGTTCACTGCGCATTTCAGTCGAGCAGGACGTCTCGCCCAGGTGTGGGATCGCATAGGAGTCTATTGATGCACCGTATACCAAACCTTTCTCCCAGCGCAGGACTTTCTGGAGTCTGCTTGAGGTCAATCCTCCAAAGATAGTCGTCGCAAGGCCAGCAGTCATTAATTTTCTTCTTTCTGTCTCAAGAGGCAAGGATGGGATAGAGATGTCTACATAATTACTTTGTAACTTCTCGTCGTGATTGATATACACGCCACTTGGGGCAAAGTCAGAACCAGATATACTTGTGAAAAGTGTAGGCGCGCTTGTTTTTTCAACGGACCCAAAGGTAGCCTGAATTTGCTTTTTGACCTCTTCTATATCCATATTGCCGATAACCAACACATAGGTATTATCTGTGGTGAAAAACTGTTTCCAGTAATTTACGGTATCCTCCAGTTGAATTTTTTGAATCACTTCTGGAAGACCGATGGTAAACTGGCGGAGTTTGGTGCCTTCTTTAAAACGCATATCTTTACCAAATTTGCCAAGCTTATAGCCTAACCCATCCAGCCTCTGTGCTGCCTCAGATAACACCGCTCGTTTTTCTTTCACGAAAGCATCTTCTGGGAATGTTGAGGAGAACCAGATATCATAGGCCAGATCTATGGCTTCTTTTGTGTAGGTATAGGGAAGACTCACGTGAAAAGAGATCTCACGATCATTGGTATAGGCATTGAATGATCCTGCAAGCGTCTCAATATAGTGGGAAATCTCATGAGCGTTCTTAAAATGAGGTGTCCCCTGCAAAAGCATGTGTTCCATGAAGTGTGCCAGACCATTTTTCTCTGGATTTTCCATGAGACTGCCTCCCTTGGCAAATACATGCATGTGCACTGACTTTATCTCGTGCAGTGGATAGAGAAAAACATGAACGCCATTTGAGAGTACTTCGTGATGCATAGAGCTATTGTAGCGTATTTATTGTCATTGCAAAAGAACGTGCCCGCGGGGTATGCTAAAAGCATCTATGGCATCCAAAGCCTTATCTCAAGACGTGTTCGCATCAGACACGTATGAAGACGTACTCGCAAAGGTCAGCTCACGCCTCACTGGACTGACTCCAGAAGAGGTACATGTCAGACAAACTCAGTACGGGCCAAATACTATTCAAAAAAGACACACAACACTTGTGACGATCTTTCTGAGGCAAATTACTGGTAACCCTCTTATTCTTATTCTGTCTCTTGCAACCCTCATTTCTTACTTTTTGGGTCAACACGTCAGTGCCTACTACATCTTTGCCATGATTTTACTTAGTGTAGGATTAGGATTTTGGAACGAGTTTGGGGCAGAAAGGGCTATTGATAAACTTCTTAAGAAAATTTCACTTACTGCACTCGTACTTCGAAATGATGAGAGAGTCGAAATCCCCGTCAGCGAACTTACTATTGGTGATATCGTCCTCGTGCAACAAGGAACTATCATCCCTGCAGATCTGAGACTCGTTGATAGCGCTCACCTTCTTATCAATGAATCAGCACTCACTGGTGAGTCTGAGGCTGTCATGAAAGCATTGGAGTATTCCGAGAAAGCCCCAACGCAGACCATGGCCTTCATGGGAACTATTGTAGAAAATGGATTTGGTAAGGGAGTAGTTGTACGTATTGGCAAAGACACTGAATTTGGTAAGATTGCCAAAAGCACACTGTATGTAAAACCACAAACCGATTTTGAAAAAGGATTAACAGGGTTTGGCCAGCTTTTGGTAAAAGTTATTTTTATTCTTACCATAGTTATATTTGTTGTAAATGCAATCCTTGGTCACCCACTTCTTGACTCACTTCTTTTCTCACTTGCTATCGCGGTAGGACTTACCCCAGAACTTCTTCCTGTTATTGTAACGGTCAGTCTCTCTCATGGCGCGGGTAAACTTGCCAAGAAAAAAGTCGTTGCCAAACAACTTATCGCTATTGAAAATCTTGGCAATATGGATATTCTTTGTACCGACAAGACCGGAACACTCACCGAGGGACATCTTGATGTGGTTGATTATTTTGATATCAAGGGCAAAACAAATGATATTGTTTTGCGTGCGGCCATGCAGTGCAATGATGCGATCGTGCACCGACATATTATTGGTGATGTCGTGGATGCTGCAATCTGGCGCTATAGCATGAAACATAACATTCATCTGGAACACCCCGTTGAGAAGTTACATGATGAACCATTTGATTTTGATAAACGCATGATGTTTTGTGTGCTTAACACAGACAAACCGGATCTGATCGTCAAAGGTGCTCCTGATTCTATCCTTCCACTCTGCGATCATCGTATCAATAAGGCGGCACTGCAGAAAAAGTTTCATGCACTCAATGCTGATGGACTTCGCGTGATCGTCCTTGCCTGTAAAAAAGTAGCCAAGAAAAAAACCTATGATTGGGATGATGCAAAGGGATTGGATTTCTTAGGGTACCTGACCTTTTTGGACGTGCCAAAGCTTACTGCAAAAGAGGCTATTGCCAAACTCCATACCCTTGGTGTTGATGTCAAAATTATCACCGGAGATAACGAGATAGTTACTCAGAAAGTGTGTAGCGAAGTCGGTATGAAAATTACCGGATTATCAGTCAGTACAGAGCTTGAAAAACTCAGTGATGAAGAGTTTAAAAAAATAGTCTTAGCACACAACGTCTTTGCCCGTGTTACTCCAGAGATGAAGCTTAAGATCGTCCAGACACTACAAAAAGAAGGACATGATGTCGGATATCTGGGAGATGGTATTAATGATATTCCTTCCCTCAGGGCTGCAGATGTAGGAATTTCTGTCAATACCGCAGTAGATGTCGCCAAAGACGCTGCCACCGTGGTTCTTCTGCACAAAAGTCTTGATGTCATCGCTGAAGGCATTATGGAGGGACGACGCACCTTCAGTAACACTATTAAATATATTCTCATGGGGACAAGCTCAAACTTTGGCAATATGTTCTCCGCTGCTGGCGCCTCCTTTTTCTTACCATTTTTACCAATGACGCCAGTACAAATTTTACTCACCAACGGACTCTACGATCTGTCACAACTCACCATCCCAACGGACAATGTCGACCCTGAGTCCATGCAGAGGCCTAGACATTGGAATATTGGATTTATCAGGAACTATATGATTTTCTTTGGCCCTATCAGTTCACTCTATGACTTCCTAACCTTTGGTGTCATGTTATTTATCTTTAAGGCACATCCTGCCCTTTTCCAAACAGGATGGTTTATTGAATCCATGGCGACTGAAATTTTAGTTGTTTTTGTCATTCGTACGTCTCGTACGCCATTCTTCTTAAGCCGCCCTGGGAAATGGCTTGCAGGGACGTGTCTTGGCATCGTTGGATTGTCACTCATGATTCCATTCTCACCACTGAAAGAAAGTCTTGGATTTGTCACGCCACCACCATTCTACTTCATGATCTTAATTTTGTTGGTCGGTACCTACCTAGTCTTGGTGGAAATTATGAAAAAACTCTTCCTGAAAAAATACAGTCTGTAAGAGACACTTGATCTGACAGATTACTCATGACATACTCAGTACGTACACATATTTTTACTAGAAATAACCTACTTTTTTTCAGTAGAAGTTAAGCCTAGACCAATATAGTTATCTATATCACAATATGAAAAAATTTCTGTTAGCAATCGGCGTCATTGGACTCATCGGAGTGTATGCCATCTTCCAAAAACATCAACAGGAAGAGAATGGACCACTTGTCCTTCCAACCGCTATCCCAACGAGTACATCTGGTGGTCAAGGACAGCCATCATCCACCGTTACGCCAACTACTGGATCAGCATCAGGATATAAAGATGGCACCTACACAGGTCCGGTAACCGATGCCTTTTATGGCAATGTCCAAGTACAGGTTGTCATCAGTGGTGGCAAGATCACGGATGTGAAATGGCTCCAATATCCAACTGGTGGTGGACATACTGATGAAGTAAGTAGTCAGGTTATGCCGGTACTTACTCAGGAAGTCATTGCCAAACAGAGTGCCGCTGTTGACAGCATTTCTGGTGCAACGAATACAACAGGTGCATTCCAGCAGTCACTCCAGCAAGCACTCCAACAGGCAAAATCATAATTTCTACATGGTGCAAGATACACAACTTATCATGGGGATGCCCATCACGATCACTCTTTCTGATGTCCATGCAACAACGGACGATTTAACAACAATCTTTGATTACTTTCAGCACATAGATGAACAATTTAGTCCGTATAAAGAGACGAGTGAAGTAAGTAAGATAAATCGTCACGATATCGTCCCGTCATCCTACTCACCTGAGATGCAAGAAGTTATTCACTGGTGCAGAAAAACACAGGAAGAAACATTTGGATTTTTTAACCCTTGGCACAATAACGTCTTTGACCCATCAGGGGTAGTCAAAGGATGGGCGATACAACGCGCCAGTGACAAACTAAAAGAGATGGGACTACCAAATCACAGCGTCGATGCAGGAGGAGATATAGCTCTTTCTGGACATAATGAGAAAAATGAGGACTGGCATATTGGCATCAAAAATCCGTTTAAACAAGATGAGATTATTAAGGTACTTCTTCTGACCGATATGGGAATTGCCACATCAGGCACCTATATCAGGGGGCAACATATCTATAACCCCTATCACCCAGACGACACGATTACAGAAATCGTCAGTCTTACGGTCTTGGCGCAAAATGTTTTTGAGGCGGACCGGTTTGCCACACCAGCGTTTGCTATGGGGAGAAAAGGAATAGAATTTATTCAGGACAAAGAAGGGCTTGAAGGGTATATGATAGATAGTGATGGGGTAGCAACCTATTCCGATGGATTTAAGAAATATGTTTTGGAGGAAACAGTATGAAATTTATAGATAATCTTCTCAATCAGATCACCATGTATCGACTCACCGTCTATTATTTGATCATGCTTCTCTGTGTGGCCCTATTTCTCTCATTTTTTCAGCTTGTTGGATTCTCCCCCATGGCACTTATTGTCTCAACCGCACTTATTGTTGCCACCGGATATATTACAAACCGGGCAATTGGTTACTTTCTTGCTGTTCCAACCAACACAGAATCGTTTCTTATCACTACACTCATTTTGACACTTATCATCACACCAAGTGAACACTATGTTGGCTATCCATTCCTGGTCGCAGCTACTGGACTTGCCATCGCCAGTAAATTCCTACTCACGTATAAGAATAAACATATCTTTAACCCTGCTGCCATTGCGGTCGTTGTCACGTCACTCTTTTTTGGACAATCAGCAAGTTGGTGGGTTGGGACAACCTATCTCATGCCATTTGTGTTGGTAGGAGGACTACTGCTGGTAAGAAAAATTCAGCGTGAAGATCTGGTATTTACGTTTTTATTGAGTGCACTGGCAGTCACCTTCTTTTTCTCTCTCATGCACCAGTCATCCATTCTCACCACACTCACCGCACTCACCTTACATTCTTCTCTGCTTTTCCTGGGGTTTGTCATGCTTACTGAACCATTGACTACGCCACCAACGAAAAGACTACAAGCTATCTACGGGGCAATCGTTGGCCTTCTGTTTTCACCAAATATTGCGCTTGGTCCACTGGTCATGACCCCTGAAATTGCCTTGTGCATTGGTAACATCTTTGCATTTGTGGTCAGTCCTAAAATTCGATTGAAGTTATTCATGCAAAAAAGCATTGCCTATGGAGAAGACACGGTAGATTACATATTCTCATTGCCTCAAAAAATATCGTTTACCCCAGGGCAATATTTAGAGTGGACTATCCCCCATGATCATACTGATAGTCGAGGGAACAGACGCTACTTTACCATAGCATCTTCTCCTACCGAATCGCAGATGCATCTAGGAGTAAGATTTTATCCTGATGGAAGTAGTTTCAAAAAAGCCCTGAAGTCCATCACCGCCACCACACCAGTACTCGTTGGATCATTGGGTGGAGATTTTGTGCTTCCAGATGATCCAAAGAAAAAACTTGTCTTTTTGGCAGGTGGTATTGGCATTACCCCATATCGAGCTATGATCAAGTATCTTACTGATGCCAATCAGAAACGTGATATTGTGCTTTTCTATGCCAATAAAACAGAAGAAGAGATTGCCTATACTGATGTTTTTGATGAGGCACAAAAGGCCTATGGACTACGCACGGTATACACACTGACTGATGAAGCAAGCATTCCTACCTCATGGAAGGGAGAAAAGGGGCGTATCAGTGGTGAAATGATCAAGAAATATGTCCCAGACTATCTGGATAGGTGGTATTACCTTTCAGGGCCTCATGGTATGGTCACCTACTATGAAGAGCTCTTGCACATGCTGCATGTCCCAAGTAGCCACATTAAAAAAGACTTCTTCCCTGGCTTTGTCTAAGCAATCCTCTTAACAGTTGACAAACCCACACTAATTTGTTAGAATCCCTAAGTATTAGCTATGGTAACTAAATCAGTCACTACTGAATCGTTGGTCGAGCTCATGGTCGCATTTTCACATTGCGTGAAAGAAGGTATGGCTGTTCATAGCACCTTTGGGGAACTTACGGTTGCCCAAATCCGAACCCTCGTTTTTCTTAAGCACAATCCCCACTCTCCTATGACATCTCTTGCCAAAGAGTTTCATATTGAACTTCCCTCAGTCACCAGTCAAGTAAATAGGCTTATCAAACAAGATTTGGTTACGCGTGAAAGTGATGCACATGATCGCCGTATGGTTCGCATTTCACTAACCACAAAGGGTGAATCGTTGCTCAAAGATGCCATGAACGAGCGTATCCGTCACTATGCATCCATCCTCTCACATCTTTCAGACGATGAAAAAAAAGCAGTCTCTGGCATTTTGCAAAAACTTATTACGGTGATGAATCAGTCCTATGAAAAATAAACAACGAATCATTATTAGTCTTATGTGTGCAGTTCTTATCACTGCCGGTGTTGCAGGATTTTTTGCCTGGCATACCAAACAAGTGACACACTACCAAACGCTGCCAATAACATCTGGGAGTGTCTCAAATACCATTACTGCCGATGGTACTATCCATTCAACACAAGAAGTTACGCTTCATTTCCAGACTGGTGGAAGACTTGCTGTCATGAATCTACAAGAAGGAGATAGTGTCTATCAGGGCCAGACTATCGCACAACTTGATACCTATGCACTCCAAAGACAACTCACCATAGCCCTAGATAGTTATCGATCCACTCGTGATAGTTTTGATCAGCTCCAATCAAATACCCAGACCAATATCGCTCAGACACAACAGAAAACACTTTTGACACAGCAAGGCGTAAGTGGCAGTACTATTGATCCACAAATGTATGACATTATTAAGCGCATTACTGATGAAAACCAGGCACTTCTGGACACAACGGTCGCCAATGTTGATCTATCAAATTATGCGCTGCAACTGGCATCACTGACCTCGCCGATTTCAGGTATCTTGACGCATGCCGATGTAACCACAGTAGGGCAAAATATCACTACTGCAACAAGCTTTTCAGTTGCCGACCCAACACAGCTCGTGTTTCGAGCAAATGTTCTCGCAACTGATAGCGACAAAATTGACCTAGGTGCACAAGCTATTGTGCGAATTGCTGGTGATAGTGCAACACACAGTGGGATTATTTCCCACATCTACCCACAGAAAGTAACGCTTGCCTCAGGTCAAGATGTGTATCAAGTTGATATTACGCTTGATGATGTCACGGGTGCACTTAATCTCGGCAAAAATGGTACCGCAACAATCACCAGTAGTGTCAATACACACGCGGTTTTGGTTCCGACATGGACGATTCTTAATCATCAGTCTCTCTGGGTACTCTCACATAACCAACCAGTACTGCGCACTGTTACTCTTGGCAATACCTATAACACCAGTACTGAAGTACTTTCAGGTCTTCAGCCAGGGGATCAAATTATTGTAAATCCTGGATCAGTTGCAGCTGGTCATTATAGTATCTTATGAAATCACTTATACAAAAAATAAAACAACCAAAAGTGCTCAATCTCATGATCCCTGTTGTCACAACACTGATCGTGTTAGCAGGATATTTCTTCTACCAGATGCGTACTGGCAGAGTTTTTATTGATGATTCACTGGTGCAAGCACCAGTAACCAGTGTGACTCCTGCAAACAATGGAAAACTCACGGATGTCCTGGTCTATGAAGGAGAATCCGTGCAGCGTGGTGATCCAATTGCACTTGTTGGAGGACAAATGGTCTATGCAGATACGACTGGCACTATCAGTATGGTAAACAATCAGCTGGGTAGTCAGATCAGTACCCAAACTCCTGTTGCACAGATTGTGAGAACACATGATATGCGTATCGCTGGGACACTGGATGAGAATAAAGGGTTACAGGATATTAAGCCAGGGCAAGTTGTTTCATTTACTATCGATGCACTCCCTGGACAAACATTCTGGGGCTATGTTGATGAAGTGAGTCCTGCTGCCAAACAAACTCAACTTACGTTCTCTATCTCAAGTGAGAGACCAACTCAACAGTTTGTCATTTATGCTCGTTACAATGAATCTGCCTATCCACAGATCAAGCAGGGCATGTCTGCAAAGATGACCGTATATACCCAAACGGTTCAGTAACTGCCATGCCAAAAAAGAATACACCAGTGCCTGCTCCTTCAAAAGGTTTTCAAAGTCATGAATGGATGATTTTGGTGACCCTTATGATCGCCTCATTTTTAGGTCGCCTTGACGGTACTATTGTGGGTCTTGCACTCCCTAAAATCATTGAAGAATTCGGCATTACGGTGAGCCAGGCCAGTTGGATCTCAACCGCATACATCATTGCTAATGCTATTTTTGTCCCGGTGTTTGGAAAACTCGGTGATTTGATTGGCCGTAAATCACTCTATATTTTTGGCATTGTCGGCTTTACGCTCACCTCAATGCTGGCAGGACTTTCATTTAACCTCCCCTCCATGGTGTTTTTCCGTGTGTTGCAGGCAATAACCGTCTCCATTGATTACCCGATCGCACTTTCTATCATTGCCCATACCTTTGAGGATAAACAACGCCGTGCACAAGCGATGGGTATGTGGTCTGCGGTGTTTGCCATGGCAGCAGTGTTTGGCCCACTTCTTGGTGGACCACTTATCGATAATTTCTCCTGGCGTTCTGTCTTTTATATCAATCTTCCTCTTGGCGCACTCGGGACTTTTATGGCCATGAAATATATCACTGAGCCAGTGAAAGAGATTAAGGGTCTGAAAAATTTTGATATCTGGGGATCACTGCTGTTGGGTATCAGTCTTGGAACGCTTGTTCTGGTACTTGATCAAGGGCAGTCATGGGGATGGGACAGCATGCAAAGTATCATAAGTTATGCCATTACTGCTATCAGTTTGTTGGCATTTATACTGGTTGAAAAACACCAACAAGAACCAGTTGTCGATTTGAAATTTTTCAAAAATCCTGTCTTCACGGCATCACTTATCACATCATTTTTATCATTCATGGGAATGATTGGTGGTATTTTTCTTATCCCACTTTTTGTGCAGACGTATCTTGGATATAACGTGACAAAGACGGGATATCTATTTATCCCGATGGCACTTGGTATCGGTATGTCAGCGCAAATTGGCGCCAGACTTGCCAATAAAATTCCCCCGCGTATTTTAGTTTCGAGTAGTATGTTATTTGCCGCATTTGCGATGTACTTATTTGCTGGCATCGATATCAAATGGACTGCCTGGGATGTTATTTGGAGACTTTTTCTCATGGCAGTAGGACTGGGACTTGGACTTGGGCCACTCACACAAGCAGCTACCGGGACCGTACCAGTCCATGAGGTCGGTGTGGCATCATCGGTACTTGCCCTTGCTCGTAACATCGCAGGAGCGTTTGGTACTGCTATCTTTGCAACTATTTTATCTAACAGTGTCACTTCTAATTTGATACAGATACAAAATCACTCAACGGTGAATACAAGTAATCCGACTGAGCTTAGCACCATTGTGCAATTAATGATTCTCAAGGCAAATGTACTCTCCTATAGCGCTGTGTTTAAAAGTGCTGTTCTATTTATGATCATTGGAGCACTGGCAGCACTCTTAGTTAAAGAGTCCAAACGAGATTTCGCTCCAGGTGAACACACTCCAGAGCCAATTGAAATTTAGTCTCCAACAAAAAAACCACAGCTTTTTCAAACTGTGGTTTTTATTATATGTACAACTCCTTATTGAGCTGGTTGACTTGGTGATTGACTGGCCGTACCAGTTGGGCGCATCATCCCAGTTCCAGGATTAATTTGTACATTTGTTGCGGTAACACTTCCGTCAGAGTTGGCAGCGCCAAAGGCGGCGACACGATCGCCAACTTTCAGATCACTAACCGCTGCAGTATCACTCTTTTCATAGGTGGTACTTCCAGTGACATCAATAATCTTACTACTTCCGTTGGTGAGTTTTACGGTGATGGTGCCGTTATCTATCGAAAGAATATTTCCAACAACAGCTCCCCCTCTCTTGCCGGTTCGTGCTCCTTGTCCACCTCGGGTAGGGGCGCCATACTGGCCAGCACCATTTTGCATCATTTGAGCAAACTGTGGTGTTTTATTTTGGCCATACTGCATGCCACCAAAAAATCCTAATCCGCCGGCAACAAGTGCAACAAGAACAACAATGATAATTTCTTTTTGCATAATACTCACCTCCCCTCTAGCAGGTACTATATGATAGCGAACTAAATTTTTGCTGAATCACAAAACTATTCATAACGAAGCGCCTCAATAGGTTGCAGGCTTGCCGCTCGCTGTGCGGGATACCAACCAAAGAGTATGCCAATACCTCCAGAAACAACAAACGCCAAGAGGATTGACTCAGGAGCGACTACAAAAAGCGAACCAGTAAGTGAGGCATAGATATACGAGATAACCACTCCAAGAAAAATCCCTGCCAGCCCACCAGTAAAGGTCAGAATAATAGACTCTGTTAAGAACTGGGTGATAATTGTGTGTTTCTTGGCTCCTAGTGCTTTTCTCAAACCAATCTCTCGTGTTCTTTCTGTCACCGTAACTAACATGATATTCATAATGCCAATACCTCCAACTAGGAGTGAAATTGCGGCAATCCCTGATAGCAACGCCGTAAAGGTCCCTGTCGTCGCAGATGCCGTATTAAGAATATCCTGCTGAGAAAGAATTGAAAAATCAGCTTGTGCGGGATTACAAATTTTGTGTCGAGCCAAAAGAAAATAGCCAACTTCATTTTGTGCTTGCGTCATTTCGTCAGCACTTTTGGCCTCCAAGGCAATACTGTTGAGATAGTCATGCCCTAGCAGCTGTTTTTGTGCGGTAGAAAGTGGCACATAGGCGATGTTATCTTGGTTGAGAAATCCTGTCCCACCTTTACTTACGGTTATACCAATCACCCGAAATGACACACCATTCATACGGACACTTTGCCCGACAGGGTCAGAAGTACCAAACAAATCAGAAGCCACTTGTGGCCCAAGCACTACCACTTTACTCATAGATGCATTATCCTGATCAGAAATAAAACTCCCAGTATCGATAGTGACACTGTGCACGGTTGCATAGACACTCGTCGCGCCAACGATTTGGATATTACTATTATTCTTCCCAG
Organism: bacterium; assembly: GCA_021777565.1. GTDB lineage: Bacteria > Patescibacteriota > Microgenomatia > Levybacterales > UBA12049 > JAJYDJ01. Next base: position 32,616 of record JAJYDJ010000004.1, on the reverse strand, counting down.
CGCTCACCTGCAGACGTGTCTGTACCTCTGGTGAGACATTTTGAATAGTAGTAATGGTTGGAGAAGATTTGATAGCAGCGGCATCATCATTAGTGAGTGTTGTTGCTCCACCAGCCGCACCTCGCACCGCCCCTGTATTTTGACTACCAGGATAGATCGTCAAGAGATTGGCTCCAAGCGACTCTATCTGGTTCTGCACGGCTTTTTGAGTTGCTTGCCCCAGAGAGACCAAGGTAATGACACTTCCAATACCGATAACAATACCAAGCATGGCAAGTCCCGTACGCAGCTTGTTGAGCTTTAACATCCCAATACTTTCCGTGATAATTTCTATATATTCTTTCATATTATGTTTCCTTGTGAATCTCAATATTGCCAACTCTTTTTTGTTTATTTGGTTTGTCAGAGATGATCTTGCCATCTCTGATCATAATAATACGCTTGGCATGCTGTGCAATATCGGGCTCATGCGTAATCATAACAATCGTATGACCTTGATCATTAATATCCTGAAAGATCTTCATGACTTCCTCAGCTTGTGCACTCGCGATATTACCGGTCGGTTCATCTGCCAAAAGAAGGGATGGATTCATCGCGAGTCCCCGAGCGATAGCCACGCGTTGTTGCTGACCACCTGAGAGTTGGTTAGACGTATGATCCATACGATGCCCCAGGCCAACCATCTCTAAGAACTTTTCTGCTCGTTCTACCCGCTCGTGTTCTGGTATGCCCGCATAGCGCATCGGAAGCATAACATTTTTTAATGCACTCGTACGGGGAAGCAAATTAAACGCCTGAAAGATAAACCCAATCTGCTTGTTACGAATTTCTGCCAACTGATCATCTGTCATAGACTCTACATTGTGTCCACCCAGTGAATAGGTCCCTTTCGTTGGCGTATCGAGAGCTCCTAAAATATGCATGAGTGTTGATTTGCCACTTCCAGAAGGACCCATGATAGCAACATATTCACCTTTGTTAATTGAGAAAGAGACATCAGAGAGCGCAACCGTTTCGTTTTCACCAGATGAATAAATCTTGGAAAGATGAGAAACGGCAATAATTGGTTCTGGCATAGGTTATCCTCCCCGCGCGCCACCGCCACGAATGACTGCACCGCCGCCACCAAACCCTCTATTACCACCAAGACTACTAAACGGGGAGGCACCAGTACTCCCCGTTGCTCCGGTACGAGTAGTTACACTGGTAACTATTGTTTGTCCTTCAGTGAGCCCTGAGGTTATTTCCGTATCTGTATCCCCTACCAATCCTGTCTCGACAGGGACTGAGGTAATTTTGCCATTTTGCATCACCCGTACCGTTGATTGCCCACTCACTGACTGGATAGCACTACTTGGGACCGTAAGTACATCATCTTTTTTATTCGTCTGAATAATGGCACTTGCCGTCATACCAGAGAGAATTTTGTCACTTGGAGAAAGAAGTGAAATATATACATTGTACGTAACGACACCTGAGGTTGTCGTACCAACTGAATCAACGTTCGCCACTTTCCCAATAAAAGTCTGGTTGGGCAATGCATCAAGCGTCACCGTTGCTACCTGACCTGGCATGATTTGGGGGACATCAACCTCACTCGCTTGTACTTTGACTTGAATACTACTTGGATCACCAATCATCATGGCCGTGGTTGCGGTAGATGTTGTACTTGAGGAGTTATTTGACGCACTTCCCGCTGACACCATACTCCCTGTGGTAATTGCCAGATTACTCACTGTACCCGCAATAGGAGCCGTGACAATAGGATCTTGAGTTGCGTTATAGGCATACCATGCATTACTTAATGCCGCTTGTTCTTGTGCGACGACGATGTCTTGATTTTTATACGATGCCTCTGCAGCAAGCCATGCGGCATTGGCTTCCTGGAATTCTGGAAGGGCGCGATTTGTCACATTTGGTGACCCATCAGGATTGGAATAGGTACCGTTAGTCGCCAGGGTATATTGTTTGTCCCATGCGGCAAACATTTGATTTTGAAGTGTTAATTTTTGGGCCTGTGCGCTATTAAGAGCACTTTGTGCTGAGAGATACGAGGCATAGGCAGATGCTTTTTGTTGCGGCGTAGCACTTGAGGTTACTTTAAAAAGATTTTGTCCTTGGGTCACTTTGTCACCATTTTTTACAAATACTGCGGAGACAATGCCATCACCAGTTGAATTCACACTCACCTGGCCACCTATGACACTACCACTTTCACTGACCGTAGTAATAATAGTCCCTTTGGTTACGGTAGCTGTTTGATATTGGGGAGCACTGGTACGCTGCGCATTCAGATACCACCCGCCTGCAATAAGCAGAGCAAGCACTCCAATAAGGCCGATTTTCACCTTAAGCGAGCGACTGCCAAGCCAAGACAAAACCCCTTTGATCTTGGTGATCATACTAGTAAGTATATACCAGAAATGCTGAATTTTATATGAATCCTATCCGCGAAGCGATTTAGGCAGAGAAACCGTGAAGGTCGAGCCTTCATGGAGGACACTGGAAACCTTCATATTCCCTCCATGGGCATCGACAATTTGTTTCGCAATAGATAGACCCAATCCATAGCCATTGGTTGAGTGCGTACGGGCTTGATCTACCCGATAGAATCGATCAAAGATATGTGGGATGTGCTCTGCTGGTATACCAACTCCTTCATCAATCACTGCGAGATCAACTGAGCGAGTACGAGAGGCCAACTGAATAGTAATCGTCTTTTTACTTGGACTATATTTAATCGCGTTATCAATAAGGATAATGCACAGCTGCATGAGCGCGTCAGGATCACCGGTAAACTCGACCGGTTGTACGTGTGTCGCGATCTCAATGTGTTTTTTCTTTGCAAGAGGACCGAGTTGTTTGACCGCCTGCATTACTGTTTCAGAGAGAGAAAATCTTGTACGCACGTGCTGTTTTTGCATATGTGTTCGTGCGAGGGTAAGAAGAGATTCAGATAGTTGGCTCAACCGATCAACATCTTGGACACTTTCTTTGATAAGCTCATCAGCCTCCCCAATGTTTCTTTTTTTGTCTCTCAAATAAACCTCGAAAGTACTTTTGAGTGCGGTAAGTGGGGTACGTAGTTCATGAGATGCATCAGAAATAAAACGATTCTGCTCATTCATCATTTCCTGAATAGGTTCAAGTGTTTTCCCTGCCAGAAAATACCCCATGCCGCCTGAGAAAATAAGAATACATCCATTGGCGATGAGCAAATTAATTAAAAGACGAGTTCTCGCATCCTGAACAAAAAGTATTTCATCCTGAGTCACATCGTAGAGTTGATCCAAAGGAACAAAAAGACCTTCCATTTGAAGTTGATCTTGTACTTCTACACGGCGAAGTGCGGCAAGCCTGTTAATTTCACTCGCAAGGATGTTATACAGGGCAATACTGAAAAGGACACTAATAAAAAATATCCCAAGAACGTACCAGAGTGTAAGACGAAGTCGTGCTGAGTGGAAAAGGTTCATACCCCTAGTTTATACCCAAATCCTCGAATTGTGTGCAGTAATGGTTCTTTGTCAGCAAAAGGAACATCAATTTTTTCACGTAATTTTTTCACATACACTTCAACTGTATTTGGCAAAATATCGGCATCATAGTTCCAAACATGTGAGATAAGCTGCTCTTTGGATAAAATCGTATTAGGATTTCGCATGAAGTATTCCAAAAGAGCGAATTCTTTACTGGATAACTGGACTGATTTACCAGCACGGGTTACTTCAAATGATTTTGGATCAAGAGTAAGATCAGAAACTTTTAGGGTTGTCTCTGTCATCTTTTGTGGCCGTCGTGTCAGTGCTCTGACCCTCGCAAGCAGCTCCTCAAATGCAAATGGTTTGGAAAGATAATCATCGGCTCCTGCATCAAGACCTGAGACTCTGTCTCGCACCTGATTCTTGGCGGTGAGCATCAAGATAGGAGTATGATTGCCTCCTTCTCGAAGTTTTTTACAAACACTAATGCCATCCATCTTTGGAAGCATCAAATCAAGAACAATAACATCGTAGGTCTCAACACTTGCCAAATCATAGCCACTGGCACCGTCATAGGCAACATCCACGGCAAAACGTTCTTGTTTGAGGCCTTTCTGGAGGGCAGTAGCAATTCTGTGTTCGTCTTCAACTATAAGTACTTTCATATCTGTGTTGCAACGATATACGTGCTTCCTGAAAATTTGCTTACGTGACCTTGATCACAACGTATTATACACCTGCATGCAAATCTCACAATAAGTATACGTAAAAAATTCAGGAAAGTCAAAATAGTGTCGTTATACACACGACAACTACTGAACAGCGCCCTGCCTTAGGGCTGTCTATCCTAAACTAAGGACAGACAGCATTTCCTTTGCATAGCCAGGATGGAACCATTGTGTATCGTTCTCATCCATGATGTGCTTTCTTGCAGTGCTGATAGGAATCCAGCGTGCTTCATCTATTTCATCTGGTTCTGAAACGACATCATCAATTAAGCCATTCCACTTTAGATAAAAAATCGCACGAAACTCTTTGACTGTGCTCGCCTTATAAATTTTCACGAGACGCAGGCCTTCTTTGTTGACTGGGATACCTGTTTCTTCGCGTACTTCACGTACGGCTCCTGAGAAATAATTATCCTCGTGACATACGTGCCCTGCGACAAATGGTTCCCACATGCCTGGAGAAATATCTTTACGCATGGATCTTTTCTGACACAGCAACTCATGCTTGTCATTAATAATCCAGACGTGAGCAACCCGGTGCCAGTGTCCCTCTTTTAAAACCTCGTGACGAGGTCTTGGTTCAAGCGGTTCATCAAATTCATTTACTACTAAAAGTAGTTCGAGTGCATCTACCATGAGATTCACCTCCTTTCTTTTCTGATAGGGATGTGGTTCTTATGTGGCCGTAGTGAAGAGATTTTACTTAGTCTAAATACGCGGCTTAGTTCTTTGAGCCCGTTCCTATCTTATTAAAATAATTGTAACACAGGTCACAAGTCGTCCGCAAGTGACAACACTTTTTAATGAATAACCCAGTAATTGAGAACTCCATAGGCGAGAATAACCGTCAAAATGAGTGAAGTTACCAAAATACCAATTTGACCTCCCTTTTTCCATGCGATGTAGCCTGAATAGATCCAAAAAATCTGTGCAACTAGGTTCACCAAAAGTCCCCACGAAGGTAACTTCATTGAGATGAGAATGTAGCCTCCTATAGTAAGTAGTGGCAAAAGCACCTGATCAGCCTCATCAAACATCTTTTTCATGATAATTAGTATCCTTTACCCTAGCTTAAGGACTACCTTTCCATCCACTGCGAAGAATTGATCTTTTGAAAAAATTACTGGATTGATCTCGATTTCATCGATTTGTGAATGATTGATCGCAAGGTCACTCATGCGAAGCAGCAGCTCCGCCAGACGTGAGATGGTATCGGGAGCAATACTGTCCCCACCCAAGAACGTATATGCTTGGGATTTTTTGATGCAATCAACCGCCTCTTCTTGAGACAAAGGCAGCAAGTGCAAATTATGATCATGAATGAAATTTACGAACTTCCCGCCAAGGCCGAATAACATGACCAGACCAAATGTCGAGTCGTGTTTGATGCCCGTGATAATTTCGATTCCATTCTCAACTTGTTTTTGAATTTGGATATGCGCACCAGCACGTACGGATTCTTCAAGCCCATTCATAATCGTTTCTAGGTTTCTCCACCCTTCAGCAAGGCTATCCACACTGTGAATACCCGTGATGACTCCACCAACCGCTGCTTTGTGTAGCAGCCCAGGCGAAGAAAGTTTGAGAACTACTGGCCATCCCTGTGTAGCAGCAAAAACTTTTGCTTCATCAAGTGAGGTCGCAAGAATAGTTGCTGGCACTTGTATCCCTGAGGCCGCAAGTAGTTCACTTGCATCAGTATTGGTAAGTGTCGGCTGGTGAGACTGCACTGCACGGTCAAGAATTCCTTGTACCTTCTGAGTGTCCATAGTGAGTGGCTGTGCTGGGACCACTGGTGCGTTATGAGACTGTCGCCATACATTCCATCGGTACATATTGGAAATGATTTTTACCGCCCTCTCAGGATACGCAAAATTCACTACATGCTTTTCCTGGAATACTTTTTCAGCTTCATCAATCTTCTCTCCGCCAATAAATGAGCAAAAAATAGGCTTATTATATTTAGCCTGAAGTGAGGACATAATCTCGGCTGTTTCTTTGACCTGTGTCATCATTTGTGGTGTCAAAATACACAGCACCACGTCGACTCCAGGAGTCCGCATGACAATCTCACCAATACTGGCAAAACGATCTGACAGTGCATCGCCCAGGACATCAATAGGATTGTGGGTGCTGGCAAATGGAGGAAGCAAGGCATTCATCTTGGCAGTTGTTTCGGTGTCAAATGCAAAAAATTCCAACCCATCATCTATCACATCATCTGAGGTCATCACGGCAGGCCCACCAGCGTTTGAAATAATGGCAATTTTATTTCCTGTTGGGATATGTCCCCAAGAGAAGGCCCGAAGGTAATCAAAAAAATCTTCAATCCCATCACAGCGAATAATACCAGCCTCTTTCAAGGCAGCATCCAGCACTGCATCTTCTCCTGCGATGGCACCGGTATGGGACTGCATTGCTTTTTTGGCAGCCGCCGTTTTACCAGGTTTGAGCATAAAGATGGGATCGCGTTTTGAAACTTGTGTGGCAATATCTACGAATTTTCGCCCGTCAATAATCGACTCCAGATAGATGCCAATTGGTCGTGGCGCATCATCATGTTTTTCTTGTGCAAGAAGATATGAGAGCACTTCATTCTCTCCAATATTTGCTTTATTACCAAGAGAGAATATTTCACTAAATCCTATACCCATTTTTTTTGAATAATCAAAAAGGCTAGATGCAATGGCGCCAGATTGGGAAAGGAAGCAGAAGTTTCCTTTTTCTTCATGAATTTGTGCAAAGGTAGCGTTAATAGGACAGGTTGTATTTACAAACCCCATGCAATTGGGGCCAAGTATGTTGATACTGTATTTTGCTGCTATCTCTTGCATTTCTTTGTCGCGAGTTAGTCCATCCCCACCCATTTCCTTAAATCCGGCCGTCAGCACCACCACATCATGCATTCCCTTCTCACCTACTTGTGTCAGTACTTCATTCACATGTTCTGCTGGGATGGCGATGATAGTGAGGTCTACCACTTCAGGGAGATCACTCACTGATGGATAGCACGTCAGATCGCTGATCGTTGTCTCTTTGGGATTAACAGGATAGACCTTACCGGTAAATCCTGAGCTTTGAATATTTTTCAAAATAATTGCACCAACTTTTTCTGGACTGCTGGATGCGCCGACAATCGCAACCGATGATGGAGCGAAAAGTTTCTCAAGCATATATCTATGCTAGCATAGATCGCCCGTCATTCTCCAGGGCTAGACCATGCATGGTATAATACGCTCATGAATGCAACTCAGTTACTATCCAAACACCAACTCAAAATTACCGAAGCAAGGCAAAAAATTATTGAGATGCTCCAACAAGAAGATGCACCAGTTGATGCACAATTTCTTATCGATAAAATGCAGATTTATGAAATAGATCGTGTTACGGTATTTCGTATTCTTAAAATCCTTGCAGAGAAGGGAATTCTGAGAAAACTTGATTTTGGTGAAGGCAAGGCACGGTATGAGATCCACACGGGAGAGCATCATCATTTGATCTGCACAGGGTGTGGGAAAATCCAGGCAATTGAAAGATGTAATATTGACGAGTTAAAAACAGAAATTTTAAATCAAAAAAAATTTACCGTTACTTCCCACAGTACTGAATTTTTTGGACTTTGCCAGGAGTGCCAAGAGGGTTAAAAAGTAATCTTAGGACTTGGGTTTTACCACGTCTGATGGGAGTCCACCAACTCCACGGAGATAATCAAGCACACCCCGTCTTTGATACGGTCTTCCCATAAGAAGAAACCTAACAGCTTGGCGCATAAGTGCAAATTTTGTGCGCAGTGATGAATAACGCATACCAAAATACAGCTGATTACGGGTGCTCATATAATCATTAAATGGCGAGCCAATCCCACCAGTCTTGCCAACTTTGTGATAAATACTCACCTCACCGTCGTAGTAAATACGATACCCTTGTTTTTTAAGTCTCATCGAAAAATCACCATCTTCATAATAAGAGAATAACTTCTCATCAAAAATTGGCTCTTTTGCCACAACCTCACGTTTTACCAAAAAACAACATCCATTGGCAAAATCTACTTCTTCAACCATGTCGTACTTCCCAGTATCAACCTCATCTATCCCTCGATGAATAGAGTTCACATTTGACCAATCAAAACTTCCTCCGGCATACCACAAGACTTTTCCGATCTCTGACTTCTTGTATCGATCTTTATGATATTCATATCCTGGTGCAAAATAAATCTTAGGGACAACGACTGCGACTGTTGGACTACTTTCTATAACCTTTACCAGTTCATGAAGTAAGTTTTTACTGTTAAATAACACATCATTATTTATTACTAAGATATAGTCAGCACCCCATTCATAGGCTGACCTGACTCCCCTATTGTACCCACCAGTAAAACCATAGTTCTTATCCAACTGCACAAAAAGAATTTTCTCTCCAAATTTTTTATGAATTTCTGCACCACTCCCATCAGGAGAGCCATTATCAACAATCAGCAGTGTTACTTCAAATCCAGAGGTGTCAAGTTTTTTAAACGACTCTATAAAGTCCGCTGTATCAGCATATCCATTGTAATTTACCGCAACAATTGCAATCTTTTTCATATTAATAATTCAGTCCTGTCTTAATTTTAGAAATGCGATATTTTTCAAGTGCATTCACACCAAACAAAACAAAATCCCGCCAGAGAGGGAGCATGTGTGGATAATAATTCTTTTTGACAAAAATGCGCATGGCCTGTGCAGCATGAAGCGCGGCAGCCATACGTCGTTCACGGGGTACTTTTTGTTTGGCAGTCTTTTGCAACCCTGATGATGACCCTTTGTGATGAATTACTTTTCCACCCACATAGAAATACACTTTATATCCTAATTTTTTCACGTCGTAGAAGAATTGAATATCTTCACCATTCCAGAAATAGTCAGTATCCCACCAACCAATTTTGTCACACACATCTCGCCTCACCATAAGAAATGCACCACATCCGCAATCCATTTCATGAGTTTTTGATATGTCTAAATATGTTGCTGTATAGCCAGCAAAAAACTTGGACTTTGGGAAAAGTTTGGCGAAGCCAAGAAAATACATCAGCGAGTTCCATGGGGTTGGGAATCCACGATGAGATGAATAATCAAGTTTGCCATTTGGTAATTCAATACGACAATTTAGTGCTCCAATCTGAGGGTCACTATGCAAAAATTCGAGAGATTTTTGTATTACGTCATCTACGACAAATGCGTCATTATTGAGAAAAAGAACTGTCTCACCTTTTGTGTATGGACGAGCGAAGTTGTTTCCTTTGCCAAATCCTAAATTTTCGCCTGTCTGATAAAATTCCACCTGTGGGAATTTTCTCTTGAGCTCTTCACCTATACCATCTTCTGAGCCATTATCCACAACAATCACTTGCCAATTATCTCTACTTGTCTTGTTGTCAAAGACGTGTTCAACTGCTTCTAAGGTAATATCTTTTGTCTTATAGTTCAGGAGTATGATAGACAGCTCTGGTAGTTGTGTGGAAGACATATGTCTTTTTAGAGCGTACATGACCGACGTAAAAGATACAAGTGGGTCGACAGGGATTCGAACCCTGGACCAAGAGCTTAAAAGGCTCCTGCTCTACCGCTGAGCTATCGACCCTCAAACGTACAATCTGATCTACCTCCGTCAGCTGACGGATATCGACCCGACCCTATTATTATAATACGATTAGCCATATCAAACAAGTCTGCGAGCATATTGTTTTGAACTTGTGCTTTGACTATAATGACCATATGAATAGACTGAAAAAGCCTTTTGTTTTTGTGCGTGACCATAAAATCATTGCTGGTATCGTTCTGGTTCTTATTCTTATCGTTGCCTTTGTCCTCAGGCCGAAACCTGCCACCCCAATCCCAACCCAAAAAATTACTTATCAGGATCTTACAGAGACCGTCTCTGTCAGTGGGACAGTTGCTGCTAAAAAGCAAGCAAATCTTGCATTTGTGAGTTCTGGACCACTTACCTATCTAGGAGTGGCCAAAGGAGACCATGTGACAAAAGGACAAATAATTGCACAGGTCGATAGCTACACTCTGCAAAAAGAGTTTCAACAGGCACTCAACACCTACCGTTCAACACGAGATAGCTGGGATCAGTTACAAGCAAATCAGCAGAACAACACGCTCAACATGCAGCAGCAAACCACCTATAACACCTCAGGTGCGACCGCCACAACCACGCAACAAAATATCTATGATATTGTGAAACGTGTTGTCGATCAAAACCAGGCAACACTTGATAACTCAGTCATCAACGTAGAAATTGCAAATAAAGCAGTACAACTTGCGAGCCTTGTCTCCCCAATCGATGGTATTGTGACAGGACCAGACACCATCACCCAAGGGATGTCCGTGACTCCAACAACTACCTTTACTATTGTCGATCCAAATAGCCTTGTGTTTGCCATGGATGTAGACGAGGCTGATGTTGGCAAGGTTGCGACCGGACAGGCAGCGTTGATTAATTTGGATGCATACCCAAGTGAGAATCTTACCCTTCCAGTCACCCATATTGATTTTGTGAGCCATGTTACAAGTAATGGCGGCAATGCGTTCACCACTGAGGTTCAGATACCTACAGACGAGTTTGGGAAGTACCGCATCGGCATGAATGGCAATGGCACTATTACGGTCAATCAACGAAACCATGTACTGACTGTTCCCCTTGCGTCTCTTGTAGACAATCAGTACGTATATCTAAAGAAAGGTCAAAAATTTGTCAAACAGGCCGTTACACTTGGCATTCAAAATGATACAGATGTAGAGATTACCCAAGGCCTCTCTTATGGGGACGAGATCGCAGTCGATCCAAGTAAAGTTACTCCAGCACAATTAGCCAAATGAAAAAGGTACCTGTCATTCAACTTAAAGATATTCGCAAAGAATATCACAATCTTGACGTTGTCACATACGTCTTAAAAGGTATAACCCTTGAGATCTTTGAAGGAGATTTTGTCGCCATAACAGGACCATCAGGAAGTGGCAAATCAACCCTTATGAATATTATTGGTCTTTTGGATACACCAACAAGCGGCACGTATCTTCTCAGAGGCAAAAATGTGACCAACATTAGCGAGCGTGATCTCGCACGCACCCGAAATAAAGAAATTGGATTCGTATTTCAGTCATTTAATCTACTATCACGATCTACCTCACTTGAGAATGTGATGCTCCCTGCCATTTATGCAGGCATGAAAGGGGAAGCAAGAAAAGAAAGGGCACTCAAACTTCTCGGGCAGGTTGGGCTTGGCGAGCGCATTAATAATAAACCAAACCAACTTTCCGGTGGGCAACAGCAGCGTGTCGCTATCGCACGATCTCTTATGAATGATCCACTTATCATTCTCGCTGATGAACCAACGGGTAATTTGGACAGTAAATCAGGAGAAGATGTTATGAATATTCTTGATACGCTTAATAAAGAAGGAAAGACTATCGTCCTTATCACCCATGAACCAAATATTGCCGCCCGTGCAAAACGTATTATTCATGTGAAAGACGGGCTGTTAAATACCTAAAACTATGCCATTTAACGAACTTTTTACTCTGGCCTTGCATGCACTGATCGCAAATAAACTGCGCAGTATTCTCACGACTCTTGGAATTATTATTGGCGTTTTTGCCATTATCGTCCTTGTCTCTATCGGTACAGGACTGCAATCCTACATCACTGATCAGGTCTCAGGACTCGGCTCTAATTTGATGTTTGTGATCCCTGGAGCTGAGGGAGGTGCGCGTACCGCAGGAGGCGCAGTAACCAATAAGCTAACCATAAATGATGCCAATGAGCTTGAAACCAAGCTCAAAGGCCAAGCACAGGTCGCTCCAGTACTGTTAAAAACAGCTACTATCAAGTATCAAAATCAAACAGACAAAGGAGTGAGTATTGCCGGTACGTCTGCCAACTACACACAGATTATTAGCACCATTAAAATAGACCAGGGAACTGGATTTACCGAGGCACAAGTCAGAGCAGGAGCATCAGTGGCACTCATCGGCGCAACCGTCAACACAAAGCTTTTCCCTAATACCAGCCCAATCGGCAAAAATATTCTGATCGGAGCCAATAGATTTACCGTTGTTGGGGTACTGGCTAAACGAGGGTCAACTTTTGGAATCGATCAGGATAACATTGTTGGTATCCCGGTGACTATTGCTCAAAGACAATTTGGGGTGAATACGGTCAATGCTATTTATATTTCAGCACTCAATGCCAATTCCGTCAGCTTTGTGAAAACACAGGCAACCAAGATTCTTTTAAATGATAAAAGGCTGACAACCGATGATTTTAATATTCAGACACAGGAGTCAACTCTCTCAACCATTCAGAGTATTACTGGTGCACTCACCGCAGCACTTGGTGGAATTGCCGCCATATCACTGCTTGTAGGTGGTATTGGAGTGGCCAACATCATGTTAGTCTCAGTCACTGAAAGAACGCGAGAGATTGGTTTGAGAAAAGCACTTGGTGCACAAAAAGAAGATATCCTCAAACAATTCCTTATCGAAGCCATCTTTTTATGTGTTCTGGGAGGCTCAGTGGGGATTCTTCTGGGATACGGAGCATCACTTATCGTCAGCTATTTCTTTACGACAGTCGTGAGTGTGTGGTCTGTACTTCTTGCGTTTGGATTTTCTGTTGCCGTTGGTCTTATCTTTGGCATGGCCCCTGCTATTAAAGCCTCCAATCTCAACCCAATTGAAGCCCTCCGATACGAGTAACTTACATAATTACATCGATATCGTCCAGAAGTACGCGCATACTATCCAGCTGCGAAAGTGGCATTTCTACTAATCCATGTTCATTGATAGATACATGAGAGAAATCATGTTCTCTGGTTCTGTCAGCATAACTGACGGTGCACCCATCGCTACGACCATAGACCTTTACCTCCATCTTTGCTTGTACATCACCAAGAACATCTTGTTTCTCTAGGACAAATTTTGACTCTGGCCTGCGACCGATACGTCGAATTGCATCAACAACACCACGAATTGGCTCATGAAGTGTTGTAATTTCCAGACGATAGTTCCCGTGCGTATACGTCAGTGTCTCATACGTACCTTCATCACTTCTCTCAACCATACGAGAAAGAAATGTCATACCAGTTCTTGGATCTTTTGCACGATCCCGTACTCGGTCAAAAATACCTGGGATATGTACTGGCTGTCTTGCATCAAAAGAAGTATCTCCAGCAGTTTCTAGTGTAGTCGCTACGACCTCAAGAGCATCTCGAATAACATCATACCCTTCCTCGTGGCTCATAGTGTTATCCTCGGGTAGCACGAATACGATCTACTTTAGTCAAATATCTTTTACGTGCACGAAGACTCTTTGGAGTAACTTCCAGCAGTTCATCAGCTTCCAGAAAATCCAAGAATTGCTCAAGAGACATCTCAAGTGGAGGTGTCAAAATGGTGGACATATCGGCATTGGCTGAGCGCATATTGGTTAATTTCTTTCCTTTAGTTACATTCACATCAATATCGTCTTTTCGTGAATTCATACCAACGATCATACCTTCATACACTTCTGTTCCAGGTCCAATAAAGGCGATTCCACGCTCTTGGAGCGTCTCAAGTCCGTATGCCAGTGCTGAGCCCGGTTCTGAAGCGACGAGTGCTCCGTTACGCATCTTTTCTAGTGCTGGTGTGAGTGGAGCAAAACTATCAAATAAAGTACTGAGAAGTGCTGTCCCTTTTGAGTTGGTCAGCAAAATACTTCTAATTCCCAGCAAATTCTTAGAGGCAATATGATACTCAAGTCTTGTACTTCCTTTTCCATCGGCGACCATATCTCGCATTTCACCTTTTCTCATACCCATTTCCTGAGTAACGGCTCCTACATATTCATCTGGGACATCAATGGTCACCATTTCAAAAGGTTCACATTTCACCCCATCAATCGTCTTGATAATAACTTCTGGCTTACCCACTTCACATTCATATCCTTCACGACGCATGGTCTCGATAAGGACTGCCAAATGCAGTTCTCCACGGCCTGAGAGCATGTATCGATCTCCTGCACGTTCTACATGCAAAGATACGTTTGTCTCTAACTCTTTGTTCAATCTCTCTTCAATCTGGCGACTGGTTGTAAATTTACCTTCTTTTCCAGCAAAAGGAGACGTATTAGGGCCCATTGAAATCTTAATAGTTGGTTCTTCCACAGAGATACGAGGGAATGCTTCCTGACGGGATGGGTCAGCAAGGGTATCACCGATCGTTACTTTATCAAATCCAGTAATATCAACAATATCTCCACACGTAGCTTCTTCAACTTCTTCTTTTTTCAATCCTTTACTGACTGACACAGTTTCAATTTTTCCAGTTACTTTTTCATTATTCTCACGAAGCAGTACTGCAGATTGTCCTTTTTTCATATTTCCGCCATGCAGACGTCCGATGATGTGCTTGCCCTTATGATTATCATAATCAAGAGACGTAACTAAGAGTCTAAATGGTCCATTCTCTACTTCAGGAGCTGGGATATAGGAAAGAATGGTGTCAAATAAACAGGTCAGATCAGTTGCACTTGCAACGCCTTCCAGTGTCATAGCAGCTTTTCCTTCACGACCGATTGCATAGACGGTTGGGAATTCTAATTGATCTTCATGAGTTGCCAGTTCCAAGAATAAATCGTGTGTTCGAGACAAGGTTTGTTCGACATCGGCCAGTGGTTTATCCACCTTATTAATGACCACAATGATCTTCAATCCTAAGGCTAGTGCTTTTTTCAATACAAAACGTGTCTGAGGCATAGGGCCTTCCTGTGCGTCGATGATCAGGAGCGCTCCATCAGCCATGTTAAGCGTTCGTTCTACTTCACCTGAGAAGTCAGCGTGCCCAGGAGTGTCTACAATGTTGATCTTGGTATCGTTGTACACGACAGCCGTATTTTTAGCCAAAATGGTGATTCCTCTCTCACGCTCCAGTGGGTTGGAGTCCAGAATGGTAGTTTGCTGCATCTCAGCCTCGTTTTCACGGAAGGTATGAGATTGCTTCAGAAGAAAATCAACGAGTGTGGTTTTCCCATGGTCGACGTGCGCGATGATAGCAATATTTCTGATTTGCATAGACTGAGTATAACATAATTATAGGCTAATAGCCAGGTTCTACAAGAAGAAATGGGCCGCTGCTATAATTCCACCCCTATTCTCTCACATGAAGGCTCCTTCTTGCTAGGGGTATTATAGGAGGTGCTCCTGGAAGAACTGCTTGTGCTCAGGGATCGTATTCTCTGGAGGGGTAGAAAAGTAGCCGATTTGCTCGTTACTCCTTGGTGATGCCCCTTTGGGCATGTGACAGAGAAACTCTAACCCCACACTGTAGCCAAATCCCCTTTCTTTACGCTCACTAAAACACTCTGTGTACCCTAAGAGCTTCTCTATCTCGATCTCAACTCCCAGCTCTTCCTCAGCCTTCCTCTTGAGGGCATCCTCAATGGACTCAAACATATAGACCGTGCCTCCTGGGAAATACCACTGACCGGCCCAGCCATCTCGGGAGTTTCCACGAAGCGTCATCAGATAGCCTTGGTCTGTCTTGATAATCAGATCGACACACAGGCGTGGGACCTTACTATAAATTTCCTTAAATTCCTCATGCGAGAATGGCTGTGGAATTGACATAGCCATATCGTACCGGACTCAGAGCCCTTATTGCAATATGATCCCTTCTGACCCCTTGAATGAGGACATTTATTCGTATAAATTTTAACTATGGACAGGGTTATTCTTCATGTAGACTTCGACAGTTTCTTCGCTAGTGTTATGCAACAGGACTACCCAGAGCTTCGTGACAAGCCAATAGGCATTATTGCGCACAATGGTAGGACCGCCATTATCGCTGCCTCACGTGAGGCAAAACGCATGGGTGTCACCAGCCCAACCCGAACGTACATTGCACAACAAAAGTGTCCGAACATAAAATTTGTCCGAGCAGATTTCATACGCTATTTCGAAATTTCGAAAAAATTTCTCGAAATTGCCAATCTTTTCTCCCCTACGGTAGAGCTTTTCTCCATTGATGAAGTATTTATGGATGTCACCGATACTCTCCCTCTTTTTGGCAGCGTTGAGAATCTGGTGAGACAGCTCAAGATGAAACTTGCCAAGGCAGTCGGACCCTATATCACGGTGAGTGTTGGCGTATCCTACAATAAAATGCTAGCAAAGCTTGCCTCCGGAACTCACAAACCAAATGGTCTCTATACTCTCACCCACGAGAATCGTGAAGAGACGTACCGAGGCTGTGAACTCATGGATATTTGCGGCATTGGAGGACAAACAAAAAAACATCTCAATCGCATTGGCATCTATCATCTCCTCGATCTTGCCAGTGTGCCACTTGAGAAGCTCCTTGACGAATTTGGGGATGTTGAAGGACATTTCTTAAAAAATGTCGGCCTTGGCATTGATACCAGCGAAGTGGTTCCCTATACACAAGGACAAGATGTCAAATCTATTAGTCGCCAGTATTGCCTTCCTGAAAATGTGTATAACAAGCGCATGATCGACCAAACGGTTTATGAGCTCGGCGAGGAAGTTGCCAAGAAATTAAGAAGACTGAAAAAGACTGCAAGAATTGTTGGGTTCTCTCTGTATGGAGACAGCGGATGGCACACCAATATACGTTCTCACGAATTTATGGATACGGGTAAACAATTCTTTGATATGTATCGAGCACAAAAAGATAGATTTGCACATATGAGTTATGTCAGACGTATCAGTGTGTATGCCTCAGGACTCCATGAAAAGGCAGTCTCTCAGCAATCTCTTTTTACTGATAACCACAAATGGGAAACTATTTATAAAACGATGGATGCCATCAATGACCGATTTGGCGATGGGACACTACGTAATGGATTCGTGCATCAGAGTGAATTACTGACCACTGTCCCCAATGGCTTCATGGCAGACAAGTGGGAAAGAGAGCAACTTATGAAGCTTGCGGTGTAGCTTCCTCTTTATTTCGACAGGTATAGGCTGCGTGGGAAATAATTGTTTGTTTTGTCTCCTCAGGTAAATGAAGATCATCCAAAACTGATGGATTCTGACAAATTTGGTGACACAAAACAATGCCTTTTGAGAGAAGTGTCTCCCGAGCATTTGTGGGCAGAACAGATAATGCCGTAATAGGGACAAGATTGTACTTCTCTACCAGGTCTGCCAAACCCGCTCCTTGGGGATAACTCCAGGCAAGGAGTTGAATACCGACACACTCTCCAAATGCAATAGCATCACTGGTCATTTTGGTATTGGTTACGATCATGCATGTGGTAAAGCCATTCTTCTCTTTGATATCGTCAAAACGTGACTTTGTATACATTGGTACATGCACATCCGTCATAATACCTGGCTCGTTATGATACTTTGCCTCTACCATTACCTTGGTCGGGATAACGGTATTTTTTTGCGCAACCACATCAATTTCATGGCTAATACACTGTCCTTGGATAATTTGACGAACCTGTGTACTGTATCCTTCTGCTTGTAAAAGCTGTGAAATAAAATCTTCGAACGGATAGCCTGTCGGACCTAGCTCCATGATAGATTGCTTGAGCGAATACAGTGTCGCAGCATGTGGGGCATGACCACCCAAAAATTCACTCATGTGGTGATAAATTTCTTTTGTGGTAATGCCGTCAAAGAGGTTGGATTTTACATGATCAAGCGCTTGCTGCCTGAATTCTTCAGGGATATGTGCACGCTCCATTGAGCGAATGAATTTCTCTTCAGAGAACGGTTGTTTGGTGCCATCAGCTTTTGTAACGTATATCATTTTTTCTTAAACAAATAAAAATCTTGCTTCTGATATAGTGTCTCATACGAGGAATTCTGTTGCAACGCACTCACCATTTGTTTTTGAGCTTCAAGCGATGGTTGAGCCGACTCATCAGTCAAAAGGAATGCTAAATACTCCGCCTTATCCATACCTGTTGGGATAGTAAAGATATAGTCTCTTTGCGACAAGTGGGCACCAAGATTATTTGTTGCCGCGACAGTTGCTCGGGGAGGAATCATGTCTAATGCTGCCGATACTGATGACCGATATGAGAGTGCATGCTCAAACATAAGAATATTTTGGGCAGAGCTTCCAGGCAGTGGCCCAAATAGGCCAGCACACACAACAGCACTGACCAACAAGTACCCTCCTAGCAATGAACTGTATTGAGGCCACACATCAATGATCTTTTTGGTACCGTAGATGGCAGCGATGAAAATAAACGGTGTAATAACCGTCGTGTACTGATAATATAACTGCGTCATATTCTGGTTGGTGCTCAATAAATTGATCATAAAATCTCCCAAGGCAAACAGGAGATAGGCTGGTGAAACAAGTGCCAAAAATCCAACTGGTGCAAACAGTTGGATAAGATACTCAAGCTTTGAGAATTGAAATACATCACCGATGATGGTCAACGGTTTGGTAAGAAAACCTAAAATAATACTGCGTGGAGAATCTCCAAAATCACTATAGTATTCAATAGCAAAATGCTTGGATCCTCTGGTAGCTGGGATCAAATAGGACACGAAGAAAAAGAAAAGCCCGATACTTCCCAGAAGTAGTACTGTTCCCCACTTTTTATGCCGAGTGAACAAAAGGAAGAATCCAAAGATACCTACGGCGACCCATACATTTTCTTTAGTCAGTCCTGCAAGTGCAAGAAAAAGTGCGCTCACCCATACCTTTTCCCTAAGAAATGCGTACCATGCAGCAAGGAAAAGTGGCACCGCAAAACTTACCATGTGAAAGTCATATAAATTCACAAACTGGATAGCAGGATACAGAAGGTAAGACAGGGCGAGAATAAAAGAAATGGATTTTCTCTTCAGGACATGAGATGCGATCAGATAGACCCATATCGCTCCACTGGCAAGTGCAAGTGATTGGGCTATGAGAAGCATTTTTGGATCACTCCAGATCCAATACAAGGGCGCTAGGTCAACAAGCAATACATCTGCGTGAAAAGCGAGCCGGGAGATGATATCCGTTCCTCCCGGATCAGTAAAGAGAAATAAATGCCCATGCGCACTGTTCCAGACTACCTGGTCCATATTCCCCAGATCAAATCTACCAGTGAAAAATGTGTCTTGCTTGGCACAGGTCGCAAGTGAGAAATACAGCGCATACCCCAACGTGAATACCATGAGGAGCAATTCATATTTGTGGTTACCTATCCAATGTTCGATTTTGCCTGTTGGTCCCTTTTGCCACAATGCAAAAAAAGAAAGGATCATACCTTCTGCCACAATTGAGATAATGCGAGCCGCAATTGCAGCCAATGTCGCACTTCCCAGTGGCATGAAAAAGTGAAGGAAATAGACAAGTGCTGCTTCGCGAATACCAAGTCCCATTGGCGTAATAATCGAACCATATCCAATAAGAAGTGACACGCTAAAAATACCGGTGATAGTTATCCAATCGCCCATAGACACGGGAGCAACGCTTTTGATCGCAAGATATGACCCAAAACTTAACCAAAGAAATGACATCGACATGGGGATGAGTACGGTAACTCTCTTCTTGAAAGGCATATCAGTAAAGAGTCTGCCAATCAGTGGGAGTCTACGCATGATAAGGATAGTTGCAATCCCAATAATCAGCGCCCCGGCAAGGATGCTCCACTGCCAGAGTGGGAGAAGAGTGAACAGTTTAGGGAGTGCGAGAAGCGCGACAACTGCTGATGCGATCACAATGTAATACGATTCTACGGTTAATAATTTGAGTAATGTCCGTTTCTCTGGGATTCTATGACTAAAATATTTGATACGTGCAATTTGTCCCCAAATATTACCAGGTAAAAATCGCTGCAGCTCTGATAACATCCAATACAGAGATGTCTTTTTTATATGATCTGTATGTTCTGGGAGTAACTGTTCCCAGGCAATAACACGAAACACAAAATAAAGTGCACATGAAATAATCGATGCAACAACCAATGTCCAGTCTATATGCAGACTATGCCTATTAATTTTCTGCCATTGAGAAAGAAAAAGTGTGCTCAGATAATACAGTGCGGCAATAGATAACGGCCACCCCAGAAGAAAACTTATATACTGTTTAAAACGCATGGAAGTATTGTAGCACGTGTAAATAAAAAGGAAGCTCATACCGCATTCACCAGCGTATTGTACGCTTCTTGTTGAAGAGTAGAGCCATCTACTGCTCTGCCTGCTTTAAGCGCTTCCTGTGCGGTAATGTTATCAACTACATTATTGGCATGGAGTGTCAGAAGTAAATTCGTAATCCCATCTACATAATATCTCTGCATTACTGGCATATCTATTTCAGGCATGTCATTGGTCGTCGGGAGGAACGCATCACGAAGCCGCACGTAACGTGCGAAACCGAATTCGTCCACATAACGCAGGCTGGTCGGTTTGCGCACTGGATTGGCAAAGTCATAATCTATCGGGTTGCCTGTGAGAGTCATGTAATCATTTTCATCAATCAAGAGCTGTACGGAGCAGGTATCTTGCCTTCCTGCTTTGAAATGACTTGTCACTAACATTGTTCCATCATCAAATGCAAAAATTGTCATAAGCGGAGTAGGCAGACTATCATCCCCGCTTCGTGGCATGGGAGACCCGAGGGGGACAATGACGATCATTCTTCCTGCCGGAGTTCTTGTCCCATATTCATCTTCAGTCTCAGGGAATCTGACACCATCTCGAGGATTCCTGTCCAGATATTCACGTAACTCTTTCCCTGCGCGAGCTACCTGCGTCACAAGTTCAGGATCAGTTGTGTTTTCATTTAGTTCTGCCCCGTCCTCATTTGGAATGTGAAATTCTACGTCTATCGTCATAATTGTGATGTATATTACATTTTTGAGGCCAGAATGTAAAGCCTCTCATTGCAATCTCAGTACTGCTTTGTTACGCTAAGTGTATGAGACTGCCCCTCATTGTTTGGTTTAAAGACGTGGGAAAAGAAGACGTCAGTCTGGTCGGTGGGAAGGGTGCCAATTTGGGAGAAATGACGAGAAATGGTTTCCCTGTGCCCAATGGATTTATTGTCACTGCACAAGCGTATTTTAACTTTCTTGAGCAGAATAATTTAGAGCCTCAAATCGCTGCCGTTTTGAAAGATACCAAATACGATGATACGAAATCCCTCAATAGTGCCTCAGTAAAGATAAAAAAACTTATTGTCCAAGGTAAATTTGCAGACAGCCTTATGCATGGGATTTATGAGGCATATAACAAACTCGGTGGCAAATTCAAAGATCCACTCGTTGCCGTGCGGTCTAGTGCAACCGCCGAAGATCTGCCCGGTGCTTCCTTTGCTGGCCAACAAGAGACGTATCTTAATGTCAAAGGCGATGCCAACCTGATCGTCGCTATTAAAGATGCCTGGGCATCACTTTTTGATGCACGCGCAATTTTCTATCGCCATGAACAGCACTATGACCATTTGAGAGTAGGTATTGCTGTCCCGGTACAGAAAATGGTCGAGTCAGAGATGTCCGGAATAATGTTTAGTATCGATCCGGTCACGAATAATAAAGAGACTATTGTGATTGAAGGAATCTTAGGGCTTGGAGAGATGATCGTACAAGGAGAAGTAACCCCAGATCACTATGAAGTGGATAAGAAATCACTCACCATTACCAATAAAACAATTCGTACCCAGAGTAAAGAACTGATAAAAAAGGGTACAACCAATAAGACTGTCACACTCACTAAAACACAAGGAGACAAACAGAAAGTCAGTGACGCTCATATCGTAGCGCTGGCCAAACTTTCAAAGGAACTCGAGAAGCATTATTATTTCCCACAGGACAGTGAATGGGCAATAGAAAAAGGGAAAGTCTATCTAGTACAGACTCGCCCTATCACGACCGTTGATAAAAAAGATACCTCGACTCAGGATGAAAAGACCCAAGAAGAAGCGCTGAAGGTTCTTCTCAAAGGTGATCCTGCCTCTCCTGGCATAGCCTCAGGACCTGTGAAGATACTCGAGAGTGCCAAAGAGATTGGCAAGATTGAACAAGGAGATATCCTGGTCGCACCTCAGACAAATCCTGATTTTGTGCCCGCGATGAAGAAAGCTGCCGCTATCATCACCGATACTGGTGGGAGAACATCTCATGCCGCTATCGTCTCTCGAGAGATCGGTATCCCGGCGGTCGTGGGGACCGAGGAAGCGACCAAGAAACTCAAAGATGGCATGATAATTACAGTTGACGGGGGAAATGGGACTGTCTTTGCAGGCGGCATCCATACGACTGCGTGCCAGGAGGCCAAGGAAGCAGAGCATCTCAAGACAGCCACGCATGTGTATGTTAATCTTGCTGAACCAGAATTTGCAGAACAGATAGCCAAACGTCATGTTGATGGCGTTGGACTCCTGAGAGCTGAGTTCATGATGGCAGGAATTGGGACACATCCTCGCGCCATGATCAAAGAAGGCAGACGTAAAGAATTTATTGATGCGCTTGCTGGTGATCTTGCAACTTTTTGCAAGGCATTCTCCCCGCGACCAGTGGTGTATCGTGCATCAGACTTTAAGACCAATGAGTATCGCAACCTCAAAGGTGGCAAAGAATATGAACCAGTTGAACCAAATCCGATGCTAGGGTTTCGAGGTGCCTATCGATATATCAATGATAGTCAGGTTTTTGAACTTGAACTGGAAGCAATCAAGCAAGTACGCAACAAACACAATTTAAAAAATCTTTGGCTGATGATCCCATTTGTCAGAACAGTTGAAGAACTCGTAGAAGTGAAAAAAATTATTGCAGCCAGTGGCCTCACGCGTGGAGCATCTTTCAAACTGTGGATGATGGTTGAAATCCCATCCAATGTGATCATGCTTGATGAGTTTATCGATGTTGGCATTGATGGCGTCTCGATAGGCTCCAATGATCTGACGATGCTTATTCTGGGGACAGATCGGGACAATGACACGGTCGCGTCAGAATTTGATGAGAAAAACCCAGCGGTTCTGTGGGCACTAGAACGTGTCATTAAAACCGCGCACAAGCATGGTATTACGGCATCCCTCTGTGGACAGGCAGCCTCCGAATACCCTGATCTTCTTGAGCACCTAGTTAGATGGGGTATCACCAGTGTCTCAGTCAGCCCAGACGCGATTGCCAGAACCCGCGAAACCATTGCCACTATTGAAAAAAAGATTCTGAGGAAGGAATAACTACATGGCTAAAATCAAAAACATTTATGCGAGGCAAGTTCTCAATGCCAGCGCTATGCCAACTATTGAGACAACTATCGTGCTGGATGACGGCATGATCGGTGTTGCGGCGGTTCCCAGTGGCATCGCGACCGGAAGCTATGAAGCATACGAACTTCGAGACCATGACAAGGAACATTATGATGGTCTTGGTGTATTGAAAGCAGTGCAGAATATTACTGACGTGATCGGTCCCAAAATTATCGGCATGGATGTCACCAAGCAGCAACTGATTGATCGCACGATGATTGAGCTTGACGGGACGCAAAACAAGAATCGTCTTGGTGGCAATGCCATCCTCAGCGTGTCCATCGCCGTCGCCAAGGCAGCAGCCCAGACGAGTCGCCTTCCGCTCTATCTCTATTTGCGAGGTCTTAATGCGCGCTCATCAGCACCACTGCATATTCCTACTCCTCTTTTTACTATGGTCAGTGGCGGAGCACACGCCGATAATGGACTTAATTTCCAGGAGTTCCTTTTGACAACGGCCGGGTCTATCCCCTTCTCACAAGCCTTGGAGTGGGGTGTTGATGTGGCTCAAGAGATGAAACATATTCTCAGAGGCAATAGCTTCCCAACCTCGGTTGAAAATGATGGAGGATTTTCACCAAAATCAGCCAATAATAGTGACGCCCTAACGCTTTTGATGCAGGCCATCACACAGTCCAACCTCAGACTTGGGCTTGATCTCTTCCTGGGCATCAACGTCGCTGCCAATGGATTTCACACGACTGGGCAGTATAAGATCGCTGATAAAGAAAGCCAGCAGTCAACCAAAGATATGGTCAGCTACTATGAAACCCTCCTGAGAAACAATGCAATTATTTATCTGGAAGACCCCTTTGCTGAGAATGACTGGGAAGGATGGCAACAGATGACCACTCTGCTTGGCACCAAATCACTGATCGTTGGGAATGATCTGACAGCGACCAACATTTACCGACTCCAGATGGTCCTGGATAAGAGAGCCGCCAACGGTATTGTTATTCAGCCAACCCAAGTTGGTACGGTGATTGAGTCTTTGGCTGTTGTTGAAGTGGCTCGTGCGGCAGGACTTAAGATTATCGTTGCCGAGCGCAACCATGAGACCAACGATGACTTTATTGCAGATTTTGCGGTTGCAGCGGGTGCCGACTATTGTAAATTTGGTGGGCCATTCAGGGGCGAACATGTCGTGAAATACAACAAGCTTTTGCACATTGAGGAGCAAATCAAGAAGCTAAAATAATTCTATTCGTGCCAGAGGATAATAAACTCCCCTTTTGGTGGATTCTTTACAAATTCTTCTAAAAATTCTGATATCTTTTTCTTCTGGACTCTTTCATGCACCTTGGTAAGTTCAGAAGCGATGACGATCTCAATATCTCCAAGAATTTCCTGCATCCAGGAGAGGTTTCCCATGATTTTATGAACGGATGCAAAAATAATATTGGTGACTGATACCAGTTGGTTAGACTCATGCATTTGTCCCAGCAATTTCTTGGCATGAGCCTCTTTTTCTGGGAGATATCCGTAGAAGGTAAATTTGTCAGTTGGCAGTCCCGAGGTGGCGAGTGCTAAAATGACGGACGAAGGACCAGGGAGTGCGACGACCTCAATTCCTTGTTCTCGACACAGCTTCACCAACCGATATCCAGGGTCTGAAATGGTTGGCATACCCGCATCACTCACCAAAGCGATATCTGTCCCCCCTAGCAGAAATCCACCAATCTCAGGAATGCGATTTTGCTCTCTCTCTTCGTAGTACGAGATCAAATGTGGCTTTTCCTTGCGTGTATTGAACTGGGAATACGTTTTTCTCAGATGATCCATCAGAAGTCCCGTGC
The DNA here is from genome assembly GCA_021777565.1 of bacterium. Taxonomy (GTDB): domain Bacteria; phylum Patescibacteriota; class Microgenomatia; order Levybacterales; family UBA12049; genus JAJYDJ01. The sequence goes on along the minus strand of JAJYDJ010000004.1, from coordinate 7,360 downwards.
GACGAGTATCCTCACAGGCAATAACAGGCACAGAGAGAAGCACTTCAATAGCTCGAAGCGTGATATCTTGCAAATTGCCAAGAGGTGTCGGTACAATATATAAAGTTCCCATGATTAGTCACCTTACCACCCTTATTATACAATTGATCCAATCTCACGGCTATATCGCAGTTTTTTCCCTCATGACTTTGGAATCAGCACTTCTTCCGATCCCTTCTGAGGTAACCATGCCATTTGCCGGGTATCTAGCGAGTACTGGTACTGTGAATTTCTGGGCTATTGTTTTCGTTGGTGCTCTGGGAAATCTTGTGGGATCACTGATTGCGTATGCTATCGGGTATTTCTTGGAAGAGAGTCTGATCCTCAGCCTTATTCATAAATATGGGAAATATGTTCTTATCAGAGAATCAGAATATGTGCATGCAGTGAAATGGTTCCAAAAGTATGGCAATCCCATTGCATTCTTTAGTCGTCTACTCCCAGCAGTACGTACCTTTATCTCCCTCCCTGCCGGTCTTGCTGAGATGAATTTGTTGAAATTCTCTCTCTACAGTTTTGCTGGTGCATTCATTTGGTCACTTCTTCTCACCTATGTCGGACTTGCCTTGGGGAAGAACTGGGAAAGTATTCATCCCTACTTTCAAAAGTTTCAGATCGTGATTGTTGTACTCATAGTCGGAGCTGTTGCCTACTATATCTACCGTCATCTCAAGAAGAAATAACTCCACTTGCATCCTATAACAATTTCCGGTAGAATGCTGCCATATGGCATACACACCTGAGCAACACTGCGATGGATCACTCCCTGCAGACATCACGGTTACCCATGAATTTGATGAAGAAACACCAGATACTACAGCACCGTGTGTAGGGGAGCTTTATGGTGCAGCAGTCGGTGAAGTAAAAACTCTTGCGAACTTGGATACCGTTGCGGCAGAATTTATGGTTGATCCGGTTAATTTAGGTGTATTAGCAATGGATGGAGAGACTCAAGAGCTTTGTAGACGCTGTGGGAGTGCCTGCACCATACAGTCACTGCGTCCGCGTGTTAGATAAACTTTCTTACCAGGCCCACGACTCGACCCTGGACGGTTAATTGTGTTGGGTAAATAGGCTGCATGGTGGAGTTGGCAGGACGCAATACTACCTTGCCATCTGATTCACGATAAAACTTCTTGAGGGTTGCGAGATTTTCATCAACAATGGCTACAATCACATCACCATTGTGAAATTCTCTATCTTTCTCGACGACGACAAAATCCCCATCCAAAATTCCATCTTCAATCAGTGACTCCCCTTTGACTTGAAGCACATAGGCTGTCTTTTTACCTGAGACGAGATTGGCACTTACTTCAAAGGTAGCATTTGGGTCACTGTGTGGCTCAAGAGGCTTACCTGCGGCAATATATCCCATGAGAGGCAGCTCAACTGATGGCTGTGACTTGCCATAGGTTGTCATGACACTGTTATCAAGAATCTTAAGGATGCGATTATTCCCATCTACTTTCTGGACGTAGCCCTTATCAACCAGTTTTGAGATGATTTGGTGGACGGTCGCATTACTTTTGTGCCCAGTTGCAGCAGAGATTTCTTTTAACGTAGGAGAAAACCCATTGCGTGACTGGAACTGTGCAATGTATTCAAGTACTTCTCTTTCTTTCTGGTATAGAACTCCTGGCATATATAAATAATATGCGAAATATGGAAAATATTTGCAAGAGGACAAACTAGAACAAAGCCGATACCCCCTCCTGTGTTACAATACCGGTATGCCATTCCAGCTCAAATCCAATTTTGCACCCTCAGGTGACCAGCCACAAGCGATCCAGCAGCTCACCAAAGGTTTAGAAACTCATGAGAAAGCCCAAGTGTTATTGGGAGTCACTGGTAGTGGAAAAACCTACACCATGGCCAACGTTATTCAAAACGTCCAGAAGCCAACTCTTATCATCTCTCATAATAAGACGCTTGCCGGACAGCTCTACCAGGAATTTCGTGACTTCTTTCCTGATAATGCCGTGAGTTATTTTGTATCATACTATGACTACTATCAGCCTGAGGCATATATCCCAACTTCAGACACCTATATAGAAAAAGAAGCGCAGATTAATGAAGAAATTGATAAGCTTCGTCTCTCAGCAACGACGAACTTACTTACGCGTAAAGATGTGATCGTGGTCGCCTCTGTCTCCTGTATCTATAACCTTGGCTCCCCAGTAGAATATGGTAAATTCATCATGGAATTGGCTGTTGGGATGAAGATTGAGCAGCGAGATATCCTCACCAGACTTGCAGACCTGCAGTATGAGAGAAATGAAATGGGATTTCATCGAAGTACCTTTAGAGTGCGTGGGGAAAGTGTCGATCTGTTCCCGGCATATATGGATACGGGACTTCGCATGCAGATTGAGAATGGGTTTATAACCGGCCTTTCTGAATTTGATCCTCTGACCGGGGAAACAACCAATGTCATGAAAGCAACAGTTGTATACCCTGCCAAACATTATATGACTGACCCTCGTACCTACGCTGATGTCTTCCCCCTTATCACTCGTGACATGGAAGAGCAGGTCGCCAATTTCAAAGCCAGAGGTAAACTCGTTGAGGCACAGCGCATCCAGCAGAGAACACACCATGATCTGGAAATGATCAAAGAGTTGGGCTATGTCAACGGCATTGAGAATTATTCTCGCTATTTCGATGGACGTGAACCAAATGCACCGCCATATACCCTGCTTGATTACATGAAGGCATGCAGTGAGGATTGGCTCCTGATTGTAGATGAGTCTCACATTACTCTTCCTCAGGTGCGTGGTATGTATAATGGTGATCGTTCTCGCAAAGAAACGTTGATTGACTATGGATTCAGGCTTCCGAGTGCACTTGATAACCGTCCACTGAGATTTGATGAATTTATGACACGCGTTAATCAGGCTGTGTATGTGAGTGCCACCCCTGATGAATATGAAATATCTCTTTCAGAAGGAAACGTCGTTGAACAGCTGATCCGACCAACCGGTATCGTAGACCCAGAAATTGAGATCAGACCAACTGAGAATCAGATATTTGACCTTATTGAAGAGATTAAGAAACGAACTGCCAAACACCAAAGAGTTCTGGTCACGACCCTCACCAAGAGGATGTCTGAAGAGCTGACACACTACTTGGAGGAGCAAGGGATTCTGGTCGCATACCTTCACTCAGATATCGAGACACTTGAAAGGCAAGATATTTTGGACAATCTGCGAAAAGGGACCTATGATGTACTCGTTGGGATTAACTTGCTTCGTGAGGGGTTGGATTTACCTGAAGTAACACTGGTCGCAATTCTCGATGCTGATAAAGAAGGATTTTTACGATCTCGTACGTCGCTCATCCAGACCATGGGACGAGCGGCACGTAATATTGATTCGAAAGTTATACTCTACGCAGATAAAACGACTGATTCCATGCAGGCAGCTATTGATGAAGTGGAAAGACGACGAGCCAAACAGCTTGAATACAATAAAGAGCATAACATCACACCGAAAAATATTGAGAAAGCCATCAGAGACAGGCTTATTGAGTATGAAGAAGAAAAGCCACTGCAAGATGCCAAGCTTGAACAATTGATGGAAATGTCTGATAAAGAAGTGCTGTTACCAGATGAAAAAGAACTCGTGATTAAAAAACTCAGAATTCGTATGCGCGATGCGGCAAAAAATTTGGACTTTGAAACTGCCGCATTTCTGCGCGATAGGATTAGAAAACTCGAAGAAGATTAGTGTGCACTACTGCTAGCATTTGCTGGAGTTGGTGTAACTGTCCCCTGATAAACAAAGGTACGAGTAAGCGTCTGCGTACTACTTGATGATAAACTCTTCACCTGTAATTGAAAGGTATTTTGTCCATTTGGCAGGGTATACAGACAGACCGAATTATTGCCATAATCTGACCAAGTCCCACTGTTAATACGATACCTCCAGACCACCTGACAATAATTTCCTGCATTGTAATCAATCTGAATACACAACGGACTATCACTCACCTGTTGTCCTTCTTGTGGATACGAAATATCCAGAGGGCCAATCCCATTGGTACACGTTGCAGATGTTGGCTGTTGCGCCATGGGCTGGGTGACGAATTGCACCGGCTGAGTTGGGACAATAACTTCAGGATTACTATGAACGACTACCACTGGTGGTGTTGGACTCGCTGTTGAGGTTTTTTTAGGTTGCAGGTTGTTATAGTTGAGAATGACTGCCGTGACTAGGACAGGGATACTCAAAAGGGCAATCACCACATCCAAATAATGCTTATGTTCAGGCAGTAATTTGATGAGTCGCTTTGTTTTGCGACCCAAAGGCTTTAAAAACTCTTTCATACCGTGATTATATAACACTATCAAAATATGTCAAAATATGCAGACAATACTAAATTTAGCCTGAATTTGTGTGTTAGTTCAGATAGGTGCTAATATTTTGCAAATGTTCTTGATAGGTGACAGCGCAATGAATTTGCCTCTGCCTATCATGCAGATAGTACAGGCACTGGGTATCTGCAGGATTCAGGACTGCCTGAATGGCAGGCAAACTTGGGCTACAGATGGGGGTAGGCGGAAGTCCTTTGTGCTCGTAGGTGTTATAAGGTGAGTCAATAGTGCTGGTTTGGCCTGCAGAAAGTGGTGCCCACCATCCCTGTCCGACATTCCCTCGTGCATAGATCACCGTTGCATCAATCTCGAGTGGCATACCTTTTTCAAGCCTGTTCCACAAAATGCCAGCAATCAGTGGCATATCATCAGGCCCAGCCGCCTCTCTCTGGATAATAGACGCAATTTTAAGTCCCGTCGTCCATCTGATATTCTGATCAGTAAATTGGGGCAGATAGGGTGCAAAGACATCATTAAAATGAGCGATGATACGATTGGCTACGTCTGTTGCTGAGGCACGTGTTGGAAGTAAATAGGTATCAGGATAGAGTTGCCCTTCAATTGGATCACCGGCTGGTGTTGTTGAAAGACCATCCCATTCGGATTTTTGCTGAGGATTCCACCCAAGATTTGTTTGCAATATCTCCCCTACTTCTTCTTTTCTTTTTCCAGGAGGGATAGTCACCCATGCGTAGTCTGGGTGCCTGAGTTTCATGACCAGCTGCCAGGGAGCCATATCTTTTTGCAGCATATAGCCACCAGGAGCTACTGAAAAAAGTCCCCCAGCAATTTCTGCGATAGTGAAGAGCGTATCTTTTGTGGTCAGATAGCCACTCGCACGAAGATTTTTTTGTACCTGTGCCAGGGAATCAGTTTTTTGAACGATAAAAAGTGACTGCGGATTTTTGTTAGGCACAAAGCCAAAGAAGGAATTGCCAAAGACAATAACGATGAGAGCAAGGGCAAGAGCTATACTGCCGAGTATGGCAAACACTTTCATACATTTTATTATACATGATGTTTTTGTGATCTGTAGCTTTTATTTTTTTATTTAGTCTGTTTACAATACGGTATGGCTGAATTGTGCGTTATTCTTCCTGAGCAGATGCTTGAGCCAGGTGCTATGGGTAAAGTTACCCGAGCAGAGGCAGATGAAGAAATACCGTTAACCCCATCCCCACTTGAGGATGGACACTGTGGAGTGATGATACCAACGGATGCCTGGGTGAGTATCCCTCTGACGGGACGTCGTGCCTGTATTGTGGAGACCAGAAGCCCGTATCTCCCTTTTGTTGCCATCCAGGATCAAAGTGGTGATCATCCAGTCGTCACTGGGATCGAGCATTTTGCTCTTGAGGCCACACCTGCAGGGCCATTTTCCACACAACAACCAGTTGAGGAATGTGTCGTGGGAGATATTAGAGTTGTGCAAGTAACGGAGCTGGCACGACGCCCCTCTTAAAATCCGGAGATATTTTCTACGTGTTCGATAGACTCGAGCTTATTATCCTCATCTAAAGTGACGCCAATGGCATCAATACGCATGGCTTTCGGGAGGTTTGGGTGAAGTTTCATATACACGTGCGCCGTATGGACAAGATTAGCAATTTTTGTTCTGGTGATAGCCTCAAATGGCGTACCAAATGAGTCGTTTTTACGAGTTTTTACCTCCACAAAGACCGTAGTATTACGGTATATGGCTATGATATCTATCTCAGTGTAGTTCTTGCGGAAATTAAACTCGATAAGCTGATATCCCTTATCACGAAGAAAGTCTGCTGCGACTGTTTCGCCGGTACGACCCACAATATTGGATATTTTCATGCCACGCATAGGGTTACTCCTTTTATACTAGAGAAAGATAGATTATGAAACAATAGGACGAGGGAGAGTAAGATTATAGAGCTTTGCTCGTCTCACACGACGCTTTGCATGTGCTTTCACTTCAATCTTCTGGATAAGTGGGGAATTGATAGGCCAAATACGCTCAACGCCAATGCCGCCAACGATTTTCTGGACGGTAAATGATTTATTCTCGCCACGGCCACGAATTGCCAAAACAACACCTTCAAAGACCTGAATACGGGTTTTGTCACCTTCTTGGATCTTCTGGTGTACGCGAACGGTGTCACCGACGAGAAAATTTATCGTTGCCATGGGTATATTATAGAACAAAAGCCTTAAATTCTCAATGTGGTAATTTATGCTCAGCCTCGGCTTTACAAGCAAGCAGGTAGGAGACAAATATCGGATGTGGGCTCAGTGGCCTACTTTTATACTCTGGATGCCCCTGTGTCCCGACAAAAAATGGATGGACATCACGTGGGAGCTCGATAATCTCAGCCAATTTCTCAACTTTTGAGCGTGCACTGATAATAAGTCCTGCTTTTTCAAATTCTTTGACAAAATCATCATTAAATTCAAATCTATGGCGATGCCTTTCTGAGGTCATACCAGTCTTTTTATCAAGCGTATTGATGCCACGCCCATACTTAGCATAAGACTCCCACGCGATGGTACCGGGCTTCACGATGGCTTCCCATTCCCCCAGACGCATGGTTCCCCCGTATGCACGAAGTTCCATATGGGTCTTTTGTGATGGCATGAGGTGAATAACATCATGAATAGTCTTTTTATCATTTTCCTCGGTATTGGCATCTTTCCAGCCGATGACACTTCTGGCAAAAGAGACTGCCGCCAGCTGCATACCATAACAGAGCCCTAAGTAGGGGATTTTATTCTCTCTGGCATACGTCGCTGCCTGTATCATACCCTCAGCACCTCTTTCTCCCCAACCGATCGGGACAATAATTCCATCAGGAGTACCAATCTCTGCCTTGGCACCGTTTTTCTCTACTTTCTCTGCACTCACCCATTTGGTCTGTACCTTGACATCGGTTGCCCAACTGGCATGATCGATCGCATCAAAAAGGGCCGCATACGCGTCCC
>JAJYDJ010000003.1 GCA_021777565.1 bacterium | reverse complement strand
GGAGATCGTGTACATATTTCTCCCAGGTCCCGTAATACATGTCTGAAAGGTAATCAATGTGATGCTTTTTACCTTCTTTGATGATATCAGTCACGAGCTTTTTTATAAGTATGACTTTTTTCTCATGTTTTGGTTTTACTCCACTTGGACTACGGAATTGGTAGGCAAAATAATCAGCGATAGGGTTTCTGACAGTGTATTGAATGTTATTTACATGGACAGTCCAAGGTTCAAGACTTTCCCAACTGATCAGCTGACGAATTGGTTCAAACACTAGAAATGGCTGATGGTGTTTATCGACATATATATCGGTTACGAGTTGAGCAATTGCATTGATCTTTTGAGGGGCAAAAATAGCGGGCTCAATAACGGTAGGTGGATGTGTGGGATTACTCATATACTGCACAACTGATAAAGGGAGCTTCTCTGGGGAAAGAGAAATGAGATCAATGTCTTTCATTGTCCCATCTTCTCTATAGAGAGGGAGTAAATTAGCATTTTTCAATGTAATAGATCTCTTTGAGATATCAATCTGCCAGGATGTTTTCTCATTGAGTAACCCTCCAAAAGAGGCACCACCAACAAAACGATGCTCTACATGATTTTCCTCTAAAAGACTTTGAAGCTCTTTTACATAGGAAGAGAATGTCTTTTGCTCGAGACGTGTCATATTTGTATAATAAGGAGGCAATGAAGAAATTACTAGTGGGCATTCTCCTTCTCATTGGTCTGTCGGCATTCGTTATGTGGTATTCAGATGGGACAAATCCCTATGGGCATTACCCTTTTGTGAGTTCTCCATTTACTACTTTTGTTGATGCGCAAGGAAATATTCAATTAAAACAGCAGTCACCTGTTATATTGTACAACGTTCCAACCTGGATTGCCTTAGCCATTGATCAACTACAAGAGTTTGGGCGTGTTGTTCCAAATCGATTCGACCCTGAAAAACCATTTCATGGCACGGTTGATCAGATCATTGCCCAAATTCATTCGGTACGTTTTGATCCAAGTAAGCCATATGTTATCTCAGCAGGGCATTTTGGCGAACTTTATGTACGTAACTTTGGCATTTTTTATTCAAGTATGCTTGACGGGCGATTTGCCCTCTCACAAAAAGACTGGACTGATAGAGAGCGGGTGACACTACAGACGGTTGCGCTTGATTTGGAGTTATTACGACAATCAGGCAAAGAATATACTACATTCACTCCTGTGAGTGCCAATGGCTATGTAGGGACAAATATTTATAAGGAACCATCAGATTCGCTTTTTGCAGTCATGTGGACACTCCGTGCGCTTACCGATGATCATTTCCTTTCTACTGTCTTCCCAGGGGGAGAAGCAAAATATCCATTACAGACAATTCCTGCAGGTAAAAAATTAGTACAAAGCTACCAAAAACCATTAACCACAGCGACTAATCAATGGCTGCAGCGAGTGATTGATCCGCATACAGGACTTATTAGAAAAGACATCCTTCTCTCAAGCGCGCGGGATCAAATTATGCGACAAAGTAGTTTCTATGATAATGTTGTTGCCTGGAGTAGTGTAAAAATGGCACTTGATTTAGGTCTGCCAATAACGTGCCCACAGATACTACAGAAGAATAACTCCTGCGATCTCGTGTCTTGGAAACAAAAAATTATTACAACCTTTTGGGACGAGCAAGCTGGTATTTTCCTTGATGATCACTCCCAAGAATCGATACAAAATCACCTGTATTCTGGAGATGCCTTTGTTGTTACCTCAGCGCAGTTCTTGGACCTTTCCAATGAACAAGAGCGTCATATGTTGGAGAGTGAAATAGCATATGTGCAAAAAAATAAATTAGATAGCCCGTTCCCTTTGAGATATGCCATAAAGGATAATCCTGATAAGCTCTATTTCTTCAATAGATATTTTGCTCCTTCATACATGGGTGAGACCATCTGGAGTCATTGGGGCATGGAATATGTTAAAGCACTTCTTTTGCTTCATCAGTATGATCCTTCCTATGTCACGATCGCACAAAAGGATATGGATGCATATAGCGCAAACATTGTGAAATATGGGGGGTACCCTGAACTATATGATAAGTCTGGTAATATCTATCAAACATCTGTCTATAGAAGTCTTTTACATACAGGCTGGGTAGTCAACTTTGAACAAGCGCGTATGATGCTTGGGAGTGAAGGAAAATAGTTATTTTACTTTTGCTTTCTCTAGATCGACTTTCCCATTTGATAAAAAAGAAACACCTTCTTTTTCTAAGAGTTCTCTCTGGACATCCTCACCACCAAATGCAAATCCTGGAGTAAGTCGTCCATCGCTAAAGACAACTCGATGGCATGGGATGTTCTCTTGGTCTGGGTTCACATGGAGTGCAAATCCCACCACGCGAGGTGTAGCAACATTGGCCAAAATACTTACTTCTTTGTATGTCATAACTTTCCCTCGAGGAATTTTTTTCACGATGTCATAAATTCGCAGAAATGAATTTTGTATACTCATACGCCCTCAGGAAGTTTTTCAAGAATATAGCGCTTTTCAAACCCACCATTCGTTTTCTCTTTCAATTCTCTAATTTCTTCAACTTCTTTCTCAGAAATTTTGAAGATTTGCATGAGTTTTCTCGTAACTTCTTTTATATCTGCCAATTCTTTCATGAGATCTTCTCGATCAGTATGGTTCATAACTTCAACAGCTTCTTCGACAAATTTTTTCAATAAATATGAAACGAATTCCGCATCATCCTTCGCAATCGAGATTTGTGGATCTTTTTTGTGATTTTTAAAAATAATAGCGGGGATATTATCTCTAACAAGTTTTGGCAAGTCTTTCTCTATTGGTAAATTGGTGTGTGTAAATTTCATGCTAGTATATCCTCTCCACTATTTAATTCCGGGAGATCAAGTCCTTTGATCCCCTGAATTGTCGCTCCGCGACCTTGCATACTTCCGATTATATGTGCAGTCCCATGAAGTAATTTTTCTATTTGTCCTTCACGTACTTTCCACATCTTCTCGAATGCTCGTCTTTCCTGTAGTAATTCTTGTTGCATACCAAGATAGGTCTCGATCAAGGATTCTACTTGCTGTTGGAACTCATGACTCGTGATATATCGATACACTAAGTCTGATTTTTCGTTACTGTTGGCATTCACAGCTTTTTGTCTAGCTATATCATAGAGATTCTTTCTAAGAAGTTCTGCCAATGGAATCACAAGAGGTAGTGCACAAATCCATACCCCTTCCTTCACACCCATTCCTGCTTTTGCTTCATCGGGAAGTTCAGCACTAACAATTACTGGAACATGTGCTTTCTCACTCCTCACATCTTCCTTAAGTTTGCCTATCCATTTATCATCCCAGTGTTTGGTTCGTTTCAGTTCCCAGAGAATAATTCCACACACATTGCCCATGGGAGTTTTTACAATATGTCGAATATCTGCGCCATTAATGCCTTTACCAATTGCTTGTACCTCATCATGAGGGAAGGCGAGTCGAAGGATTTCTTCAAGCTCGAGTTCTAACACTTCCCCTTGAAGTTGTTGGGACTTCTGAGCCGCTTTCCTTTGTGCATCTTCCAGCGCTTTTTTTGTATCATCAAGCTGCTTTTTAAGTTCGAGAGTTTCTAAATGAGACTTTTCCATCATGGTTTTGGATATATCTTCTTGCATTTTTTCTCGATCTGCGATGAGCTGTTTTTGATACGTAAGGTCACGCTGCTCATCTTTATCTTTGAGCTCTCTGAGTGTTTTTGTTAGCTCAAGAAGTTGTTTCTGTAATTCTTCATTGCGCAGTTTTGCCTCCTTGGCTTCGTTTTGTGCATCTGTCATCTTAAGTGATAAGGCATCTTCTGCTTGCTTTTTTATCTCTTGTTTTTGTTTTTCTAACTTCTCTTGGTAATCAGCATTAACTTTCTCGCGCATTTTTTCTTCCAATTGGTGAGCAAGCGCTTCTGAAAGTTCAAAAGTGTTATTACAATGAGGGCATACAATACTATCCATAACAGTGGTCTCATCATACGACGGAAAATCGCCAAGGGCAAGAGAACATATGATATGATACTGATATGGTCACCTATGTGCAGGCAATAATCCTCGGACTTTTGCAAGGCGTCTCTGAACTTTTCCCTATCTCAAGTCTGGGGCACAGTGTGATATTCCCATCCCTGGTTGGCTGGCATATCAATCAAAAAGATCCACTATTTCTTCCATTTCTAGTTGCTACTCATCTCGCAACATCTATCGTTCTTTTTGGCTTTTTCTTTAATGACTGGAAGAAGATTTTGACCGGAATGGGGAGATCACTTCGTGATCGCGAAATTAAATCAGATGATATCTATGCCAAGCTCGGATGGTTACTGGTTGTAGGTACTATTCCGGCGGGTATCTTGGGTCTTCTTTTTGAGGAAAAGCTACGAACGCTTTTTGCTTCTCCACTTATTGCAGCGGGTGCTTTAGCACTCAACGGCACCATGCTTTTTTTAGCTGAGATTATTCGTAAAAAAAGAAAGGACGTACATCATGTCTATGATGATGCGCGCGTTGCAAAAATTAGTTGGAAGCAGACGCTTGCCATTGGTGCTTCACAGGCAATAGCCTTGATTCCGGGATTTTCTCGTACTGGTTCAACACTTACGGGAGGTCTTGCGATTGGGCTTTCACATAAAGATGCAGTACGCTTCTCCTTCCTGCTAGCAACGCCAATTATTGCTGCTGCTGCGATTCTTAAAATTCCGGATCTGGCAACTGCAGATGGGGTTAATATTATTGGCCAAGTGCTTGCTGGCGCGGTATGCTCTGGAATTGCTGCCTATTTCTCTGTAAAGTTTTTGACAAAATATTTTGAAACGAATACGCTTATGCCTTTTGCAGTCTATTGCTTTTTAGCAGGGAGTGGGAGTCTCCTGTTCTTACTTTTTCGCTGATCCAGATTGAAACCACGCGAAGACAAAACAGCCAACACCGAGGAGTAGTGACCCAATGCCATGTTTGGCGTGAGCCTTCATCACTGCTGCGTCATAGCCTGGGAGAAAGTGTGGCAAATGATTGGCACCAGTCGTGAAATATACAAATGAAAGTCCAACAAAAAGCACCCCAAGGACAACGAGTGAAATAACAATAATTTGCTTCTGCATCTATTGAGTATGCCATGAAATTATTTTATTGGCAAGTATTTGTTGCTGAGAATACTCATAAAAGTGTATAACCAATATATGGGAGAAGATAGTGGAAAACGAAAAATTGAGAGAAGAAAACAGCAAATTATCGATGCCGAAATTGTTGAATCGCACTGGGATGTAAAAAAGATTGCGATTGGACTTGGGGTGCTCGTTGTTCTCGGTGCCGGGACAGCATACGGAAAGTATCTGTATGATCAGTATTCAAAACCACAACATTTGTTGAGTGTTCAAGGTGTAGATACCGCCGTAAGTACTGACAATGAGACACCAGTTGTCTCAGTGACGCCCTCTGCATCCCACTTTGCGCTTCCATCGACAAGTGACGTCGGAACTGCTGTTCAAAATAAAATACAGGATATCCAGGATCAGGTTTCCCAGATTAATGTTCAAGAATTAGCAACGACATCTCCACAAATCCAAGCGGTTATCCAACAAATTCAGCAACTGCCACAGGTACCTGGTAACACTGCCAAACAAGCATGCATGCAGATCTGTAATAATTTATGAAACGTTCGATTTCAATGTGGCAGACGTACAGCTGGCTTCCTTTGGTAGGGATTCTTATAGTTGCAGGCATTTTCCGTTTCCTTTGGCTTGATCGTGTCCCAAATGGTGTGGTGCAGGATGAAGTAACCTATCTTTTGGAAGCAAAGTCGATCGCTCAGTCAGGAACAGATATCACTCATACATGGCAGCCGTTGTCAGTTTTTTGGGGAAAGTACCCACCTGAGGCATTTCTCCCGCAAGCAGAACTTCCATACTTCCTGTTAATCCCTGCAGTTGGATGGTTGCCATATTCGCTAGTTGATATGCACATCACTGGGGCTTTGTTTGGTATGCTGCTGGTTCTAGCAGCCTACTGGCTGACAAAAGAACTGTTGGATCGTGAGACTGCCCTCATCGCGGCGCTACTTGTGGCGGTCAATCCATGGTTTATCGCTATTAGCAGAACTGCTTATGAAGTCCCTCTTGCGGTATGTTTTTATTTACTCGCGATGGTTGTTCTACTGAAAGCAAAAAAGTGGGCTATTCTCTGGGCATTACCACTTTTCCTGCTGGGATTTTATAGCTATATTGCGACAAAAGTTATTTTTGCTCTTCTAGTATGTCTCACAAGTTTTGTCGCGTGGAGAAAAAACAAAAAGCAATATTTGCTCCCGTATCTTGCCATCTCAGGATTCTCAGTATTATTTACCTTTGCGTATTTTATCATGCTTACCTTTGCTGCGCACGGGGGAAGATTAAACGAGCTTTTTCTGCCATCAAATCCTGTTGTGAATTCACTTGTGAGTAATGGGCGTATATTTGTTATTTCTAGTCCTTTTACTGCACTCTTTGCAAATAAGCTATTCGTTTTTCTTGATATTTTACTTCAAAAATTTATGCTTATATTTTCGTTTGATTATCTATTTTTATATGCAGATTCATTCGCTTCATTTACTCATCATGGACTTTTTTATATTATCGATGCCCCATTGCTTCTTATTGGTCTTTGTGCACTTTTTCTTAAGCGCAAGAAAGTTTTTTTCTTCATAACTCTTTACATTGGTTTGGGTATTCTCCCACAACTCATTCACTCGCCAGATGCTGTGAACTTTACTCCACACATTACTTTTATGATTCCATTTCTACTGATAGTAATTGCGTATGGAATAGTAACCATTGGACATGCGTATGAGAATAAAAAAACATATCCCTGGGTTTTTGGGGTTTTGGCTGTCGTCTATACAGGGTTTGTTCTACAATATTTTTATTTTTATTTCTATCAGATGCCAATTCAGAATAGCTACTTTAGTCTCCCAGACCGTATTCTCGCGAGATATATTACACTTGCGAAAGAGGAGCATGCACAGGTCACCGTATATGATCCAGAGGCTACGTCTTTAATGATGACGTATTTGTTATATGCAAATGAGCATATTACTCCTTCTCACATGCAAATATCACTGCAAACAAAACATGGCATGTTTGATAATCTTCTTTTCAGACCATGTACTGGCGGATCTCCGTTAACAGAAGGAGCGATCTCTATCGTAAATAGTGCACAATGTGGCCTCCCAGTTGGTGTCATCCGTGATAGTATCCCAAGGTTGAGTGATAATGGGGAAGTATTTGCAATCTATAATGACAGTGTGTGTACGCCTTATGCACTGAAAGCATACACCTCAAACCTCAGCAGAAATGATTTCTTGATAGAGAAACTAACTCCACAACAATTCTGTGAAACATTTATTCTTAGACAGCACTAATAAGAGTTGATAGTGATTATTTACCAATGGTCAAAAACATTGCCACTGCTGCTGCACCCATCCCGATGAAGGTAAGCCAGACAAATATACGAGAAGTGATGCCACTGGAAAAGTCCCCCATGATTTTCTTGTTTTGGCCAACCAGTGCGATGACAAAAATGAGTGGTACGGCAACAACACCGTTGATAACCGCGGTGTACACGAGTGCTTTCATTGGGTCAATGCCAACAAAGTTAATCATCAGTCCAACAAGTGTCGCGATGGTAATGACACCATAAAATCCATGCGCTTTCTTTAATTTGAGCGATAACCCTTCACGCCAAGAGAATGCCTCTGAGACAGCATACGATGCTGAGCCAGCAAGCACTGGTACCGCGAGAAGCCCTAGTCCTACGATACCAGTTGAGAACAAAAGTTTAGAGAAAAAGCCCGCATTTGGGAAGCTTTGTACCAGTGGCTCGAGTGCTTTCGCCGCATCAGCTGCGGTGCGGATATCTTTCATGCCATGGGCATTCAGGACGGTGGCTGTCACAAGAATAATTGACCAGGTGCCAACCTCTGAGAAAAGCATGCCTACGAAATTATCAATTCTAAGGTTGTGGATAAACTTATGCCCGATACGAGGTTTTTGATCCCACCCAATAAGGTCTTTCTCTTTTTCCTCTTCGACTTCTTCTGATGCCTGCCAGATAAACATGTATGGGGAGATAGTCGTACCCAGCACGCCGGTAATGATAAAGAAGAATTGGAAGCTTAATTCAAAATGCGGTATGAACGTTGATCTGACAACTTCTAACCATGGTTGATGCACGATAAAGACAGTTATTGGATAGGCGAATAATGAAAGACAAAGCCATTTTAAAATATTGGCATACACTTTATAGGAAGTGAATATCTCAAGCGTAAGCATGGTCGCTGTGATACCAAGAGTCAGCAGAATAAAGTTAATTGGAATAATAAGCCGTATTGCCTCTGCCATAGCCCCGATGTCAGCACCAATATTAATAGTATTTGCGACTAGCACGAGTAGCACGACAAGGTAAAGTACTTTCCTGCCATAATTTTCTCGAACTACGGCCGCGATACCTTTACCAGTAACAGCACCGATGCGAGCACAGACTTCTTGCACCGCTACCTGAAAAGGGAGCATGAAGATAGCAGTCCATAATTGACCATATCCAAATTGTGCACCTGTCTGTGAGTATGTAGCGATTCCTGATGGATCATCATCAGCTGCTCCAGTAATGACGCCAGGGCCTAGAACACGAAAAAATTTCTTAAGAGAAAGCATATTTGTATTGTGCACGAGTGAGGTATGGTTTGCAAGAAGTTTAGAAAGAAATAGTAGCAATGACAGGCCGGTGATCTGACCCTGGAAGTTCGACTGCTTGTGCTGAGTATTTTTTCATGCCCCTACCCCATATAAAATCGAGCTTTCTTTTCCAATGGATGTGGGTCAAAAGATAAAGTTTATGGAAAATACTTGTTGCACTATAGACAGAAACATCATAAAGGTCATGGGTCCATGGGGTATCTTGAGTAATTTCCGTATATGAATGAAGCGTTTTTTTGTTTGCTCGATATTCTTTACCACTTTTCAGTGGATCATAGGTGTTGAAATCTCCACAGATGACATCGAGGTCATATTTTTCATCTTTCTCAAGGTAAGAAACCGCTGCTCTGAGCTGTCTAGTCCTATTCTTTGGCCCACCAATGTGATCAAGATGGAGAGAGGAGATACGAATGTCCTTCCCTTGATAGGATCCTGTTGCTGTTACCATGGTTCTTGTTATTATATGCGTGAATCCTCCTGCAAGTCTGAGCACTAAGGATTCGAGTAGTGTGAATTGATCTGCTTTAGGAAGGGGGACGTCATACAAAGAGGAAAATGTAACGGCTTTCTTATCCCAAAGAATCGCCGTCCCAAAAAAAGAATCTGCAGGGATGAATACGTGCATATCCCAGGAATTGTCGAAATTCTCACGAAGATGTTCTTTCAGAAAGTCTTCTTTCTGTTTCGTAACTTCTTGAAGACAAATTATAGAAATCCCTCCTTCAATGAGTTTGGAAATGTTTGTCCAGATGCTCGCGTTGTGTGAAGGATACAAGACGTTATACGTTGCGATAAAAAGTGTTTTGGTGCTCATGCCTTGAGTATAACACGAAAAATAAAAGTCTTAAGAATGATATAATGTCATCATGGATGATCTGAAAACACGAGTAGAAAAAATACTTGAGAAAATAAACATACCTGCCAAAAAACAACGCATTCGTGAATTAACAGTAGAAAGCGAGAAGCCAGGTTTTTGGAATGAACACCAGTCTGCTGGGCAAAAAATGAAAGAGCTTTCTAAGTTGCAGAAAGAAGTTGATGAAGCAGATACCATACAGCTATTTCTGAAGGAAGGGGAAACGGCGGAAGTAGAAAAGATGTTAGAAAAGCTGGAATTTCTTCTTTACTTTTCTGGTGCGCATGATACAGGCGGAGCAATCCTCGCAATTCACTCAGGGCAAGGTGGGACAGAGGCCATGGACTGGACGTCAATGCTGTTTCGTATGTACAGTCGCTACATTGAAAGAAAAGGCTGGAGTTTTGAGGTGTTAGATCAAAATCCAGGGGAAGAAGCTGGATTTAAGAGCATTACGTTACAAGTCGATGGTGAATATGCGTACGGATTTTTAAAATTTGAAGCAGGCACACATCGATTGGTTAGACTATCTCCGTTTAATGCTGATAGTTTGCGCCAAACATCCTTTGCGCTCGTTGAAGTTCTCCCCCAAATTGAGGATGCTGCAGAGGTAGAACTGAATGAAGATGATTTGGAATGGGATTTTTTCCGAGCGGGAGGCCATGGAGGTCAGAATGTGAATAAAGTGTCTACCGCCGTCAGACTCAAGCATAAGCCCACAAATATTGTGGTTACGTGTCAATCAGAACGATCACAATTACAAAATCGAGAATATGCGCTGAAAATGCTGCGATCGAAATTATGGATTCTCCAGGAAGAAGAGCGCAAAAAGGCTGAAGCCGCACTCAAAGGAGGATACAAAACTCCAGGATGGGGAAACCAGATCAGATCTTATGTATTGCATCCATATCGTATGGTGAAGGATCTGAGAACAGAATATGAGACATCTAATACAGAAGCGGTATTAGATGGTGACCTTGATGGGTTTATTCAAGCAGAACTGCAGAAATTGTCATAATACTCACTTTTTTCTTGCCAAATCTTTACAAGTGTGTTTTACTAACTAAAGAGGAGATTGTTATGGCAGAAGAATTAAATACTACTCCAATGTCTAGTGAAGCTGTTGTTCATCCATTAGAATCAACCGGTACTCCATTCCCATGGACTTCTTTGATAGTGTTTTTAGTCGTTGTATTGCTTGGTGTTGGCACTGGATATCTTCTCTCACATCTTGTGAGTAGCAAAACAAGCCTCATGACAAGCACGACCTCTTCTCAAGGAGGCATGCTTGCAAAAGGGACGGTGGTTGGCTCGACTGATTTAACAACGTTTAAAGATACGGCTACTGGCACTCTGCAACAAGGTGGTATTAATGGGGAAGGGCAATATCATTTGGTTCGCCCAGGGGGAGACAGTCAAAACGTATATCTGACTTCATCAATTGTTGATCTCTCTCAATTTGTTGGGAAAAAAGTGACTGTCCATGGTGAGACCCAGAAAGCACAATATGCTGGCTGGCTCATGGATGTAGGACAAGTGGAGGTAATGGAGTAATGATAGTATTAGAGAATGTCAGTAAAATATTTCCATCAGGAGCAGCAGGATTAAATGATATTTCTGTGCTTTTTGAAAAAGGAGAATTTGCATTTATTACCGGGCAAACTGGATCTGGAAAGACGACGCTTTTGAAGCTGATTATTCGTGAACTCCTACCAACAGAAGGCAATATTATGGTTGAGGATATAGATGTTGTCGCACTTCCACAAAAGAAGCTCCCACATCTGAGAAAAAAGATTGGCATTGTTTTTCAAGATCTTAAGTTGCTCCCTGACAGAACGGTTATAGAAAACGTCCTGTTGCCCCTGGAAATTGCTGGGACTGCGCACGAGGAGGCAAGCGCCCGTGCTGAAGCACTCTTGGAAGATGTTGGAGTAGGTGAGCATAAGATGAAATTCCCTCAGCAGTTATCTGGTGGAGAATTGCAGCGTGTGGCTATTGCTCGCGCCCTAACACTTGATCCATCAATCATTATTGCGGATGAGCCGACTGGAAATTTAGACGATGAGACCGCTGCGGCGATTGTTGATCTGTTACACGCTATTAATAAAAAAGGAACAACAGTCATCATGGTGACGCATAACACCGGGATCGTTTCAAAATATCCAGGTCATCACCATGTAGTCTTAGAAAAAGGAAAGATTGTAAAAGATACTAAGAAGAAGCATGAGGCTAAAAAAGAGATGGACCATGAGGTTATAGAAGACTCAAAAAAACCTGCAAAGCACGAGAAGGAACATGAAGAGAAGAAAGAAGAAATATTTGAAGGGTCAATTGAAGAAGTAATTGAACACAAGAAAGGGAAATAACTATGGCAAGACACAGTAAAACAGTTTGGACACATTTAAGAAGAAGCCCGTATCAGGCACTTGCTGCCATGCTTATCATGGTGATTACGTTCTTGATGGTTACGGTCTTTACATTCCTGATAGTAGGATCACAATTCTTGATTGGCTATTTTGAAGGCAAGCCAGAAGTGTCAGTATTCTTTACCAAAGATGCACAGCAGACACAAATTGATCAACTCAGAACCCAGCTGCTTTCCAGTGGAAAGATATCTAACATTAAATTTGTCTCTAAAGATCAAGCACTTCAGATCTATAAGGATCAAAACAAGAATGATCCTTTGCTTCTGGAACTTGTCACTGCAGATATTCTGCCTGCATCATTTGAGATCTCAACGTTTAACGTCAATGATCTTAACCAGGTCGCACAGACGGTGAAGAGCTCTCCAATCGTTTCTGAAGTTGTTTTTCAGAAAGATGTGGTAAGTACACTTACAGCATGGACAAGTGGGATCAGGCAGGTAGGAGTGGGGATTATTACCCTTCTTACCGTAGAATCGCTTTTGGTAATGACACTTATCATTAGTATCACTATTGCCAAGAGAAGACATGAGATAGAAGTGATGCAACTTATTGGCGCAACACGATGGTATATCAGTCTTCCTTTTGTGATTGAAGGGATTATCTATGCAGTTACTGGTGCAATTATCGGAAGTCTCGTGGGGAGCGGATTGATGTGGTACTACACATCAACACCGTATATCGCGAGTTTCCTGACCGGTATCCCGTTCTTGCCAATCCCTTGGACATTTTATGTCATGGTACTAGTTGCTAATATGTGGTTTGCATTGATCCTTGGATTCTGTGCGAGTATGTTGGCGGTAAATAGATATTTGAGGGATTAATAGTATGTATGCGCAAATTATGGACCTTATTACTCATTGGACTTCTTCTCACTAGTCTTTCTCAGGCTCATTCTGTGTATGCTCAGGACGTGACTCCCACGCCAAGCCCTGATACATCACAACAGCAAAAGGACCTCCAGGCTCAAATCGCTGACTTACAAAATAAGATTGCCGATGCACAGGGTCAGGAAAAAACACTCTCATCACAAATTAGTATATTTAATAATCAAATAACCCTCACTGAATACAAGATTGAGCAAACCAAAGAACAGATTTTGGCAGTAGAACAGGATATTGATACGGCACAGAAGAAAATTACGTCACTGGACGGTTCACTGCAAAGCTTAATGAAAGTGTTTGTCTCACGTGTTGTTGCCACCTATCAATCAGGGACGACAGAACCAATTAATATCCTCCTGACATCAAACGATGTGAATAACTTTGTGACACGATCGAATTATCTAAAATTGGTACAAGCACACGATAAACAACTCGTGCTGGATACCTATCAGGCAAAGAATGATTATTCTAATCAGAAAAATATTCTTGAAGATAAACGACAGAAAATCCTTGCACTCCAACAGCAGCTTGTTGACTACAACAGCCAACTGGATGATCAAAAAAAGCAGAAACAGCAACTGCTTGCTGCCACGCAAGGGAGTGAGGCAAATTATCAACGCCTTCTCTCTGCAGCGCAAGCTCAGCTAGCCGCATTTACCTCATTTACGACTTCTCAGGGTGGGGCATCGATCCTTCCTCCACAGCCCAGTCCAGATGGATGGTTTTATAGCCAACGAGATCAAAGATGGGGAAATATGTTTATCGGTTCCTCGACTGACACAGTATGGGAAGTTGGCTGTTTGCTGACCTCAATAGCCATGGTTTTGAAGTATAATGGTCAGTCAGTGACACCAGCATCAATTGCAGGGAATGCAGGCTATTTCTTCGGTGGCACAGCCTACATGTTGATACCGTGGGCTGGTGGACAATTTACCTCCTTCTGGAGTGGAAGCACAGGATCAATAGATAATCTTGTCGCTGCAGGTAAGCCGGTTATAGTAGGATTAAAAGCGGGTGCTTTTGGTATGCATTTTGTTGTGATTAAGGGAGGATCTGGCGGGAACTATATGATTAACGATCCATGGTATGGGTATAATCAATCATTTGCAACAAGATATACCACGAGTGAGATTTTCCAATACGGTTACAAGAACTAGTATTCTTCTCTTGTATACTTTTCAGAAACTATTCAGAATAGATATGTGAAAGAGTTTCTGATTGTTTTGTTACTCCTTTTTCGTTTTGTACCTGAGTGTTTTGCCTCTCGCTCGCTATCCATCGTAGAAGATAAAACAGTTGTTACCGGTGATGAGCTAGTGACTCTCACGGCCTCTCTCTCTGGTTTTACAACAGGTGAAAATATATACATGAAAGCAGCGATGTATCAGGATGGGAGTACCAACTATTTTGGATTTACACAAAATGGAAATAACTGGGTTAAAAGTGGAGACTCAATTACTGACCAACGGCAAATCCAAATAGGCAGTTGGGATGGCAGTCTTTTGGTCAAGTCAGATAGTGGAGATAGTGGGTACAAAGGAGAGGGTGACTACAAAATAAAAGTGGGATTTTATTATTTTACGAGTGGTGGAAATCTCTCGTCCGTACAATGGTCAACAAATAGTGTGGATATCCATATTAATGAGCCTGACCCAACTGCGACATCCGTTCCTCCAAGTCCCACACCTACTCTTTCTCCGACACCAGTACGTCTCCCTACTCCAACTATTGTCCTTAGTAATACCCCATATGCAGTAAAGCCCACCAAACAACCTGTCTCAACTATCTCTGCCACACCGCTACCAGTGACAGGGGTACTTGGGATCGATGAGTCCTTTGCGACTGCCTCTTCATATGCAAGCCAAAAGGAAAACACGAAGGAGCATACTAGTCCACTTCCATTG
Source organism: bacterium (assembly GCA_021777565.1). Taxonomy (GTDB): domain Bacteria; phylum Patescibacteriota; class Microgenomatia; order Levybacterales; family UBA12049; genus JAJYDJ01. The sequence goes on along the minus strand of JAJYDJ010000003.1, from coordinate 134,389 downwards.
ATATGTATCAGTATAGGCCTCATTCTGGTGGTTGGGTGCTGTGGTACAATTGGGTATCTCTATGTCAGAAAATCAAACTTTTTACACCTCGAGTAAGGAGGAGACACAAGAAGTGGCAGAAAAGTTCGCAACGCAACTTATCCCTGGCGATGTGCTCTGTTTTTATGGTGATCTGGGAGCCGGAAAAACGACCTTTATTCAAGGCCTAGTTCGGGGCCTGGGTGTCACAAAACGGATCGTCTCTCCAACGTTTATTTTGATGCGTTCTTACGTTACAGACAAGAACGGTATACAGATGTTTTACCATGCTGATCTTTATCGATTGACCAAAGAGGCTGAAGTGGAAGGAACAGGACTTTTGGAAGCACTGGAAGAAAGTGACGCTGTCGTTGCTATCGAATGGCCAGATCGTATGGGGAGTGTATTGCCAGCGTCGCGTTATGATATTACCCTCATTCCAGAAGGTGAGGATAAAAGAAAAATCACTATAAAAAGGATTGGATGATATGAACGAATCGTGCGAACAAGCAATAACGATGTTAAAGGAAGGGAACGTAGTTCTTCTCCCAACAGATACTGCCTATGGGTTGAGTTGCCGTATTGATTCACCTGACAGCATCAATCGTATATTGGATATTAAGAAGCGTGATGCTGCTCAATCGATGATCGTCCTGGTAAGTGACAAAGAAATGCTACAAAAATATGTCACAGGATTCTCAGAAGATGTTGAAAGGAAGATTCTTGATAGGTATTGGCCAGGAATGCTGACCGTCATTTTGCCTTGCAGAACAGACCTTGTGTCACCGTTGGTGCGTGGAGAAAGGGCGACGTTAGCGCTTCGCATGCCAGCAGTGAGTGAATTGCGTGAGATAATTATGCGCGTTGGTGTCCCAATTGTGAGTACCTCAGCAAATCTGCATGGCGAAAAGACACCATTTGAGCTTTCTGATGTTGACGCACGAATAAAGGAGCAAGTTGACTATATATTTCCAGAGGCATTTACTCACGCATCGGCAAGTTCAACCATACTTGATTGCACTCAAAGCCCGTGGCGAATTCTTAGAGAAGGTGCGGTACAATTGGATATATGAAAGAAGTAAAAATTTTTATTGATACCACCAACACAGGAGAGACATGTGTGTCTTTAAAATCTGATGGGGAAACCTATACAGAAAAGCGCCCACGCACTGTCAGAAAAGAGCAAGAAGTATTGCAAATGATCAAATTGTTGCTTGCAGATCACAAGTTATCTTTACAAGATATAACGGCAATAGAAGTGAATAAAGGCCCTGGATCTTTTACTGGGACACGAGTAGGGGTTACTATCGCCAATACCCTTGGATTTACCTTGGGTGTAAAAGTAAATGGTGAGGACTTCGTTGAACCAGTGTATCAATGATGCTATCATGGATATATGAACCTGCTCACTCATTTTCTTATTCCTCATAAGACCAACAATCAGCGTGCAAAACTTCTCCATTTAGATACATTATTTATTCTCGCACTTCTTTTCTTTTCAGCAGGATTTTTCCTCCCATCCGTGCAACAGTCTCATCCACAGGTCCTTGGAGTTCACATTGATATTACCTCGCAAGACCTTTTGTTACTTACCAACCAGCAGCGAATTGCCAACGGTCTTGCTCCACTCGTCTTGAATGATAAATTAACGCAGGCAGCGCAGTTGAATGCAGACTATATGTTGAAAAAAAACTATTGGTCTCATTTTGCCCCTGATGGTACTTCCCCTTGGTCATTTATCAAAAATGCGGGATATGACTACACCTATGCTGGTCAAAATCTTGCCAGGGGGTATACCTCAGCACAGGATGCGGTAAATGCATGGATGGCAAGCCCTGACCATCGTGCAAATATCCTTTCTCACAATTTTGCAGATGTAGGATTTGCCGTAACACAAGGAGACTTAACTGGTGAAAAAGACACAGTACTTATTGTAGAAATGTTTGGGAATACAGGCCAGCCACTGGCATTAAAGAATACCGGAAAGGAGATTCAAACGACAGTCTCTCAAAATACACTTGGAGATTCACAAGTTGCTTTGCAGACAAATCCTCTGATCGATGTCCCGTCTTTAGGGAAGAAGGTTGTATTCTTTATCCTCTTTATCCTGTTAGGAGTATTCGTGGTTGACATTCTGATTGCTCGCTCTCGAAACCTGGCTCGTGTAATTGGGCACAATGTCGATCATATCTTATTCTTAGCTTGTATTCTTGGCTATGTGCTATTTGCGCTTGGAGGACTGGTAAATTAATATGGGAAAACATCTTATGTACTACATCACTTTATGTCTTCTCTTTGGAGGCGGATTATTCTTGGCTATCGTGCTTGCGCCACATCATCTGCAGCAGACGTGGGCCATGCTTTTTGTGGCTGTTTCCTATGTTTTAGCAGGTGTTGTGCACCATATGGTGCACCATAGACTTTCTGTAAAAGTTGTGTTAGAGTATACTGTAGTCGCGTTATTTGGACTATCCTTAGTCTACTTTATAACGCAAATAGTATGAAAGGTATTATACTAGCAGGAGGGAAGGCAACGAGACTTCGACCCCTCACTCTTATTACTTCTAAGCAGTTACTTCCCGTGTATAACAAGCCAATGGTGTTCTATCCAATTGAGACCTTAATTAAGGCTGGGATTAAAGACATACTTGTCATAGTTGCACCAGATTATCCTGGTCAGTATCTCAAATTGTTGGGGTCTGGTAAGGAATTTGGCGCACGTTTTACGTATGAAATTCAAGAAGAGGCAAATGGTCTTGCTGAAGCATTTATTATTGGTGAAAAATTTGTTGGCAAAGACAATGTGGCATTAATTTTGGGTGACAATATATTTGAGCATGATTTCTCTGAAGATATAAAATCATTCGAAAGTGGTGCGTTAACATTTGTAAAAAAAGTTCATGATCCACAGCGATATGGAGTGGTTGAATTTGATGAGAGTATGAAAGTTCTTTCAATTGAAGAAAAACCTGAACATCCCAAAAGTGAATACGCATCTGTTGGGTTCTATGTATACGATCATCGAGTATGTGAAATTGCCAAGAATTTGAAGCCGTCCAAAAGGGGGGAAATAGAGATTAATGGAAACCCAAGTGTGAATAATACCTTTTTGGAAATGGGGGAGCTACAGGCTAGAATTATTGATGGCATGTGGGAAGATGCAGGGACATTTGATTCTCTCTTAAGAGTAAACAATTTCATGGCTGAAAAAGCCAAGCAAGCAGCTGGAGAATAACCATGAACGACAACATTCAAGAAACCAGTATTAAAGACCTTTTTATTATTGAAAGGCCATTTTTCCCAGATGATAGAGGATCTTTCCAGGAGATTTGGAGAAGCAAGGACCTTGAGGCTCGTATCAATCGTCCAGTAACACCATTGCAAGGTAACCTTTCTGTCTCATACAAAGGTGTTCTGCGTGGTCTCCATGCAGAACCTATGGATAAGATCATTACACCACTTACGGGAAAGGTGTTTCTTGCAATCGCAGACATTCGTACTGACTCTCCAACATTTGGTAAGACAGAGACACTCACTCTTGACTATACTTCAACTACGTCTCAGCCACGAAAATCCCTCTTCCTGCCAAGTGGCATGGCGAACTCGTTTTGTGTGATTAGTGACGAGCCAGTCTTGTACGTTTACGCTGTCACTTCCAATTATGATGCTGCAGGAGAGAAGCGATCAGTTATTTGGAATGACCCAGATCTTGCTATTCAGTGGCCGCTGCCAGAAGAGCAGCTCATTATTTCTGAAAAAGATAAATTGAATCCGACACTTCGCTCACTCTTTCCGGAGAAATTTGCTTAATCTATGCAAAAAATACTAGGCACAGGTTTATCAGGGTTTGTTGGCTCACGAGTTGCTTCTCTTTTATCGTCTCAGTATGAAATGATCGATATGCGATCTATCGATGGTTTAGACATTCGTGATAATAAAAAGGTGGAAGAAGTGCTTAGGCAATCAGAAGCCTCATACGTCCTGCATTTCGCGGGGAAAACTGCAGTTGATCTTATAGAGCAAGAAAAGGAACAAGGTGAGCAGAGCGAGGCCTGGAAAGTCAATGTAGCCGGTACCAAAAGCCTCGTTGATGCGTGCTCCACGACCGGTAAGCACTTGATCTACATTTCAACAGATATGGTATTTAAAGGGGATAAGCCATTGGGAGAGTTTTACACAGAAGAAGATACGCCTGATCCTCAAAGTTGGTATGCCAGGACAAAATATGAAGGAGAAAAGTTAGTCAGTAGTTGCAGTGCCCCATGGACGATCGTGCGCATAGCATACCCATATCAGGCATATAGTGAAAAGAAAGAATATGTTCGCATTTTCCTATCTCTTCTCACGCAGGGAAAACAAATTTCAGTCATCGAGGATCAGCATTTTACACCAACATTTATAGACGATCTTGCCGGAGTCTTTTCTCTTATTATTGAGCAGAAGATAACAGGGATTGTCCATGCAGGGGGAGGGTCATCAGTGAGCCCTTATGAAGTTGCAAAACACGTGGCTGATGTTTTTGGCCTTGATGCATCACTCATAAGCCCGACAACCCGTGAACAATATTTTGCAGGGAAGGCACATAGAGGATTTAATTCTTCTTTGAAGAATACTGTACTTGACGCTCATCATATGAACATGCATACTTTTGTAGATGGGCTCGCAATTGTGAAGAATCAATTGCAGGAGAAAGCATAATATGAAAATTCTTGTTACTGGTGGTGCCGGGTTTATTGGATCAAATTTTGTTCTTTACTGGATGCAAAATCATCCTGAGGATCATCTGACCAATCTTGATAAGCTTACCTATGCAGGAAATCTTGAGAACCTCGCCTCAGTGCAAAACAATCCCAACTATACCTTTGTAAAAGGTGATATCTGTGATGCCACGCTTGTGAATGAATTGGTAAAAGATATTGATGTTATTGTCCATTTCGCAGCAGAAAGTCATGTTGACCGCTCTATTATGGATCCATCAGCTTTTGTTAAAACAAATGTGCTCGGCACTCAGGTGATTTTGGATGCGGCAAGAAATAATGGGAATAAACGTATTCATCATGTTTCAACTGATGAAGTTTTTGGATCTCTAGGGCTTGGAGAACAAACTGCTTTTAATGAACAGACTCCATATAATCCTCACAGTCCCTATTCTGCAAGTAAAGCTGGATCAGACCATCTAGTACGGGCCTATCATGATACGTACGGTTTACCAATTACTATTAGTAATTGTTCCAATAATTATGGCCCATATATGTTCCCTGAAAAATTATTCCCTCTTGCGATCACCAATCTCATTGAAGGGAAAAAAGTTCCGGTATATGGGGACGGGATGCAGGTACGGGATTGGCTCTACGTAGAAGATCATTGTCGAGCAATTGATCTCATTTTACAAAAAGGGAAGATAGGCGACACCTATTGTATAGGGGGTTTGACAGAGGATATCCCAAATATTGTTGCCATAAAAAAGATTATTGCACTTCTGGGTAAAGATGAGACAAGTATAGAATACGTGAAAGATCGACCAGGCCATGATGTGCGTTATGCAGTCGACTGGTCAAAAATTCACAACGAACTTGGTTGGGCACCACAATATGATTTTGATACTTACCTTGAGCGTATGGTGAAGTGGTATCAAGAGCACGAACAGTGGTGGAAAGACATAAAATCAGGCGAGTATCAGAAATTCTACAAGAAACAGTACCAACAGAGATAATGCTATAAGGCAAGCTTCTACTTGAATTTTTTCTTAACCTATAATATAATCTCTCCACGATGTCGAATTCTGAACAACAAGGGCCATTCTTTGATATTTCCTCGATGGTGCATGACCTTGGTCCAACGTATCATTCTGAGGGGATCACTCAGCTGAGAGATCAAGTAGCACGACGCTTGAGAGAAAGCGAGGATATGCGTACGCCAGAGGGAGCTCCTATGGCTGTTGCTGCTGTTCTAGAGATGGCAGACATGACACAAGAAGTCGCCGATGAGGTAACCCGTTTGAGCGCACAAGGACTACACAGGGAAACTCCACTTACACCACTGCAGGCATTCGTTTGTGCAACACAACATGTGACACCAGAGGATGCAAGAGGAAATACGCTTAATTATAGAAACGCTCTACGAGCCTATACAGTGCATACAAATCCAGAAATAGCACAGGCAATAGCAATTCTTACGAATTTATACGAAATGCATGGTGGGAGATTGCTTTTAGTTGTTGAAGGGAATACTGATGAAATTATCGCAAGTAATAGGGGGGAAGTTGAGGAAGAGGATCCGTTTGTAGCTGGAAGAAGAGAAAAGAGAACTGTCTCAAATCTTTTTGGTTGGCAAGAAAAAATGTCATATCAAAATCTCGCTACAGGAAATTTTGATGAAGCTTTCGGGCTGTATCGCAGTAGTCTTGATCTGGCACGCGAGAATGTGTTCGATAGAGATACTCTCTTAGTACGACGTCTTACCACTCTTGTTGGAGAGAATCCAAATATTTATGCCGTTGTGGTTCGTCGCGGGATGGCACATGAACCTATTGGTGACATGCTCGCAGCAGAGGGATATAGCGTCTCGGTAGAAAGAGATAGAGATCTGGTGGGAGGTCGAGAATTTCCATTTTCCTTTCATGATAGATTTACTATGCGGCCTCGAGAAGACACCCTTACTGATTTAGAATTGTGGCAAGGACTTATAGGAGATGTCTATTATCATCTCCTTGCCTCAGATAATTACAGGGGATCAGATGTGGTAGGAAGACATATTGCTATATCACAGGAAGTATACAGAACAACATTGGAAGTACTGCAGACGATGGATGACATCGATGCTTGGAGAGTCCACATGACTGCAGCAATGCTTTATGGAAAAGATTTTGTTACAGCTCATGAGGAGTTTCTGCAACAGCGCGGGATATCAATAAATAGATAAATCTTATTTCGCGGCTTCTTCAAATCTTTTTTGTACAAAGTTTTTTTCAAGTGAAAGAATAAGCCATGCTGCTTTCGGCCCGTGATCTTTGCCGATAAGTGCTGTATAGATTGCACTAAATACTTCTTTCCCTGACATCCCCATCGCTTTGCCCCATTCATAGATTTCAAATTGTAATTTTTCTGCTTCCCAGTCTGTATCCAGTTCTTTTGCAATACGTGCAAGCAATTCTTTTTGTGTTGTTGTGAGATTTTTTGCTGCTTCTGGCAGACTTTCTTGGATACTAAATTTTTCATCTTCTGGCGCATATTTTTCAACCCAATTGCGTGCATAGTGCGCCCAAGATTCCAGACCCTCTGATGCAATGTAGTCTTTCATATTTGGCATTTGTACCAGCTGAGCGATGACTGAGAATCTGAGTTTTGGTGGCATATGTACGCCATTAATTTGTGACAACTCAAACATACGGGCAAGAAGTTCATCGCTTTTGTCAGTATATGCCTGAGCAGCTCGTTGATATTCATCAAAAAGTGCTGGAATTGTATCCCCAAATGGATCAAAATTAATTGCTTTATTGTAGTCAGTTCGTACCATCAAGAAACGTACCAATTCTGGTGGGAGGAGCTCTAACATTTCGGCAGCTGATGTCCCAACTCCTTTAGAACTGGACATTTTTTTGCCCCCAATATTAAACCACTCATAAGCAATAGGGTATGGTGTTTCGTAGTGGAAGACTTTCTCAGAAATTTGTTTGGCGACGTCGTGTGAACCACCAGCTGACATATGGTCTTTCCCCGCTCCCTCAACAGTTACTCCAATAACTTTCCAGACTGCCGGCCATTCAATTTTCCATGGTAATTTTCCAACGACGGTACCATGACTAAACGGCGACATTTTCCCTGTGTATCCACACCCTTGTGTCCAGTTTACTTTATTCACTTCACAGGTAAATGTAATTTGTTCGCCATCCCAATCAGTAACTGTAGTTGTCGCAACTTTTTTACATTGTGGACAATACGGCTGGTATGGATACCATGGTTTAGCAATCTCTTTTTTATACATTTTTTCATAGATTTCGCGTATATCATCAGCATGGTCGAGAGCGACACGGATCAGATCATTCATTTTGCCGTCTTCATAGAGTTTGGATGCCCAAATAATTTCTGGATGACATCCGATCTTGTTAAAAACTTCTGTAAATTCGTTGGCAAAATATTGGGCAAAATTTTCTGCTCCTGGACCAGGAGAAGGAATTTGGTAGAGTGGCATACCCATGTATTGTTTAAACTCTTCTGGAAGGTAAACTGGGAATCCATCCATAGGATCATGGTCGTCATATACATAGGTATATCGCGTAGGTACGTCTGCTTGTTGGAGTGATTTATATACGAGATCGTGGATAACCAGCCCTCGAAGCGCCCCCATGTGCACACGACCAGATGGTGTTTTCATATCATCGACACCCTCCAGAGGTAAGTGCCTCTCTTTTAATTTTTCAGCTAATGTGTCTGACCAGTATTTCATATATCTATTATACGTCTTTTCTACCCTACAAAAAAACCCTCCTGGGGAGGGCGTTGTTTTTATTCATGCAAACAAGCCCTCGTTAGAGGTTCTTCTTGTTTGACTTTTTTGCAGAGAAAACGTATGTCATAGGTACTTGTATTATATCGTGCTTGTCAGAAACGTCAAGACAGGATATTATCAGAGTATGAATTTTTGCAATTTATCTTGTTGTCGCAAACCACTGAAATAGTTGGTTTGCAGAAACGTCGCTTCTTTTAGCTTCAAGAATAAACCTTCCTGCAAAGCAGAATTGTTTTGTAATAAGTGAGGTGAGAGCGCATGAAGGTAACATATATTGATACATTTTTGTTTGAAAAAGCGACCTACCGTATCGCCAAAGGGAAAGATGTTGAAGTATTACTTCACATTTTTTACGCGGCCAATACGTTTCAAATTGAAAAAGTACGAGGTGAGGTACAAATCCAAATGGTGAAGGAATTACAATCTATAGCCCGCGACCTTTTACAAAGAAAACATCAAGTGAATTTCGCTGAGAAATAAATTAGATGTGAAGAATCAAATCATCAGGAAGCCTAAATATGCCCTCATCAATGCGCTTTTGATCAAGGAAATGTGCCAAAAATCCGACCGATCGGGAAAGAATAAAGAAGGCATTGAAGAATTCACTTTCAACGAGAGTTTGTAATTCTTGATCACTATAATGCTCTTTTTCAGAAAGGATATCAAGGAGTATTGCAGCAATTGCGCCATCAACATTGAGAATAAGATTCCCTTTCTTTTGGGTTGTAATTTTTTCAATCGCGAGTGCGTATTGCAGGAAACGTTTTTGTTCCAACTTCTCGCCAAATGCTTTCAGTGCCTTTACCCGTGGATCAGGAAGATCACTACGATATTTTTTATGACCAATGCCAGCAATGTATTGTCTGGTGGATGCAAATGATTCTACAAAATCTGCGGCGTCTTGTCCGGTGGTGACGCCTAATAAAAGGTTTTCTGCAGCCTGATTGATAGCGCCACCAAAACGAGGACCAATAGTCAGCAGTCCTGAAACAAGAGACGAAACAATATCACGTCCTGCACGAGCCGTAACGATCGTATTCATAGCACCACTTACATTTGGTCCATGATCAACCAATAATCTCAGGACAAAATCGACAAACTCTTCTAGTTCAGGTGAGACCTCATTTCTTCCTAAGAAAAGTGAACAAACAATTCCGGCAAATGATCTCTTTTGCACGAAAGAAAGTAAATCTTCATGCAGCAATCCGGTGACGCCGTTGGCATCGCCGGATATAGAAGAAGTAATCAATGCCTCATGTCGGGACGCAAAAAGTTGCAGGGCATGCGCATATGATTTTTCTTCAAATTGATCGACAGGGAGCGCATTGATCATTGAAAGAAACTCGGTAAAAGACTCTGCAACCTGTGCGCCGGCTTTTTCAAGCATGTCTCTTTTCCCACGTGCGGTTTCGTCTTTGGACTGAGCGAGTGCCTTTGCGTGACCAAACTGTGGAGGAGTATCAAACATCTCAGCAACGCTGCCTGCGATGTAGCAGAGGATTGGTTTGGTAATACTACCAGACTGCATGAGTTGTGCAAGATCGTATTCATCGCTTCCGCCAAGTTCACCAAAATAAATGATGGTTTTGGTCTCTAGATCTTTTTCTGCTGCCAAGAACGCTTCGGTTGGAGTCGTCACGGGGAATCTTTCTCCACCAAAGGCAAGAGAAAATGAGATGCGCTTGTTACTTCTGGTGACGGCATTAATAAGCTCATTTGTCATGCCCCCTGATGCTGAAAGGACAGCAACAGATCCTCTCTGGAATACGTCAGCACTGATAAGCTGCCGTGCATCAGTACCTCCAATGGCTCCAAGTTTTACACTCCCTGGGAGTAACAACCCAATACTTGCGGGTCCGACAATGAACTTTCCTAACTTCTTGGCATGTGCATACATACGAAGACTATGTTTCTCAGGTACTTTCTCTGCAAAAAGTGCACCGCCGATAAGCCCGGGAAGTGCATCAAGAATCTCAAGAGTTGTGTCTTTGGTTCGTCTGCCTGAGGAAAAATTGACAAAGAATGTTATCTGTTTTTGCAGTGAATCTGGGATACTATGGACTTCATGAACGACAGGAATAAGAATTTCTTCTTTGCCCCAGAAGTACCGCTCGTGGTTACGTCCTTCTGCAAGGATAAGAGCAATACTTGGTTTATCTTTGCCTGAGAGAAAATCGAAATCAATCATGGCTTGGATAATCGCAGGGTACGTCCCAATTGCAATAATCGTGTGAGGAGTATTTCGTAATGTTTGTATATCGATCATATTGTTTTGACCATTTGGGCAACGATATCTGGTAGCGGTGTGTCTGGTCCACACACGGCGCCAAGTAAATTATTTTCTTGTAGAAAATTATGCATCTTGGCAAGCCCTTCTGCCTGATTGGGTCCTCCTCGACGAACAAATACAGTAACATGTTGTTGTTGCATCTGATCAGCTACTTCACTGAGCGCATGAATGACTCCGGTAAATGTTTTGGCGATATCAGTGAAATTTGCTACCCCGCCGCCAATAAGTAAAACTTTTTTTGTAGCGGTTGATTTGAGTAAAAGTTGTAATACATTTTTTGTATATAAATATGTCTCTTCTGCATTGGGATTTCCACTGTATTCTCCATAATTTGCCAATTCTTTTCCATATCCTAAATTATATACTTCATCTGCAAGGACAATACTTACTCCTCCTCCAGAGAGGAGCATAAAGATACTACCATTTAAATTAAGTGGCACAAATGAAAATGATGCAGCACTTTTAGTTTTAAGGATATCAATATTTTCTTCCTCTTCAGTCTTTGCTGTCATGATAGGAAAATCATCAGCACTCCATCGGTGATGGACGAGAAGTTCTGCCGCATCATCGACTTCACAGGCGATATCTAATGGAAGGAACTTGCCATCATGAAGGACTAGTGGGTTTATCTCAAAAAATGCATAGTAATTTTCTTCAAATTCTTCATAGATAGTTTGTAAAAGTGAGGGTGTAAGGCCAGTCTTCTCTGCGAATGCTGCGAGCTCTTGGGGAGCATGGATAGTCTCTGCGATAAGACTTTCTGGGCGATCCTCTATCTCGATACCACCTTGTGGCGCATAAAGGATCATGATCCCGTCTCTCACTCGCTGCAAACTGAGATATCTTTCTTCTGTGGGGTTATAGCGAAGGAATGGTTCAATGAGAAAGTTCGTATATCCTTTTGCTTTCAATGTCTCAATGGCATCTGGTACTGCATCCCTTTTTATATCTAGAAGAATAAGCCCTTGTTTCATGCGTTTTTTCACTCCGTGATCGATCTTCACGACATACGTCTGGGTATCCTGGAGTTTGGCGACTTCCTTAGAAATATCGCTGTCAGGAGTGATTCGTATGCCCTGATAATTGGGGATCAAAAGAGACTTTGCGCGAAACTCAGTAATTTTTTTACGTGCCATACCAGTACCTAGTGTACCAGATGGCCTTAATACTCCTCAAGCGTAGAAGTATCTCCCTCAGGAAGTCCTAGTACACGAGCCTTGAGTACTCGTCTCATGATTTTGCCACTGCGTGTTTTTGGAAGTTTATCAACAAATACTATTTTTCTTGGGTATGCATACCCTGAAAGATGTTGCTTCACAAATATTTCAATGTCTTTTATCAACTCATCTGATGGGGTGATATTTGGCTTAAGAACAACACATGCCATCACAATCTCTCCACGCAGTTCATCAGGATATCCGATAACACCTGCTTCTACGACATCAGGATGTGCAACCAGCGCGCTCTCAACTTCAAAAGGCCCAACGCGTTCTCCGCTCGTGTTAATAATATCGTCCGCTCGTCCCACAAACCAGAAATATCCGTCTTCATCTTGATAGGCTCTGTCCCCGGACAGATACCAATTGTTATGGAAGTAAGACTGGTACTTCTCAGAATTTTTCCAAATAGCATCCATAAGTGGCTGAATAGTTGTCTTATCCAGAGCAAGCATGCCCTCCTGTCCTGTGGGAAGTACTTCTCCGTCATCATCGAGAATGGCTGCTTTGATGCCTGGGAAAGGTTTGCCCATGGAGCCTGGTTTGATGTCCATAGAGGCGAAATTGGTGATACAGATACACCCTAACTCTGTTTGCCACCATGTATCGTGAAAAGGGAGGCCAAACTTCTCAAGCCCCCACCAAATGCCTTCAGGATTAAGTGGCTCACCAACACTTGCCAGAAGACGTAGTGCAGGGAAGTGATAGTCGCTTGGAGTGGTCTCTGACCCCATAAGCATGCGAATAGCAGTTGGTGCGGTATACCAGACACTGACATTACTTTTCTCCAGGACACTATACCAATTGGTTGCAGAGAATCTCCCTTCGTAGCCCACAGTCGTCACACCCAGTGTGAGGGGCCCAATAACTCCGTACACAACTCCTGTGACCCATCCAAGGTCCGCAGTGCACCAGTAGATATCATCCTCATGCAGGTCAAGAACATACTTACTTGTCACCGCTGCCCCGATCACATCTTTGTGTGTGTGTATAATACCTTTTGGCTTGCCAGTGGTCCCGGACGTATAGAGCATAAATGCCGGATCAGTGGGTAAAATCTCGGGAGAGATATAGACATCTGGCGCCTCTGCCATATATTCGTTGTAGGATACAATCTGATCCCCAGTTGGCATCTCAAAAGAGCCTCTCTGGATAATAATAATTTTCTTGAGATGTGGGAGATTGTGCATGATTTTGTGGATGCGAGGATATAACTCATGTGTTGTGACAACGACTTTCGCTTCACTATCTTTCAGCCTGTCAAGAAGTGCCATCTCTTGAAACGCGGCAAAAAGTGGGAGTACGATAGCACCTGTTCTGAGTGTCCCAAGGAAGGTCACGAGACGCTCTGGAATCGTTGGAAGAAAAATACATACTCTATCGCCTTTCACTACTTCTTGCGTGGATAGCACGTGTGCAAATTTGTTTGAGAGTGTTGCGAGATCGGCATACGTATAGCTTTCCTTCATATCTTCTTTATTCCAGAAAAGCAGTGCCTCCTTATCCTTCGTGCTTTGCATCAGGTGAAAGTCTAGACAGTGATAGGTAATATGTTTTATCCCCTCAGAGAAGGATGGGATGTCTTTCGCGAGACTGTCCCATTGCGGTTGGCTTTGAGATACGTACTCAGTAAGATTTGGCGTTATCTTCAAATCATTGAGATTTTTGAGAAGGGTTGGTGACTGCATATCTGTATGATACGCGATAGGAGGAGAGTTTATGCAATAGCAACGATAGTGTATGCCACTTTTCCTGCTGGCGCATCTACTTCGATAGTATCGCCAACTACTTTGCCAAGGAGAGCCTTCCCCAGAGGAGATTCATGTGAAATCTTTTTTTCTGCAGGAGCTGCTTCCCATTCCCCAACGAGTTTGTACACATGCTCTTTTGCACCAATTTTTACTGTTACCTCAGAACCAAGCTCTACAACTTTGTTGCCACTCTTCTTGTCTTCTACAATAATTTCAGCCTGCTTGAGCATCTCTTCGAGTTCATCAATGCGACCATCAATGAATGCGAGGTCCTGCTTAGCAGCTTGGTACTCAGCGTTCTCAGAGAGATCGCCTTCTGCACGAGCACTTGAAAGAGCTTCCAGAAGTTCTGGGCGCTTTTTCTTAGTTAAGTCATCGTATTCCTTTTGCAGGTCTGCGAGTCCTTCTTTTGTTACATAAATTTTCTTAGGTTGCATAAAAAAAATAAATTCCCAACACACTAGGTCTGGGAAGTTACTTAACGCATGTTAGACAACTTATCAGGATTTGTCAATAACCTCTAGTAATTGTGGGTTTGTGCTGTCATATCAACCTAAATAGAATAATTGTTGTTGTTTTGCCGACCACAATATATGTGGTCTATGTCACAATACAGTCTGCAGTCAATGCAATTGGGTGAGTATCTTGTTGAAGGCTTTCAATGTATCAGACATTGCGTCACGAGGATGAAACGCTAGCATATCATCAGTTATCGTTTCGTTCGTAAGGTGTGGATGCATGTACCAAATCTGAGGGTATTTCACAATTGGGTTAAGAAGACGTAAGAGGGCACGTGTTGTAGCGTTTCGTCTCCGGTCGGTTTCTATGACGACATTTTTTACATGAGGAAGGAATTCGTGTACCCATGCATTGTTAGCCCAAAATTGCTGATAGGTATTATTGCGATCAAATAGGGGGAGTATATTAGCTATTTCATGAGCTGTGTAAATATTTCGTCTATTTTTGGACATAGAAAGTGATCGATTAGTGATAAAAAAATTTGTGCAAATTTTGTTGTTTGGATTGTCTTCGTTTCTTTTTCTCTTTGAGTTGAGTAATTTGAGTACAAAATATACTAGGAAACGTGTCGCCCAAATCGTCCCTTGTTCACAAATAATAATGAAATCAATATCATCATCTCGCACTGCATTATGTGCAGCCACAGATCCAGAGATACCAATGAATAAAATGGAGGGGATGCAAAAAAGAATGGATGCATAAAATTTCGAAAAAGACACTTTTGCTTGCGTATATTTTTCTGATTTCTCTCGATTGACCAGCGATTTAGTCTGATTATAGAACGTGATGTATCCAGATTCTTGGCGTAGATATTTTCTTTCGATCAAATGAGTGAGAGACTGGCGGAAAAGTGTTTTATTCAGCCTGCAGGCTTGGACTGGATAGAAATAGTACCAGAGCTCAGCCTCAGATAGTGGAAATGAAAACACATCTGCATAGGCTACTGTTGCAAGGATGGAAGACTCAAGACTACTTAATGCCATATCTTGAAAGGACTTGGGCAGTCCCTTGTGAGAGGGTCGTAATGGCTGTCTGAGCTGAGGTGTTACTGAGCACTGATCTCACTGCATCTCCGAGGTAATTATCCAATGGAATGTTCACAGCCGAGTCATAGGTGTTGCCAACGAAGTAGGAAGATACTGCATCTGGTGCAGCAGCGAGGAAAGGAGCAATATAAGGATTGTCCTTCACTGTACTTGCTAAATCAATTCGTGGATATGGCTCCCCAAAAAGACGAACCTTTGACTCTTCCGTGTACAACTTTTGCAGTGTCTCTTTCTTACTGAGATATGCCAAAAGTAATTGTGCTTCTTGTTGATGAGTACTTTTGTTTGAAATGCCTTCTGCCCAATAACTCGCAATGGTTGCTTTGCTACCCGGTAAGTGTGGGACTGGATATACTGCAAATGGCAAGGTGGGGTTAACTGCTTTAATTTGGAACACGTCCCATGAGTATCCGAAATAAATAGCAACCTTACCTTTGGCGAACATACTCCATGCCTGCTCTTGCGAACTATCCCAGACCGCAGTCTTTCCAAGAGCAAATGACGTATAGAAAGAAAGTGCGTCTCCGGCATTCTGTGCATTTTGAGAGAAGTTGATTGGGTTAACGCCACTTTGTACAAAAAGCATGGAAAGAATGTCTGGCGCGTGGGTGACATTGTCATAGGTCCCTATAGCAGCCCCTGCCGTTTGGATTTTGCCATTAGCATCTACGACAGTAAGGGTGCGCGCATCAGTGACAAAATCATTCCAGGTCGTAGGGACTGATACACCGGCTTTCTTGAGAAGGTCAGTGTTGACAAACATCGCCAAGGTGTCGATCTCAAGAGGAACTCCATAAATGGCTCCATTTTTACTCAAGTCAGAACGAATAACCGGATAATAATTGGTATTGAAATCCTGCGGCGAAATAGTTTCTTTACTCAGAGGCGTCATGAGTGGCTGGAGAAATGGCAGCCATGTGTTGTGGAATCTAAATACATCAGGACCATTGCCTCCCTGAATTCTGGTAATAAGTCTCTCTGTATATTGTTTTGGGTCTTGTTGTATATAGTCGACAGTGATATTCGGGTGTTGTTTGGTAAAATCATTTAATACATTTGCCATCACGCTCTTGTCTTCCCACAGCCCCCAGTAGGTAAGTGTTACCTTTTGTGTATCGCTGCTTGCTTTTCTCATCGAAAAGAGGAATAAAACCAGTGCTATTACAGCAAAGACGACCAACAGAACCGCTGCAATCTTAATGAAAATTGGCATCCCAGAATGTTCTTCTTCAAGCATAGGATGGGATGGCATGGCAGGTGGTGGCGTACCAGCTGGATTGTTTGCGAAAGGCGACTGAGCCCCAAATGTTTGAGGCAGTGTGGATAAAGGAATCTCTGTTGAGGTGAGAGGTGTTGCCGCAGCAGGATTTGTTGGAGGCACAGTCGGAGCAGTCTGGGGATTCATATCTGCAGGTGCTGGTGGGACAGGGTTGAGAGAATCAATTGGTGGAACTGATGGAGTAGTTTGCCCTGGCATTGTTTGCAATGGATCCATATACGTATAATGATATACTATACAATGTATGTCGGCAATGAAACAGAAAGCGAAGCATGTAGGAAAAAGTGTATTCTGGTTTATTGTTGGAGCAAGTCTAGGTCTTTTCTTCTCACTTAGCTTTATTATCATTATTTTTCAACAAATATATGGGAATTATGTGTACCCAGGTATTCATGTCGTAGGTCATGATGTTGGGGGTAAAACGCAGCAGCAAGTAAAAGAGTATCTCATAGGGCAAAACACCTCCATTGCCCAAACCCAAATCACTTTTTCATATCAGAATCAAGTTGCTACTGTATCTGCTCAGCAACTTCAGTTTGGCTACAATGCTGACTTGTTGGCTGATCAAGCATATGTCCTTGGACGCTCTCCATCGCTTGTCTCTAATATCTCACAGATTGTCGGAAGTTATATGTACGGTATTAACCTACCAGCTTCCTATAGCTATAGTGACGATGCGCTGCGGGATATCGTTGCGTCCTTCTCTGCGACGGTAAAAAAAGATCCTGTGGATGGACTGTTTACCTTTAGCAACAATAAAGTGACTGCCTTCCAACTTTCCAAAGATGGGCAGGATGTGGATATTGATGCGCTGAGAACAACTCTTGAGAATCAGTTAGTAGGGAGGCTCATGATGAAAAGCACAGAACCAATACACATTGATATTCCAGTAAAAGTGATTAAACCGCGAGTAAGCACGGATGGCGCAAATAACCTTGGTATTAAAGAACTCATTGGCCATGGCACTTCTCTGTATTACCACTCAATTCCTAATCGCATTTACAATATCTCTCTAGCGACGAGTAAGCTGAATGGTGTGCTCATCGCTCCTGGTGAGGAGTTCTCTTTTGCAAAGACAGTGGGTGATATTTCAGCACAAACGGGATATCAGCAAGCATATGTAATCTCGGGAGGAAGAACAATTTTGGGTGATGGAGGGGGCGTATGTCAGGTCTCAACCACACTTTTCCGTGCGGCACTTGATGCAGGACTTCCGATTAATGAACGCCATCCACATGACTATCGAGTTGGGTATTATGAGGAAGATGGGCCACCTGGAATCGATGCGGCAGTCAATGTGCCTACCGTTGACCTTAAATTCACCAATAATACCGGCCACTGGATTCTTATTCAAGCAACTGCAGATACAACAAATATGCGCCTTACGTTTGATATGTATGGAACAAGTGATGGCAGAAAAGTCTCTATGACAACCCCCGTGGTAACAGGACAGGCACCACCACCCCCAGATTTGTATGTTGATGACCCAACCCTTGCAAAAGGCGTTCTTAAACAGGTGGATTTCTCTGCGTGGGGTGCTCACGTGAGCTTCTCACGTACCGTGACACGAGGAAATGATGTATTGGCCCAGGATACATTTGTGAGTAATTATCGACCATGGCAAGCTATTTACATGCGAGGGACAAAAGAATAGTAACTTGATAAAAATCCTGATATACTTTTTATATGGTGAAAGAAGAAAAAACAAAAGTAGTAGTTATCATTCCTACGTATAATGAAAAAGAAAATGTCGGTCGTATGGTCGATGTACTTGAAGATGAAATCTTTCCCCAGATAACCAACCATGAAATGGTTATTCTTTTCGCTGATGATACCTCCCCTGATGGTACTGCAGATATTATTAAAGAAAAAATGAAAAAGTTCAAAAACATTGAGCTTTTGATGGGGAAGAAAGAAGGACTCGGTGCTGCATATGTTCGTGCGATGAAGCATGCCATGAATGAAATGGATGCCTATGCAGTCATTGAATTTGACTGTGATTTTCAGCATAACCCGCATGATATCCCTCGACTAATTGCAGAGATGGACAAAGGCTATGATTATGTTATTGGGAGTAGGTACGTCAAAGGTGGTTCGGTCCCTGAGAACTGGGGTCTAGATAGAAAGATCCTCAGTCGGTTTGGTGGCATGTTTGCTCGCATTATGTGGCTCAAATTTGATATTCATGACATTACTGCTGGTCTTAAGCTGACAAGAACATCGATACTTAAAAAAATTGATTTGGATCATATGCTTTCCAAGCAATTTGCCTACAAAATGCAGATCCTTCATGATGCATACAAAGCAGGAGCTAAGGTGAAAGAGATTCCTGTCAATTTCCTTGAAAGGGAAGTTGGAGTCAGTAAAATCAATAAAACAGAGCAATTTGAGTCTTTGTATGTCGTGTGCATGCTTGCCTGGAGAGATTGGGAACGTATTATTAAATTTTTAGTTGTCGGAGGTACGGGGTTTATCGTCCAGCTTGTAGCACAGGAAGGATCAGTTGCCTTACATGCACCTCATGCATGGGCAGTAGGAATTGGTGCTGAGACAGCGATTCTCTCTAATTTTTTATGGAATCATGTGTGGACATTCTCAGATGCACAACATACAGAGGGGAGTTCCAATGTTTTCGTCAAACTGGTGAAGTTCAACTTTACTTCCATAGGAGCAGTGGTGGTGCAAGTGGTTGCGGTATGGATTGCTGAACAAGTTTTTGGAGTACAAATGCATCTATTGGGCTACTCTGTTGCAACACGAATCCTTATTCTCTTCCCAACAATTATCTTGGTCGTCATTCCAATGAATTACATTATCTATAATAAGTTTATTTGGAAGACCCAACATTTGAAGAAAAAATAGTCATGAGCTTTCTTTCCAAACATATCCATACGGTTCTTTTGTGTGCCATTTTACTTATCGGTGCAGTGCTACGCCTATACATGATAGGTCCATACCAGATCTTTCTTGGCGATGAAGGACGTGATGTACTGGTGGCATATGGGATATTACATGGGAAATTGACCCTTCTTGGTCCGACTGCGAGTGTTGGGGGCTTTTTCTTTGGGCCAATATACTACTACATGATTGCGCCATTTCTATGGCTAGCCCACTATGATCCGGTCGGTCCGGCAGCGATGGTAGCGCTTTTTGCCACAGCGACAATTTATTTACTTTATCGAGTTGTTAAAGATATATTCTCTCCAGCAGTTGGCCTTGTTGCGGCTTTCTTGTATGCGACCTCATCACTTTTAGTAACATTCTCTAGATCATCTTGGAACCCACATGTTGTTCCATTTTTTGTATTACTGACTGTTTTGTCATTATTTTCCTACATTAAGAAAGAGAATAAAAAGTGGATACTGCTTGCTGGTTTTTTCTATGGAATTACCTTTGAACTTCATTTTGTTACCCTCTTTTTCGCGGCCGCTGTCATTGCGTTTATTGGGTATATTCTCTGGACAAGGCCACTGATGGCGTGGATTAAAAAATTAATTGTTGCCTACCTTGTCTTTGGTGCTGGGTTTGCTGTCGGTATCTCACCAATTATTGCATTTGAACTTCGACATCAATTTGTGAATACTCGTAATATCATTACGTTCATGTTTCACTCAAAAGATGCAGGGAGTGGGGCGCAGATGATCCCAACGATAGTTGATGTGTTCACTCGCATTTTCACCCGCGGTGTTCTTGCATTCCCAGAACCCGTGGAGTTTGCCCATTATGCACAGTGGCAGCTTGCTGTGTGGAATTGGTCAGGCATCATCCTTGGATGCGCAGCCGTAGGTTTATTTTTATTTCTTCTGGTAGATGTGCGAAAGAAAAATCGTGAAACCTTTTTGAAATATCTCTTTGTTGCTTTGTGGTTGGCATTTGGCGTGGTAGGCTTTGGGTTTTACAAAAAAAATATCTATGAATACTACTTTGAGTTCTTGTTCCCGGTCTCGATTATGCTGAGCGCGGGTCTTTTTGTCTATCTTTGGCATGTCAATCGAATGCTCCGTTTGTTTATCCCTTGTGTGATCGTAGGGATTTTGGTTTTAAATATCTTTCAGCTTCCTTTCCGTTACCCGCCGAATAATCAAGTATCACAGACAAAAGTAATAGCACAGGAAGTCTTGAATGAGACAAATGGAAAGCCATATAACTTTGCGCTCATCACTGGAGGGAACTCAGACTATGCGTACCGATATTACCTGACGATCTGGGGTCATCCGCCAGTGACAATAGATAATTCAATTGTTGATCCAGAGCGCAGGACAGTGACGGATCAACTCCTGATCGTTTGTGAAAGTGTGCCATGTTCACCACTTGGATATTCCTTGTGGGAGGTCGCAGGATTTGGGCGTGCAGATATTGTCAGTAAAACACATCTGTCAGTGGTAGACATATACAAGCTAAAACACTATACTGGTCCACAATAATATGAAGTCAGTTCAGAAAGCCGCACAATACGTAAAAATTGAAAAGAAGAAATTTATTTTCTTTACCTCTTTTGGTGTCTCACTCATACTCTTTTTTGTCTTAGGATTTTTATATCAAAGATATATTGTCAAACAAATTGATACATCACTTAATGGAAGTGAAATAAAAGAAATTCATCAGAATTCTATCCCTGCAGACGTAAAAAAGAGAATGTCGCAAAATACGTCTGCAACTATCTCCGCCTCTTTACGTCTGCCGATTCTTATGTATCACTACGTAGAGTATGTACAAGATAAAAATGATAAGACACGCGTCTCTCTGGATACGCTTCCAACAACTCTTGACGCACAGGTACAGACGTTGAAAAACGCCGGATATACCTTCCTGACGATGTCAGAAGTCGCAGATGTCTTAGATGGCAAGATAAAACTTGCCTCCCCATCAGTTGCCCTAACTTTTGATGACGGATACCAGGATTTTTATACTGATGCCTACCCAATTTTGAAAAAATATAATGTGAAGGCAACTAATTATGTTATCTCTGGCTTTCTCGATCACCCCAACCATCTGTATACGTGGCAAGTGAGGGAAATGTCAGATAGTGGCATTATTGAAATTGGTGCACACACTGTTCATCATGACTGGCTCAAAGGGAAATCTCTTCAGGAAGATACTACCGAGACAGCACAGAGTAAGGTAGTGTTGGAAGCTATCACCGGCAAACCGGTCGTATCTTTCGCTTATCCATTTGGTGCATTTGATGCACAAAGTATTGATGTCATCAGAGGTGTAGGATTCCGCACTGCTACGTCAACCATCCCCGGAATTGTCCAGAGTAATGACAATCGTTACTTTCTGTATCGACTCAGGCCAGGCGTTCGTAGAGGGCAGGATCTGCTTAATTGGCTCAATCAAAGTACCTTTAAACCCTGGTAAGTCTCATGTTTTTGAAACGTTTCTGGCTTATAAGTTTGGCGAGTGCACTCCTTTTTTTCTCAGGTGGGGTCTTATTACTTCTCGCAAGTCATCCCACTCCACACAAAACCGTCTTGTCTGGCAATACAACGAATGCACTAACTGTCACCTATGTGATTGATGGGGACACAGCTATACTTTCTGATAAAAGACATGTACGTTTTTTAGGGATTAATAGCTCAGAAAAAGGGGAGTCATATCATGATGAAGCGATGAACCTGTTAAAGAAGCTTGTTGAAGGGAAGCCAGTCAGCCTTGAGTATGAAAATGAAAAGACTGATCGCTATGGACGGACACTTGCTTATGTGTTTTTAGGGGATATGTTCGTCAATGAAGAAATGGTCAAGGATGGTATGGCGATTACAGATTTTATGCAAAAAAACATGAAATATGAAGCAGTTTTGACGAGTGCAGAAGATGATGCACGTACCCAATGCCAAGGTATGTGGGAAGGACTTTGTAAGCCAGAAGGGAAGTGTCTCTCATTCCCCTCGATTAACACATCTGGCCAGACGCGAAATGATGAATGGATCCAAATTCAAAACATTTGCCCCAATACCATCTCGCTCAAGGGTTATCTGTTGAAAGATAACTCTTCATCTAATCGTTTTACCTTTCCCGATGTCAGCCTGGTGTCAGGTTCAACAATTACTATTCACTCGGGATGTGGAACTAACACCACAAAAGATGTTTATTGGGCATGTCCCCAAGCAGCATATCCGGTCTGGAATAATGATCACGATAGCGCATTTTTGTATAATACAAATGGGCTACTGGTGGGGTATTATACGTATTGATATCTTGACAATTAGCACCAGAGTTGATAGAGTGCTAATATACTCATATGCAAGACACAGAGTCATCACTACTTAATCCAAATGAGTTAATTGTTCCGATCATCCCAATTCGAGACGGGACGATTTTCCCACATACAGATTCCATGCTTACCTTTGGGCGACCGAAAAGTCTGTCGGCACTTGAGGCAGCATCACAGGGCGATAGGACCGTCTGTTTTGTCCTCCAAAAAAACACTCGTAATCATGAACCAGGTCCAGAAGATCTCTATACCATCGGGACACTTGCTCATATCGAGCGCATGGTAAAACTTGATGATAATATAAGTGCACAAGTACGTGGTATTACCAGAGTGCGTATTGAATCCTATGAAAATCATGAGTATTTCCTCATGGGGAAAGTGACAGAAATTCCTGAAACTGAAGATAATTCTCCTGAAATAAAAGCGCTTTGCAACCATCTAACCACTGAATTTAGAAAAGCCATGAATATTGGCAAGCATGCTGATTTCTTGGTCTTTATGAATATCATGTCAGATACTACCCCATCACAGCTCGCTGATTTGGTAGCATCAGTTCTTGAGATTAAAAATCAGGAGAGACAAGAACTTCTTGAAATTTTTGATGTAAAGACACGTCTTGAAAAAGTGTCTGACTATCTGGCAAAAGAAATCAAAGTACTGGAGTTGGAACAGAAAATTGCAACCAAAACACAAGCAAAATTTGATAAAGGTGCCAAGGAAGCAATTCTTCGTGAGAAATTAAAAACAATTGAACAAGAGCTTGGCAATGATGAGGCAACAGGGGATATGAAAGAGCTTGTAGATGCAGCAAAAAATGCCCATATGCCTGAGGATGTCTATGAAAAAGTAAAGAAGGAAATAAAAAAGCTTTCCCAAATGAACCAGTTTAACCCTGAGTCAGGTTATATCAGAAATTATGTCGAAACTCTGTCTGCTCTGCCGTGGGATATTGAAAGCAAGGAAGAATTTGATTTGAAAAAAGCAGAGAAAATCCTCAATGAAGAGCATTATGGTCTGGAAAAAGCAAAAGAGCGTATTTTGGAATACCTGGCAGTACGCAAGCTCACCAGTGAGAAAGGAACTACCATGAAAAGTCCGATTTTGTGTTTTGCTGGGCCTCCGGGAGTTGGGAAAACCTCAATTGGGAAATCAATTGCCAAAGCACTCGGGCGTAAATTTGTGAGAATGTCTCTTGGTGGTGTGCGTGATGAGGCAGAAATCAGGGGACACAGACGAACCTATGTGGGTGCGCTTCCAGGACGCATTATTCAAGGGATTAAAGACGCGGGGACGAAAAACCCAGTCTTTATGCTTGATGAAATAGATAAACTTGGTTCTGACTATCGTGGTGATCCATCAAGTGCACTTTTGGAGGCGCTGGATCCAGAACAAAACAACAGTTTCTCAGATCACTATCTGGAAGTACCATTTGATCTGTCTAATGTGATGTTTATTACCACTGCAAATATGCTGGATACAATTCCACCAGCGCTTCGTGATCGTCTTGAAATTATTTCATTCTCTGGGTATACACAGGATGAGAAATTTGCGATCGCGAAAAAATATCTCTTGAAGAAACTGCAGTCCAATCATGGTCTCTCTGAAGACCAGATTGAGATGACCGATGCGGCACTGCGATTTGTCATTGAGCATTATACTCTTGAGGCTGGGGTACGTAATCTTGAGAGAAAACTGGCAGATATATTTAGAAAAGTAGCCAAACAAGTGGCCGACGGTAAGAAAACTTCTGTGAGTGTCACGCCAAAGTTGGTCGAGAAATATCTGGGACCAGAACGATTTAATGCAACCACTGCAGAGAAAAAAGATGAAGTCGGAATGTCCACCGGTCTGGGGTGGTCACCATCTGGGGGAAGTATCCTACAGATTGAATCAACCGTCATGCCAGGCAAGGGAAGTCTTATTCTCACTGGACAGCTGGGCGACGTGATGAAAGAATCAGGGCAAGCGGCACTCTCCTATATCAGAGCCCGTGCAAAACAGTTCGGACTTCCAGAAGGATTTTTCCAGAAAATAGATATTCATGTCCATATGCCAGAAGGTGCCATCCCTAAAGACGGCCCATCAGCCGGTCTGGCTATAACGACATCGATGATATCGGCTCTCACCAAGATACCGGTGAGAAAAGATGTGGCAATGACGGGGGAGGTAACACTCAGAGGTCGGGCACTTGAAATTGGTGGGGTAAAGGAAAAAGTCATTGCAGCACATCGCGCGGGTATCAAGACAGTCATCCTACCACGCGAGAACAAAAAAGATGTGGTGGAAGACGTGCCAAAAGAAGTGCAGAATGATTTGAAGTTTTACTATGTTTCACACATGGATGAGGTGTTACCAGTGGCTCTTGCCAAGACATTGAGTGTCTCGCCACAATCATCTGCCAAGGGTACGGCGCTTCCTCTCCACCCTGCTGACTAAATGGGTGTGCTATACTAGTGCTATGACCAAGCAAGATCTACAAAGCCAACTGAAGGATGCCATGATGGCACAAGATGAAGTCAGAAAGTCAGTCCTTCGTATGCTTATCTCTGCCGTGACGTATTTTGAAATCCAAAAAGGTGGAGCAGGCTACCAGGCAACTGAGGAAGATATCATGTCCGTGATTGGGACACAGGTCAAACAGCACAGAGACAGTATCGAACAATTTGAACAAGCAGGACGTCAGGAATTGGTAGAAAAAGAGAAAGCAGAGCTGCATTTGCTCCAAGCATACCTGCCAGCACAAATGTCAGAAGAGGAGATAAAGGCCCTGATTGATGAGGCAAAGTCTGCAACTGGCGCCGCAACACCAGCTGATATGGGTAAAGTCATGGGTTATCTTGCACCGAAGATCAAAGGCAAAGCTGACGGCTCCCTGGTCAGTAAGAGGGTAAAAGAAAGTTTGGGATAGTATTAGCTTTTTTTGTTCTCGTGCAGCCACTTGGCAAACTGGGTAAATGTTGAAACTTTTTGCCAATCTTCATTTACTTGTCTGTTCTCTTCTGCAGAAAGTCCAGAGAGAGGTTTGGAATATCCTGCAGGAATAAAAATTCTCCACAAATCTGACCATGCCTGTTCCATAGGTGTCTCATCTTTTTTCGTGGCAAGTGTCCCCGCATCATCTTTTTGTACGAATTGCTGAACGGTTCCATCTGCATCAATAAAGGTAAGCACACTAGTAAATCTACATGTCCTTTCTGTTATGGTCTCAGTTACTTTCAAGATCCCGTCTACGCCAATAGTTTGCATGACATATTTGATATATGGTCCGGGGAAGCCATGGAGTGCATCTATATGAAACGAACTATCTTCAACTGCAACTGGTTCGTGAAGCAATTCATATGCTTGTTTTGCCTTGGAAAGCGAAACCTCTTCAGGTGTATCTGCTTGTGGCTCAATTATTGGTAGCGTGGTTTGTTTTACCTCGAAGCCGTACTTGCTAACGTGCTCTTTCATGCTAACAAATTTGCCAGCATTGCCAGTGATGAAATTAATTACCATACTATTTCTTCTTACTCAATTCTTGCCAGAGGACGAGCATGGGGGATGCGTTAAAGATAGAAGAATACGTTCCTGAGATCACGCCGATCAAAAGTGCTGCGACAAACCACCTGATACTCTCTCCTCCAAAAAGAAGTATTGCCAGGAGCACGAGAATGACCGTAAATGACGTGTTGAGTGATCTGTTGAGTGTCTGGAGGATCGCATCATTGACGACTTCGTCAAATGGCCTTAGAAGGCTCTTCTTTAAATTCTCTCGAATTCTGTCAAATACCACGATCGTGTCATGTACTGAAAAGCCAATCACAGTCAGAAGTGCAGTCACAAAAAGACTGTCTACTTCCACGTCAAAGAAATGTCCCAAGATCGCAAAAATACCCACCACTACCAACACGTCGTGCAGAAGAGCTATGATGGCGCAAATCCCAAATCTCCAGCTGTTGGCAGGCTTGGGAACACTGCGGAAAGAGAATGCAATAAAAAGAATGATCAGGATAGATGCCAGGCCGACACCTTTGATAGCATTCCAGGTCGTCTCTTGTCCGACCACTGGCCCCACGGTTTCGTAAGACTCTTCAACATAGCCAGGAAGCTTGTCAGTAAATGCTTTGGTTAGCGCCGTGTGTTGATCATTGGTAAGTGGTTTGGTCTTGATACTAATTTGTGTTGGGCTGGTTGCGATAGAAACAAAAGTAATGTTGGATTCTTTCTCAACACTTTGAATCTGTTGCATATTGACTGGTGTGGCAGTCTTGGCAAGGTAGGTGATACGACTTCCCCCAGTAAAATCAATAGACAATCTCAATCCCCACAAAAGAAGTGCAATCGTGCCTGGGATAATGACGATCAGTGAGAGAGCAAAATACCAATTCTTGTGCTTGATTATGTTCATATGTGTTCTCCCATCATAGTACGGATAAGCGTGCGTGTCACGACGATAGCTGAGAACAGTGAGATAGCCACCCCGATAGCCAAAGTAAAGGCAAATCCTCTCACAATTCCTGTCCCAAATTGGTACAGAACAAAACAGGTAATAAGTGTGGAAAGATTACTGTCTCTAATTGAGGTCCATGCTCGTGCGAAGCCAAGAGTAAGCGCTTTATCAAAGGACTTGCCACTCCGATGCTCCTCCCGCATACGCTCAAAAATCAAAATATTTGCATCAACAGCCATACCCACCGAGAGAATGAATCCTGCAATGCCGGCCAAAGTCAGCGTGACTGGGATGAGCTTAAAGACGCACAAGGTGAGGATCACATACACAACGAGTGCCATGCTGGCAATAATCCCAAGTCTGCCATATAACACCATCATGAAAAGAGCGATGATGACAAATCCGACAAATCCTGCAAAAAGACTTTTTGACAGAGAACTGGCACCAAGTGTCGCGCCGATGGTCTGCTGTTGGAGAATAGAGAGTGGAATAGGAAGCTGTCCTGCCTGCAGCTCAATTTTGAGCTGATTGGCCGTATCGGTGGTCATACTGCCGCTAATCACAGCATCGCCATTAGGAATAATTTGTTGGACTCGTGGAGCCTCAACAACCATATTATCCAAAACAATCGCAACGATTTTGCCTACATTTCTCCCCGTAATATCAGCAAACTTCTTTGTTCCGTCGGGAGTGAATTGCAACTGTACCTGTGGCGCACCAGTATTGGCATCAAAGGTAACGGTAGTATTTTGTAAATCTTTGCCACTCAGACTCGTTGGATGAGCGTAGGGACCAATTGTCTGGAGGATACCAAGTGGTAAAGCCTCCACAGGATAGGCATCGGCACTGCCACTTGCCACTGCTTCCCAGAATGAAAGTTGTGCCGTGGTCCCAATCAGCGAAAGTGCTTGCTCAGTACTCACCCCTGGCAAATCAACGATAAGACGATAGTCATTATTTACTTTGGATGTCTGCACGAGTGGCTCACTGACTCCGTACAAATTGACACGATTTTCGATAACCGTCTTTGCTCCTGCCAGCGCGCTATCGCGATTATCTGGTGAGATCTTACTCATATCAGCTTTCATAGTGACACTGGTACCACCAGCAAGATCAAGACCTTTTCTAAATGGGAATTGTTTTACAAAATGATTATTCCCCCAACTCACATCAACAGTTGAGCCATATAAAGGGAGAGTAAGGGTGAATTGTCTATTCAGGCCTGGAAGTTTAGGAGTCGTTATCTTGACTGGCTGTGTGGGAGGTAGGACGAGGACTCCTGCGACAATGGTCAGGAGTGTAATAAGAAAAAGGATAAGACGTGGATTATTTTTCATTCAGCAGTGCTTCTTCGTCTCCGATCAACATCACGCGAGAATTATAAAGTGCTTGCTTAATAAACGGATCATTGCGGGTTTTTCTGAAAGAAAATTCTTCCTCTGTCATGACGGTATAATTTATTTCAGTTCCGGTGCGAGCTTCTTCATTACGCACCAGAAGCGCAATCTCTGGAAGCACAACCGTACCCACGAGTAAAAGATCAACGTCGTTATCCCCTTTTGGTAAATTTCTAACAAACTTCCCAGACAGATAGGCATATTTGATCTTGCCAAGTTTTACACGATTTTTTAAAATTTGTGCACCAAGTCCAACAGATTTGGCACCGATTCTCAGAAGATCAAAATAAAATGGATAATTCTTATCAAGCATGTAGTAGACTCGGTTGGCGCGTTGCTCTTTTGAGAGGATGCCATGCTTTTCCAGGAAGGCAAGCTCACGCCTCACCGCATTAATTTCATCATTGGTTCTTCGGACTATTTCTCGTACATGAAACATTTCAAGAGGGGTCTGAAAAAATACGTTTAGAAGCTTTATTCTAGATTGTGAAGTGATGAGATCTGAGAACATAATCAACGATATTGTATACTTTTTTTCATCAGTTGTGTAGAGGGACAGGATTATTTCACAACGACGTCTTTATCTGCTGGATAGATCGTAAACCAGATCTGTCCACGATCGAATTTGATTGGATTTCCTTGTTGGTCGTATAAGAGCGTACGGGCGGTACGACTTGCTTTCTTCCAGGTCGCCATAGTTTCTTTGCCATCCATGAAGACAAGTGCTTTGCCTGTGCCAGTATCGCCGTACAAAAGATGTTCGTTATTGGCATATCCATCATCAGCATTCAACTCTTTCTCCAAAAGTACGACGACGTTTTTGGCAGCAAGCTGTTGATGAGTCAGCAAATCCATGTGTGGCTGGCCACCATTGTTTCTCTTGTAGGTGTTGGTAGCACTGTCATAGATCCAGTCAACAGCATAGTCCGGATCACCCCAGAATGAAAGGTGAATAGTCTGTGTGCCATTTGGCGTTGGTTGATCATCCTTGAATGAGTATTGGACGAACTTAGTGTTCCATGACGTGCCTTGTTTATCGACATTGGTAAGTCCACGGTCTTTGGCAGCAAAATCCCAGAGTTTGGTTGTACTTGATTCCATGGTATGTTCAGTCGCTACCGTATGATCAAGACGGTTGTAGTTACGATAGAAGGTAGGGAACCCGATCGAGAACTGATTAAGATCATTTACCCCAGACCAGCCGTACTGATCCAGTTGCCCGAGTGCATCAGCAGGCCCAGCAGCATTGGCACCACCAACGTGGGCATAGAGTGGCTTATCACCATATTCTGAGGCATAGTCAATGAAATAGGTTCGTGCTGAGCGAATTGGGGCAATCTCTGAGGCATCCTGACAGTAGAAAACATCCATGGTACGAGTGATGCCACCTTCGGCAATCGCTTCATACACAACGTCTGCTTTACTAATACCAGACTGAGGACGAGCATCAACATGATTCTCAATCATGACAGCCAGAGGTCGGTGTTGTTCCCACCAGTTGCGCTGTTGGGTAGAGTAGAGGACACCATTAAGTGGACATGCCTCTGTTTTGGGGAGTGTTTGATCAAATTGTGTCCCATTAGTGGTGACTTTTGGTGATGGTGGCTGGATAACAGCGGTTTTTGTTTTAAAAACAAATGAGAATACGGCAAAGGAAGCTCCTGCAATTACCAGGTACAGAACGAGTGCGACAATAAGTGTCTTTTTTGACATAGATTATTTTTTCTCTTTTTCTGTTTTCTCTACTTTTTCTGCCTGCTTAAGAGCTTGAGCTTCTTCTTCGGACAGTTCATGATCCAGACTTTTTCCATTTTGCACTTTCTTTGCATACCACCTAGTGCCGGATCGTGAGTAGAGCCCAGAAATAACAACACCGGTATCGTGTCCATCTACCAAAGCTAAAATAAAGCTCTGATCACCACCGGTGTCGTGAAAGGGGTTAAATCGCAACAATCCAATTTTTTGGATGTGCATTTTCCCATCTAGTTCAATGGTATCACATCTTTTAGAGAGTAATGCAATATCCTCTTTTGTCTTTTCATCACGTTTTAAGATATCTTCCAGCAATGATTGCAGCGTCTTCTTTGTTGTCCCTTTGACGATTGTATTGTAGTGTCGATACAAACTCCAAAAAAGGAAAGTTAAAAAACCCATCCACACAAAAAAGATTGATAATAAGACCCAAACGACAATTGTCATAATCTTCCTATCATGATATCCTCTTGACAGCACGAGTGTCAATAGTGTAGCCTGAGTTCACGTATGGCTAAACAAGCACAGCAGCCAGACAAGACAATCTCTGTCTCCCAAACAGTTCTCCCACAACTGCAGTACTCCCATCCTATAGCGGTAACAGTAATGCATCAAAAAGAGATCCAGCAGCGTGAGGCACGTCACGTTTTATATGATCTTCGTAAAACCGCGATTATGATTGGACTGTTAGTCCTGGGTGAAGTCATTTTGTATATGCTATTACTTAAACATGTTGTGATAATTCCAAACGTGAATTATTGAAAGGGGGTGAATTAAATATGGCATCAATGTATTGTGTAAAATGTCGAGCAAAGCGCGAAGACCCAAACGCAGTTGAAGTTACCATGAAAAATGGTAAACCAGCAATGAAAGGGAAGTGCCCAGTTTGTGGAACCGCTATGTTCAAAATTGGCGCAGCCAAATAATTACTTGGTTGTAGAATAAACCCCCACATTCAATTTGAGAGTGGGGGTTTTTGGTAGGTTACTCACAACAAGGATCTTTAAATCCGCAGTTTTTGCAGATGGCTTCTTTGGAACCAGCAACTATTCCTATAGGGTGTCCACAATTGGGGCAAGGTTGGGAGGGTTTCATCCTTTTAGTATTACAAAAGGAGTGCCCTTAGGCAAGTACGGCTTGTTTACCGCGGTCAACCGCATCAAGAAGATCAGTGAGGTTAAATGGCTTTTGAATTTTTTCATCACCATAGGTCATATTACTCTCTGCAGTGACTGCAATCACATAGACATTACGGCGTGAACCCGTGGCTTGCTCTTCTTTATCTTGTTCATCTCGAATCGCTTGGGTTACCTCAACGCCTGTCACTCCTCCACCACATTTCCCATCCTGGAGGACGATGGCTGGTCTGCGACCAGAGGCAATGCCTTCGAGTCCATTTTGGCGTAGTGCATCCATGGCTTCCCCACCATTCCTAAATTGAGTAATTCTCTCAGGGGCAACACCTTCATCAATAAGAATGCCCTGTATGATATCTCTAATGTCTGCCTCATCGTCAACGAGCGCTATTTGGACGTCAGCTTCAGTAAATTGTGCCATAGTTGAAAGGCATCATAATACTCCTATAGGCTACTGTCAAGGGGGTATCTGTGACCTGTGTCTCAGGCGTTATTTTCTTATTTCTTAGAAAGAGAGAGAAAATTCACCTACAAAATGATATATTGTAATTAGTGACTATGAAACGTAAAATAACACCCATGGCACTCAATGATGAGCACGATGTCCAGGCTGAAGACACTACGGTTGAGGCTGCGACTGAGGATACTACCTCAAGAAGATCAGGTATGGATCTTACAAATAACGCACAAGTTTATGATGCTGGTGCCGAGGCATTCCATACAAAAGCCCCGAAGCTACTTTCATGGGAGGCTGTAGGTCGTCCCGCACTAGAACACTCATTGGCAGATATGGATCTTTCTCAGGCACAAATTTATGACGGAGGAAGCGCGAGTGGCAGAATTACCAAACAGCTGATCGCGATGGGTGCGCAGCCTCAAAATATTACTGGTGTCGAAATTAGTCCAGATCAAGTTGCCCTTGCCCAGCAGGACATCCCAGAAGCTCATTTTATCGTGGGTGATTTAAGCACAGTTGAGCTCCCTTCAGATCACTTTGATGTAGCTGTGCGACATATGGTAGATGAGCATTTAAGTAATGAGGCACTCGCAGCAACTTCGAGAAACACCCTTGATGCACTCAAACCGGGTGGCCGGTTAGTAACTATCTGGACGGACCCTCAACGTGTTGCACACACGGAGCATGTGACTGAAGAAGGTCCTTTTGTCACCAATTTCCCATGGGGTGGGCAAGGCACGAATTACTATCGTGAAGTAGATCGTAGTGCCCAGATTATTCGTGACGCTGGGTTTGTCATCGATCGTATTGAAGAACTTCCAATTCCTGATGGGGACGACGTGCGAGATATTGATCCCCAAGCGTATGATAACTATATGGGACAAGGATATGGCCATGGAGAGGCTGGGATCAGAGTCCGTGCTGTCATCATTGCTCACAAACCAGCGGTTGGTGAAGTCGTTGCTGCCTAATCAAACTTTCTTCTATTTGCTACAATAAAAGAGTGTTCATGAAACATCCTGGTAAAAAGATAGCTATTTTGGGTGGTATAGTCTGTATCTTTCTTGGTGCATGGTATCTGTACCAGTCTGCCCTCACAAGCTCTGTCTATCAAGGTCTTCCGACTGTCCCTTGTTTTGACACGACACAGCCTGTGCGTCAGGCATTCCAAGTGCATATCACGATCACCGTGGATGGTCAGCCATATCCTTTGGAACCAAGGATTGGCTATGACTACGGGAAATGTATGCATACCATGTATACGACTGATGCAAGTGGCGTAGTTTATATCAGAGCAAATGATACCAGTACGTATACTCTAGGACAATTCTTCGATGTCTGGCACAAGACCTTCTCCAATACGCAAATTATGACCTATAAAGTTGAGTCTGGACATCGAGTCCACATCCTTGTGAATGGGAAAGAAGTAAATTCAGGCAGAGAAACACCACTGCGGCCAAACGACGTAATAACTATTTCTTACCAATAAGTTTCCTCATGAGTGGCTTGATGTAGTGATCTATTGTCAGGAAATCTCCCGAGTTGATAAGCAGTGAGAATGAAATACCGTAGAGAATAATATGTGGCCAAAGAAGCTCATGGAAATAGATGAGCGAAAGTGTGATGAATACGAGTGAAATAAGAATAGTAAAACGCATCGCAAACCCGATCATGATAAAAAAGCCAATGAGAATCTCTGATAGACCTGCTCCAGCTGCGATAAACCCTGCTGATGCGTGGAAGAAGTCTTGCAAATGGTATTGGTTATAGACCCATATGGTGAGAATTTGATGAACAAATTTGATGTTATATCCAGCATAAATGAGTCCAAACCCGTACAGGATTCGTACGATTGGCGTTTCTAAGCTCGTATATTTTTTAAGTTTCGTGAAAAGTAGTTTGTTCCCAAACAAAAGCTGGTCAAGGGACACAAAGCGTGATCCGAAGAGCATTAAAATGAGAAATTCTCCAAAATAATTCGCATAGGTCATCATATAGGCGCCAAAAAAATAGCTACTATACAAGAAAATTCCTAGCGCGAGGGCCGCAACAATCTCTGTGAAAAATCCAAGGAATACCATAATGGCTATAACGTATGCTAAGAACCGGAGAATCTGGCCGCCCGGAATGCTCGCAAGAGAAAGCTCTGGTCCTAGAAAGCAGTTGGCCTGTGCTGCAAAGAAAAATGAGCTGCTAACTGCAAGTCGTATGATGAGTGGGCCTATCCCATGTGCTTTCTTAATTATGCCGTCAGCAACTTTTGCCCAGGGAGTAAGAGACCAAAGAATTACTAAGAGATAGGCGAGCACAACACAGAACGTAATAAATGATGAGATTTGAAAGTACTCTGGTGTTAAGAGTGGAGCAAGTGGGTTGGTTGTGATTACACTACTGCCTTGCTGAAACTCTTGTTGGGTGAGTACATATGCCTCATGAGCTGAGACGATCTTTGGGGAGAGGACAATAAGCACCACAAAAGTAATTAAAAACAAGAAAACTTTTTTCATCTATTCTTAGTATACTCGTTGCAGGTCACATCACCAATTCTCACGGATATGGCTCATCG
This sequence comes from bacterium, assembly GCA_021777565.1. Lineage (GTDB taxonomy): Bacteria > Patescibacteriota > Microgenomatia > Levybacterales > UBA12049 > JAJYDJ01. Next base: position 99,804 of record JAJYDJ010000003.1, on the reverse strand, counting down.
CATATTCTATTGTCCCACCAATTTTCTTTCGGGGATTAAAGATATCTTCTGGATCAAAAATCTCTTTTGTTTTTCTAAAAAGCTCGACAATATCTTTGCCATACATCTCCTCTAGATATGGTGTACGGATAAGCCCATCATTATGCTCACCGGTGATGGACCCATGGTGAGCGATGACCAGGCTATATACTTGTTTGGAAATTTCTGGAATTAACTGCCTGACTTTTGGGTTGGCGATATCTACGAGTGGAATAATGTGAAAATTTCCATCTCCCACATGACCCTGTCCGGCAAAGATAAACTCTTTGTGTTTTTTCAGAATGTTACTTACTTCGGTAAATACTGTTGCAAAATCATGCCAATCAACCACAATATCATCGATAAATGGTGCGGTATGAAGATTGCGTACTTTCTTTCTCAATAAATTAAAGCTCTCACGGCGTACGAGCCAATATTTTTTCTCCTGTTCATCAACCGCAATAGTTGTCTGTGGGTGTAGCGGTCTTAATTTCTCACGAAGTGTTGCAATCTTTTGCTTCAGTTCGTCTGGATCATCCCCGGCAAAATCCACCTGTAAGATAAGCTTGGGAAGTCGTCCCAGAAGCATATCCATAAATGCTGGCATGAAGGCAAATCCTGCCTCTATCATCCCACCGATGCCTAGTTGATGGATAAACTCCGGAAAGTATCGCAAGGCCAGTTTTAAGGTATTGTCATCATAACTCTCGAAACTTTCTGGTTGCAGAGGCAGGATGGTATCCACAATCTGCTTGAGATGGCTCATGTCATGCAGAAATATGACTTCCATTTCGTGATGTTTATGCACGGGGACAAGTTCAATATCAGCTTCAAGAAGCATCCCCAGCGTGCCCTGTGCACCAACCCATAATTTTGTCAGGTCGAAAATTTTCTTATCTTTGTCCCAAACATTCCACAAATAGTATCCTGCTGAGTTTTTGGTAACTTTAGGTTTTGCTTTTTGCAGAAGGTCATAATTCTCTGAAATAAGAGCATATAATTCTTTATATAATTTACCTTCAAAATCTTTCTGCGTCATTTTCTTCTTCAGTTCAGTCTCTGTGAGTGGTTTAAATTCATAAATCTTTCCGTCAGAGAGGACAACTTTCACTCGCTTGACATACTTTTCCGTTTTTCCGTACTGCAGAGACTTCTCTCCACCTGAGTTGTTATTCACAATGCCACCCATTGCACAAATTTCTCGACTAGCAGGGTAGGAGGGGAAAATTAAATTATGTTTGAGGGTCTCTTTCTCAAAGTCACGGTAAAAAACACCTGGCTCAGTTGTGGCGACAGTACCTTTTACAGTTGGGGTGTGATTGAAATGCTGGGTAAATGAAACGATAATGCCATCATTGATAGATCCTCCTCCCATATCGGTGCCGGCTGATCTGCCAGTGAGTGAAAGACTGGGATACTTTTTCTTTTGTTCAGTAACAAAACTCACGAGCGCTTGTACATCTTTGGCGTCTTTTGGAGCCACAACCACTTGTGGCATGACCTCGAAAAGCGATGCGTCATGAGAATATGTTTGCAGTGTCTCGTTATCACTCATGACTTCTCCTGAGATGATTGCTTTGAGTTTTTCTATAAGTTGGGTATCCATATTATTTTTTTCTTTCAATCACTTTTTTTACCGCTTGTTTAATACTTTCTTTGCCCATGCCATATTTTTCGATAAGCTCTGCAGGTTTCCCTGACTCACCAAACGTATTTTGCAGTCCAATAAATTCCATTGGGACAGGATGATTTTTCGCACATACTTCTGCGATCAGTCCTCCTAAGCCTCCCATAACTTGATGGTCTTCCACAGTGACTGCTGCCCCTGACTCTTGTACAAGTGAGAGAACTGTGGCTTCATCCAGAGGTTTAATACTGGCTACATTGGCAACGATGACAGAGATTCCTTCTCCTTCGAGTTCTTTAGCTGCAAGAAGTGCATACATAAGCATGTATCCTGTGGCAAAAATTGTCACAACCGGATGATCAGTAACCCAAAATTGTTGCACAGTCCCATCAAATGGCGTATCTTCGGTGGTTATCAGCGGTGTCTTGTCACGAGTAAAACGTAGATACACAGGCCCTACGTACGTGCCTGCAGCCATAGTTGCTTTCTTTGCCTCAATTGCATCACACGGGACAACTACCTGCACATCAGGGAGCGCTCTCATGATGGCAATATCTTCCGTGGCTTGATGGGTAGCCCCATCGGGCCCTGTCATGATGCCACTGTGATGCCCGGCGATCTTCACGTTGGCATTGTTATAGATGATAGTTGTTCGGATAGTCTCTAAATTTTTGCCAGGAGAGAAGGTAGCGTAGGAGGAAATAAATGGTATTTTGCCTGTGACTGCAAGTCCTGCCGCAATCGCAGCCATATTCTGCTCTGCCACGCCACACTCAAAAAATCTCTCTGGGAATTTTGTCGCGAATGCTTCAGTTCTGGTTGATTCAGCAAGATCTGCAGTAAGTGCCACTACCCGTTTGTCAGCCTCGCCGAGGGCCACTAAAGCCTCTCCATACCCATCGCGTGTCGCTTTTTGCTCAACGTCTGTATCAAACAGTTTAGGATTGAGATGTAATTTCGGATTTAACATATGTTATTCTTGCTCACTGACAATCTTACCCCCAAGGGTACGCAGTTCAGCAAGTGCTTTCTTGGCCTGTTCTGGGTTAGGTGGTGTTCCATGCCAGTGAAAATCATTTTCCATAAAATCCACTCCTTCTCCTGGGATAGTGTGAGCAAGTATTAAGACTGGTTTTTCTTGTGTTGCCTTGGCTTGATTGACTGCATCCACGAATGCATGAATATTATTCCCATCTACTTCAATAACTTCCCAGCCAAATGCACGATATTTATCCCTAAGAGGCTCTAGGGGCATGACTTGTTCAGTAAAGCCATCGATCTGGATATGATTGCGATCCATGACTTGAATAAGATTGTGGAGTTTGTGTTTACCTGCAAACATTGCAGCTTCCCAGGTATTGCCTTCCTGATGTTCTCCATCTGAAGTAAGACAGTACACGGTGTATCTTTTTTGATCGAGTCGTGCCGCCAACGCGACACCAATTGCCTGCGATAGACCCTCTCCTAGTGGCCCTGATGTCGTCTCAAGTCCTGGAAGTGCCGTTCGATGTGGATGTCCTTGCAGACGTGAATTTATTTTTCGTAAGGTTTTTAATTCCTCAACAGGGAAATATCCTGCGAGTGCCATAGCGGCATATCTGACAGGACAAATGTGTCCATTGGATAAAATAAGCCTATCTCTATCCTCCCACTCAGGGTTTTGGGGATCATGATTAAGAATATGAAAATACAGTGCCGTGAAAATATCTGCCATGCCCAACGGGCCTGCGGAATGTCCTGAACCAGCTTCAACCAATGAGCTAATAATTAGCTCTCTGATCGTATTGGCTTTTTCTTCCAAATCAATAATTTGTTCGTCTGTGAGATCTATAGACATATTCGTTATGGTTTATAGACTACCATTAAGTCTGAAACATTTGATTCAAGTTTCCCAGTATATATACCGTCTCCAATTTGTGAAAGAAACTCATACGTATTATCATTGTCCAGAAAAACTTGTGGGTCAAGGCCTTTTTGTTTGGCCTTTTCACTGGTCTTCATGTCACCAATTGCTCCCGCAAAATAATAATAGTCGAGTCCATCAGAACCGATGGATGCAATCACCTCATTGTTTTTAAGATAGGGGAGAGATGCTACCACAACCGTCTGATTACGCCCTCCTTTGCCACTGCCCTTCACAACCACCGTTGTCTCTCCACCTGCAAGCATCATGCTATGTTCCGGCGCATTTCCAAGGAGCTCTTTCCCTATTGTCTTCGCATCACCTTGAACTTTGTCTGAAAAAATTGATGTAGTGATATGCAACTCTGCTGCTTTCTCCTGCATCGCCTTGAGTGCATCCAGATTACTGGCAATAAGAATATTATGAACATGGATAAAGTATTTTTCGTCTGAATGAAGTCGTTGCATCATATTCTCTATATTTGGAACAGCTTGATTGATATGATACTTGGTAATAATCTCATGTGCTTCTTCCAATGTTGTTTTGTCTTGGACAGTCGGTCCCGATGCGATGACTGACAGATCACTTCCTGGCACGTCAGAAAAAATGAGCGAGACGACGGTCCCAGGGTATAGATGATAGGCAAGATCGCCTCCTTTTACTTGGGAAAGATGTTTGCGAATAACATTGATTTCTTCAATATCAGCACCACTTTTAAGAAGTGCCTGTGAGATACGATCCAACTCATCAAGGGTCGCTATATGTGGGGATTCGAACATCGCTGATCCACCACCACACACCACAACGAGTACTAGATCGTCTTCATTGAGATCATGAATACTGGCTAAGACCTGCTTTGTGAAGTCGATATTTTGTTGAGAAGGCAGTGGGTGAGTGCCAAGGGTAAAATGTATTTTTTTAAATTGCTGTGCTACGTTATCAATAACATACCCATCAGTGAGGGTATCCCCCAGAATATCTTCAATGTCTTGCGCGATGCCGGCAGATCCCTTACCAAATCCAATAAGGAAAACTCTTTTGTAGGAACTGAGATCAAATTGTTTTCCTTTTATACTCAGGAGTGAATTGTTTTTGATAAAATTATCTTGAAGAATTTTTTTAGGTTGAATTGCTTGGAGTCCTGCTTCAATAACTTCCAGAACGGCTTTTCTTTCAGGAGTTATTGCAAGATCTTGAAAATTTTGGATTAACTGCCCCATTACTTTTACTCTAGTTCAGACGTATTGATTAGTCAAATGAAGAGAGAATTATTTAATAAGTCCATGTGCAGCGCTTTCTACCTGAGCACTTTGTGAAACTTGCATAAAGATGGCCTTTTCGTGAAATTCTTGTACAGTCCGTGCTCCTGAATAGCTCATACCAGAGCGAAGTCCATTCAAAAATGCATTAACCACTGACTCAAGACTTCCGCCATAAGGAATAAGTCCAGCATCACCTTCTACATACTCATCTGTTTTCCCTTTATAGTTCGGGTCATTTTTTGCGCGATCAGCCTTTGATGCAGCTGAAGCTTCACCCATGTATATTTTGTATTTCTTTCCATCTTTCTCAACCAGTTCAGATGGTGCTTCGTCAGTCCCAGCAAAGATTTTCCCTGCCATGACAGCATGTGCTCCTGCTCCAATCGCTTTTGCAAGGTCAGCAGGGATCTTAATGCCGCCATCTGCGATGAGAGTAACCCCACTATCATGCATTCCTAAAATGCCATCAAGAATGGCACTAAACTGTGGGACACCAACTCCTGCACTGATGCGCGTTGTGCACGCTGCACCTGCGCCAACTCCAAATTTTATTGAGTCAGCACCTGCCTTTATGAGGTCTTCAACTCCTTCTTTTGTAGCAACTGTACCAACGAGTAAAGGAATGTTGGGGAATTCTTTCTTTAATTTTTTCGTTGCCTCTATTGCATAGATACTATGTGCATGGGGGGTATCGATACTGAGCATATCCACGCCCTCTTCTACTAATGCTTTAGCTCGTTCATATGTTTCTCGTACTGCTCCTACAACCCCGATAACTTTTGCATTTCTCTTCTTTATCTCCTTGAGCATCTCAACCTCTTTTTCAATACTTTGAAATTGATGCAGTTGTGCGATACCTCCAAGTTCCCACAGTTTGGTGGCTAGCTCGACAGAAATAACGGTATGCATGCTGGCTGCAATAAGGGGAATTCGTAAGGTAATGCCTTTTGCTAATTCTACAGAAGTATTAACATCACTTCGGGATCTAATATCAGAATACTGAGGTCTTAATATGACGTCATCATATGTCAGGCCAAGATGTGATGTTATTTGTGTCACAATCGCTATTATAGCACTCTCTAGGATTTGTCAATGTCTGGTTTGTAATTGGTGAAGGTTAAAAAGGGTTATGCTTTTTTCTTGGCGTTGTTTTTTGTTCGTTCTTCCTTCTGGAGTTGCAGTTGCTGTCTCTTTTCTTTCTCTTTTAGACGGTTTTGATCAAATTCTTTTTGACATGCTTCATTGGTACAGACCATAATTGAATATTGTACGGTTGTTGTCCCAACAAGATTTGGAACATTTTCAGTCCATGTCTTTGCAACTATTTGTTCACTCCCACAACGGGTGCAAGGGGCTAGTTTTTCAGACGTATTTTTCATATTTTTGTATTGTAACGTGTGTAAGAAGCTAATGCTAAAACGTAAAGGTTTATAAGCTGTAATAAACGACCACTGATGTGGTAGACAAGGTATGTCTATATATAGTATAGCACATGTTCCGTAAGTATTGTTGGTTACGTTAGAAAGGTAAATGCAATTCCTTGTTTTTGTGCACGCCCAGTTCTTCCTATGCGGTGAATATAGTCCTCATGGGTTGCTGGTAGATCATAGTTGATCACATGAGTCACGTCTGGGATGTCTAGTCCTCGAGATGCGACGTCTGTTGCTAAAAGAATTTGTACTAGTCCTTCTTTAAATTGTGTAATTGCGCGCTGTCTCTGATTCTGATTTTTATTCCCATGTATTGCTGCCACATGAAAACCTCTCCTGACAAGGTCTTTCTCAAGATGTTCTATTCCCCATTTGGTTCGGCCAAAAAGTATGGCTTTGGTACAATTTTCACGTACTAAAAGGTCATGTAGTGTGTCAATTTTATTCATGCCAGGTTCTAGGCGAATAAGCCTTTGCTCAACCAAAGGTGCTGTCTCTTTTTGTTTTATTGAAATAGTAATTGGGTTAGAAACAAATTTCTCTAAAATCTCTTTTACTTTATGATTTATCGTTGCAGAGAAAAAGAGTGAAAGGCGTTGTTGAGGGAGGAGGCTTATGAAATATTTGATATCGTGTATAAAACCAATATCGACCATGCGATCTGCTTCGTCCAAGACAACGTTAGTGAATTGAGTAAGAGAAAAGTGAGGGCTTTTCAAAAGATCTTTTATTCTGCCGGGCGTCCCGATAACAAAGTGAGGATTCTCTTTCAAATTTTGTTTTTGTCTTTCGATATTCATACCACCGATCAAGAGTGTGGACTTGATAGAGAACCCATCGGTAAATGAAGCGAGTTCATCACGAATCTGCACCGCCAGCTCACGTGTTGGCGTGATAATAAGTACTTTTTCTGTAGGCTGTTTCACAACTTTTTCAATGAGTGGGATCAAAAATGCAGCTGTCTTTCCTGTCCCTGTATCTGCAATACCAATTACATCCCTGTCTGCAAGAATTGCTGGGATGGCCTGCGCCTGAATTGGTGTTGGCTGGGTATAGCCTTTGCTCAAAATATTTTGCAAGAGCTGTTGGGAGATAGCGAATTCATCAAATGTTTTTACTTGTGCATCAACAATCTCTGGCTCAAGATAGGTACTTTTTTCTATCTTGCTTGAGGCAATAAGTGCTACTAAATCATTCTGTGAGATAGTTTTAGGCTTCTTTTGTGCACGTTGTGGTGCGTGAAAGTGTTTATTTTGCATATACTATGCAGTTGAGAAAAAAGGAACTGCTTAATGAAGATGATTTGGAGTTAGTGAAGAAAGATACGGATATTAAAATTTCTATTACTTTTATCTTTTACTTATCTAATCAAATATACTGCTTATTAAGCAGATCATTTCTCTCAATCTGCTAACGGTAGTATACCATATGTAGGGGTACTGGGTCAAGATTATAGGCTATTTTGAGGCTAAAAGGTGTGAAAAGTGCAGACTCAATGCAAACACCATCGAACCGCTTCTAGTCTGGATATTTAAACTAATGGATGCTTATGGCTGTAAACGTAATTCCTACAAGAGTATTGTATAATGAAGTCAATGAAAAACAAAATGAACGATATTGAGATTTTATCTGAAGATAAGATTGTGTTAACCCAAAATCAGATCAATCTTGTTGAATTGGCCTTTATTGGGCAAGTTCCACCAGAAGATGTAGAATTTATAAAGAAAGTTCAGAAGGAGACAAAAGGTGGTAAGGAAAAGCTTAGTCCTTTCGCTGAACTTGGTGGTTACTATACTGCAAAGTATGGAATTGACTTTGGTATGCTATATCTAGCCGCAGTTATGGGAGGAGAGGATCAATATAAGGAGGTAGTTGCTGAACATGAGCAGAATAGGGCGAGAATAAGGACTAGAATTGAGAGTAGAAACTGATATTTATGATAACTCGCGGTTGATAAATAAAACAACTAATCCACTCTATGGAAAACCTTCCCTATTGGAAGTTTTATATTAGGCATCCAGAATGGATGTCCTTGCCAGTTTTTCTCCTTTTGCCCATTAATCCTATAGAAAGTAATTACAGGAAGGTTCTCAATATCATTTCCTAGTTGTCTATCATCAGGGGATAGCATAGTACCTGTCCCATATCCAATATCTCTGTCTCTTCTGATAATAAGCTTTGCCAGGTTAGGAGTACCTCTCTGAGCTTTTACAGCAAGTAATGCATTTACAAATGATTCAATCGACCAGCTATTTGATAGATCAGATTTTAGGTTAGAAACTATTTTCACCAAATCATCGATTGTTATATCATGTACTTTCTTCGTTGAATCAAAATTATTCAGAATGTTATCCATAAGAGCAAGGTTGTCTTGATCAGGATATGGTGGAAAGTAATTAACACCCCCTACGAGATAATTATATCTATCTTGATCTATAACATTTTTCCTAGTAGGTTTAATTTTATTACTAGTTACTATTTGAATTTCATCAAACTTGTTCTCTTCAATTTGCTTGATAAGAATCTCATTTGAATCATTGATCTCTGAGAACATATTAAATAACGCTTGTGGCATAAAAACTCTCATAAGTAAAGGGTCTCTATCATAACCAAACATTCTGCTATGTTGCCAGAAAGTATCTGCCTGAGGTATTTTAGAAGATCGACAATAATAAACTGTTTGAAGGCATTTGAATGTGACCCCTCTTCCTAAACTATTTCCTCCAATAACAATATTGAGACCTTCATCATAGGTCAAATGTGCATCACTCTTTGGTCCAGAGTTCATTGTAATAACAGTTATTTCTGGTTTTGTTGCCAAAAAACTCACAATATCTTCGAATGCAATAAGATCTGGCTTTGATGTTTTCAGATCATCCCACGCATGTTTAAGTCTAGAAATAACGTCTTTGGAATCAAGAGATGAGAATATATAATTGAGATAGTCAACGACTTTTGATTTAATCTTTTCATGATCGTCAATTTTTACACTAGGATGTACTAGAAAGTTACAAACACTTGATTCAGACCCCAATGTAAGATGTGATGAGGTTATAAGGAAGTTTTCTATGGCAAGCTTAAGTCCATCGGCAATGAATTTCTCTCTTAAGAGGACTTGTAGTTCATCATCTTGAGTAAATCTGTTTGTAAATGGTTTTGGTTTTGTATAAAAAAAGTTCCCGCCTAAATAATTTTTACCTGGAGGAAAGTAGTGTACGAATGAAGGTTTCCAACCAGATTCTTCGGTTTGTAAAAACAATGATTGGGGGGTTGCCGTTACCTGTAGATAAACACTACTTGTAAAAAGTTTTAATATGGCCTCTAAATGTGTATTAATTGCACTTTGTTCTTGTTTGTTAACTAGTGTATTAAGACTAGCAGCGTCAGCTTCATCATCAACCAAGAATATTGGTCGACCTTTATTGAGTTCCGATGAACCTAGAATATTCCTCCACGTTTTTAGGATACTCGAATTTTTCTTCAGAACAATTAAAGATGGTTTACGAATACCACCTTCCATAAAGCGCATCTCATCGTGCTCATCACATACATTGAATGTGTCCATGGAGGCAAGTGCTCTTTTCAGAGTTTGTTGCTGTAAAGCAGTATTATCGGTTGTAAGAAGAACAAATATTTTGAAACCATTGTCTATATCAGCTGTAGCAGCGATAATACCGAGCATTTGACTTGTTTTACCGCTTTGCACTTGCCCTAACAGTAAACCTCTAATATGTTCCTTATGTGTAAATGATTCTATATGTTCTGGAATAATTTTCTCTACGGTATTTTTTACTGACAATACAGCATCTGAAGATGTTTGCTCAAGTATTTTAAGATAATTTGTAAGGTGATTATCCATTATTAACTCCAAAATCCAAATACCAACTCTCAGAATTTTTTATTCTAGTAAAATCGATACTTGATCGTCCATATTTATAAAAAGTCGTATCTGTTACAAGTTCTCCTGGTTTTAATGCTCCAGCGTTTTCAAGTCTTCCCTTTATCCATTTGCCTAGAATCTTTAAATCATTACATGAACGAAAGTTCTTGCTGTAATCGCCACTTACTTTACATTGAAATGACCATCCATCATCCGTAATTACTGGAAATGAATTGTCCTGAGTAATTTTTGAATTAGGATATCCATCAGATTGTGTGATTGACTTAGGAACAATAAGTTCAACTTCATACCAAGGCCGAGGTATAATGAATCCTTGAATATTCTTTCTCCCCTCTCCGAAAAAAGGATTAAGGCTACTTTTGGGAGCTTCATTGCCTTTTAATGGAATTTGAAATTTTAGATCTGATAGGTTCTGCATAGCATTTTGTACATCTTTAAGAGTCAATTTCTGTACCCCCATTTGATTAGCAAGAAGATCATTATTTGGCTCGATGATCTTTAATTGAAGCCCTTCTAAGGGTTGTGACGAGACTGTTATTAATTTTTTGATAAATTGATCGAGTTCATCAGACTCCTTGCATTGATTGAATAGATAATCAGCTTCATATTGCCTACAGTCATCAATTATATTTGATAAGTTTGACGATCCGATGATAGAACAGGTTACAGTGTCTTTCCTTGAAAAGGATACAACCTTTCCATGAAATGGGAATGTTGTTACCATATATACTCTTCCTAAGTTATTGTTTTGCAGTGAAGTATTTAAACTTTCTAAAGCATCTTTTTGAGCTGGGTTCAACCCATCAAAATATTGCATCCCAACACATAACTCAACATGAGGCCCATTGTTGTCTTCTATAATGCGCTTCAAATCTATTGCAGAATCTGACGAGATATACCCTGTTGCAATTTTCACCTTTTCTGATACCTGCAAATTTTCTTTAAAAATGGAAGAATATGTAGGATAAGATGTTCTTAGTGGTGGAAAATTAGAAAATAAAAGTGCCATAATTATCCTAACGCAAACGTAAATTGTTTTAGATTCAAAGTACTTTCAATTTTTTGAGTATAATCAACTTCATTCTTTGAATTTACTACAACAATAGAATTTGCTTCGAATGCTGGGAGCAATTGCTGTGCAACAACTTTAGCGGCAATAGGAGGGACAGAATTACCAATTTGATGACGAACTTCACTTATTGATCCTTCGAACACAAAATTATCTGGGTAACCAAACAAACGAGCTCTTTCTCTATTAGTCAACGGACGTGGTTCTTCGTAATGATACCCCCATGTCCCACCACCACCACCAGCAATAATAGTTGTAGAGGGCTTGTTGCGGTGGAGCCTTCGGTACACGTGACTAATCATGCCTTTTACGTAATATGGACTATCTTTAGGAATTGAGCTGAAGTTACCACCTTCTGGAATTAACTTAAGCATCTCTTTTGTTTTCTCTTTTATATTCTGATGTTCATTGTTGTAGTTCACTTTCTCTACCCCTAAGAGGGCTTCCCCAGCTGTCATATAATTCCAACTATTCCTCAAAGGCTCTGGTTTTTTAAATGAAAATTCCAAATCAGATCTAACACCAACAATTAGTACTCTCTCTCTCAGTTGGGGTGCTCCATACTCGGCAAAGTTATATAGATCAATATTTATCTTATACCCTAATTTTGCAAAATCATTTACAATTTGTTGTATAGCTTTTCCTCCATTAGCTGTTAACAACCCCTTTACATTCTCTGCTACAAAAACTTTTGGCATTTTTGTTTTAACTGCTTTAACGAAGTAAGTATATAGATTGCCTCTTTCTGTCCCTAAGCCTTCACGCTTCCATATCATGGAGAAATCTTGACATGGAAATCCACCAGTTATGATATCTGCGTCAGGAATTTCATCAAAATTTATTTTAGTAATATCTCCTTCTAAAATATGGTCACCAAAATTTCTTTTATAAGTCTCACACGACCAATGATCAAAATCATTTGCCCAAACTATTTCATATCCTGCCATCTTGAATCCAAGGTCTAATCCACCGCAGCCAGAAAAAAGAGACACTAATTTAGGTGCATTTGATAGTATTGAGGTAAAAGTTAAATTGTTAGCCACAAAGCTTCTCATAAAAAGATTATATACTAGTTTTGGAAAAAAAGCCGCAAGTATTTTGTGCCATATAATTAGAACCTAATTTCACCTTGTGTTATCAAGTTTATATTATTGTTTTGGAATAAACTGTAAGATTCTTTATTGTTATTTCTTACACTCTTAAAAGAGGCAAGGTATATCTGGCTATTCATAGGATAGATAATATTAATCCAGTCAGGTACAGGAATAGTGTCGTTATTTGTTGAGATAAATGATTTTTGAATTACTGGATCATATTCTCCTAGATATATTGTACTATTTGCATAGTATATTGCGGTAATGAGCATGTGTGAGGTATGTAATATTTTTTGTGTAAGAGTATTTGTATCAATCTCAATAAGAGAAACGTCAGGTTTGTTACTGTCAAGTTTGGTAACGCACAGAACATCTTGCTTCGTCTTCATGAAAGCAAGCGTACAAAGTACATTGAGGTTTGTATTGTCGACGTATGTTTTGCCTGCTTTGTTATATATTTCGATTTCTTCGTAATAATCAAGAAGAACTGCATTAGTTTTTTTATCTTTAGTTTTCTGCTGTAAATTGTAGATTTGTGTAGTTCCTTCATTTGGTCTAACAACTAAAAGATAGGGATAATGTATACGGATAGCATCGGGGTATGTATTGAGTGTTTCCTTATATTGAAAAACTTGGAGAAGTGGTTGTTGAAATACCACTTGGTCAGGGTTTTGCTGTTGTTCGTTCGTATCATGCCTACTGAATAGAAAAAAGAAGTATCCAAGCAAAAATAGAAGTGATATGATGATCACTGCAATTTTTAATCTTTGTCTCTGTCTTGGATTTAAAGTATTTTCCATGCTTTCTCCTCTCTTTTCTGGATATCTTCGTGAAAGGCAATCGTTGCCTCTTTTTGCGATTCTTTCTTCATCCCATCAGCAATAGTGTGAATATGATGTGTCTCTGTCTCTTCTCTGGGTATGGATGTAATCAAATCCCATTGCTTTTCTTCTTTCTTACTTCGGCATTTTTGATTCAAAAAAAAGATAAATCCTTCTGACAAAAGAAGGATAAATGCAGAAAGAAAGACACGCCACTCAGATTGGAGCCAATAGTGGTACTCCATGATATGGAAGTAAATAAACCATATTATGAAAATAAGTATTGCGCTCGTATAGAGAAAAACTTTTGTGCCTATTGTATGTCTTAGAAATAGTTTTATCATTGTTTTATATATCCCAAAGGATCAATGGGTGTCCATGAATCATTATTACTTATATCTATTTGGTAATGTAAATGTTCTCCTGTTGAGAAGCCTGTATCTCCCATGGTTCCCACCGGTGTTCCGGCAGTTATGGACTGTCCTGTACTCACAAATACGTCGTTCAAATGCATAAATATAACCTTTAGTGTCCCTTCATTGTTTAAAACCTCAATAGTGTGTGATCCGTATTGGTCCTGATAATAAGTTACCACACCATTAATTGTTGAGAAAACATCAATGTCATGATTAACGTTCTTAGGAGCATTATATGCTGTACTTTGTTTGTAATATGCGTCAGATGGTACGAAATCTACTCCTTCATGCCATAATCCAAATTGAGCGTAATAGTCACTATCATGGAAGTATGCAGTAATACGCACAAAAGATAGTCCAATTCCCCCTAATGGGTTCTGAAACGGTACATCTGTCCCAGAGAAAGAGCTATCGCTTGCTGGAGCAATTGTCGTGACTTGGTGTGTTAATGGAAGAGTGAAAATGCCAATAAGGCTGACGACAGTGAGAATAAGAACAAGAAGTAATATAAAAAGAATTTGGAGTATTGATGCTCTGAGCTCCATGATAATTTCATCTGGAATAGGGAAAGGGAGGAACATCGTGAGAAAAATGCGTACTAAGCTATTAAGGATCGCTTGTAGGGGACCATCTATAACTGAGACGATTTCTGTGAAGTGATTACTCTGATGAATTTTCTGCATATGTTTTGGGGAAGATAAATGGTTCTTCGTGAGGAAGTACCATAAAATCTACTCTCATGTGTTCATTTTCTCGAAAGAGGATCATTTCTCCAATATTCAAGTTTCCCAACTGTTGTCTCTCTTCCTGTGTCATAGGAAAAATATCCTTGAGGAGATTGAGAGTAGCATATGACTGTTTGAGAAATATCTTTGTTTCAGAATTGGTGATAATTGCTTTTCCGAACTCTCCATGAAGAAAATCCTCAACATCCTGGGTAATAGATACCACACCTAAATTTCTTTTTCTTGCCTGTTTAACCATTTCCCTGTAAAAAATTGCTACTTCACGGTCTTTGAGTAATTTATGTGCTTCATCTATGAATAACATTCGTTTACGATCACTTTTCTTATTCACTAGTTGCCAAATGAGGCTTGTAAGAAGATACATTGCTGGTGCCTTCTTCTCGGTGTCTCCGAGTGGAGAAATATCAAAGACAATAAGATCGTTAGTAAGCTCTAATTCTCGTTTTGCGTTAAAGATGCCTTGTAAGCTGCCTTCACTGAGCACATTAAGGTATTTGTGCATGGGGTCTTTCTGGAGTGATTTGAGGAAATTTTCGAATGTTGGTTCACTATTCTTATACAGCGATACAAGAACTTGATCAAGTACGGCGCTATCATAGGTGTCATCGGGGATGAATGATTTGAAGAACGTTTTAAGGATAGTTACATGGTCTAAGATAGCATCTTCTTCCTTGCTACGTAGTGAGAATGGATTGATACCATTTTTTCGTGAGAACTGAACTACTTCTCCCCCAAGTGCCTTGGCAAATTCAACATATTCGCCTTCGGGATCAATAATAATGACTTGTGTCCCTCGAGTATACAGTCGTGTTGCTAATGCTTTCGCAGTTACAGATTTACCTGCTCCTGATACTCCTAGAATGTTTACATTGCTATTTCTTACACTAGATGGATTCAGAAATACCAAACTATCGTAATATGCATTAATTCCAAGAAACACACCCTCAGGATCGTGAATTTGTTTTGTAATAAATGGCATAAGATAGGCGGCTCCCGATGACTGGATAACACGATTATGAACGAAGAGATTTGTATTGAATGGTAATGTTGCTTCAAATGCCTTTTTCTGCCCATATAAGAACCGTGCAAAGGAAAACTCCATAGCATCAGCGACATTACGTAATTCCTTGTGTAATCTTTTGAGTTCATCTTTATCTTTTGCTTCTAAGGACAGAAAGAGTCTATATTCAATACCTCTCTCGAGCTCATGCACTAAGTCTTCAAGGAAGGCAGAAGTTTCCTCAATATGTTTATCTGTTTCAACATCACGTAATTTGCCTTTATTCACACGTTCTTTTTGTTGCATCTCAAGCACAGATAATCGCTGACGTGCAATTTTAATGAGTGAACTATTTACTGTTGGTTTAATAAACATGCTGATAGTAAAAGGAAGAGATGAGCTAATGAGTTTGAAAAATGAATACGGGTTTAAATATGCGGGAATATCAGCAAGATAGTACGTTGCAACAAGTTTATCTCCAAGTTCAATGTATTGCTGTTTCTCAATCAGTTGTTCGCTTTTATATTGTCTGGTGCCATTATTTGAGACATGAATATGATTAGCTTCTTTTCCAATGATATTGTTGTATTCAGCGTGCTTTGACTCGTTTACGACTTTGTTATAGATTTGTTTTTCTTTGTTATAGTGAACAAGATTGGTAACGAAACGTATAGGATTGTATGATCTCTCAAATACAGGCTTGTGGATCCCGAGAAGAGGATTTTCATAAAAATTCTTGGTTAATTCTTCTCTTTGGAGTGTCACTAATGCTTCAAGGCGCTTAATTTCAGCCTTTAATATTTCTATAGCTTTGTTCTCTGCCTTTTGAGGAGGAAGCTTATGTAGCTGTTTCAATGCTTCAAGGCCAGAATAAATATCGTATAGATGTTCCGTTTTCGCTTTCAATTGAGAGAATTTGCTTCTTTCACTCGCGAGTCCTTTCTCAGCTAACGATTTTTTACGCAAGATCTCTTTAATCTCAGATTTTATATCACCAACGATTCGTCGATTTCTATATGCCCCAAAAGGGCTTTTTAATAATCTTATTGGTGCAATATCTTTCTTTCTCATAAGTCTACTGTAATTGTGATTTACAATATGCAATTAAATCTTCTTTTTGCAGTTGTGTCACATTGATATGTAGTGCTCCTAGTGAGGTAATGAATCGAATACTTTGATCATGTAGACTCTTCTGAGCATCAACAAAATGCGTTTCTTTGTCAGTTGGGAGTGGTGCAGAGAAGACAGCATAATATTTCATGATTTGAAACTTGCCTGTTTCCACAAGACTTGATATGTCATTAACATATTGAGCTATGAGCTTCTCTTGTTTTTTCTCGGCACCTTTATACATGGAGAAGAAGTGATTGTGATAATCAGATACTTTCGCGGTCTCTTTTCGTACAATGAGCTGCACGTGCTTAGGTAGTGTATGTAACATCATCTTTACTTGATGATAAAAGTGGTCTCGATCTTCTTCATTCAAAAGAGCAATATCATATGGCTGTATCTCGAAAATAGCAATAAGTTCCTGTTTGTGTTTTATTGCATTTCCAATAATGGTGAAATTCGATGTGCTCGCATCTAAATCCTTCATTTCATATTGTTTTTTTGTCGTTGCAAACCCACATACGCGAGGAATGAGTGAAACAATTGTCTGATTTTCTATCTGAATAGTGGTGATAAGAGCGAGACATATCTCTGAAGTAAAAACAGTCATAACAAAAAGGCCAATTTGGAATGAGTGGAGTACAAAGTGAAAGATCAGAAATGTCACTACTGCAATAACAATTCCTGCACCGAGAAAGATGACGTTATTACTAAAAAAGAGAGAACGCAAAATATGTTCTCGTAAATTATCCTTATATATCCTAACGCTCTTCATTTGTCCCCTTCTTTGCTTTTGGCTTTTCCCAAGTTATATTTGGTCTTTGCCCTGATTTGTGAGCAAAATAGCCATGCCTATTTATAAATGTCTCACCTCGAGAAGATTGTTCATGGTGAGGAATTCCACTATTTTCTGAGTAGTTCTTTCTGTCCATGATAAGAAAGCCCATGGTTCGTCCAAATGTTGCACCAACTTGGTTTCGTATGCCAGTTTCCTTTCCTGTAAGTGCTCCATCTTTAAATTTGTTGAGTGATGACATACCAAATCCTGTAATCATTCCAGCGGCAAACATACTTTGACTGTTTATCGTCATAAGTTCCCAGCCACTACCGAAGATACGCGCAATGAAGACATTCACACCGCCTAAAAAGATGAGTGATCCTGCATAGAGGAAAAGTGTCCCAATGCTTGATGAATGTGCTTTCAAGAGGTTACCAAAAATAGTAGTGATGAGCGCAAATCCTAATACGAATGCAGGCTGTTGAATAAGAAAGGTAAACCACGTACGGAAATAATTGTTTGTTATATTTTGTGTTTTCTCTGAAAGGGCAAAAGGAATAGCAATAGGCATTAAGACAGTAAGGATCAGTAATGCTACGAAGCGTGTTACTGCCTGGAAAACAATATAGAGAAACCCTAGGAGGAGAAATCCCATAGAAATGATGATAATAAGCATCTGTAAGAGGACTGTGGGGGAGAAAAATAATAGGGGGCTACTACTGAATTTAAGTAAACTATTAAAATCACCACTTTGTACATATTCTGTAAGGAAGGTAACTAAATTGAGTACTTGTAGTTGTTGTATTTGTGTATCAAGCAAGTTAATGAATTGGATACTGTAGGAAAGTATATAGGGAGCAAGGATGAATAATATAGCCACAAAGGCAAGTCGTTTCAGGAAATTCACAAGTTGATACTTGTCATCATTGGCAATATGCAGCAATGCACTTGCTGCCAAAATAATGGCAAAAATTGGAATGGCTATATCATAAAATATATTTTTGTACTGACTAATTCCTCCAAGTGATGTACCATCTCTCAGTGTGATAGTATCACGCGTGACATCAGGTGTGTTGAAGATAAGGCCATCGGCAATCCAATCAAATCCTGAAAAAAAGCCGTTGAGGGAGTTCCCTAGTGCATTAGTCGCTTCTTGAGGTATCTGTGTGGGTATAGGAGTAGGGGTGGGAGTATCTGCGAAAATAGGTGACGGAACACTAAAAAGAATAACAGAAATAATTGCAAATACAAGAATAAGTTTCATTATTGGAAATATTTTTCATAAACAGAGATTATTAAGATTTAATGACTACTCAAAAATCCCTTGAGAATATTGGCGAGCGTAGTAGCACCAAAAACAAAAAGTCCACCAAACAGGATATTAAAGATCCAATGCTTTAGTCTTGATTTGCGATCAATATCATCTCCACTCATAACTAACGCAATGCCTATAGCTGCAATTGAAAGTGCCATTGCTGGCAACGAATAATATTGGAGTGTAGCAACGATTCCCCACAAAAGGGCATCAAGACCAGGAAACTGAATAACTTGTCCTTGCATAGTTAAAGTAGAGACGTTTGGAGGGCAGTGGCAGGATAAACGTAACTCACGAAGATTATACGTAGTCTGTGGAAATTTAGCAATATCTCAATCTGTATCAAAGATTACATTTTCATTGATTTTCCTCTTTAAAAACTTATTAAAATATAGGTCATGGGCTTTTCTAAATAGAGTGTTTTTCTCAGGCCTGTTTTTCTCTCCTTGCTCACATATTATGTGAATAGGGTATGCCGAAGTTTCAGGGATTATATAAGAACCACAATAAACAATTAGTTTCGTTGCAAGAGAAGTTTCCTCAAATCCATATTCAACAAAAAGATAATCACAGCCATTTACAAGTTGTGCTAGTTTTCGATCTACCATAAACGCTCCCCCCAAAACCATATTTGTCATTATCCAAGGTCCAACAGAGCCTGATAAAGGCCATTTCTGTAAATAATGTGTATCTTTCATAATCCTAAATCTTTGATTGGCAAACTCCTTATCTTCCTCACATCCTATCCACTTTTCTTGGTATGTGCAATCATCTCTAAAGTCGTTGGTTTTTTTAAAAAGTACTGAGAGGTCTTTTGTTCTATCAAGTATATCTTTTTGTACAAAATTGAATAGCGAAACGGATATAGCATTATCATCATACTTCCGAATATCGTTATGTATCCTCATATGATTCAATAAAATTGTTTCATTTACCAGTATATCTGCATCTAAGAAGAGTAGTAACTCTTTTCTTGCCGATCTGATACCTGTATTTCTTGCTATACATCGACCCCTATTTACAGCGTGTCTCACTACTTTAATTTGAGATAAATAGTCTGGGTGTATTGTTTCCTTGGCAGTATAAGTTGTAGATCCATCGTCAATCAAGATGACTTCAACATCCCAAGTTTTATCAACTTGTTTTTTTATTTTATTAACGGATTTTAGTAAATGTTCAAGAACTAAGTTAATTGTCTGTACTGCTTCAAAGTAAAGTATAACGATTGATAGAGATGTAAGGCCTGTTGGATTTGATAGTTTTAGTATATTAAGTGGATAATTATTATCGTGAGATAAAACATGATAACCAAGTGTGTTTTTATGATAAAGCTTATTCATCCGTTTAGATTTATTTCTTACAGGTAAGTAAATTACTTATACCTGGACTATGTCTCAAAATGTGGAATTAAATGAAATCCCACTCAGTAAAAAATCTTTCTATGTACTCTTGCGTAAATTCCTGCCTATCTTTTGCAATAGATTTGGCTGTCGAGGTGTTCATGTTGTCACACAGTTTGAGTATATTATGATAGAAATGATGTATAGTGGATGCGTCATCTAATGATTTAGCATCTTCAAATAAAGCTTCAGGATTTAGAGGTACTTCTGGATTCCACATAACCGCACCATGATGTCCTGCGTACATAAATGCTCTTGCAATACCAATTGCCCCCATTGCATCGAGATTATCTGCATCCTGCAAGATGAGGGTCTCTAGATCTGATACTGTTTTTCCTTGTGGGGTGAAATCATACTCCTCGTGAAACTCAATACAATGGAGAACTTTACTGATCTCTCTGTCAGGGAAGTCTACGGATTTTAATAGATCTTTTACTATTGGTAGTGACATTTTTGGAGAGAAAAATTTATGCTCTCTATTTTCAAGAAGTCTATGTATATCATGTAAATATGCAGAAATGCCGATAATAAGTCTATCCCCACCTTCTTCTTTTTGAATGTGTAATGCTAGTCTCATGACTCTCTCTAAGTGTGCAATATCATGCCCACTTTTTTCATTGGCAAACATTACATCTACCTTAGTCTTGAGTTTCATTAAGTATTCATCCATACAAGTTATTTAATCTTATTACAGTAGTTCATATTGATTTTTAATGTTCATTAATTCGTCTTTAATTTGCTCCATACTTTTTGTGTTATATATTAGGTATCGTGGTCTTAGAAACTGTCCATGGTCAAGAACTTCATCACATGTGGACATGTATCTATATAAACCGTATTTATCATTCAGTGCGATTACCTGATTGTTATAAATCCCAAAGGGAAATACAAATTCATCAATTATTCCAAAATATTTTTCAAGGAATTTTTTGGATTCCTGGAGTTGATATAAAACCTCTCTCTCGCTTAATGCTTTTCCTTGCCCCCAAGGACAGTTTTGATAGATGCCCCCCAGGGGAGTAGTTTGTATAACATTATCAATATAGATAGCTATAGAAGCATGTGAAACTCCATGAGAGGACATGTGTATACCTGTCTCATGAATCTCTTTTAACTGCTGGAGAGTCATATGGTTTGGAGTATCTACATCGTCAGTCACAATAGCCAATGTATATCGAGATAATTCTTTCTCAGGAATATCTTTGTAAATAAAATCATAGAACGAACTGTATCCATCGTCAAAATATATTCGATAATCTTCATATGGAACTTTTTGGGTTTTTATTAATTGATTTATCATATCAATAACTGACCAATATTTTTCTGGTGTAATAGCCCAATGATCATCAGATAATGGCGTTGTTGAAATATGGTGGAAAATCAAATTAAGCAGCATATTCTTTTAAATACCTTATAAGATCACTCTTATCCTGTACATCTCGAATAACAAATCCTTTCTTTTCGTATGTTCCTGTTTGCTCAGGACTGTCATCGAGTAGAGCTACATCTTGATATGTTGCGTTATAGGCTTGTAGATAGGTATCAAAGAATGGTATTTTATCATCAGTAAACGTGTATTTGAACACACCTAACTCGGAAGATATGAGAAAATCGTCAAAATGTTCTTCTAACTTTAGAGCTGGCATAGTAAATCGACGGAACGTATCCATATTGTCTGTCGCAATCACTACTCGTATCCCTTTCTTGCGTATTTTTGTGAGTAATCTAGGTATCACTTTGTCAATAAACTTCATATGCTGACAACTTACAATAAGCTCCTGTTGAATTATATTTGCTGGAAGTTTTACATGTTCAGATATAAAATTACATACATCTTCTGTTGTATGCTTTCCAAGCATCCAGTCGTTTATAAGATTCAAGTCAATATTGAAAAGCGAATGGATGATCTGATCACCATAAGGATGATATCTATGTTCTTCTGTCTGCAATTGCTCCCAAAACAATGAGTATGAGAGTGTTTTATTCCAGTCAATAAAGATGATTTTTGGTGTAATCATTAACTTAGCTCCAATCTGTTGCAATTCGCAAGCAATGTCTCCAACATGAGACGAGTATCTCCTTGGTAACTAGAGTTTTGGAGAAATGCCATTGCATTTGCAACCAGTTCATCTAGTCTACCATCTTCAGATTGTAATAAGATACTATTATCTGTAGCATAATGCTGAGAAATGAGTTTTGAAAACCATTCTCTAGTAAAGTAATAAGCCTCCTCGCTTGATAGAAAGTCTATCGGAGTACGTCCTCTTCTGCCAACACGTTTATTAAATGTTTCAACATTGACAGCCTCCAAATATATGAGTGAGTTTGGGAAAATAACTTCTCCTGCATCATGGGCCCTTAAAAATGCTTCTAAGCAGTATTGGTATGCATTTGGGATATGTGGCATCAACCTTCTGACAGTGTCTTGAAAAAGAATGCACGAGAGAACAGAACGATCAGTAACAACAATGGCTCCATCTGCGCTTTTCCTTCTGATATCAGGAGTACGCATTTGGTCTAATCGAACAATACAATCTATCCCATCTCTTGCTGCTTGTTCATCTGTTGGGGGAAAATCAGGGAAATTTATAAAGCCGCCAGCATACGCATCGTATTCCTCAATCCTTTGTATGTTTGAATTTGCATGAGAGATGCCCTCAAGTAGAGTTGTTTTCCCTGCAAAGCTAGTCCCATCAATAGTTGCGATATGTATTTCAGCCATATGTTTTATCTTTCTGTTTTTTGCTTAACGTATACCTTTCCAAACAGAATCTCTTTGAGGTAATCAATGCAAGTAAGTATAGGGCCATAGGAGTGGGAAGCAAGAACGAGAAGCCCAGAGAGGGGTGTATAGATATAATCTCTAGAACTCAGTGTGGTGAGACCTTTGCCTGACTCATTTTCTAGACTGTTGAGTTGTTTCAAAACAATATAAATAGGTATGAACCAATATATTATTATCGCAAGGAGAGAGAATTCTATTACTTGCCAGTGATTAAACATGACAAGACCCAAAAAAGAAAGTATTAGTATTGGTGACTGTAGTAGCCATGTTAATCCTCTTAATTGGCCTTGAAAGGTAATGAGATATACTGATATCGTTGATTGATAGAGAGAGTGTTTCAATACTCTCCTTTTGCATTGCTCATATTGTAAGTATGGCCAGAACCAAACTTTTTTTTGATTAAAGAGACTTCCTAATGTAACTGGGGATTCTGAATTCTCAATTGATGGTATTGGTACGATTGGTTCATTAAGACAGGATAAATAGTAACCCAATGGCAGGTCTTCAGTTACTGTGTCGGTAGGCATATATTGTGTTTTAATAAGTTTCATACTCAAGAACAATCCATGCGTAATGCAAATACCTAGACGTGAATACCAAATTTTCGCAAGTGGATTTGTTACCTTCTTTATTTTCATTGCTGTATCTGATTGGCTTCGGAGGATAGAAAACTCATGGGTAAGCGTCCATTTTGTTTGGAATAATGCTGATGCTTTCAACAAGAATCCATTGAGATTGTTCTTAAACATACCATAGTTTAATGTAAACAGTGAAGATTGTTGCATGACTTGAGGAGAATAGTTATATTTCCTTTCAAAGTTAGCCTTTGTAACAAGCGCATCATATAAAATTGTTAAACTTGGACGTGAATCGGCATTATATAATGCAAAATATCCCCTCTCGTATCTTTTTATGTCTCTATAATAATCAATCGCATAATTAATCTGTTCACTAACAGTTCTATGATTCTTGGGGTAGTGGAGTACTTTTATTAGCTCGAATCCCACTTTTTTATTAATTCTTTTAGCTTCTTCTTGAGCAATATCTTCAGTACTGGGAATTTGATTAAATTTTTCAGTTATTTCTTTCAAGGAAATTCCCTTATCTTTTGCTTGGAATAGATGTACGAGTTCTGCTTCAGAAAATACGCCAAGATACCTATCTACAAAGCTTGCTAAAGAAATGCCCTGTTTTAAGTCTGCATATATCTGAGGTAATCTTTTTTTGTAAACATCCTTGTCATACCGCTCTTTCTCAGTGGTTACAATAACAAGTTGATAATCTTTTTTAGCATACTCTAGACTAGAGAAATACTCGATTGTTGATTTTGCTGTCCTTTGTTCCCGTAACATGGGTATGCAGATAATGATTGGTGGAAAATCCTTTACGATTTTATAATCGTCAGATGAATAATGTGTCTTTTTAAGCCAGGAGATATTATCAATTATCTTATAGAGATTCATAATGCCTCGAGCCAAAACTATTGAAGTCGCAGTCAAGACAATCCCTATATACATATCAGAATAATTAAGAGGTAAGTTATTCATATTATTTTTTTGAAAGTATCGCTTTACAAATTTTTGGCACAATAGGGAATGTTTCCAGTTTTAGCACTTCAGGTAAAGAGAACCATTGAACTTTTTGTGACTCATCTGGTTTAGGATTCAATTTCTTTGTGCGTGCAACGAGTATATAGCTATAGTCGTAATGTAAATGCTCGGGATTTGTTTTTGTTTCAGGGATTACTTGCATCATGGCAAAATATGGCGAAGGCATCTTCCACTCATTTACAGAATCGAACTTAGCAGCAATCATAGAATCAATAAAATCCGCTTCAACTCCTACCTCTTCTTTAATCTCTCGTGAAATAGCCTCATGCGGTAACTCATTTACCTCAATATGTCCACCAGCAGCCATCCATTTGTGTAGTTTCTTGTGATGAAGTAAAACTACCTTTGTTAGACTTTTGTTAAAGATGTAGCCTGAAACAGTAATATGCCTCTCATGTTTGCAGAACTTCTCAGGCAATAACAAGTTATTAAGTATTTGCATAAAAATCTTTTACAGTTGAAATAATATGATCTAAATCTTTCTGGATTAGTCCTTCATGTGTCGGCAACGTAAAGATTGATTTTGTTACAGATTCTGCATTGGGACATGAAGAAACATATGAACTAAAGAGTGGCATTTGATATAGCGGCATATAGTTAAATCTATATGTGTCAGATATAATTCCATGCTCGTCTAGATATTTCCCAAACACAGCGTTGTTTGTCATATTTTTTATCTTAAAAACTATTGAGTAATAATTAGGTATTGCATGAGAGAGAATTGGTATTTCTTCAATGTCTTTACAATTATTCAAGGACTCTCGTATGTATTCTGCATTTCGAGTTCTTTGTTTAATCTTATTATCCAATTTCTCTAGCTGGGATATCCCTAGAGCTGCATTTGTTGCACTAAGCCTAAAATTAAGGCCAAAACGTACGCCAAAATCATCTACTTTTCTATCAAAATATGCAACATTTGTTGTTGCCCTACCGAAGTTCCTCATTTCTTGTACTACTTGACTGATCTCAGGCGTGTTGGTAAGTACAAATCCTCCTTCTCCTGTCGTGACAAGTTTTCTTTCTTGAGTACTAAAAATAGAAAGATCAGCAAGAGTCCCAACATAGTGCTCTCCTAGTTTACTGCCGTGACAGTGTGAGGCGTCTTCAATAAGAATAATTCGTTTTTCTTGGCATATCTTTCTGATTTCACTCATCTCGATTGGGTATCCCCACATGGGGACTACAAGAAGAGCTTTTGTTTTTTTTGTTATTTTTCTTTGCAAATCCTCAATATCAATACCAAAAGTAGATGATGAATCTACATCGACAAAAACTGGTTTTGCTCCAATTGCTATTATCGGCAATACACACATCACAGGACCCGTCGGTGGCAATAAAACTTCACTGTTCTCGTCTACGCCAAGAGCTCTAAGAATAAGCTCAATCCCAGCAGTACCAGAATTGCATGCATGGGCATATTTGGCTGCAAAATATTCAGACAGTTTTTGCTCATAGGTTTTTACAACATCTGCTGTCCCAGCAAGCTGTTTTTGCCTCAGAGAATCAGTCACAGATTGAATATCTTCAGCGTTAATACTTACGAATTTATTTTCAAGTTTATACATATTTTACAGTTATGTTTTTACTTATTTGATCAATGAGTGTATATACCGCAAACATATTAGAAAGGTTAGGATAAAATGTCTTATTTTCCCTTACGCTATCAAAAAAAGATGAAAGCTCATGATAATAACCTGTCCTTTTTAGACCATTTCCAACAGGACTTGGATGCCATACGTCTTTCCATCTTTTAGTATTTTTAACGAGATCTGTTTTTTTCCCAGCATCTAGCAACTCCAATTCCCACAGTGAATTGATTCGTAATATTTTCCCTTGGTCAGTAATAATCTCCATATTCCACTCAAAGTGCGGGGAACAAGTTCCTGATGTAATATTTGCAACAAAGGACTTTCCATTACGATTTATATCTAAATTTAAATTTAACAGAAGTTGATCAGCAAACTGGCTATAATCAATACTTTTGATTTTATAATTATCACCAAAGCTTAATATAAATGCCAAAGGGTGAATCGCTTGCGCGAGCAAAAATGATTGAGGTACGCTATTTAGCCCCCACAGCGCCTCCGTTGGTTTATTAGCAAGATGATTAATATTCCAATACAAAATATTGCCAAACTTTTTTTCATTCAGTAATTCCTTGAGAATTAATAAACTGTCAGTGTAACTAAAATTAATGCCAACCCCACTTATTAAATCTTTTGCTTTAGGGTCACTCATGATATGAGTTAGGCTAGATATATCAACGAATGGAGGTTTCTCGACAAAGATAGGGATACCTTTGTCAATTGATAACTGTATAACAGCTTCGTGAACTTGGGGTGTTGATGCCACTACAATACAATCGAGTTCTCTAGTAGTAAGCATTTCTTGATAAGACTGGCATCCAACTACGTTATATTTTGATTCTGCTATATGCAATTTCTCTTTATCAATATCACATACACTATCTATGATGACAGAGTTATTGAGTAATATGCTAGGAAGCAGGTTGTCAGTCATCTGCTCACCCATGCCTATAATGCCTACTTTTAGTATTTTATTCATATTTTTATTTCGATTTAGTTTTCCTTTTTCCATATAACCTTGGACAAACCTCAGAATGTACTAAAAGCTCATCGCTCACTTTTAGTAGTGATACTGAAAACTTAGACTCATCCTTAGATGAAACTTTATATTCTCTTCTACACTTTTGGCAAACTAATAATGCACGCATCATTCACTAGTACATCAATGCACAAGTGTGTATATATGTACATATTCATGTGTATAACATATTTCATTCTGTGTCAAGAGGAAATTCAAAATCTAAACAGTATCTTTGTAATGGGGGTACAAGGATTACATAACATCATGTATAATGATGTTATACTTTACATAAATAAATGAAGTTAAGTATAGCTCTTATATATGAAAGTTGTTTTTATCACCTCAACATCAAAACTTCCTGAATACTTCCCTATTTATAAACAAATTTGTGAAATAATCGTGAGTCTCGGACATGAGTTGACTAGAGATTGGATTGATGAGGCCCTACAAAACCAAGAAACTAAGAATAAAGTTGATTTCGATAAACTCTACGCAGATATTATTACCTCTATTATTAACGCTGATGTAGCTATTGTTGAAGGAACGGTAAAGGGTCTTACTGCAGGACATCAGATGACAATTGCACTTCAGAAAGGCAAACCAGTTCTCCATTTGCATCAATCTACAAATAGGGATATGTTTTCACTTACAACGAATGGAGTTATATCAGAGCTTTTAAATGATGAAGTGTACACAAACACAAATGAGTTACCTGAAATTATTGAAAAGTTCTTAGAAGAAAATAAAACTGGTAAAAAGACAAGATTTAATTTAGTTCTGAGCTCTCAAGAAGATAGATACATTGAGTGGTCTGCCTTCATTCACAAAAAAAGTAAGACGGAACTTATACGAGGATTAATTCGTAAAGAAATGAAAGCTGATGATAGATATAAAAATGCAGATGTATGATATAAGTATCTGGTATTATCTTAACTCACTGGTCTCTTCCAAGATCTTCTTTACAGGTTCTATGTCCCTTTCATAAATATGGGCTGAAGAGACAATAAACTTCATTTGCCCTAGTGGATGTCCAGAATCAATTGCAATCTTCTCGTGTAAGTAGTGAACGCTAATGAAGTTTGCATAGGAGCGTGCTACATTTTGGGATCTGAAGAATACGGTCATGTGCAGTTTTCCACCACGCACTTTACAGTCAATAGTCGTTAAACATGGAATACGTGGTCCAGGGTCATCAGGAAGTAAAAGAGAGATTGTTGCTGATTTTGTCTCTGGTTTCCTTTTTAGCCTATCAGTAAGCCACTTAATCTGATCAAAGCCTTGCTGTGCATATAATCTTTTGCCATAGGTAGTATTGAGCTCAGGAATGATCTCCAATGAGATCATTTTCTGTTTATACAAGTCAATTGTATGAGGATTGCCGTATTTAACGAAAATAGAGTCATTAGGATCGAAATTATCAAAAAGAATGAATACATCAAGGAGTTCTTTGATCTTCTCTCCCTCATCATGAAAGTCTGACCCGTACTCTAGTACTAATTTGCAATATTCAAGCCAGTTATTGCCTGCCGTGCCTGTAATTGTATACATATATTTATTAAGAACGTATATCTAAATTGTCATCTCAATTATACTCCCAGCTGAGTTTCTAGGTAGATCTTTGTTCTTGAAAAGGTATTATACACTAAAAGTGTATTGTTGTCAGTTTTTGACCTACATATATTCTTATCGCCACTTTATACTGAGATTATAGTTAAATATTATTAAAACAAAACTGGCACATCTAACATCCAGATGTATATTTACCTATAGGATAGGATATAATTTTTTTTCGAACGGAACAAGGCAGATATCTTTTTGTGTACCATTGTTTATTTCATCTAGCGTAGTAAATTTAAACACAATAGGAGCGAAGTGAGACGTATTAAATAGGTCTTCTGCTAAATTCATCAAATTCCTTTTTCTTTCTTGTGTGAAACATATGATACAAACAGCTGGAAAGTGGTCTGGCGTTATTCTTTTCCATTGTTTTGAGTAAAAGTACTGTGAATATCTTTCAAGTTTCTTTTCCATAGGATTCATGCTTTGTGTTTCTCTATCTAATTCAAGGAAATATGTCTTTATTCGAGTACTTTCTGTATATGTTAGATATGCATCCGGTGTTATTATTTTACTTTCGCGTGAGAGATTTGCCTTAGCGATAAATGAAAGTGTATCTTTACTATTTTCATTGAGTTGTACATATACGTCTGCAATACACAAGAAACGATCAATCTGTGCAAATGAGATATTTTTAGCAATTTGCTTGTGCTGTGTATCTGTTGTGTTTATACGTTTTACTAGTAGCATTCCTTTGGTTGATAATGCAAAAATTTTCGTTCTTCCAAATGTGAAGGGCACTTCCTTCACATATCCATCTGCTTGTAGTCTGGATATGCAGACAGATACCCATTTATGATCTTTATGTCTGAGCAATTTCTGCATATGTTTTTTTGTGAGTATAGTAAATAGTGCTAGCCAACAAAGTATTTTCTGTTGTTCTGGGGTAACGTTATGTATGTATACATTACTTCTTTTCATGAGAACCTCCATCTTTTAAGTGATACTCTTTTGCTTTTTGTAGCTGATCTTGTGCATCAGCAGTATTCTTTTCTGAAACATTATCTTCGAGCAATGTTACTATTTCTCTTTCTATCTCTGATTTCTGCTTTGTGTACTTGTTTCTTGAAAGTTCTCTGATACTGTTTGCTCTTTCTTGATTCTCAGGGTAAATAAGAATCTCGGTTTGTCCAGTAAAGACGGTAGCTGGGGTGCTGTTGGAGATTTTTATGTAAAAGTGATAGGGTGGCAGTGAATTCAACTGTCCTGGTAGCACTTCTGGTACGAAGAATGGTAGGAGATATCTCTCATCTCTCGGACTCCCTGTATGAAATGAAATAACTGTACCAGTATTTGCAAGAACGATATCTATGAAATTTGTATCTTCAATCTGTGCGATCGTCTGATGGGCAAGAATCGTATTTAATCGATATTTTCGTGATTCTCCCATCATTTGCGCAAAGCTTGGTGTGGCAAAATTTTGGAATTCATCAATATACACATAGAAATCTACACGATCCTTTTCTTGTAGTCGTGCTCTCTGTTGTGCAGTAATTTCGATTTGCGCGGTAATCAATGCACCAAAGAAAGAGCTCATGCTTTCAGTAATTTTCCCTTTCGAAAGATCACAAAGTAATATCTTTTTATTATTCATAATATCCGTGAAATCAATAGTAGTATGTTTTTGGAGTAGGATGTTTCGTGCCATATGTGACGCAAAGAATTCACCGAGGCGTGTTGTGATTGGTGAAGTAGCATCTGCTCTCTGCATGGATCCCATTGAAGCGAATTCTTTTTTCCAGAAATTAATTAAAATAGGATCAGTGAGTTGTTCAACAACACTCTTTCTATATTTGTAATCCGTAAGTAGCTTCTGTATGGTAAAAAGTGTTGGACTTTCTGTCTCAAGTACAGTCAAAATCGCCTGTCGCAAAATATGTTCCATACGATAGGCGTTTACTCGTGAAGGAAATAGTTTTTGAAAAGTAGCAATCAAGATACCACAGAGTTGGTCCTTATACTTTTCCATTTCTTCCTTGGAAAGTACTTGGGGCATCTCTAAAATATTAAAACCACAGGGATGTTCAGTATCGTCAGGGTCAAAAAGAACAACATCATCTTGTCGATTTTCTGGTATGGTTTGCAAGATCTTCTGTATAAGATCACCATGTGGATCGGTCACATTGATTCCATGTCCTGCTATAATATCTTGCATAATCATTGTATAAAGAAGCGTTGTCTTTCCAGTACCAGTACCCCCAATAATATATGTGTGCTTTCTTCTTTGGTTTGCATCTTGTCCAATTGATGTTGGTATTCCCCCATAGGAATTCGTAGCAAAAGTAATAGCAAGGTCAGTACTATTTTTGAGAGAAAGTGGTACAGGAAGTTCTTGATTTTTGCTTTGCACTAAATCTTCTGTATGTGTGATTGGCGTATATGGAAAGTGATACAGATTTGCGAGTTCTGAAACTGAAAGAATAGGATTACCCTTGAACGCAAGTATTCTATGCATGAGGAAGAATTCTTGAATCCACTGCGTGGCATCGATTGAAAACTTTGTATGTAACCTTTGCAAGTGAGTATGAAGTGGTTGAAAGGATGACAGAATGCCTTGCATTCGTTCCTTTTGTCCTTGTCGGTCTTCGTGGGAACTGTAAATTCTTATTGTTGTTTCAAAAAGTTCTTTTTGCAATTTGTGAGCGATATCTCTTTGTATTTCCTGTTTCTCAGGAGTAAGTCTGTCCATAGGATTTTTCTTCTCGCCTGTATATAGCCATAGGGGAAAAAAGTTACCATCTTTCGTAGGACGGAGAATCTGAGAAATGATCGTATAAGGTGCGAAGAGTATAAATGGTACAGAGAGGAGCAGAGTCATAAGGATAGTGGCAGAGAGTGAATGATGACTCTTTATGTTTTCAGATACGTCTTCTCCAAGCTCAATTCTATGAATAGTTTTTTGAATGAAGGTATATATTGACCAGTGAGAACTCTTTGTAACTGGGGTAATAACTATTTGTAGAAGTATTGTCTCATGCTCTCCAAGCCTTGTCATGTGCCCTGTCATATATGCAATTGGATCATACTGAGAAAGTGATGATTGCTCTTGCAAAGAGTATACATAATGACTCTGAAACGTAAGTTCTCGTATCATCCCATGGGTAGGTTTGTTGATACTCTGAAGGGAATCATCAGTATCTGTTATGGTGGCTCCTTTTAAGAATGAGAGTACTTGTCTTTTGATGATAGGAACAATTTCTTTTGGCACACCTAACACGTAACGTATTCCTTTTTCTTTCGTAGCAATAAGCTCAAGAGAAAAAATATTTTTCTTCCCAACTAATTTATCAAACCATGATCTATTTTGTCCGATACTATGCAAATTTGTCATAAATTGTTCTGTAGTAAGTGTTGTCTGCTTAGTATCTGAAGGGGGTATTATTTCAAGGAGTACATGTGTTTCAGATAATTGTCTTTTCATTTGTATGAAACCACGAAGACAGAGAAGAAATAACAACACAGAACAGATGAAAATTACACTATGAAGTGTGAGATAAAAAATAGGAGTAAACGAAATAAAAGAGATGTGAGGAAGAGTATAACAAGAGAAGACAGGAGTATTCTGAATCAATTCTACTTTAATAATACAGTGAGGGATAGGTGACATATATATACTTTTGAGGGCAGAAGATAAAAGCATATGTATCATAACAAAAAGTATTTTACATGTATATGTAGGGGATCTGCCTTTTTGTGTGGAATACATTCTTTTGAATCTATAACTATCGTTTTTACACCACATGGATGTGGTGCCTATGTGGTGTGATTATTGGGTGTATCTCAGTAAGGCAAAATATCAGAAGACTTCACTTTGAGTACCTCAATGATCATCTGTAATATTTTGGCAGAGACATTTACTTCTCCTCGTTCGATCTGGGCATAGTAGTTCGCATTTATGCCTGCAGCCTGTGAAAGTTTAAACTGTGTTAATTTTCTTTTTTTTCGCGCTAACCGAAGAGCTGTTCCGATAGATTCTCTCGCATCCATATGCTTATATAATATCATATTTCCATAGGGCATTCATGCAATATTTGTTTATTGACAACCTTTTGTATTTAAGATAATATTTATGTATATAGCGATAGTTTTGAGCCTAAATGATATGATTTCAAGTAACCCGCTTTCAACGAAAAAAGGTGATATCTCAAATACTCTTACAACAACATTGAGTGAGCTTTTCCCAGAGCAAGAATATGAAGACAGGATGGTGCTACGGGCAAAAGAAATAGTAGGTAATAGCTATACTACTGAAGAAATAAAATCTATGATTGCTTCATTTGGGTACTTAGTGACAAACTGGTTGGAAGAATATGAGAAAAAGATCTTTAACAATAGGACTCTAAGAGAGTTGTTGCAATCAGTTTGAGAATATGGAGTCAAATACAATTTTGAATAAAAACGCTGTTATTTACTTGAGAGTTTCGAGTGAGGAACAAGTTGAAAATTTTTCTTTAAATACCCAGGAACAAATCTGTAGAAAAGAAGCAATACGTCGTGGATTTGAGATTATTGAAGTTTTTAGGGAAGAAGGGAAATCGGCAAAAACAATTAACGGAAGACCTGAATTATTAAAGTTACTGGAGTATTGCAGAAGAAACAAGAAAAATATCGACGCTGTATTTATTTATCGTTTGGATAGAATCTCTCGGCAAACACAGGACTATCTAGCAATTCGTAAAAGATTGACAGACTACGGGATCTCTTTAATATCTGCGAATGAACCAACAGGGAACTCACCCACTGAAAAACTTCTTGAGACAATTATGGCAAGTTTTGCACAGCATGATAATGACGTGCGATCAGAACGGACAAAAAATGGTCTGCGGGCAAGGTTCTTGTCAGGACAAGTAACAGGAAAAGTGCCGATTGGATATGTTATGGATCATGGATATGCTGTAAAAGATGGAGAGAATTTTGAAAAGATGAAGGATGCATGGAATTTAATGGCAACGGGAACAAAATCTTTGAAGGAGATGGCGAAAATAATGAATGGGTGGGGAATGCGTAAGGTTGTCTCTGGCAAGGAATACATATTGAGAGCGCAAACAGTTGATAGGCTGTTTCGCCACAAGTTTTATATGGGTATGCTTACTTCAACGAAGTACCCTGAAGAAGTGCTAGGACGGCATGTAGCTATGGTTACTGAAGAACAGTACTACAAGGTGCAGGCTATTATTGATGGAAGAAATCGTGCTGGCATGACTATCGGTAAGCGTTTGCAAGATAATCCAGATTTTCCTTTACGTAAGGTTGTGAAATGTAGTAAGTGCTATGGTGTTCTGTCTGGAGGATGGAGTAAAGGAAGACATAAAAAGTATGCGTACTATATTTGTAAGAATAGATGTGGGGCACCATCTATTCCCGTAGAAAAACTTGATAATTCTCTGATAGAATTTCTTCAGTCTGCTGCACCAACAAAAGAACAATTGGATGTATTCTTGATGGTTTTAAGAAAGTCTTTTTATCAGAATGTATCAAACTTACAAGCAAAGAGAGAAAAAGCCACACAAGCGGTTGTTCGGCTTAAACAAATGAGACAAACACTTGTTGAAAAGAATCTAGCAGGGACATATTCAGATGAGGTATACCATGAACAGAATAAAATTATTGGAAATCAGATTGCAGATGCAGAAGTGATATTAGGGGAAACAATATTGGATGCATACACAATGGAAGACGTAGAGGTATTTATGCGTGACAAATTTTCACATTTGGATAATACTTATCGGAGCTCAGACCCAGGTGAGCGTAGAGTACTTCTTGGTTCGATAGCTCCCGTTGGGTTGACTTGGTGTTATTCTGGCTTGTCGAATCGCGAGTTTAGCTTGGAATATAAGACTATTTTGAGTATTTCTGAATCCGATTTAGCTATGAGTAGCCCGTAGGGGATTTGAACCCCTGATTTCCTGGATGAGAACCAGGCGTCCTAGGCCACTAGACGAACGGGCCATGGAGATTAAGACAAAGAAGCTCTTAATCTTATGAACGATTATACCAAACCGAGAGTCCGGGCGAAAGGTACAATAGCTGCTAATTCTCTACATAAAGAAGTGATAAACCTCTCTATCGTCAGACACCACATTGATAGGGAATATAAACTCGCTGAACTTATATACGAAACTCTTGGGACAAAAGCACGAGAGGCAATTGCCAAAAAACTAGGTATTACTGTGCAAACAGTATCACTTAATTATCCAAATAGAGGGGAGGGCAATAACAATGTTGTATAGGGTTGGAACTAATCAATATAAGGCTCGTGAAGTCACATGGTTTCAACAGAAGAGTCGTGGATTAAAGAGGGGAACATGGGTCAATGTTGCTATTGGCATCCTAGTTATCATTTCTACTTTCTATATTGGTACTAGTAAAGAAACATATAGTCTCATATCCCCTATAGCTCATGCACAGACTGCCGGTTCGTCTGCTGAACTGCTTGAAACAATAGTAAACACGCCTACACCAACACCAGTCCCACAGATTGAAATGATGGATATATGGATCGGTAAATACGTCGATATGTTCGCAAAGACTGATGCTGAAAAATCAAAGTGGAGATACTACATGCACTGTATTGCAAATCACGAGTCATCACATCACTACAACAAAAAAGATGGTGACGACGGTCTCGCTCATGGGCTTATGCAATTCCACCACGCAACGTACGTTGAGTACAGAACAAGACTAATGGATCGTGGCCTCGTTAGTAACATGGGGAGTGAGTATGACGATGAGGATGCAATAGAAACTATGGCATTTGCCATTTCACAAGGCGCAATAGGTGATTGGGGCACCTATTGGACGTATTGCAATAACTAACATGTTTAATCAATTATTTTTATCATCGAAAATTTACACAACTGGGAATATCTATATGGATTATGTCTTATACGTTGGGTTCCCTATGTTGGTAGCAATAGTTTTTGCAATCTCAATAACGCTTTTGATAAAGGAGGGTAAAAATGGATAGTCAACAACTCAGCAGTCAGCTCATGAACTCAGTAAATGACTTGATGGTAGTAAAAGTACAAAAGAAAAGGGCTGTGTACTCACGATGTTGTTATGCGCTAGTTGTAAACAGTGAGTGTGCGAGTTGTGGCTCATACATTGATAATACGCCGGACTGGAAAGGATGCCATAAGACAGAACAAGCTCATTTTGAGGCATGTGAAGATGAGGGAGATCGTTTGGTTGATCAGATGGAGGATCAAAACAATGAGTAAGCTGTACGATAGGAGATTTCTCGTTTTAACTCTAGAGCAGATTAAGTCTTGTATTGAGGACTTGAGTAAGTGGTCTGTATATAACGGTGACATTATTTTTGATGAGGTTGCAGAAGTTGAAAGCACACTCAATAAGGTGAAAGAGATACTTGACGCGCTTGAAATTCAAGGTCAGTTACCAAAGGACGAAGACTATGAGAATGTTTCCAGTAACGGATTTTTAGAGGAGGAAAACAAAAATGGAGACTAAGCCAGTAATCACACTAAAATCGATGATCCAATCTGAATACACACAACAGAGGTTTCATGATGTCCTTGGGAAAAAGGCAACAACTTTCATAGCATCTCTGCTTGCTGTAACCGTAAATAACGACTCTTTCGCTCATGTTGATGCACAAACCGTTTTATCCGCAGCTATGACGGCAGCGACATTAGACTTGCCAATAAATCCTAACTTGGGATTTGCATATGTCATCCCATACAAAGGACAGGCACAATTTCAGATGGGATACAAGGGATTTGTACAATTAGCCATGCGTTCCGGGCAGTTCAAAACAATTAATGTGTCAGACGTCCGTGAGGGTGAAATAGAGAAAATAGACCATTTGACAGGCGAAATAACCTTTGCATGGAAAGAAGATCGTGAGAAGTTATCCATTATTGGATATGTCGCATACATGAGACTTATCAATGGGTTTGAGAAGTCCTTGTATATGACAAAATCTGATCTCTTAGGACACGGAACTAAGTATTCTCAAACAATGAAACAAGGATTTGGTCTTTGGAAGACAGACTTTGACGCAATGGCAAAGAAGACTGTCATAAAGCTTCTTCTGTCAAAGTATGCACCACTCACTACTGATATGCAAAAAGCACAACTAGCAGATCAGGCAGTAATTGATGGCGAGGATAACTATAACTATCCAGACAATACACCCCTTCTTCCTGAAGGAATCGCCGCCGAAAAAGAAAAAGCACGTATTCTTAAACATATTGAAGAATCAAAAACACTTGCAGAACTACAAAAATGTGAGGAATTTATCATTGATGATGAAACACGGGCACTATATGAAGCAAAGAAAGGAGAACTGAGCAAATGACAGATTTCCTCAACTATAAATTTCGATGCCACACGCTAGGAAACTTTTTGACTGATCCAGTCGCAAAAGCTGACCCATTGTCCAAAACAACACTGTCATTTTTACGCGAGGAATGGATAAAAGTAGTCTACGGACGTGAAAAGATTTTGAGTAATAAATATTTAGACAAAGGCGTTCAGGTAGAAAGTGACAGTCTTGACTTGGTGAAAGAAGTCACTGGAGAAAAATACTTCAAAAATCAAAAAGAGCTTTCCAATGAGCATATTATCGGTATCCCTGATGTTATTGAGAAAGAGGAAATTATAGACATCAAATCTTCATGGGATATATGGACGTTTGCATCTGTGGATGAAAAGAAAGCAAAAAATGACTATTACGGTCAAATATTAGGTTACATGATGCTTCTAGGGGTAAAAAAAGCTCGTCTGATGTACTGTCTGGTCAATACCCCTGAGGAAATTATCAATGACGAGATGTATAAAGCCTCCTATAAAAATCCTGAATTGAGTACTTCTAATGAAGCGGCAAAAGAATTTAGAAAAAACTACATCTTTGATGATATACCAGCAAAAGACAGGTTAAAAGTCTTTGAATTTGAGTACGACGAGGAAGTTGCTGACAAGTTAATAAATCGTATCATTGCATCTCGTTATGTGATGAACACGATGAGTCTATAAAGGAGGTGAATAAATATGAAAACTAAAATACAAATAAGATCAGTCATGGGTTCACTTCGTTTCGAATATGAGACAGAAGACAATTCGTGGAAAAAGACGGTTGAGGAAGCTGTTAGGCGTGGTGCAGACCTGAGTGATGCAGACCTGAGTGATGTAAACCTGAGTGATGCAGACCTGAGTGGTGCAGACCTGAGTGATGTAAACCTGAGTGATGCAGACCTGAGTGATGTAAACCTGAGTGATGCAGACCTGAGTGGTGCAGACCTGAGTGATGTAAACCTGAGTGATGCAGACCTGAGTGGTGCAGACCTGCGTGGTGCAGACCTGAGTGATGCAGACCTGAGTGATGTAAACCTGAGTGATGCAGACCTGAGTGGTGCAGACCTGCGTGGTGCAGACCTGCGTGATGTAAACCTGAGTGATGCAGACCTGAGTGGTGCAGACCTGAGTGGTGCAGAGTTTTATAAAGCACTCTTCTATGGGAGAGGTGGTCACAGAAAACTTAAGAAAGAGCAGGTAACAGATTTCCTTGCTGCCTTAGGTTTTGAGGCTGAAGGACAGGATGCGGAACCAGCACAAGACCAAGAAGAACCAAAAAAGGAACCTGAAGATATCAGAATCGAGGAACTTACCGTGAATGGTAAGAAGTATCGTCTGGTTGATTAACCAGAAAGCGGGGTGCGCATGCTGAACGCACGGATACGGCCGAAAGGCAGAGAGAAATTTGAGCGTATATGAAATTAAATAGACAACAAACAAAAGTATTATTGTTACTCAGGACAGCTGGAGCGAAGGGCATAAACTCTTACGATCTGCGTTTTAAGTTCCATCTTATTCAAGCCCCCGTTAGAATACTCGAGTTAAAAAACATGGGGTTTAGTATAGTTAGCCCACGAAAAAGCAACGGGTCTGTCGACTACATTCTAATATCAGAGCCAGGTCACATTGATCTGTGGGTTGAAAAAGTGGAGAGAGAACAACAACAAGAGAGAGTCAAATATATCTTCAACGAAGACAAGGGAACTGCATATCAGATTTTTGCGCCGAAACAAGCGACGCAGCTTAACCTATTATGAAAGACCGAATCGTATACCCACAACTATGGTTAGATGAGAAATTTGCAGGGTGTTCTATCCCTACAAAGCTCCTCTTTATGTATCTCATTACCAACTTACAGCTTGGACTTTCTAAGTATCTACATATTACTGATAGACAAATACTCTTTGATACTGGCCTAACACCTGCCCAATTAACTGCAGGCAAAAAAGAATTAATTGAACTCAAGTGGATATTCTTTACGGAAAACTGGGTTTATCACAATCATAAGTGTGCCTACACGGACTATTCAGGACAAGAAAGAGTAATGAACGCAAAAGAGAGAGAAGTTGCGTCAGTTCCTACAAAAATAAGGGAGTATTTTAATAAATTAACACGTGATATTGAAGAGGTTGCCAACCCCTTACAAACTAGTCAAGACAGGGTTACCAACCCTGCAGAAACCAAGAACCAAGAATTAGAAACCAAAGGGGTTGTTAAGGGGGGGAAAGTCGACATAGGAGAGTTTTTACAGAGCCCACCTGATGAGATTTTAGAAAAATTTAGTAAAAAGTTTAAGGCGACGAGGGATCAAGTGAAAAAGAAGGCTGAAGATATGTACTGGTGGTGGCGTGGCTTGTCTGTGGCTAGAAGAAAGGGATATTCAGACCCTGAGGCAATACTGCGAAATGCATTGAAAAAAGATTTTGGGGAAAGGAGTCATGAGTCTTCTCTGCTGCGGGCTACGGTAATACAAGATGTTCAGCAGACCCCTGAGGAAAAACTAAAAGCAGATGAGGCAAGGAAGAAGTTACAAGAAAAATTGCAAGAAATGCACGTCATTAAGTCTATGGATGGAAGGAGGTGAGGAAAAGATGGCTAAAAAAATTGTTACAAAAAAGAAGGCAATGAAGAAGGAGCTGGTTAGGGTGCTAGTAGTGGTTCACAACGGTTACACTACATTCTCGTCAGAGAAAGAGTATCTTACATGGTTAAAAAAAGATAATAACCATGTGTATGTTGTGTCAGCATACATGGTTGATCGTGAGATAAAGATGGATGTGAAGATGGATATCTCACTTTCATAAGTTTGCAGATTGCGGTGTGTCACCCACGGGGTGGCATATCGGAGTTCGCAAAACAAACCTACAAAAATATGAAATGTTATTTTGACAACTGTGAAAGACAAGCAAAAGAGGATATGTTTTTCTGTTCTGAGGAGCACAAGGTTGCTTATGGCGAGAAATACTATCCCTCTAATAAAAAGGATAAGTTTCTACGGGCACAAGAGAGAATACAGGAAATCATTGTAGAGAAGCGAATGTCGAGAAAGGGGATTGTTTCTTGAGGCGGTAGTGTGGATGAGGTGCATAACGTGGAGTTGTATGCCTATATAACTTTGGCCTAGATTTCACCGACGCTACCACCTGAGGAAATAACCAAAACTATATGAGTCAAAAATTAGTAAAACTAATACGTCAGTTTGCAAAATACAGGGGTATACCTTATAGAGTGGCAAAGAAGGTTTGGGATAGGTCTCCCAGAGAGGAGCAGATTAGATTGATTCCTGAGTTGAAAAGAGCTATTGAAGTAGGAAAAGATGCAGAAAAGAAAGAAGGAGAGTGTGAGAACTGTGGCAACCTATTCCCCTCTAAGTTTATTGCTACAACAAGTGTTGCCGATCCACACTGCCCAAAGTGTGGGAGTCCAATATTTAAGGAGGAAAAAGAAGAGTGACCAAACAAAAAATAATCACTCGAACGAAGTTTTGGCAAGATAAATTTGGTCTACAAAACTGGGATATAAGTATCTATTTTGATAAATTCGGCGTGAGCGATGATGTCAAATTCCCTGCTATCGCAGAGACAAATGCGCACCCAACATATCTTCTAGCTACGATTAGCTTCGACAAAGACCACCTCGATGAAGTAACGGAACATACCATCATCCATGAATTGCTTCATATTATTCTTGGAGAGATCCATAGCTATATTATTACAAGCCCAAAAGAGCTACTCAAGAATGGAAATCACGCACAGAATCATATTGAAAAGACAATATCTGTTATTGAGAGGATAATTTCTCGGCTAATAAAAATATGATGCAACCAATACTTAAACTATTTTTCCGTATCAACAAAGGGTACGGGGATATTAACCAACTACAGTTGGATATCATGAAAGTTGTCGATGGGTGGGTAAGGAAGAAAAAAACACCAGTCCCACACAAATATATTATGGCAGAAATATCAAACACAAAGCACATCGGAGATACAACAATAAAGTCAGCAATCAGAGTGCTGGTTCAGAAAGGGTACATGCGAAAGGCTATTGTGACGAGTAATA
Organism: bacterium; assembly: GCA_021777565.1. Classification (GTDB taxonomy): domain Bacteria; phylum Patescibacteriota; class Microgenomatia; order Levybacterales; family UBA12049; genus JAJYDJ01. The sequence goes on along the minus strand of JAJYDJ010000003.1, from coordinate 58,918 downwards.
AGACATTCTATGTACAACTGAGAGGAATATGATAAAAGTACACGATAAAATTTATGTGGGAGACTCAAGAATAGCGAGGGCATTGCCTAGCTCAAATTGGTCCTTTGTGAATGTGTCTAGTAAGTACCACTACGAACTACATGGTTGGCAAAAAGGGTTCAAGTATGCAGATGATCCATGTTACATCACGTGCGAAAAGGATAATTTTATGTCTGTTAATTGGATAGATGCCAGTGCTCAGTTTTATGATTGGCAAGGGAAAGGTGTTGAAACTTTTATAAAAGTTCTTGATTTTATTGAGAAACAAGACAAGCAGGTATACATATTCTGTGACAAAGGACACTCTCGAAGTCCAAGTGTGGCATTACTCTATCTCTCAAAGAGACTCCGTGTAATACCTTCTGATAGCTTTGAAGCAGCCAAGGAAGAGTTTTTGAAGCTCTACCCTATGTATGAGCCGGGTGGCATTAAAGACTTTATTACTAGCCACTGGGAGGAGATAGTATGACGAAAAATGTAATATGGAAATATAAATATGGTTATGCTTTGCTACCTGTAAGACGAGAGTGTAAACCAGAGGGCAGGATTGTTTTGTTTGGGAAAACTTTGTCAGTAGAAGAAACTAGGGCGTATTGTAATACATTACAACAGACACGATACACATAAATGGTAAGTATATGGTATTAGAATATAAAATTAAGAAGGGTTATTCGTACGATGAGGGTGTAAATAAGTCGTGTGATGATTCACGAAGAGCACTTCAGAATATATTTGTGGAAGTAGTAAGAATATCTATGCCACGAATGGTGTGGATTGCGTGGCTACTCACTAGGGTATATAAGAAAAAAGTTGGAGAAACATATATTAGATACACTTTTCCACTATTATAGATCCCTTTTATATCTGCGTATCTATAGGACTGTAAAAATATAGGGGTCTTTACGAACTTATTTCGTGTTCTGGTTTGCCTGTAACCAAGCACTAACCCACGCGCTCACAATCTTTAGACCGCTTCTACCTAAGACATACGAGACTACGGCACCACCGATTATAAGAATATCCCATGTTGTGAAATGGCATTGTGCTTGAATGTTATTCCATAAAATAGCACCAACACCAAAGAGTGTTACATAGAGTTCAGATGTTTTATATCCGGGTTTTATCATTAAAATCACCACCTTTCTAATTTAGATGAAATAATCGTCTTAATACTTCTTGTACAAGAAGTATTGTATTTACTGTTTTGTATGATGTCCCCGACAGCCCTGTTACCTTTCCTTGTAACGCCGTTATTTGATCCTGTAGACCTTTTCTATCTTCTATCGCCTGGTCTCGCTCTTTTTGGCACTCTGGTAGTTGTTGTGCTAAAAGTGTTTGCTGTTGTACCTGCATCTTAAGACCATTGATCTGTCCGTCTGCTGTTGAAAGAGAGGTATTGAGCCCTGCAATCTGAGCATTCTTGTCTTTGATGATTTGGTTGAGACTATCAATAGTGTCCTGCATCCCTTTAATCTTGCTATCAATATCCATTGAACTGTTATACCCATCGGAAACAAATGCATCATACTTCCCTGCCTTTCCGACTATCTCTTCATACTTTGTCTGCCATTCTGGAGTATTTGGAACCAGACAATCAGAGGTTGTTGTGGGTAGATTTTTTGGTATAAGCCAACCAATAACCCCGTTATAGTTCGGATGCGCCATGACTTCGCATGCACCGTTCGGGTCATCGGAACGAGTGTCATTTTGTTCAAATAGGATGATTATTGTTCCAGTCGAGAAAACGACAATGCCTGTATGGCCTACCCCGTTACCCCACGTACCATCATATACAAGAACTGCGCCTGCTGGTGGATATTGGGCGAGATTATTTGGATCGTTGTAGACGATAGTGAAGTAATTTTTATCTGCATTATCAAGAAGGTCTTTTGCATTTCCCCATTCGTGAGGGATGTTAAGCGTATCCATCCAAAGGGAAACTAACCCTACACATTGACCTCTGTTTTGGTCTGTGTTGCCGACTCCTGTTTTACCAAGATATTGGTTTATAAATGTAATAAGTTCTTCCATACTAACGATGTAATATGCCTATGCTTGTCAAAGCATTCGGAATGAGTGCTTGTAAAAGCCCTGCTAGGATAAGGAATATTGCCGTAATAACGCCAAACCTTGCAGTTAGATTAGATATCCTTCTCTCATCATCTTCTACTCTCTGCATAAGACCAGGTTGACCATTCCCATTGATTGCCTTGTTGATGGTATAGATATCCTTCTGAATACCACTAAGTGATGCCCTCATTGTCTCTAGTTTTGCATCAAAGAGCTTCTCTAACAAATCAACTTGTACTTGTTTTACTTCCGCCATAATTTTTTTCATATTTTATTTGCTTTTTGGGCAATGATATGTTCGTTTATCAGCTCTGCAGTGAATCTTGTGATGGCGTCCTGATCGGTAAAGATGGTCTGCGTATTGTTTTGTGCCTTATACCCTACTCCTCCCGCTTTATCTTTGACAACAAAAGTTCCCTCACCAGAGTTAGACCAGTTTGTTGATCCTTCTCCCCCAACCTTTCCGTCCGCGACAAACCCCTTCGTGTGGCTTATCTGATGTGTCGCTGACTGACCGACAACAAAATGACTATTAAACAGACTTAAGTTCTGTTTTTGGTCTGCATCAAGCAACATCTTTTCATGAAATCCTCCTGCTTGAGACTTATCTAGTGTGATAAGCACCGTGATGGTCGGATCAAGCACTTTCTGCATGATGATTTGGTTCAGCTCGTCATCATCAAACCCAAACATATTCAGATACAGTGAGGTAGTCACACGGGATAACACATACTTCAGTACTTCATGTACATTGTCACGACCGACAAAATATAAAAACCAATCTCCACTGAAGGTAGAATCATATTTACCCTCTTTGGTAAATTGAGCTAAATCTAATAATGTAAAATCTCTGAGACTATTTATTTGGTTCATATATATTTAGGCTCCTTTCTGACGTAAGTTGTTCGATCTCTGTGAGCCGTATCTCATCTTGCATATTTCCAACCTAACAACATTTTTTGAACCAAGGCAAATAGTCTACATTAGATGAGATATTTTGCTACTCTTCTTTTATACAGAAAGGTGGTGATCTCTATGGCAAGCGCAAAACAGAAAGCAGCACGCGAAAAGTTCAAAAAAATGGTACAGGCGAAAGCAGCCAAAAAATCAGGCACAGCCAAAAAGGCAATGCCAATGAAAAAAGCGTCTACTACTGCAACAAATGGCAAGGGGAAGATGCCAATGGTTAATGGAAAGCCGGCATTCTTGGCCAAGAAGGGCAAAAAGAAGATGTAAAAATTTTCGACAAGCTAGGAGCTAAGGCCTAGTTTGCCAATACTCTTTACAGACGAAATAATTTGCTAACCTATGTGTAATGGTTTACACATTTTTACTCTATCAAGTTGATGGGAATCTGCTTTCTATAGCCCAACGTATTAAAGAAGAAGGCCACCATATCTATTTCTATAAACAGAAGGGCATGGAGAAAGGCCGCGAGGATACAGGGAAGGGCATTTTTAACAAAGAGGAGATTACCAATGATGCGTGGGAGGTTATTAATAAGACACCAAAGGATAAGCTCATTGTTATTTTAGACGACAATGGGGAGGGAGATATGGCCGACTTTCTAAGAAACAACGGCTATATGGTCATTGGTGGTTCTGCATGGGCTGACAAGATCGAGTATGAGAGGAGTTTGGGGCTAGACCTCATGGAGCAAACAGGCCTCGATGTGCCCTATGAGAAGAATTTTTTGAAAATTGATGATGGGATAGCATTTCTTAAAAAAGAGCCAGAGGATGCCAGATATGTGTTTAAGCCTGAAGGCGAAGAATTTGCTGGTTCTGCTAAGACCTATACGGCAAAAAACAGAAAAGATTTAATTGATTATCTCACATGGATCAAAGAAGATTGCCTCAGTAAGCACTATACAGTGTCAAAGTTCGTCTTGCAGGAGTTTGTAGAAGGTATCGAAGGAGATTTTGAAGGCTGGTTTAATGGTAAAGTCTTTTTAGAGGATACGTGTGTACTAGACATTGAGGAGAAGAAGTCTGGGGACGGTAACAAGGGTGAGGCTGTTGGTTGTATGGGGAATATTGTCATTAACTTCCCCAAAAGCAGGTACTTTGATAAATACATTAAACCACTAGAGAAAAAACTGGCAGAAGTTGGGTACATAGGCTCTATTTCCATCAATAACATATTTGCGAAAGCTGAGGGTAATGAGCACAAAAAAAAGAAATATATTGCTGGTGAGCCATACGGGATCGAATATACTCCACGCATGGGATGGGATGCTCACCTATCTGAGCTCGCACTTATTAAGTACACAGGCGGTAAGATATCTGACTTCTATATTGCTCTAGCAAAACATCAACAATATAAGATACCGACATACCTAGCTGCATGTGGTGTACGCGTCTATACAGGGAGTATCTCACTAAAAAAGGACGACGTTGCAGGAAGGTACTTTAGCTTTGATGAGGAAGTAGAACCGTATCTATGGCTCTATAGTGCCTCTAAAACAAAGGCGGGGTATGCGATTGAAGATAATCCCGTTATGCTCGTAAATACTGTTTCTAAGTCCATTCAGGACGCTGTAGATGAGTGCTACGATATCCTCAAGGAGCATGTGGCTGTACCAGACGCATATTATAGAAAAGAAATAGGGCAAAGAGCCGAAGAGGTAGTCTCATTTTTAGCAAAATATGGATGGATTGGTGTAAAAAAACAGCAACCGAATGAGGTTGATACACAACCAGAGGTAAGTGAGCAAAAAAGCATACCAGAACAGCTACAGGAAGCGAAGGATGATAATACAAAACTTATGCTTTTAAGAACTGCCAGCGAACAGATGGGGAGTAAGTTTGATTCATTCTTGAGAGACATGTTGAGGAAGAAAATTATAGACAGAAACACAATACACCTCATGAGAACACAACAGCTACTTAGTTAAGTTTGCGGTTTCCTTACGCTTGAGGTAAAATTTAGGCTAAGGAATAATGGGAGACTTATTTAATTCAATTTTCCACGGAATTATAGCAGCTATCATACTGCCAATATCTATTTTTTGGCCTCATCCTGCTACCCCTGCACAGATACATATACAACAAGTAGTTAAAACCACAGTTTCGCCGATAAGTTCTCCAACGCCTACTCAAGAGCCTATGCCAACAACAAAGCCTATACACAAGGCAATTTTGTATACATATCCTACAGATATACCAACTGTTTTAATCCAAGATCCTACGCCAACTCAGGCAGTAGATAATTCCCAGTTTAAACAACAGATATCTAATGTTATTAGCAGTTACAACAATCAAATCCAACAGGCGAAATTACAAGCACAGCAATTATGTGTTGACCAGACTAACCAGATAGACCAGAAATATAATCCAAAAATACAAGCAGTTCAACAACAAATAAGCACATTAAATCAACAAGAAAACTCCACATGCCCTGATGGTTTATTATCAGAGGCTTGCCAGGTTGGATCGAACTATACACAAATACAATACATACAAGGACAAATAAATTCACTTACTAGTGAAATTTCTAGTCTACAACAAGAAGAAAATCAGGAGAAGAATGCGCTACCATGTCAGTATTCCTACTCTCAAACTCAACCAACCCCTATACAAATCTACATTAAGCAAAACTTGCCTACCGTACTCAACATTCAATCTGATCCTGGTACGAATGGATATTTAATTTGGGGAGAAAACGGAACATATGTACATGTCCAGCCCAATGGACTAGGAGGATATACCGTATGGTAAAAAACATGAGAGGAAAACTTATTGAATGGACAGGCGAAACCATAGCAAGGATGATAATACTTGGATTGGTCATTACGCTTATAATGGGTGTATGGTACGAAGCCTGTCCGCTACTAAACGTTTGTGGAGTATATTTCTCCCACTAATATTTCTATTGAGAGCTATTGATTATTTGTTGGATTGTTAGGTTCTTTCTCTGTTTTAGAGCTTTGTACTTGAATCCATAACTCCTAAATATTTTTGTTTTTATAGCTGTCTCTAATTTCGCTGTATCTGCGGCCTGTTGCTCTGGTGTCGAATCTTGGAATGCCTTACTATTTTGAAGTCTAGGCAGGTTTCTTAACAACTCAGCGTTATATTTTTTGTTTGCATCACTTAGCGCAGTCGATCCCCTAACCTTTACAAATTGTGCATACTCTTTACTTTTTGATGTTGCCCAGTCTTCTGTAGTAACCTTGGTATTTTTTGCATTCAGATCTGCCTGTTTCACCTGCTGATCTGTTTGGACACCTGTCGCTCCGAAAAATAGTCTTTGTGGAGAATTATCCTTTGTTAGATTTTGGATAGACGTAGGAGTTAGTCTTCCTGTTATTAGACCACCTAGATACTTGCCTAGTCCCTTTTTGAAGCTAGGGTTTGTGATGGCGTTTACTATACTGTTTATTTCACTAATCGCAGTATTCTTTATTCCCTCTGTTGAACCTGCAACATATTGTGCTACTGTGTCCGTTATATTTTGCCCTGATTTCCCTTTTTGCTTAACCATCATCATGCCAGCGAGAGCCGGACTAAAAGCTGCAATATATTCTGTATTTATCCAAATATCCCCAATTCTGACAAAGTGACTACCGTAATTATCAGATCTGAAGTCGCTGCTAGATAGTTGGTTCGCTATAAGTGCTGCCGCTCCAAGAGTACCAAGTGTCCTTGCCACAGTTTGCACCCCGCGAGCATATTGCCCCATACCCTCGTATTTAGTTGCTAAGTCTGCTGATTGTATCTTTCTAAATCCTTGAGCTATATCCTTTATACCAATGGGGATACCAACACCTGAGTTTTCAATACCATTCCACAGTACATTAGCAGGTATTTTTGCGATAGGAATAATCGTATCTCCTAAATGTGGGACATATCTATTAAGCTCGTTTTTAACAGCGAGAGAGATATTTGCTATCAGAGTATCGTTAGTATTAGTAATTCGCGCACCTTGTTTTTGTGCCTCTGCTCTAACCATCTTCCCTTCTTCTGTCTGTGGCTCAATTTTTGCTGCATCCTTAAATATCTCTGCTGCCCTCTGCTTTGCTATTTCCCCCACTAAACCTTCGTCCTTTGCGATTCTTGATGACATTAAGTTTGTCATATCAAAGAAGGCTTTTTGATAAAATTTTGTAAAAGAAATATTATGCTCAATATTGATGGCAACCTTATTTGATATTTTTGCTGCTTTTCTCGTTAGTACTTCTATACCTTTTGACACTTTATTCCCTGTAACCGTACCTCTTGTATCCTCAAAATTATGTTTCTCTCCGAGCTTAGATGAGTCATCAATAGATGACATAAGAGTTGTATTGTCTCCTGTTTTTCTGAATGTATCCCAAGCTTCTCTATTTGCTTGTTTTACTAAATCATCGTTAAGACCCTTTGCGGATAACGTACCTATTCTCCTTGTAAAATAATCCATTGATGAGTTAACAATCTGCCCCATAGTGGTTTTGATTGGCGTTGCTGGATTAAGCAAAAGATTATTTCTCGCTAAAGTATTTATGTCACCAACAACTGCTTTCGTCGCTGAAATAGGCTTGAGTGATTCTATATAGTTATTTAATTCTCCTCTTAATCTTAAGTATTCGTCACTCACGCCTGACATTTTTGCATTGACATTCTTTACAGCGTCCATTTTTTGCGTAAGATCAAATACTTTTTGCGCTTCTTCTTTCGTGACATGAGTCCCTAGTCTTTTATCTGCCAAATCATTAAGAAATGCCTGATTTTCTTCCGGATTGAAAATTCGCTCTTTTTGCATATTTTGGTAATCTTGTAGTGTTTTTTCAAATGCTGCTTTCCCTTCCTTGCTATATTTTCCTATCTCTCCTAACTTACTTGCCCAATTTTTGATACCTAAAACCCTATTTTTAAGTACAAGTTTTTGCTCAAAAAGAGTATTTACATTTTTTGCGTTTTCCCCTGCATACGGCTCGAGCAATTTAGTCCTTTCTTCAGTGGACATGTTAATAAGATCAGAAATTTTTATATCCTTCTCTTTTAATGCCTTCTTGAAGGCTTCCACTTTATCTGGTAATAAACAAAAATTAGCCATACTAACACTTAATACTATCAAGGAAGTTGTTCCAAGATAGATCCTCCTTAGACAAATGTACCTTATTTATAGCACTTTTGAGAGACGACTTTTGTTTGCTCACTTTGTCGATTCCGCCAGCACTATATATCCTTGACTTCTTTAGGTCTTGAATTTTCGCAGTCGCCGAGTCTTTTTCAATCATTCGAGAGAAACTTACCTCTTGTGCACCTTTAGATATGTTATCTCCGATAAGAGGCGAGTTTGCCATCTCTTGTAGTATATCTGGTGCATTTTTCGGGTTATCTTCAATATACTTTTGCATTGCCGCTAGAAGTGATGATGCTCTTAGTCCATCGGGGAGTGGCTTTTCTCCTCGCAAAACAGCTCTCGCACTATCTACACCAGAATTTATAAGGTCTGCTGCTTTTTGAGCCTGCTCTTTGAATGTGCTCGCTTCATACTTAGCCGTATCACCCAGTCCCTGTGTCAATTTATCTTCAATTGCCTTCGCCTCTATAGTTTTACCCACACTCGATGTCGCACTCCCATGAGATACGTTTATGTTTTGCCCCTGTTGTTCCGCTTTTATACTTTCACGAATAATCTGCTTTGCCTCAGGGTCATTTCTGAGTGGGGAGTTAAGAACTGCCCTTCGTACTTCTGCAGGTGTATATTCACCAGGCTTTAGTATATCCTTTACGGTTTGCGTCTTAGGAGCTGTAGGGGTAAACATCCTCTCTCGTAACTGCCTCAACTTGTCTAGCTTCGCCGGTGTTGGGTTTTTGTTGTAGTCCTGTAGTGCCTTTTGATATTCATTTTGTGCCTTTGATACTTCTAGTGCTTGTTTGCTCGCTGTGTCACTCATAGTAAAACCTTCACCAACTATACTTGATTGTGGATTTTTAGCTTCTAAGAAACCTGCAATTTTAGGGGCTTCTAAAAGTCTTTGCTTCTTTACTGTGGCCAACTCTTGAGCCTTCTCTACGATTGTATTAGCATCATCCACGCCATATTTCTTAATAAGATCAGCTTTTTTGACAGCACTTATTTCTGTGATTCTCCCTAGCCATAATTGTGCCGCAAGAGCAAAAATTTCTCCCACACCCGGCTTTATGTTATCTTTCACTGTTTTTGGTATAGGTAGCGAGTCTATAACCTTATTTGACAGCGCAGTTGATCCTTCTGCCGAGGCTGTGAATGGTAGGGTAATGAGCCTCGAGACTGATCCTAAGACGGGAATATCGTTTGCTCCTGAGAATAGCGCGGATATAGGAGAAAAAATTATTCCTGCCGTACCTGACACAGCTTGTAATCCCTTCCCAACCTTCTTTGACGTTGCTTGTTTTGTATTAAGAGAAGAGAAAAAGTCTGTTACTTTCTGCCACTGAGCGGTATCGCTTTTTAGCGCGCTCATAGCATCAGAGATAGCCTTTTTGGGGTTAGATTTGAGGGAAAGAGGATCAGACACGAGTTGATCTATCCCCTTAACGGTTTCAGAGGTATTTATACTTTTCATCAACTGTTGAGTTTTCTTTACCGACTGAGCTTCTTGCCTTAGTGACTTTGGTGTAACCTGCATTTTTGCAGAGGGAGTTTGTGATGGAGTGGTGAAGTCTAGCTTTAACCCACTTGGTAAAGTAGTGGGGGTCAACTTATCTGCTGATTGAGTGGGGTTAAATCCTTTCAGTGGGTTTGGAGTAAGATCATTTTTAATCGTTCTCCCTATACTACCAAAGAAGTTCCCTATATTTTGTTCTGCCGACTGTATAAAATTGGGCTTTTGTGCAGGTTTTTGCCTTGGGGCTGCAACAGGGATAGGTTTTACTCGTGAATAAAAACCCTGAATAACATCTCCATTCGCACTCTGGCCTCGAGAAGACCCTATGTTTGCATAGAATGATTCAACAGTATTATCCATAACATATTAGTTCCCCAACACTGCTCGTATTTGTTGTGGCGTCCAGTTGTTATTGATATATGTTTCTGCGTTAGGATATTGAAGTAGCAGCTCTCTCACTAAGTCCTCTGGTGAAATTTGAGCTTGGCGATCCTTATTGGATAGATAGTCATTAATAACCTGACCTACTGCCTCATTCTGTGTCGTCGTAGTATCTTTTGGAGTCGTACTACCTCCTGTGACGCCAGGAATTGTAACATCTCGTATAATATTTCCTGTATTTGCATCAATGAGGGTAACCCCATGATCTGTAGTAACCATTTGTATATTAACATCTGCTGCCTGAGATTTTGTTACTGCCTCCTGAATGACCGAGGTCGGTAATCCTGTCGATGATGAGATTGTGGCTATATCGCTAGTCGATAGGCTACCTAAGAGTCCACTTGAGAGGAGAGTATTAAATTGGCCTAGTGCCTCCTGCTTTTGTTGATCGTTTATATTGTACTGTTGTGTCGCAAGACCGACTTGATTATTTATGTCAGTTGTTTTTGACGTAATCTCTCCTAGTATAGTGTTCTTCTCGTTAGTAAGGGCATCAATTTCATTTTGCGCATCTGTATTTATCTTCGATTGTCGCCCAACCCTATTTGCCTCAGATAGGAATGGATTTTCATTATTATTGCTTATAGCATCTCCTTGTTGTTTGGTAAGGGTATCAATTTGAGCTTGAATTGCATCTGCCTTTGTCTGTAAATCTGGTATCCCTGCCTGTGTAGTCAGGGTAGAGTACAGGGATGGAAGATTAAGACCCCCGTTATTCCCATTTGGATTAAAGAGACTAGAGATATTTGGTGTTGTCCCACTTGGATTTGATGGTGACGATGGACTAGGTGCACTAGCTTGTGGCACCGCTGAAAGACCCATATTTTGCCTTTTTTGGTTGACATAGGTAAGGTTATCTGGGTTTGTTTTCGCTATAACATCAGCAGACACCGCCTGCCCTGCTCCGACTTGGTCGCTTTGTGAGCTAATAACACCTGGGTCAGAGAGGGTGCCATTAAAAAATTGTTGGGCATCATACCATCCACCATTATTTGCCTGTATGGTTTGCCCATTATCGAGTTGAATTGTATTACCAGATAGTACTTTTGCCATAATTAATCTTTGACGACTATGTTAAAGCCTCCTTTTTCTGTTGCTTGTGTTGCACCAGCGAAATAGTCTGGAATCCTAAACATAGGATGGTCAAGTCGTTGGTCATTCTGTTTGTCCTCGCTAATTTTGCTAAAGATAAGAGACAGAATAGCTTTCGCCTCCTCATTCTCAACTAAGGCGACATTTTTACCCTCAGCTATTGCTTGACAAATCGAGAGTGCTTGTTTGGCTATAGCCTCATTACCTAGAGGGTCTACATTTGAGAATATAGTTGTATCAGTAGTAAGCACGAGCGGTGTAACCTGTTGGTATCCCCAAACGCTAATATCATTACTGCCGTTAGTGTTTAGTACAGGAAAGAGGAAGAATTGTGTCCAGTAGTTCGCAAATATCTGTTCGTCGGTGTCTGTTGGGTTATTTTGAATCCAATCAAGATAGTCCTCAAAGTCTTTACGCCTATATACAGGATCATCTAATCCTGCAACCTCAACGCGAAATATACTTTCAGGCTGAAAAGTGGGCGGGTAGTCATAATTTGGGACTCCTGCTTTACTACTGGTAGTTTTGGCAGCCTTTAGTGCAGGCCACTTAAAAAGTCTTCCTGCCCATGCGTAGGAATTATTTATTTCCCTCTGAATAATGGTTGGGGTAATAAGGGGACTTACACTAGTCGAATTAGAACGTGCTTGAACCTCATCAATAATGTCCTGAAATGTCGTGATAAATGACGTACTACTCATGAGGACACAGTAGCAAAAAAATTCATCCTGCAAGCCCTTGCTATAATCCTAGGTTATTTTTGAATATTTTATAGTAAAAGTTGAATGTTTTTACTGTCCCAACAGCATTTGCTTGATAATATTCCTTGAGATATAGGTTAGTAGCGTCTGCATAGACAAACGCCGCAATATCTTTATTAGGTGTCCCAATAGTGGACTGGCCAAGATAGTAGGGGGATACTGCATAGCCATTGGTGATTATAGTCCCAATATCATTAATAAAACCAATAAAGAAAGGAACGTAGCCAAGATTATGAGGAATTACCTGTACTGTAGTATTACTCACAGTCATAGAATAGACATTAGACGTAAAGTATTTGAGAGTAGGAAAGTATGAGTGAAAATTAAAATTGTCCGGGTTCGTCTCTCCAATTACGCTTTTCCCCGGTGCTGCAACAGCGAGAGCATACGAGCTTGGTGTTATCATACCAGACTGCCCTGTGCCATAGATGACATACGAAATAGAGACCATCACGCTTGAACTGCCAAAATTATAAAAATAGAAGTTTGTGCCATCCATTGCGGTTGAAATTGCCCCGTACGTTTCATCGTAGGAGAAACAGCCGGCATTTCCGGTTAGGATTGTCTTTCCATCTGGGAATTTTATAAATAGGAAGTACTTATATGGCGCAATAACACCTGCGCCGTGGGCGAAAGTCGAGCCTGTAAATCCCCCCGGGCTTATCGTGAGTGATCCAGTACCTTGTTTGAGTATCTTCATGTTATTAAGGTCGGAATGGACAATATAATCGTTTGGATTTTTTGAAGTAAGTGCGTTTACACCCGGTCGCGCGACCTTATAGACCTTGTCACTCTCCGTTATCACGGGGGCAGTGTTATCATTCATGTTGTCGTAGAATATATCGTAGGCAACCTGCACATGCCCTGATGGATGCCCCCCAAAGTTATAAATATAAAGGTTGTTTGTATCCACCGCACATATTTGTTGAGGGACAGAGAACGGATCATATTGATTGTCTAGAATTGACCACACAATGTTATTCTCGTCATAGTAATAAACCACAAAAAAGGGTATATAACCTAAATTATGTGCAACGGTTAAAATAGTAGGGCTTCCGTCTGCAATAACAGCCGTCCCCGTGAGTTTTCGTTTGATAAGTACATTATCATCGTTCGCATAGACGGCGAAATGATCGGGGTTTGTGTCTGTCTGAGCATTATATCCGGGAAGCGCAATATTTGTGACAAGTTGCATATTAGCTTGGGTCGCCAATAACGATTGATGGCAGACCATTATTAAAAATAACTATTCTTCCCCCACCGTTGTTACCCTTGCCAATAATAATGTCGCTATCGCCGGCTATAAGGCTTCCTGCTTGCAAATTTCCCATGAATGTCGCATCGCCTGTATTAGCATCTATCGCGAAGGTTGTCTCGTTATTCTCATTTACAGCCGATATGCCACTTGGTGTTATGTCAACCTCGCCAGATATACCGTTTTGTTGTTGTCCGATTTGTATACCACCAGATTTGTCAAGCTTGAATGTCCCTTTTATTCTTCGTGATTGTGTATCCAAAGAATCACCGATAGTATGTTGCGCGATAACTGGCTCGGGGAATGATCTTGGTGGCGTCACAGTAGGTGAGAGTTGTGTTTGACTAGCGCTTGCTGGTTGCACTTGCTCAATAGTCGTCTGGTCAGAAGGGAATGGCTGATCTATTATTGTGTCTGGGAAAAGTGTTGTCATATTAGATAAAGAATATTTCTGCCTTGTAAACCTCAGGGCTAGTTCCTCCACTAGGGGTGAGAACTAACTGTAGTTCAAAAATTTCACCAATAGCTCCTATGAGAAAAACAGCCTCGGTTCCATTCGTAAGGTTAAATGTGGTGACGTTCCCTGCCATGTATGCCTGTTGGAACGACCCTTGCTTATCGGTACGATAGTAGCAGGTGATCGTACAACCAGATGGCAATTTTGAGGTTTTAAGTTTGACCTTTGTCCAAAGAGTGGGGACACTCGGTGGTTTCACTGGTGCTTTCAGGTCGAGACTGTTATACGTAGCGGTTGCATAATTTGTATGGTCAACTTTCTTTACCCCATAGGTAGATCCAACTTTGTATGAGATAAGAAGATCTGTACCAACAAGCTTCACAGAGCTAATAACGTCACAATTTAGCCCATACTCAAGATTCAAGACAAACGGCGCATTCTTATCATCTCTGCCATAGCTATATACACCAGAATAGCCGTTCCCATTACCATATACGCCAAAAAGGGCATACCCCGAATCATTTTCTACGCCGTCGGGGTTTACCTGACCACCGTTAGGGAATGATATTGCCGGCAGGGTAGTGATAAAGTCACTAAAGTAGACATCGCCATCACTTCCTGCCTGTATAAGAGGTACCTCAGTGTCTATCATTGCATTAATACTTGCCGTAGGGATTTTCCCTTTATTTATGTAGTTAAGTGCCTCAGATTGCCACGAAAAATAGTAGGACTTCTGTTCAGATGTTGCTTTCCCAGTACCAGCAATAGCATAATCGCCTCGTTCTATGACGGTTTTTGCTACGTTTCCTTGGATTAAATCAACCGCATCGTCTGTATATGAGTCGTCATACCCAACCATTGCGAGATAATGACCATTACAAATCATTAAATCTCCCTGAGCCTGAGCCATGGTATGCCATGATGCGCTTGTGAGGGTAGTTTTTGGCCACGGATCACCACCATGTCCTGAGGCGTTTACATCAGTCCAAGGGACAGTTGTTGAACCGGGAATTAATTTACGATTTAGCTGTGTCGCAGTAGCCCAATATAAGAATGTTTGACTTGCTATGCCACCACTCAAGAGTGAGCCGGATAGCGTCAGAGTGACTGCAGATTTTGCTAGTGAGACTGAATTGCCGGCAGTTCCGGGTTTTAGTGCGGTTAGTGTAAGTGTATGGTTTGACGAATTTTCCGTTCCAGCACTGACATAGACATTTTGTGGTGTACCTGCGGTATATACTTGGCCAAGGCCTGTAGCACTGTTGTTAATTGCTGAGGCTAAGTTTGCCAGTGAAGCATCAGCATTTGTCCCGATAAGAACCTGCCCTGACGCGCCAGTGAGAGCAGAGACAAAGGTATATACCTGACCGCCTATCGTTACCGTGTCATTAGCAGAGACATTAGTATTGTTACTAGTTATAACACCACTGGCAGCGCCACCGTAGTCGTACCACTCAGCAGCTCCTAGAATGGCTCCATTTGGGTCTGTATAGACAATTGACCATACGCCTGCAGAAGTGCGCTTTAAGACGTGTCCTGAGTCGTCAAAACCGTATGCATTACCGTCTGAGCAATTAACAATAAAGTTAATGAGTGTTGTCCCTACAGGTAGTGTCTCGTCAACGAGTGCAGATTGACAAAAAAGGCTATCTGTTGACCGGCGTATGTTTAGGTTTGCAGAGCCTCCTTTGAAAGCCCCCTTTTGTCCTTTATCGTCGTAGTCAGAGAGGCCACCAATAAAGGTATTTAGGGTATATGACTTGATGATTGGGTCTGCATTTTTAGGCAGGCTATTTTTTTGTACGACACCTTTTGACTTTGCCATACCCGAAGCGTAGCAACAATTTTTATACCCATGTTATTAGTGGTATTTATCTTCCCACTGAGTATTTTGCTTCTGGTACTTATCAGAGTATGTTGTCCCTTGAGAAGTATATTTGTCCCTCCAAGGGAAAACCATGATGTTATTGAGCCACCCACGGACTTTCTCATATAAGGTAATGTTTTCTTTAATGAGGATTAGCTTTAGAACAAGTTTTGTTACTGTCTCCGAGAATATTATCGAGTCAGATATGCGCATAAAAAGTCCTCGAGTAGTTTTTACTGTTTCTAAAAGTGTAACCGTATCCCGTATAGCCTTTGTAGATGCCCTTTTTATCGTTTCAATGAGAGATAGGTGATCTGTAAGATTAACAAAGAAAAGCTTAATTGCTTTCACTGTCTCAGTAAGGCTAACACTATCAGAGATTTTTCTTGAAATCGTTTTGTGGATAGTCTCTACTGGCGTAATGGCATCACTCGTTGTGACATGATAATCCCTTCCTATCTTTGTTTTCAATATGATTGGTTTTATATATGTTCTTCCAAATCTCGCCATACTTACCACCTACTCGCTCTAACTATAGCCTGATTTACTATATTTAAGTAGAAGGGTAGTGAGTTATTATAAAGTGACATTACTTCTGTTGCAGTTAGACCACGGTTAAAGAGTGCCAAATCGTCTATGTCACCACTAAGGAAGTGGGCATCGGTACCAGTTTCACCCTGACAGCCAATCTTACAATAGACCGTTGCATTATATACAGGGTTAATGCTATTTGAGAAGCTTGAGTCCTGCACACCATCAACATAGAGGATGATATGTGTCCCATCCCAAACAGCTGCTATATGATGCCAGTTTCCATCGTTAATAGTTTTTGATCCATGAACGTCAACATAGTCCGTATTTATAGTTAAACCAGTGTTTTTACCAATAAGACAGCGCAAATTCCCACCTGTCATGCCGACCAAAAAGCCAGCGAGGACAGTTGACTGAAAAAGAGACTCAAGAAATCCACAGTCTGCCGCCCCATTGGTTGGGTTAACCCATCCTGCCACAGTAAAGGAACCTGTTGGCTCTAGTGCAGATGCAGAGGGAAGAGTTATTTTCGATGATGATCCGTTTAGACTCGCTCCTTGGCCATATTTCCCATACGATGTGCTATAGGTAATTGATGTGTCTGTACCATTATTTGAACCCTTGGAATCATTGGAATTTCCCTCTAATCGATAATATGCTTGTAGGTTCGCATCTGAGAAGAGGGGTGTTGTATAAAGTTCGGCCATACCATATTTTTATATTTCAAATTTTACGTAAACTAAACCATTTACAGTGGCAGGGAATGTGACTCTAATTCTTAAAAATTTACCCGCTTGCAACACTGGTTCTTCTCCAAGAGGGAATTGTTTATTGTACTGGCTTGTTGGCGCAATAAGTTGTGACCCATCAAGATTTCTTACTGCAGTTATTGTGCCTTCTACGGTTGCTGTGTACCCAGTCGCGCTGACACCAGCGTTGATTAAGGCAGTTAGCGGATCACCTAAATTAAGTGCTGACCCATCAATTCGTGTAATATCGTTTGTGACTGCTGCTGTGACAGTTGCTGCCACGTCTGTCTCGATCAGTTCGACTACTCCCGGTGCTGCTGCTGCGCTTGCATCTCCACTAAATCCCCACTCTTTTATTTTTGCCTGTACACCACTCTTAACCGCGAGTTGTAATAATGTTTTTATAGTCGCATTAGTAGCCACCTTTGAAGGTGCTGCGGTTGTTTGCATTGGTGCGTTTTGAAATAGGTATAACATATTAGCTTTGGATATCGTGCGTGATCTGGAATGTATCTCCATTTACTACGCTGACTACAGAGAAGGTATTGTGTGCAAGGAGTGTGCCACCAGAGGTATTATTATCAAAAATACCTTCCTCTTGTATCCCTTGTGTCCCTGTTACTGTCCATGTTTTTTGCCACTGCGTAGTGTCGTTGGTGTAGGTAGTTGTGATTTGTGAGATAGTCGCTGCGCCTCGTGCAAGCCCACTTGTGGTGATCTCTGCTCCTAGTGCCGTATCTCCTGATGCTGGTGCTGTTCCAGAGGTCCCAACTGCTAGCGCAGTCATTGGTGTTGTTGTTGTGCCACCGATTTGCCCCGAGTACCGTGCATGACCAGTGGCGACAACTAGATTAGGTCTAGTAATAGGGCTTTTTGTGTATATGCCAGTAACGAATGGTATCTGGATATCTCTATTAAAATGTCTCTTAATGAACAACCAGAGCTTATTATCTGCAAATTGAGACTTAACAGACTGATCAATAAGACTTTCTGTAAGATCATTCCCCAACTCTTTAGCCATTTTAATGGTAATCGCGCGAAATGTAGAGCTCTTATACTCAAGAAGCATCTCATCGAAAGTCAGCTCAAACTTAACACCACGATTTATAGCTTCCGTAAAGAGCTTACGGGTATCAATAAGGCGTCTTGTGACTAGCCCTTTAGGATCAATTTTTACTTTTTCAGTAATATGTTTATTCATTTTCCTCTACCTCCATAGCTTCACTTTCCTCTATGTGTTTAACAGCCTTAAAAATGCTTCTCGTTTGTGGATTCCATTCCTCAATTTCTATGGTGTAGAGGACACGAGAATCGTTTACTGAGATATGAACTATCTTCCCTGCGTCTATGTCAGGATCATTTACGTGCTTAATTGTTTGTCCAAGACTAAATTTAGGTGTCATATTATTGTTTTGCTATGATTGTCGGTGTAATCGTGTAACTCGGTGTTGTCCCTCCAAGCGTGAACACAAGACGAACATACTTACCAAATATTGCAGAGGCTTTTTTAAGAAATACTCCTGTTGTAGTATTCATTTGGGTAAAAGAATCACCACTGTCAACCCAGTTTGTGTTGTCGGGAGAATATTGTAATTTACAGTCAAGAGTTGGAGTCGTGCCACTTTCTGCTGTCAAATTGATAAATAATAGAAGTTCGATAAAACTACTTACATCGATAGCGTCTGTGTTATATGCGCCGGCACCAGTTAGTACCTGTGCTTTCATAAAAGCACCTTGATATGTTGGCGTAATTACATCAGTATGTCTTTGTATAAGCATAGTTTCTCCTTAGAAAACTAATTAGGTGAGGCTGTTAGATTGCGAAGAGCTCAGCAAGAGCGGATCGACGAGCATCAACAACCTTCGATCCGAAAATGGTTACACCTTTGTAGTTGAAACCGAATCCACCAATAACGTCTTCTACACCAGTTTCAGTGAATGCCAAAGCATGAGTAATAGCAGACTTATGTCCAGCTAAACAATGATACCCATTTACACCATCTCCGTTTACTAATTCACTTTCGAATACATCAAACCCTGCGACTTTACCAATACGGCCAGATTTAACAACATCTTCATATGCCTGTGGTACGGATGGAGTCATAACACTTGCCTGTAGTAAGTATGCTGAGATCTGTGATGGGATAACTAGCCAGCGATCACTTGCTGGTACTTTTGCTTGGTTTAAAAGTGTTCTCAAATTAACAATATACTGATAGACATTTGATGCAGAAAGTTGCACTGGAGTAACAGCTTCGATTGTGTATGTTGCACCTGCACTAATAGTTCCTCCTGTGTATGCTCCTGTGCCGGTGTCATCAAGATCATCAACGATAGTAATTTGTGTTGCGCTTGTGTATGCAGATATGCGATACCATTTTGTCATTCCAGCAGCCTTAAATCCTCTGCCTACCATTGCAGCAGTAAAAGTTGTGCCCGTTCCAGTAACTACGCCCGTACCTGTTGCAACTGCAACTGTTCCAGTGTTATATACTGTCCCAAGTCTCTGACCTGCTGCCACTTTGGTATATAAACCAAGGTTATAGGTATCAATTGTTTCTTTTAAGGTACTCTCAGATTGAGGGAGAAGTGTGCCTTGTGGGTCTTTAATCCAAGATTGTAGTTTAGCGAGCGACTCGACTTGGAAGTAATACATTTTTCTCTGATTTGTGTTTAATTCCCCAACAGACTCTTGAGGCGTGTCAGGAGAACTTAAAGGAGTTCCTGCATAGTCATGAAGGGAAACTTTTTCAAATGTTAAGATTTCAAGTTTTGTTGCTTTATTCTTGATTTCTCCTTCGTAGTTTTTGTTAGTAATTCGCTCAGTAACAGAATCAGAGAAAAACAGTCTCATGACCTGTTGGGCAAATGCTTCTGCTAGTGTTACTCCGTAATTTTCCATAATCGTTTTGAGATTGGAGTTTTTCTCTCAGTCCGATTATGTCGGGGTAGAAGGTTTAACTTATCTAAGTGTTATGCTGTCAACAAATTTTATACCGTGTCAATAGGGAGATTTGAGGCTAAATAGTGACTTTTATAATTCCTTTTGCTACCAACTCGTTATACTTTTTTTGGTCTGTTTTACGAAGTGTTCCGATCTGCTGTGGGGTGTATCCTGTTTGCTGTGGTTTGATAGGGCCACCACCATTCGGTCGATTAAGCATCGCCCCTTTTTGTGTAGGTGCCTTCGGTGTTTTCTCTACGGTATAGAGGAATGATGCAACGAGGTCTTCAAAATCTAATCCTCGGCGTGATTCTTTCATCGAGAAAGACCTAAACTCTGCTTCATGACCATCAAGCTCTTTATACAGTGGATTTTGTAGCGTCAGTGGGTTGGCAAGGAAGTCATCAACTTTCTTTGCCCAGACGTCTACTTGAGCATTTGCTATGACTGCCTCATGGATCATAGAAAACTTTTTACTAGACGCAAGGGCGTTCTTTGCCATTTTCTTCTCAAAGTCAGTTAAATCATCCCAGTCTTCATACTCTTTACGTAGCTCGTCATCTGTTGGCTCTGGGAGTTGTGCAGCTTGCTCGATTGTCTCTGTAATTTTTCTATTCTTAGAGGCGAGTATTTGAGCTTCTCGTGTTGAATTAGCAAACTTTTCTCTATATGGGTCGTCCGGTGGTGTTTCCACTGGTGGATTGTCAGGATCATCGTCAGGCGCTGGGATTTTAGATTCAGTAGTAGTTCCTACTGGTTGCGTAGATGGTTCTTGTGGTGTCTCTGTGGAAACTGGATCGACTGGGGTCTCTTCAGGTATATCGTTTGTCTCAGTAGGTTGTCCTAGTTTGGAAAGCTGTGCGTCAATTTCTGCTTGTGTAATAACTTTTCTATTATCTGGCATATGTATTTTCTCCGTTCCTTATCTCAAAGGGTTTGGTTATGCTAATACTGCTTCTTTTTCAGCAATTGCTTGCTTCAAATCATCATTTTTCATTTTCTTAGCCGTAGATTCATCTATACTAGGATCGAGTTTAATGAGTTTTGCAACAAGTTCTGTCTTTGTCGGTTCTGGTGCTTGCCCGTCTCCCAATACACTTGCAAATACTCTTTTTTGTTCGTCAGTTAAGTAGTCACGACGTGCGTTTAGAAACTTAATATCATCTTCTATCAACCATGCTGGGTCTTTTTTTAGGATATTTTCTAAATACTCCTGTGCTTCCTTATTCATAATGCTAGGTTGTCAACAATTTTTATACCGTGTCAAGCATTCCTTTTCTTCTTTGCCATTGAGATAGCTATTGCAATTGCTTGCTTCTGTGAAACCGGACGGCGAGGATTGCTTTTTGATAAAGGTGCATGCGCATTACGTCTAACCCCTTCCTTCATGATCTTTGAGACCTTTGCGCTCACTTTTTTGTTTAATGCTTTCTTTTTCATATTTAATATTCCAAACTCATTACAATATCTTCGTATTCTTCCCAGTCAACGCCGAGTTCATGAGCAAGAAGACGCTCTAAAAGCGTTGCAAACTTGTGTTCTTTTCTATATGGAGCTTTAAGATCATCGCCTGGCTCGGCATCCTTAGGATGTAAACCTTTCTTACGTTCTTCTTCGTATTGAACATCAAACTCGCAGATACTTTTCTCCGTAATACCACGCCTTTTTGTTAAATATTGCTCAATTAATTCGTGAATGAGTACAAGAAACTCATAATCATCACCAATTTTAGATATTCTAAACTCGACTAATCCGTCCTCGTTTGTCCAATAGTCGCCAACGGTATCATAGTTCTGCTCTGTATGAGGGATTGTTTTAATACAGATATCCATGATTATTTTTTGAATTTTGTCTTTGCATTTTTAGCAAAAACGAGCTCCCGTTCTTTTTTAACAAGAGCTTTTCTTTTTGATCCAGTCGCACTTTTGACTTGTTTCTTAACCGAAGTTATGCCTGAGTTTACTTTCGAGATGGGTATCTTATTACCCTGCTTCATGTGTAGTTTTGCATGTAATGCACCCTTTTTGATCGTTGATCCATAAAAATTTCCGGTCTTTTTCTTCATGCTAGTAACTCACCCTCTGTGATTTTGGTTCTGTAATAGAACCTTTATTTGATATATTCATCTTCTTTGTTAAACCTTTTGTCGAGGTAGTGGACTTATATACTTTTGCTCCAATTTTTACTTCTTTTGTCTGTTTCCCAGCCGTTGTCTTAACCTTAAAAGTCTTTGTTACTGGCTTAGGTAACTTAAACTTAGATATTTTTGGCTGCTTTACCTTTTTGATAGTTGCTTTCTTTGCCATTATTTCTTTCTTTCTGAGCTGCCAGTGTCTCTATTTGTGCTTCAAGTGCTTTCTTTGCTCTCTCTGGACTTGTAAAAAACGCGTCAAGAAGCATATAGTTTCGCAGTCGTGCCTTGAGCAATATCTGCTTTCTGTTATGTAGTTTCACGAAAAAAAAGTCTATGTATTCTGGTGTATTGATAAGCTCCTGCTCTACTGAGTCCTTCATCGCAAGAACATGATTACGTATATCATCAGGGGTTATAGCACGTGTTTTAAGTTGTTCTAGCCACGTATTAAGTGTGGTTACTTCCTCTTCTGATAGCTCTTCAAAAGAAATGCCAAACTTTTTTAATATTTTGTCGATCATAGTTCTCTCTTAGCAACAATTTTTATACCTTGTCAAAATTATTGTCCTGCTGGAAGCTGCAATTGCTGTTGCTGCTGTACTGGCTGTGTTTGCTGTTGCTGTTGGCCAGCCTGCTGTGCTTTCATCTGGGCTTCTGCCTGTTGATTCTCAAAGTCCATAACTTCCTTCACTTCATCAGGATTGAGGCCAGCAAATGCCAACTCCTTCTTCTTGCGGATGTCTTGGAATGGTTTGTTATTCACAAAGTCCGGTGATACAGCATTCAACTTCTGGATTCTATCCTTTTCCTCTTTATCCTTCTCATCTTTAGTCATAACTTTGACGGTATAGCCATTTTTTGTCTTCCAGTCATTTGGGGATATAGTTTTACTAAACATGGTTCCCTTATATCCTTTCTTCCATACACGAACAGGCTCAAGTTTGTCCTCATTTGCTTCGATGAGTTTGATAAACATAACACCAAATTCTTCCCATGCCGCGTTATAGAAGATAGACATAGAACGTACTCTTTGTTGAGCCTCTTGCAAGACGGCCTGCATTTCTGCCTTAGTCATAGTCTTTTTATTGACAACACCCTGAGCCATATCTGGGGTTGCTGCAGCTTGGTTGGCGAAGTTCATAACGAACTGTAACTCAGGTATAGAATTACCTAGCTCAGGGATTGGCACCTGTTTAATTGTCGTATTTGGATCACCTGGGGCAGGGTACCAACCAAAAGGCTCTGGTTCATATGTCTGTGGTTTATAATCCTCGATAGATGAATCAAAGAAGAACATACTATAGTTTCGCAACACTCTATTTTCAATGATCTGAGAGATCATAATGTTTGCTATCTTATTTGGTGTTCGTACGATATCTCCAAGCCCGTCACTCCAAATGTCTGTGAGCTCTATATCATCAGCCCACGAGTTAAATGGGTTGTGTGTTCTCCAATAGTGATCTTTTGTCTCCCCAATAACGTCTTCTAGCCGTTGCGACGCTAGTTCTTCCATGTCATCGCAGGTTGTCTTGAGATAGTATTCTTCTTGATCAAGGTCTTTGTTATATTGCATGATGTAATGTTCATTTAGTTCAACATAAGTCTCACCAATGATTGGGTTATTGATGTCTGTAACGCCCATGAGTTGCATGCGCCTATTCTTTGCCTCTAAGTTCTTGATATTTTCTTCTGCACGAACCATCCCTCGTGCTGTTGCATAGAAAACTTTGAGCCTAGTCACCGCCTCTTGGTCATACTCGTCATTGTGCTCAATGGTAGAAAGTGGCACGAATATGTGTTGGTGATTCAAATAGCGCGCAGTATTAATCATTGTTGGGTCACAGTATCTGGTAACAAGGACATCTTGCACGTCAATAATGTCTACAATAGGCTTTCCGTTCTCAATGTTGAGCTTCTTGAAGGTTCGACCATAAAGCATCTCTTGTTTTTTATCGACAATGTCCTTAATAACTAGTCGTTGATCTTTGGCGAACATTTCCCAGTATTCGTTATAAAAGACCTCCTTTTGCTTGTCGTTATCGAGGTTCTCAAATACCAAAAGCGGAGGATCATCGGTCTCTTTGAGCGCTGTTTTGATTACAGTTTTTGTCAGTGGTACGACAACAGATTGCCTATTAGTTAGACGGTTGGTGATAACCCTGTTACGGTATAACATGTAGGTCTCTGTCCAGTCGAGATGACGACGTTTTTGCCAATTCTCTGCTTCCTTCTTGTGTTCGGTGAGCGATACTAACTCAGGATTATCAAATGTGATCTCCTCACTAGCGATGGCTGGCTGTGCTGAACTATCCATAATGCCCTCACGCTAGCAACAATTTTTATACATACACAAGTACACCAAAAAACCCTCTTTCGAGGGCTGTTTGGTATGAACGATAAAGGATGTTAGAGAGTCCTTATCCACTCAATAGAAGCAATTATTTTTATACCCTGTCAACCGGGCATACCTTCATAGAGCGACTTAACACCGCCAACTTGTTGCTGTTGGATAAATACCTTTTTAGGTTGTAACTCAAAATAGGCACGCATCATTAACATGTCTGCAAAGTCTGGTGATCGACCCAAAGCTTCTTTGATACTGTCTTTAGACACGATCTGTAGGGGTTGATCGCCTGAGTTTTCTGTTGACTTTATCTGCTGCAATTCTTCGATAATCCATTCCTTTTCTTGTTCAGACAGTGGGGCAGATATGGATACTTCGTGGTTATTTACCTTTTCTGCAAATATAAATTCGCATTGAGATCGTAGGTTACGGTAGTTCTCTTTAATTTCCTTCTTTGTCTTAGGGTCTACTCGCTTGATAGGTGTTGCGTTGCCCACAAACCCCTTAACTCCTTTGAGCGAATCAACTGCACCACCACCAACACCATCATCATCAAGTACGGTATGTGAGTAGGGTATACCACTCTCAATAATCCTAGAACGTGTCTTAGTAATTGTCACATCAATGCCTTGCTTCACGTCCCAAAAGACTTGCTGTAAGTTCCAACCTTGCCATATGCCCTCAACTGTCTTGTCATGCCCATACCTAGCAATATCTCCAGTTAGGTACTTTTCGTTACTTATCTCAACAGTATTAGTAAACATGTCAATAATTGCATCATAGTTAAAGATAGAGTTATTCTCGCCATACTCCCAATCCCCATTTCGTAGCCTTGCACGTAAGGTGGGATCAATGATGGTGTCAAGCTGTTTACCATAGGAGTCTGCCGTGTATGGGTTATCCGTGTAGAGTGCTTTTATAAAAGCATGCCCATCAGGAAGTTTACCCTCTTTGAATGGCTTGTAAAACAAACGGTAGAGCCAATTGTGTGTAGGATTGCAGGTAATAAGTAGCTTAGGAAGTAGGTTGTACTCAGTATTCATCATTCGGCCAATTCTCGTCTTGAGTACATCAAATGCCTTGAAATGTATCTCTCCACCTTCTTCTATCCACCCACCAGTATATTCAAGTGAACCAAATCGCTCGAAGTCGGGGTCTCGTGGCTGATAAGCTAGATCAAGAAGATCAATACGACTACCCTTGGCTGTCCCCTCGACAAACTCAATATAGTGATACTGTCCATTAAAAACCCAATCAGAGTCAGGTATGCTGTGAAATTTAAGAACCCTACGCCATGTTAAGTATGAAGATCCCATCAAACGAGTCAACTCGTTTCTTCCAATAAACCACTTAGTGCCCGGATAGCGATAACACATCAATAGAAGCCACTCACACCCTAACCATGTCTTGCCACCTCCTGCTGCGCCACCGTACACAAGCAGGCGAGTAACGTCATCAAGTAGCTTTTGATATGCTTTATCTTGTCTTGGGAATGGGCTAATCGTCGGGTAGATTTTCTTCATGGTCTTCCTCCTGCTTTGGTGCATTATAGACAAAGCCTGCAACAACTTGCTTGTCATCTGAGGTTACATCGGACTTATCCTTCCACCCATGTCTATTTGCAATGCCAAACTTCCAGGGGATAGGGCTGAAGTCTTTCCCTTCGCTCATGCCTTTAATACCTCTTCTTTCCCACCACAATAAAGATTTCATTTCTCCTATATGTACGGCGTCAAGAAATTCCTCATGTGCCTTCATCCAATCATAAAGGGTTTGCTTTGAGACACCTATTGAGCCAGCAAATGCTTCCTTACTCAAACCTTCAGCCATGTGTGTAATTATCTCTTCACAATACTTAGGATCGTAGTCTGTGGGACGACCGACATGAGGATTAGATGATGTTCTACCGTTCTTTTTCATAAGAGTTTGGTTCTGAGAATACAGTAGCAAATTATTTAATCTGTCTAGCGTAGAGTAGTGTCGAGGAAGTGAAAGAGTCTATGGTTATACTTAACAGAGAGTATTGCCACGACGATAACGCCAATATTGACTAAAATAAGGACTATATTAGTGATAATTAGTATGTTGTCTATTGCCATACAACACTGGTTCGGGAAATGTATCACAAGTCGTGTAAAATATCAAGTTTAGGTTGTACTGTCACGGTTATCTCCCATTCCCTTTTTGAAAGAAGTCTATACCCAAAGTCAAGTATAAGCTGCACAAAAACCGGGACGCTTGACTTCTTGTCCTCCAAGGGGCTTGCGTAGGCCATAGGTGCAGTATCTTCGAGGGTAGGGTGAGTATATATTTTTGTGCTCTCTATACTACTATGATTAAGAAATTTAGCAATTTGACCATCTGAATACCCTAGTTGCCACAAATATGTGCCACGGGAGTGCCTAAATATATGAGGATATACTGGTTTGTCTATTCCTGCTTTCTTTGCCTTCCATTGGAGAACCTCGGTAAATGTCTTCCTATCTAGTATCTTATGGTGTTCGTTCTCAAATACGCGGTCTCCGTTACGAGGCATAGTAAGGAGGAGATCGTACATGCGTTGTGTGATAGCTAACTCATGGTCTTTCCCGTTTTTGGTATCTCTAAATATAACGTAGGGGATAGGGGAATTGCGTACATCATGCCAAAGGAGCTCTTGAAGCTCGCTAATACGGCATCCTGTGGCAAAAAGGAACTCTATAGCGACCCTGTTCCTGCGACGCTTAATAGCTACCTGTCGCTCATAAGGGTAGGGAGTATCAATTATAGATTGTATCTCCTGAGGCGTAAGGGGTATCTTATCTCCTTTTTGTTCTGAAAAGAATGAATAATCCTTGAGTTCTTCTATGCCTAAAAACCTATCAATATGCTTAGCTACTTTAATATAGTTGTTGAGTGTAGAAGGAGCTGCTCCAGCCTCCTTGCGTTCCTTAATGAATGCGTTGAAGTTATCTCTATTGAATACCTTACCCCTAAACCATCTTTCAATGACAGAAAAACGTGAGTGGTAAACTTCTATATTATGTTTGCCGTCATCTAATTTTTGGTCTATGAATAGGTATGTTGAGAATTTATCCCACATATCTATGTGCAATGTAACGCTATTTCGCATATTTTACAAGAACACACAGTAGGTCAAATGATACCTAGGTCATAAAACGAAAATAGGTACTTGACAAACGGGAAGATATGTGTTTTAATGCGATTAGATCTTCTTTAATTCCTTAATCTCCTAGACGAACGGGCCGAATACCTATATTTTACCGTATTTGAGGTGAGGACACAAGTTCAGCTAGCCTCTGTTTGAGATCTTGTTTACAGTTAAGAGCGTACTTTGATATACTTATCTCACATGGCAAAGACCAAGTCCCCTTATCTGTCGGTAATTATCCCTTGTTACAACGAGATGGCTAACCTCGAACGTGGAGTTCTGGACCACGTAGTAGAATTCTTCGATAGGAAAAAATTCCCCTATGAAATTATCATTGCAGAAGATGGTTCTACTGATGAGAGTCGCACGTTTGTTGACGCATTTAGTAAAAAACATCCTCAAGTGCGTATCTTGCACAATAAACACATTGGAAAAGCGGGAGGAGTGACAATGGGGATGATTGAATCAAAAGGTGAAGTCGCAATGTTTACTGACATGGATCAAGCGACTCCTATCGAAGAGTTTGATAAGCTCATTACGTTTCTGTCAAAAGGATATGATGTCGTGATCGGCTCACGAAGTGGAGAGAGAAAAGGTGCGCCACTGACTCGTCAAATCCTTGCCAAAGGCATGATAATCCTACGTACGTTGATCGCAGGATTTAAAGGTGTCTCTGATACGCAATGTGGATTTAAAATGTTCTCCAATGAGGCAACGCATGTTCTTTTTCCAAAAATGTCAGAACTCCATGATGGCTATAGTCCAGTAAGTGGAGCCAATGTCTCTGCTGGTTTTGATGTTGAGCTGCTTTTCCTCGCACAACACAAAGGATATAAGATCAAAGAAGTCCCTGTTACGTGGCACCATGTTGAGACACACAGAGTGAACTTTGTAAAAGATGCCATTGATAGTGTCCTTTATCTCATTCGTATTCGCATGAACCAGCTGCGCGGCATTTATAAATAAGATATACTGAAGATATATGCTACGGCTTGCGTGGATATTTACTTTTATAGCACTTCTCCTCTATTCGTTTACACAGATTGACCTTTCACTGACATTCTCTCGCGCTTCATTTGTTCAAGCATTCGAGAAAGCATTTCAAGTAGTAGGATATTTTAATAGGCCACTCTCAACAGGATTATTTTTAGGGATAGTATTACTGCTATTTATTTTGTATGTAGTCACACTTATTCTCATAGTCAAAAAGAAAGTTCAGGAGAGAGAGGTGCGCTGGATAATTCTCGCCGGAGCCATTATTTTACTTTTCTCTTATAATGCATTCTCGTACGACTTTTTCAACTACATGTTTGCTGCGAAACAAATTGTTCATTATCATGTAAACCCATATCAATTCGCACCATGGGACATGTTGGGAGACCCAATGCTTTCATTCATGCACTCAGTTGATAAAGTCTATGTGTATGGGCCGCTTTCTCTGGTATTTAGCGCGCCGCTATATGTATTAGGTTTTGGGTATTTGTTACCAACGTTTTACCTTTTTAAGGCATTTGCTGCACTTTCCTATCTTGGGTGTGTCTGGGCAATTTATAAGATTCTAAAAAAAGAAAAACCTCACCATGCACTTTTTGGCGCCGCATTCTTTGGCCTGAATCCTTTGGTTCTGATAGAGGGATTAGTGAGCGCCCATAATGATATCCCGATGATGTGTCTCGCTCTTTTGGCCACGTGGGCACTGTTTGAAAGAAAATGGCTATGGTCTCTTGTGCTTCTTAGTGCATCTTTTCTCACTAAGCAGGTGACGGTCTTTCTTATTCCTATATTTTTGCTTCAGTTGATTCCGTTAGTACGTAAACGAGTGAGTTTCTATTGGTTTATTCTTTTATGTATAGGACTTCAGACGGTGGGAGGCTGGTTTGTCTTGCAGCAGCGTGAAATGCAGCCATGGTATTTCCTGTGGCTGTTGCCATTTATCGCACTTTTGCCAATAAGTATATTACTTACGATAACAACGATTGGTGTTTCTCTGGGGCTATTGCTGCGCTATGTGTCATTTCTGTATTTTGGGAACTGGGACCAAATGGCAATGCTTAGGGTACAAACTACTGAGTACACACCACTTATCTTTCTTGGGGTAGGTATACTTGCAGAAAGTATTTTATGGTTCTGGAGAAAAAAACGAAAATAATTGCTATACTCAAGATATGAGCACACTTAAGAAATTTTGGTATATCCCTGTCATCCTTCTTTTTGCTCTTCTGTACTCCGTGCTACGGTTAACCAATATCATGACGTTGCCTCTTTTTACCGATGAATCAATTTATATCAGGTGGAGTCAAATAGCACTCAACGATGCTTCATGGCGTTACATTTCACTCACTGATGGTAAGCAACCTCTCTTTGTCTGGATTGTTATGTCTGTTATGCGAGTGGTGCATGATCCAATCCTTGCAGGGCGACTCTCCTCAGTAGGCGCAGGAGTATTCTCTGCTTTAGGACTTTTCTTCCTGACCAAAGAAGTATTTAAAAAAACATCAGTGGCGGTTTTGGCAAGTTTACTTTACATACTCTATCCATTTGCACTCGTTTTGGATCGTATGGCTCTTTATGATGGATTGGTTGCTACCTTTGTCCCATGGTCTATCTGGCTTGAAATTCTTCTTGCCAAAAGGCTCAAATCATATATGCCATGGGTGATAGGATTTGTTGTCGGATTTGGTGTCCTAAATAAATCCAATGCATTTTTCAACCTTGCATTATTTCCGGTAACACTTCTGTCTTTTGATTTCACTCAGAAGCATGTTAAACAACAACTGTTAAAATGGGTGGGCTTTGCAGGTCTTGCCAGTGCTATAGCACTTTTTTTCTACAACACCCTTCGTCTCTCACAATATTTCTACATTATTAATTTAAAGAATCAAACTTTTGTATATCCATTGGGTCAGTGGATTCATCATCCATTGTTACACTTTGTTGGGAATTTTCATGGACTTTCCGAGTGGGCATTTGTGTACACAGGTATCGTTATGACAGCGGTATTAGCACTTGGTCTTATTGTTGAGAGACAGTTCTGGAAAGAAAAAATAATCTTGGTAATCTGGTTCGCGAGTCCATTTATATATCTATCCTTCTTTGGAAGAACAATTTATGCCAGATGGGAACTGGCCATGGTTATCTCACTCCTTCCAATCATGGCACTTGCTATTGATTGGATACGGATGAAAGTAAAAAATGTGTGGCTTTTTGTCCTTGTTTGTCTCGTATTGTTTGCTCAGTGGGGATATGCTGACTTTAAAATAGTAACTGACTTTGCACATGCGCCTATCCCTGAATCTGATCTCAATCAATATATTAATGACTGGCCCGCCGGTGGTGGAGCACGAGAAATCAATGCCTATTTCGGTGAACTATCTAAACACGAAAAAATTTATGTAGCTACGGAAGGAACTTTTGGGTCCGTGCCAACAATTATGCTTGAGTTATACCAGAATGGGAATCCAAATCTAGAAAAGCGTGGTATCTGGCCAACTCCATCAACAATGCCACAAGATCTACTGGATAAAGCAAAAGTGATGCCTGTATTTTATGTACTCAACCAAACTCAGGCACCTCCTCCTGCTTGGCATGTGCAGTTGATTGCAAAATACCAAAAAGGTATCGGGACAAATTACTTACATGTCTATCGGGTTCTTCCCTAGAAGTATATGGAAAAGAAAAATATACTTTCAATTCTTCTTTTGATTGGTATTTGTCTCATGTTTTTTTATCCAATGATAGTGAAAGGATATATGCCTTTCCCTGGTGATTTATTAATGCATGAAAATCCATATAAGGCAGACTCATTTTTGGGATATGCTCCTGGTGGCTATCCATCCAAGGGACAAGATAGGGATGTTCTACGCGAATTAGCCCCGTGGAAACATTTTTCTATCACAGAGATGAAGCAGGGGAGGCTCCCGTTGTGGAATCCTTACAATTTTTCAGGAGGGATTCTTTTACAGAATTTCCAGTCAGCCGTATTTTATCCCGTTAATATTGTTTTCTTTATCTTTCCTTTTGTACAAGGGTGGGATCTTTTTATCTTTTCTCAACCAGTGCTTGCGGCGATATTCATGTTTTTGTTTCTTCGTGAATTACAGAAAAGTTATCTGGCATCACTCATCGGTGGGGTAGGGTTTGCCTTCTCATCTTATATGATTGTATGGATAGAATATGGCAATATTGGAGGGACGTTTTTATGGTTGCCTCTCATGCTGCTTTTTCTCTATCGATTTGCCCGTACGCAATCAGTTGCCTCTGCAATAGGATTTATTGTTACCGCCACAATCGCTTTTTTAGCAGGGTACATTCAAGGGTTTTTCTATATGATGGTTATCTGCGCTCTTTTCACCATCGTTGTGAGTGACAGTTGGAAAAAGGTGTACAGAACCCTTCCTCTTTTCCTCCTCCCAGTGGGGTTTGGTGCTATCCAGCTCTTATTGACCTATGGTGTTTTCTCTATTTCTACACGCGGTGCCTATACCACAAGTCAGATTGAGTTTCTTCTTAACCCGTGGTATCTTTTGGCAACTATCTTTGCTCCAGATTATTTTGGGAACCCTGCTACGCAGACTTCATTTTTGCCTTTTACCTATATTGAACGGGTTATGTATCCTGGGATGGTAATTCTCGTATTGAGCATGTATTCTTTTTTCTCTAAAAAAGATGTCATTCAAAAAATGTTTATGTGGCTTGCTGGAATAGTGCTTGTTTTGACGCTACAACTGCCTGGCATGGCATATTTTTACAAATTACCTATCCCCATGATCTCCACCAGTGTCCCAACGCGCATGTTGTCAGTATTTTTATTTTGTTTAGCGGTACTCGGGGCATATGGTGTTGATTCATTTATCCAGATGAAAAAATTCCCAAAACGTTTTATAGGGGTATTAATTGTCGCAGTGATTGTCCTATGGGGGGGAGCATTTCTCGCTGGGCATACCTCTCTTTCGGAACATGCGCAGGTGCTCAAGAAAGGTATGATTCTTCCTACGGCGCTTCTTCTTGGGACGCTTGGTGGGCTTTTCGTACTTAAAAAATTTGAAACATTTGGTAAAGTTTTGCTTCTGTGTCTTTTGATTGGTGATCTGTTTTTCTTCTTTCAGAAAATCACTCCATTTGCCCCGTCTCAGTTTTTTTATCCATCTACAGACATTCTCTCGTATCTAAAGACACATCAGGGACTGTATAGATTTTGGGGATATGGGGATGGGTATATAACACCAAATATAGAGACCATGGAAGGGCTCTATGCACCTGAGGGTGAAGATCCACTCCACAACAAATGGTATGGCATGCTTCTTGCTTCTTCAGAAAAGGGGATGCTAGGAGAGATAGTGCCACGCCCTGATGCAAACATCGCTCCAGGATATGGCCCCTCAGACCTCAAAGAGAATGTATACAGAAAAAGACTTTTTGATATCTTAGGTGTGAAATATATTATCAATAGGACTGATAATCCATCTGCAGATACAGAGACATTCCCAGAATCGCAATACCATTTGAGCTATACCAATACGCATTGGCAGGTCTATGAAAATAATGATGTGTTACCAAGGGTGTTTTTGACCTCTGAGTATC
Organism: bacterium; assembly: GCA_021777565.1. Taxonomy (GTDB): domain Bacteria; phylum Patescibacteriota; class Microgenomatia; order Levybacterales; family UBA12049; genus JAJYDJ01. The sequence continues at coordinate 25,927 of JAJYDJ010000003.1, read as the reverse complement.
ATGTGGAATCCAGCGATGCGAGGGCGATTTATGATTTTTATCATGATACAAATTCAAAAGACCTTGTGCTTGCAAGTGCTCCACAACTCTCAATTGATAGAATGGCAACAGGCACTGCACAAATTGTTGCATATAGTCCACAGAAGGTTACGATCCAAGCATCAACTAGTGCAAATACGCTTCTCTTTCTCTCAGATTCATATTATCCTGATTGGGTAGCGTCCATTGATGGAAAGCCGGCACAAATCATCAGGGCTGATGTGGCACTTCGGGCGATAGCACTCCCAGCAGGCACGCACACAGTCACTTTTGAATATAAATCTGCATATATTATGAAAGGATTCATAATCATGGCACTCACTTTTTTTGCTGGTATGTTCTACCTGTGGTGGCTCAGAAACAAGAAAGGGAATTAATGGAGAAAATGAATATATTTCGTCGCATCATCCTCCCATTGCTCCTTGGTGTCCCGGGAACTTTTTTCTGGTTTTTGCCAGGATTCCCTGTCACCGATGATGGGGATTGGATGATTATTCGCCTCTCTGCGTTTTATGAAACGCTTCGTGGAGGAGAACTCCCAGTGCGATTTGTTGCCAGGTTGATGAATGGATATGGATATCCGGTGGCAGATTTTCTCTACCCATTATATCTCTATGCAGGATCTTTTTTGCATATCTTTGGATTGTCATTTGTAATTATCGTAAAGCTGTTATTCGTGGCAAGTTTTCTTCTTTCAGGACTGTTTTGTTTCCTTTGGCTTGAGAAACGATTCTCTTTTGTCGTCTCCCTGATTGGCTCGTTATTCTATTTGTATTTTCCTTATCATCTGACCGATCTAAATCAAAGGGGCAGCCTTGGAGAAATGCTTTCTCTTGCAATAGTTCCGTTTATTTTATGGAGTATCGAAAGAAAAAGTATCTGGTGGATTTCTATTGGCATTGCTCTATTACTTTTAGCGCACAATACGTTAGCTCTTCTCTTTCTCCCCTGTGTGTTTGTTTATGGTCTGTTAACGTATCGTACATGGAATACCGTTATACTTCCCTTTATTTTTGGCATTGGCATGGCGATGTTTTTTATTTTGCCAGCACTTCTTGACCAAAAATTTACACAATTTGGGACAACCGCTGTTGCTGACGCACCGGCATTTGTGATCTCTTCCATAGAGTTGATAGGGATACTTCTTCTCGCTGTCTTTGGCTATTGGCTTTGTGTAAAAAAGAATGCATATATCCCACTGGTCTGGATAGGTATATCAGTACTTATCTGTGTACTCATGTGGTCAGGGTCATCTTCTCTGTGGACGCAGCATCTTCTTCTGAAATACGTTCAATTCCCAATGCGATTCCTCTCGATTCTCATTATGAGTGTAACGTTTGTGAGTGCATATGTATTACACTGGCTACCCAAAAAATTGCATATCAGTGTACTGATTCTCGCAGTCGGTGCGAGTATTCTTGTTGTTTGGTTCTATAAGCCTCAAGCGATACGAAATCTTCCTGATGGGTTCTATACCACAAATGAAAGTTCTACCACTACCAGAAATGAATATCTGCCAAAAGGTGCACATATACTTTCCCATGACGCGATGCCTGATGTGAGTATTGCGACTGGTGCAGCAACAATCGATAATTTTGTCTCTCGTGGCAACAGCGAGAGCTTTCAAGTTCACGCGAGACAGGAAAGTGTCGTAGTTCTTCACAAATATAATTACCCTGGGTGGCAAGTTCACAGTGATGGAAATGCGTTAGTAGTTCGTGATACTTCTACGGGTCTTGTGTCGTTTACTCTCCCTCAAGGAGATCATATGGTTATCTTGAAGATGAAAGAAACTGCCATACAGCTTCTTTCTGATGGTATCACGTGTCTGAGTTTTGTCGCTTTGTGTGTGTATACTATGGTAAGGAGAAAAAATGTATGAAAAAACTTGTTCTGTATATTATTTTCTTTGCTGTCATGAGTGCGGTAGCACTGCTACCACTTTTCCACAGTGGATTTTTTACCATGCATGATGATCAGCAGATTGCGCGACTGTATGAACTGACGCAGATTCTGCATCAAGGACAACTCCCCCCTCGTTGGGTTCCAGACTTAGGGTTTGGCTATGGATATGCACTCTTTGATTTTTATCCTCCATTGGTATATTACCTTGGATTTCTCGTGCACAGTCTGGGATTTGGTTATATAGATAGTACGAAAATTGTCATGGGGTTGGGGTTTGTTTTATCTGCACTCTTTATGTTCCTTTGGATCAGGAAACGTTTTGGCACTGTCCCTGGACTTGTTGCGGCGACACTGTACACGTATGCACCGTATCATGCCGTTGATTTATATGTCCGTGGCGCATTTGCAGAATTCTTCTCGTTTGTATGGATACCGGCAGTCTTTTGGTCATTTGATATGCTGAGCGAAAAAAAGACGTGGAAGTGGACACTTATCACCGGTATACTTCTGAGTTTTGTACTTCTCACTCATGATCTTATTGCCATGCAAGCAAGTGTGTTTATTGCCGGATATATGTGCTGGACCCTTTTTGAGAAGCGTACTGAGTGGAAAAAAGTCATCCTTTGGTATATTGTTGCCGGTGGTATCGCCCTTGGACTCACTGCCTATTTCTGGCTACCGTCTCTTGTTGATAAACAATACACACTGGTTGATGCAATTCTGACCAAAGATCTTGCCAGTTACCAACTCCATTTTGTTTGTCTCAAGCAGCTTTGGACTGGTCCATGGGGGTATGGGGCATCCATACCAGAGTGCTCTGACCAATTATCCTTTGAAATAGGGAAGATGCATCTTATTGCAAGTGGTGTCGCACTGCTGTTACTTCTTGTTGCATGGCTTAAAGGGAAGAAAGAGAAAACAGGATTTATTCTTTTCCTATTCCTAAATCTTTTTGTTGCGACATGGCTTACAACCTCAAAGTCATTGTTCCTCTGGAACATGATAAAGCCATTTGCCTATATACAATTCCCATGGCGTTTCTTATTGTTTAGTGCGTTGTTCTCGTCAAGTCTTACCGGTGTAGTAGTATGGCAGATAGGACGTTTCTCTCAAAAGGGCGCATGGGTGGCTGCAATCCTCATTGGATGTATCTCAATAGGGCTGATGGCAGGGAATATGCATCCGGAAAATTATCTGTCAAAATCCGATAAAGACTACACGTCATATCAGGATATTGCCTGGCGCATCTCGCGTTCATCCTATGAATATGTTCCAAAAGAAGTGAGAACAGTGAAATCAGACATAAACACGACACTGGTGGCTATTACTCCTGATACTATTGCTTCCTCACCAGCGATCATTCTCTCTGGCAAAGCGACGATTCTCACACAAAAAAACACAGCAGCAGATAAATCGTTTCTCATTCACGCCACCTCACAGGCAACTATACGAATAAATACATTCGCATATCCTGGGTGGATGGTGTTTGTTGACGGAAGACAGGTAACTCCCGATACAAATAATCCTCTCCATCTGCTTACTGTCTCGGTACCTACTGGAGAGCATAGTATCGTGGCCGTATTTCGTGAAACATCGCCTCGACTGGTTGCAGATATGGTGAGTCTAATCACATTAATAATATGTATTTTGATCTCTGGCATTTTTGCCAAGAGGCATGTACAATAAAAGTAAGCACTATGACAAAAGTAGATGAATTATCTATTTTCTTCCCATTTTATAATGAAGAAAAAAACATAGAAGCAGTGGTAGAAGAAGCGCTACCAGTTGCAAAAAAACTTGCCAAAAAATGGGAAATCATCATGGTAGATGATGGGTCCAAAGATAAGACTGCAGCGGTTGCAAAGAAACTTCTGAAACTTGATCCGAATCTTCGATTTGTCCAAAATGTTCCTAACAAGGGATATGGTGGAGCTCTCAAAGCTGGGCTAGAAGCTGCAAAATATGATCTGGTTATTTTTGCAGATGGAGACAGGCAATTTAAGTTCTCAGAAGCAGAAAAATTGATTGCAAAAGTGAATGGTGTTGATATGGTGATCGGATATCGCAAAAAAAGAAATGATCATCCAGTAAGACACATGTTGATGATGCTTCTGAAAATTTGGGATTATCTCTTCTTTGGTTTCCACTTTAAAGATATTGATTGTGGATTTAAATTGTTTACTCGAAAAGCATTGAATGCGCTTTTGCCTCTGTCATCAGATGGCGCAATGATTACTACTGAAATCCTGGCAAAAGCGAAGAAAGCGCACTTGAAAATTGCCCAAGTCGAGGTTAACCACTATCCACGTACGTTTGGAGAGTCGACTGGTGGTAATATCCGGGTGATTGTTCGCGCTGTCAGAGAGAGCTTTCAATTGTGGAAGCAGTTGAACTATGGAAAACCTGCCTGAAGCGCTTGATGTAGCGTTGGTCGTTCGTCGATCACTTACCGGTATTGCGGCTCTTGTCACGCGAAGTTTCTTTATTCAAGGAATTAATTTCGTTGCATTCTTCACGCTTACCATTATCCTCTCTCCGGCAACTATTGGTGTATATTCACTTGCGACTGCTGTTATTGCATTTCTTGCCTATTTCTCAGACATTGGTCTGGCAGCGGCTCTGATCCAGAAGAAAGAGGATATTACTGAAGAGGATTTAAATACAACATTCTATCTCCAGCAAATTCTTGTCATCAGTGTTAGTCTTATTGCCGTGGCGGTAGGTCCTTTTGTTCAAGGATTTTATAAGTTAAATACTGATGGGTTATGGCTCTACTACGTGTTAGTGTTTTCATTTTTTGTCTCATCACTCAAAACAATTCCATCAATTCTTTTGGAGCGAGTTCTCAGGTTTGATCGTTTAGTTATCCCGCAAGTGGTTGAAGCAATATTTTTTGACTCAGTGGTAGTAGTACTTGCGCTTATGGGATGGGGAGTAAAATCATTTGTTTTTGCAATCCTTGCACGTGACATTGCTGGACTTATCGCAATTTATGTTGTAAAACCGTGGAGACCGCATTTCATTTTCTCAAAAGTTGCTGCCAAACATCTCCTTTCATTTGGTATTCCTTTCCAAATGAATAGCTTCCTTGCATTGGTAAAAGACAATTTATTACTCGTCGTCTTAGGGAAAATTCTACCGCTTTCTGCTATTGGATATATAGGATTTGCTCAAAAGTGGGCCTATGCACCCCTGCGGCTGATTATGGACAACGTAATTCGTATCAGTTTCCCATCATTTGCACGGATGCAGCATGACACGAAGATCTTGGGTGTAGCACTCTCTCGTACAATTTTCTTAGTAGCAGGACTTGTCTTCCCAGGGCTTAGTCTCCTATGTTTCTTGTTTATCTCACTGATTTATATAATCCCCAAATATAACCGTTGGGAGCCTGCTATTATTGCGTTGATCCTTTTTGCTGCTGCTGCTGCAATTAGTGCCATTACAACGCCAGTAACCAATGCACTCAACGCGGTAAAACATATCAAAGTGACACTTGTCTTTATGGTCATCTGGACAGTTGTGACGTGGCTGCTGGTCCCGATTAGTGCTCACTTATGGGGGCACAATGGAGTTGCTGGGGCACTTCTGGTCGTCTCATCAACAAGTTTCATCCTGTTACCGATTGCACGTAAATGGATTGAATTCTCGTTATGGACATCGGTAAAACCTGCTGTCGCGACCGCAATCGCTATTCTAGCTGGTCTTGGAGTAAATTCTCTGATGCATTTCTCCTACGTGCAAGTGATAGTTGTCGGAGGTTCTTTCTCTCTCGTATATCTTGGGAGTTTGTTTCTTCTCGCTCGACAGGAAATTCTCCACGATATACAATTTATACGAAGGCAATTAGCCCATGAAGAAGCTTAATCTTTCAGTAATAATTTTTACCAGCAACAGCGCCTCTGTGATTGAGCGTGCCATCAAGTCAGCATCATCTGCTGATGAAATCATCGTATTTGATAGTGGCTCAACTGATGACACAGTAAAAATCGCGAAAAAACATACAAAAAATGTTATTCAGATACAATTCATCCCGTATGTGGAGCCACAACGCGAGCAAGCGCTTACCCATGCGACACATGAGTGGGTGCTTTTTTTGGATGCAGATGAAGAGGCTCCTGAGAACTTAGAAGAAATGGTTACCTACGCACAAGAAAGAAATGTTGTTGTTAATATCCCTCGGAAAAATATGATTTTTGGCAAATGGATCGAGCACAGTGGGTATTGGCCAGATCGTCATCCCAGACTCTTTAAAAAAGGAAGTGTCATTTGGCACACGGAAATTCATAGTAAGCCGACAATTAATGCAGAAATATATAATGTGCCAGCAATAGAGAATAATGCGCTTATTCATCATCATTATACGTCTGTCACTGAATGGATTTTGAGAATGGATAGATATACCAGTGTCAAAGTAAAAGAATTGCAAGATGTCCCATTTGTTTGGACGAGTGTGCTGACAGCACCTCTTGCAGAGTTCCTGAGAAGATACTTTGCATGGGAGGGATATAAGGATGGTTTGCATGGGTTAGTTATTGCACTTTTGGACGCTGTCTATTCTCTTATGATTGCTCTGAAACAGTGGGAGATGATCAAATTTGCAGAGCCACAAGAGTCAGTTACCCTGACACGCGTTGAGAAAGAGTTTCTTGCCTTGCAGAAAGAGCTAGGGTATTGGTTCCGTGAAATTGCCCTCAAGTCAGCCAAGAATACATCAGAAAAAATTCTGATGCGATTAAAGCAAAAAATTCGTACATCCCTATGAAAATTTCCGCACTCATAGTTGCTCATAACGAAGAGAAAGTCATTGCTGATGCTATTGATTCAGTAACATTTTGTGATGAAGTGATCGTACTCAATAATGCGTCCACAGATAGAACAGGTGAAGTAGCAAAACAGTGTGGTGCCAAAGTGTTTGAAGACCCTCAAAAAGCATATGTAAGTTATGCACAACTGCATAATACTGTTTTGAAAAAGGCAAAATCAGAATGGGTACTGTATCTGGACGCGGATGAGCGAATTACGCCAGAGCTGCAAAAAAACATTCTTGATGCTATAGAAAAAGACGATAAAGAGTATGGCTCGTATGAGCTTGAGAGACAAAATTATTATTTAGGAAAGTTTGCCTGGCCGCAGAGAGAATTTTTTGCTCGTCTCTTTAGAAGAGAAACTCTTCATGAATGGAAAGGTGATTTACATGAAACTGCATATTTTGATGGTAAAAAAGGACGACTTCCGGGACTTTTCTTACATTTTACTCATGAAGATCTTGCAAACATGCTCGATAAGACAATCCATTGGTCTACTCTTGAGGCGAGGTTTCGCCTTGAAGCGCATCATCCTCGTATTGTCTGGTGGAGATTCTTTAGAGTATTTCTTACAGGTTTCTGGAATAGCTTTATCAAACAAAAAGGGTATACGATCGGAACTCCAGGGCTTGTTGAAAGTATCTACCAGGGATACAGTATGTTTATCACCTATGCCAAAGTATGGGAACAACAAACTCGAAAGCTATCATGAAACAATCTCTTTTGCGTAAATCACTCCCTCTGCTTGTGATTGTCGCTGTGTGGTTTATTTTTTCATCTCCGTTTTTTCTAAAAGCAAGAATACCATTTCCTGGGGACTACCTGGTAAATCACTTTTCACCATGGACGAGTGAAGAGGGGTTTACCCATATTGTGAAAAATGGTGCTATGCCGGATATTCTTGATCAGATTGTGCCATGGAAAATGTATACCATCGATTCACTAAAACACGGATTCGTTCCACTTTGGAACCCATATAGCTTTTCGGGTACAGAGCATTTGGCCAATTTTCAATCAGCTGTATTGTCACCGCTGAATGTCCTGTTTTTTATCTTCTCGTTTCCCATCGCGTGGGGACTGCTTATCCTATTACAACCACTTATCGCAGGGATAAGTATGTATGTCTTTTTACGGGTGCTTAATAAAAGCACCTGGGCATCAGTTCTTGGGAGTATCAGCTTCATGTTTTGTGGGTTTATCACCGTATGGATGGAATATGGCACACTAGCATATGCTGCACTGTGGCTTCCTCTGGCACTCCTGGCTATTGAGAAGTTTCAAGTAACTGAACGTTTTCGATACCTTATTCTTCTTGCAATTACGTTCCCATTGTCATTTTTTAGTGGACACGTACAAACAAGCATCTACTTCTCTGTCTTAGTCTTTTGCTATCTACTGTGTTTTACCACTGGGAAAAAACGCCTGCTTGGTTCCCTTGCAGCCCTGAGTGGGTTCCTGCTCACCATGCCCCAGCTGCTTCCATCACTCAGTTATTTTATGCAATCGACTCGGTATGGGGCAGTATCTAATGGTGAGATTGTCCCATGGCAGTATGTTCTGACACTGTTTGCTCCTGATTTCTATGGAAATCCAGTAACAGGCAATACATGGTTTGGGCACTATGCTGAATGGAATGGATATACAGGCGTCGTCGCTTTCTTCTTGAGTTTTTTTGCGTTTTTCAAACGGGATAGCAGAGTCATCTTCTTTGGGCTGAGTGGTTTGTTCGCTTTACTTCTGGCATATGACACGGTATTTATTCGATCATTAGTAGCCTGGCAAGTGCCATTTTTTGCAAATGCTGCAGCAAGTAGAATTCTTATTCTGTGGAGTTTCTCTTTGAGTGTACTGGCCGCATTCGGCCTTGATCAATTACGAGAAGGTAATATCTCCAAGAAAATGCTTGCTGTTTTTGCAAGTGTGCCGACCGTGTTTGCTATCGGGGTATGGGCCAATCTCATAGTCGGGATGAAAGTATGGCACGTCGCGTCATTTGCGGTTGCAAAGCAAAATATGATTTTGCCAACGGTTTTCTTGCTTCTCGTGCTTGGTATCACAATAACAATGACTATTTTGAAGAAAAAGCTGGTCATGATTGGTTGCTTGGTTCTTCTTATTGCGATAGTTTCATTTGACATGCTTCGTTTTAGTAGTAAGTGGAATGCGTTTACCCCAGTTAGCCTTATGTATCCACAGTCTTCAGTGACAAATGACTTTGCTCCCTATGCGACGTATGAACGTGTTTTTGGACTTTTCACTGCTGAAGTAGGGGATGTCTACCATTTACCACTTCTGGATGGATATGATCCTTTCTATATTACTCGATATGGTCAATTTATTGCGTTTACTGACAATGGAACATCAACGCGTGCTGGTGGATCTATCGTAAATGTCCCTCGATCAGGTTTGTATACTAAACAAGCACTTGATCTACTAAATACAAGATATATTTTTCATAAAATCTCTGACGGACAAGCTGATTGGGAATTCCACTTCTGGAACTACCCAGGATTGGAGAAGACAGGGGAGAATAGTGTATATCAGGTCTTTACCAACCATGACAGTCTGCCACACGTCTGGATACCACAATCATATGTCGTTGATCGCAACTCAGATACCATCCTCCCAACGTTATTTGGAGCGAATTTTGATCGTTCTCATACAATAATTCTTGAACAGGACCCAAACATACATCAACTTGGGTCAGGAAGTGCGACAATAACTTCCTACAAGCCAGAACAAATCCTTGTCAAAACATCAGTTGACCATCCGTCACTTCTTTTCTTGTCAGAAATCTATGATCCTGGCTGGGAAGCGCTTGTTGATGACAGAGCAGCAAAAATATATAGGGCAGATTATACATTCCGAGCGATCGTTGTCCCTGCAGGTACCCACACCGTTGAATTTGTTTATAACCCATGGCAATGGAAGCTAGGATTAATACTTATGGGTACAGGAATGCTCTTACTACTCTCAATCTACTTTACTCAGATCTCACAAAGGCTGTCCACAAAATTTCTTCCTTGAAGATATTATTTCTTTCCCTTTTTTAGAGGAAGTTTCAGTGAGGAGAGATCAAATCGAATACGTTCTTTTGCGAACCAGAAAAGATAAAGTATCTCAAGAATTCCAATGGTGTTAAGTACCAAAATTGCGATGAACCAGTTCTGTTGTCCGAGACGAGCTGCCCGCCAAAGTGCAATGCCACGCCAAACGAGTGACCATACAAGAAGTACGATCAAAAGTGGCAGAGGAAGATCATTTGGTGTTGCTCCAAACATAGCTTAATAGTACTCTCGCTTTTTCCAAATGTCAAAAGTTGCTACAATAGATATATGAAAATTGGAATTTGGAATCCATATCTTGATGTAAAAAATAGCGCAGGTGGTGGCGAGAAATATATCATGGATATTGCACTCTTTTTGGCACGAGAACACTCAGTGGATATATTAGTGCACACACCAGAAGATATGGAACAAGTTACCAAGAGGTTCGGGTATGATGTCTCTTCTCTTCATGTTGTGCCTACTTTCCTTAATTCACATACTTCACTACTTGCTCGTTGGAAGAGAAGTAAAGAATATGAGGCAATGATTATTGTCTCTGATGGCAGTATCCCACTTCTGGCTTCAGCAAGGGTATACCTGCACATTCAGGAGCCGATGCCCCATATCAAACTTAGTCTTCTTGATAAAATCAAAATGCAGAGGATAAAGAAGATATTTTGTAATTCTCTTTTTACTAAACAGTATGCAGATCAATCGTTTGGGAAGGTCTCTGAAGTACTCTATCCGCTCGTAACACCACTGCTCAAAGAAGCGAAAAAACAAGATATGATCCTTCATGTCGGTGCATTCCGTCCTCTCGCTTCAGGAGGAGATTTCAAGAAACAGGCATTTATGATCACACAATTCCAGAAAATGTGTGACCAAGGTCTCGCCAAGTGGAAATTTACTCTTGCATGCAGTGTCCGTGACCAAGATGTGGCTCTTTTTGAACAGTTACGTAGTACTATTGGTGAGTATCCGATCGAGCTTATCGCTAATCCTGATCGTGACGTGCTTTGGGATTTATATAGCAAAGCAAAAATTTATTGGCATGCAAGTGGTTTTGGTGAGGATATTACCAAACACCCAGAACTTGTAGAGCACTTTGGGATTACGACGGTTGAGGCCATGAGTGCCGGTGTTGTCCCGGTTGTTTTTGCAGGTGGGGGACAAATGGAGATAGTAACTGAGGGGAAGAACGGTTTGCTGTGGCAGAGCGAAGAAGAACTCTCTACAAAGACCAGACGAGTCATAGAAGATGATGAGTTGCGAGAGAGCATGTCTAAAGCAGCAAAAGAGCGAGCACTAGATTTTGGTAGAGCACATTGGGAAGTGAAAGTGAAAGAACTTTTCGCATGAAATATTTATTACCACTTGGTATCGCGCTTCTGATGACAGGCATTTTTGCCAAGAGTATTCTCTTGCATCATCAACACATCATTCCTGCTGACACGCTTGTTGGGCTGTATCATCCCTACATTGATACGTTTTCAAGCGAATTCCCAAGAGGATTCCCGTATAAAAACCCGCTCATTACTGATCCAATCCGGCAACAATATCCATGGAAATCCTTGGTTATGCAAGGCATAACTCATGGACAACTGCCATTATGGAATCCATATAATGGTCTGGGGACACCGCTGCTTGCCAATTTTCAATCAGGAGTTTTTTATCCTATTAATATTGTCTTTTTGTTTTTGCCTTTTATCAATGCGTGGGATGTCTATATGTTGTTACAACCACTTCTTGGCATACTTTTCATGTATCTTTTCCTGAGAAGCATCAAAGTGAGTGAGTTGGGGAGCATCCTTGGAGGAGTTGTCTTTGCATTCTGTGGTTTTTCTGTCTCATGGATGAGCTGGGGGAATATCAGTCATACACTTGTGTGGCTGCCACTTATTTTGTATGCAAAAGAAAAATTGTTAGAGAAATGGAGTATCCAGTTCGGAATATTGTTCCTTTTTGCTGAGTTGTCTGCACTTTTTGCAGGTCACTTACAAGTGTGGTTCTACATGCTTTTGGTAACGAATAGTTATCTTTTCCTGCGTATTTTTATGAAAATTTTCGAGGAGAAGAAGAAAGTTACTTTTTCAGCATATATTCGAACATACATGCCATTTTTGATTGCTGGTGTCGGTATGTTGCTGGTTGGACTTACTCAGTTGATCCCAACACTCCAATTTATTCAAGTTTCCGGAAGAGGTGTCGACCAAGCTTTTACAGGCCAAGAAGGTTGGTTTATCCCATGGCAGCACTTGGTACAATTTATTGCTCCTGACTATTTTGGTAATCCCGCAACTGGGAATTATTGGGGCGTATGGAACTATGGAGAGTTTATTGGATATATTGGGATAGTTCCTCTTCTGCTTGTAGTTTCCTCTTTGATTGTTCTCTTGCCTCGCAGAGATTGGCGCGTATGGTTCTTTGCGCTTATCATATTCATTGCATTTCTCTTTGCTCTGCCAACTCCCCTGGCAAAAATTCCATTCACAATGCATCTCCCACTGCTCTCATCCTCACAACCAACTCGCCTGTTGTCGCTTATTGATATGAGTCTTGCGGTACTTGCTGGAATAGGGTTGGATAGTCTTTTTGTCGCATCGAAAAAAGAGAAAATAACGATAGGATCTCTTTTTGTTTTACTCATAGTAGTTGCTTGGGCTAGCGTTTTCTCTCTCACAAAGTTCCATATCGGCATGGAGGACATAAGTATTGCAAAACGTAACCTTATATTGCCGACAATACTCGGTTTCATCGCTCTTGTTACGATGCTTGTTACTGAAATATCAAAAAAGAAATTCTTTGTTTTTGCTCTAGGTATCTTGATTATTGGAATCACAAGTTTTGATTTATTACGTTTCTCATGGAAGTTCATTCCATTTACTGACCAGCGATTTGTATATCCATCATCTCCAGTGATTACATATTTGCAGCAAAATGTTGGGATGTATAGAGTGCTGGCAGTTGATGATCGTATTTTGCCACCAAATGCAAATGACATGTATCACGTTCAATTTCTTACATTATATGACCCATTATACGCACTCAGATTTGGTCAATTTGTTGCAATGATGGAGAGAAGAAAGCCTGACATACAGACCCCATTTGGATTTAATCGTATTATTACTCCTAAAAATTACACCAGCCCTTTTATCGATCTTCTTGGCGTTAAGTATATTCTTTCTCTTGATCCGATTATTAATGATAAGTTCCGGCTGGTTGCATCAGAAGGAGCCACGAAAATATATGAAAATACCAAAGTCTATCCAAGGGCATTCTTGGTGAAGGATGTAACCCCCGCAACATCTGTGCAGCAAGACGTAGAGGAAACGTATGCACTGCAAGATAAGTTACTTTCCACAGCAGTGGTTGAACATCATGTAGTAGCATCATACGCGAGTGGAAGCGCAATGATACAACAATATTCATCTGAGCAAATCGTAGTAAGAACACATACAGAGACTAATGGTTTTCTGGTATTAACTGATCAATATTACCCCTCGTGGCATGCATACGTTGATGGGAAAGAGGAAATGATCTATGCTGTAGACGTAACGCTTCGTGGCGTCGAGGTACCAAAAGGAGATCACACTGTCGTATTTAAGGATCGTCTATGAAAGTAAGTATTTGCATTCCAGTCTATCAGAATGAGTTGATATTACCCAAAACTATGCCAGCTGTTTTTTCTGCGGCAGTCGCTTATGGGAAGGATAAGACAGAAATTGTTGTATCGAATGATAATTCGACGGATAATTCTCTATCTGTACTTCAAGAATTGAAAAAGAAATCACCAGTCCCATTTACTATCTTGACCCATGATACTTCTTTTCGAGGATTTGCCCGTAATGTAAATCGCACAGTACGAGCGGCGACAGGGGATATTATCATACTGTTGGGTACAGACGTTGCCCCTGAAAAAAATTTTATTAGTCAACTTATTCCTCATTTCGATAATGAAAAAATATTTGCGGTTGGATGCGTAAATCATAGTGATGAGGACACTGATACAACACTACGCGGGAGAGCTATTGGATACTGGAAAAGAGGATTTATTTTTCATAAACACGGCGAGATGATTAATACGCATACATTCTGGGCAGACTGTGGGAGCAGTGCATTTAGAAAATCCATATGGGACACAATTGGTGGATTACAAGAACTATATAATCCGTTTTATTGGGAAGACGTAGATCTCTCATATCGAGCGCAAAAAAGGGGATATCTTATTGAACTCGAGCCAAAAGCAGTAGTTACTCATACTCATACGATTGGGACTATCAAAAAAACAGCAAAATCTGATTTTGTAAAGCAAACTTCATACCGTAATCAATTCTTTATGGTTTGGCTTAATGTTACTGATACCGACTTGTTACTTCAACATGTTCTTTGGCTCCCGTATCATATACTCACTGCAATTAAGGGCAAAAACTGGTTATTTATTCGTGGATTTCTTCTAGCCATTCTTAGTCTGCCAAGGGTATTGCATGAGCGGAGTAATCAAATGAAATATTATCGTGTGTCTGATAAAAAAATTCTTTCGGTCTTTGCACACGAACTATGATTGTATCAGCAATATTATTTTTTTTAATAGTCTTTGTTTTTATATTCCTCCCCGGGTACTATCTCTACTCCCTCACTGGTCGAAAGGGGAGTGGTAGTGAGGAATTTGTTCTTTCTCTGGGAATTGGTATCGGTGTTTACCTTTCTCTATGTGTGATCTTATTTTGGATTCATTTCTTTTCAGGCATACTACTTCTTGTTCCACTAAGCTTTTTAGGAATTCTGAAACTCGTTAAACAACACACTATTACTGTGCGCTCTTTTTTTACTATAGAATTTTTACTCATCCTGCTTGGATCATGTCTGATGGTCTTTTACACATGGAATTCTGGCATGTTGTATCACAATTCACTCTATTTTTATGGTGTAAATTCGACAGACAGCATCTATCATGTAAGCCTTATTCAAAGTCTTCTCTCAGGATTCCCTCCATATCACCTTGCGATTTCTGGCGTTGCACTCAAAGGATATAATTTCCTGTACGATTTATTTGTAGCATCCTTTGTAGGCATTTTTCGTCTTCCATTACTTGATGTCTTTTTTAGATTCTCGGCATTTTTTACTGCACTCTTTTTTGGCCTGGCTGGGTGGATGATGACACGGTCCTTAGGCTTTTCGCGTAAGGCGAGCATAGTGACAATCCTCTTGCTTTATACACTCAGGGGACTTGATTGGTATGTAAATTTTATTTTTTTGCATCTTTTTCATTTGCCGTTTAATTCAAGTGGCATAATGCAATCCCCAGAGCAGTTAGTCGATGGATCTGTTGCATTCTCGGTTGGGATCCTATTAATAACGATACAACTTCTTTTTACTGAAAAAAGATCCAAAGTACTTTTTCTTGTCCTAGTTGTTTTAGGCGCATTGATCCCAACAATAAAAATTTATACCGGTTTCCTCTACTTTATTGGACTTACATGGTATGCTTCTTATCTTTTTTTGAAAAAAAAAGAGCTATGGGGTTGCCAAATTCTAGTTGTGAGTGCACTACTTGCTGCATGTATTTATGCGCCGCTCAATTATGGAGCGGGGAAATTAGTTTTCGCCCCTTTTCTGATCTATCGTTTTTATATTGAGAACGCGGCCATTTTTCAACATCTTCACTGGAATGTAAACCTTGCATTGTTTGAATCAAAACATAATTTTATTCACTTGGGATATTTTTATTTTGTTGCAGGAATATTATTCCTTTCATCTGCCTTTGGTATACGACTTATTTCTGGAATAAGTATGTTGCAAAAGAAAAGTTGGAAAGATAGCAAACTGGCCTTCTTTTTTATTCTCATTCTTGCGGGAATTCTCATGCCAACATTATTTATTCAGTCTGTCGCGCCTCTGGTGATTATTCAATTTTTCTGGATTGTAAATATTTTATTGATCCTTACCACAATGCAAACATTGGATAGTCTTTTTGTGAAGACCAAGACCGTCCTTGTTGGGATAGGTGTCTTACTGGTTCTCTTCTCAATTCCGGAACTAACTCAATCGCTCAGAGGGTATATAACTCCTTCCTTGATAATTCATCAAGACACACTCACTATTGTTTCTCTTCTTCAAAAAGTTCCACAATATGAAACGACATTGGTGCTTGTAAAACCTGAAGGGGAAGTAGTCCCCATATTGACTGCGCTGAGTGGCCATAAAATATATTTTGAAAAAGAAGTAATGGAATTTGCCAATACAACTAGTGTCCTTGCACTCAGGCAAACACAGGTATCAGACATTGCCAATAATCTTCTATCCTGTCACCAGAAAGACATGACACAACGGTCACTCCTTACCCTTCTGGGGATAAACCATATCAGGTATATACTGATATCAGATCAGATGAAGAATTGCTTGCAAGGGTTGTCATATATGACAATAAGTCATCAATCGGGATATGAACTCCTCATCCTTACACCATGACGCTTACGATTATCATTCCCGTGTATAACGAATCCAAAACAGTTCTTGATGTTCTTCGGGATGTTACACACCTAGCACTCCCAGAAAAGGTAAACAAACAGATAATCGTCGTGAATGACGGATCTACTGATGGATCGAATGAGAAAATACAGTCCTTTGCAAAAAAACAAAAAAACATAGACTATATATCATTGCAGGATAATCATGGGAAAGGATTTGCAATACGGGAAGGACTACAAAAAGCGAGAGGAGAATATATCGTAGTGCAGGATGCAGATAAAGAATATGCGCCGCGAGATCTTGTGAGTATGGTAGATAAAATGCTCGCGTCTCCAGGGACAGTGATTTATGGAGATAGGAGAAAAAGGGTTACAAATGGGTCATTTGGAGAACGATTACTCTTCATGACACATAACATTGGCAATATGGGTTTAACTGGTATTACCTGGCTTCTGTATGGAAGACATCTCGTTGATGGGGCGACCTGTTATAAAATGTTCCCACGAGAAAAAATTAAGGATATTACATTTACTGCCGAAAAATTTGATTTTGATACCGAGCTTACCGCACATCTTCTGAAAATAGGTTGCACATTTATATCAGTGCCGATATCTTTTACTCCACGCGGATATAAGGATGGGAAAAAGTTGAATGCGATCGTAGAAGGCCCGAAAGCATTATGGACATTATTTCGTGTCAGATTTTTTTCCTAGCAGATATAAGGCTATGCTTCCAGTTAATACGATCCCGATAAGTCCCAGATATCCCTTTTCAAAAGATGGTTTTTTATTGAGCTGCCACATAAAGTTGGTAAGCATCTCAGACAGTCGATACTCTCCGACAACTTGCATCATTGGGTACTGAAGAGGTGTAGTTGTCTCAATCGTTATCTGCTGCTTCCCATAGAATGAGTCGTTGCGCGGCATAGCGCTATCAGGATTGGCATTCTCTTGATCACTCACGCCGATCAAGACATCATCTCTCGGTCCAGAATTCTGAAATGCCAAGCGAATGTCAGAAGCATTGGTGCCATGATTGAAAATGATATAGGTAAAATCTGGTTTTTCGGTAAGGATAAAATCATCAAGAGCCCCTGATGCGAGTAATTTCCCTGTGTGGACATCATAGGCTTTCACCATCAGGTGTTCTGGCTGTACCACCGAATGTCTTTGCAGTACGACATACACTCCTGTGATAGAAAAATTGTGTGGATTATGAATGATAACTTGGTAGGGTTTGGTTGGGCTAAGAAGCGATAAATTCTTATCTGATAAATTGGTAGCATCTTGAAAATAGTTGTAGTCGGTAAGCAGGAGGTGCTGATGCTCCAAATATGCAAGTGTCCCACCAATAAGTACTGTCAGTCCACAGAGTGCCAACAGATATGTCTTGACTGAGAAATAGCGTAGATATACTGAGAGTTTTTGGAGGGCATCTTTTTTCTTTCCATTAAAATCAAGAAGTATGTTATAAGAGAGCCATGAAAAACCTGCAACAAAGACGGTAATAAGAAGCATGATAAGAATTTCTACATTGCCAAATTTTTGTAAAAGCAGTTTATATGACATCAGGTGTTCAAAAGGTGCTCCCATCGAGAACGAGAATGATCCCGTAAAAACACTATTATCGACAAATCCTCTTCTTAAGAATCCGATAAACGGTAGTGCAAGAAAGAGTGTGTAAGCACTCTCAGAAAGAGCGAGTAGTTCTAAGAATGGCATTGCCCATATCATAAACTGCACAAAAAGATTTCCTGAGGCTTCCGACACAAACACGACGGTAATTAAAAGGAGTACAAAATGAATAACATATGAGGTATGTTTTTTTATATGTGTTCTCTTAATAAGAAAAAAGAGGAACAGGATAATATAGAGCGTAAAGAAGATATTAAATCCATTGAGGTTAAAGTTAAAAAGCGCCATGGATTCTTCTGAGAGCATGAAATGTTCTTTAATAAGCCCAGCATCCAGAGTCCATGGCTGGTAAAAAACCATATAGCTTCCTGCAAATGCCGCAATGTTGAGTAAAAACCCCCACAAGGACTCAGTCACAAGAAGAAGTGCAAAAGGGACCAAAAGGAGAGGGAATTGTTTGGTTACTGCTCCACCGGCAAGAAACATCATTGCCACCATGCCCCACGTATAGTTAGAAAGTCCTCTTTGTGATTGGATGGCTTTTATTGTTGCGTATACTCCCCAGACGAAAAAAGCCATCATCATGATGTCTGACTGCATAAGAATGTATCCAGTGTGAATATAGATTGGATTTACAGCCCAAAACAACACAAGCCAGTGCCTTCGTGGTATTTGCACGGCTTTCGCGAGTGCCAAAATTCCCAAGAGGAAAGGGATGTCCCACACGAATTGAAAAAGTTTAATAAGGGTCATCTGATACAACTCTGGTGCAAGGAGAGGGAAAAGATGCAGATATGCTGGATTATTTTGGCTATATCCGGCACTATCAAAAATATAGCGCAGATCAATGAGATGGAGATGACTAAGTACCACCATCCAAGCTCCGATCACTTGGTAAAAAAGGAGACCATAAAGCTGTACACTGCCAATTTTGAAAAATCCGTATCCAATAGAACCTGTGTCGGCAACAGATTTTGCCAAAGCAAGAATGCGAAAGGTATCATAATCGTGGTTCATGACAAGAGTGAACAAAAGACGTAGGCCAATACCTAACAGGAGAAAACTCCAAAATAACTTTTTCGACATCCCCTTTAGGATAAAATCACTTCTGCTAAGTTTCAAGAGAAATAGCTCTCAATTCTTGATTGTGTTCGCCATGATTATTTTGTACGATAGAAATACCTATGAAAACGCACATAGTGATGCTTTTTGTCCTCATTGCAGTTGTTGGTTTCCTATTTCGTTTTGTGAATATTGGCATAAATCCTCCATCTCTTACCTGGGATGAGGTCGCATGGGGATACAGTGCGTATTCTCTAGGTATTGATGGAAGAGATGAATTTGGGAGATTTCTCCCGCATGACTATCTGGAGTCATTTGGTGACTTTAAACCACCGGTGTATGCCTATTTGGATGTGCTTCCAGTGAAACTGTTTGGTCTGACAGAATTTGCTACACGATTCCCGTCAGCACTCTTTGGTTCACTGAGTGTCTTAGTGACCTTTTTCCTAACTCGTGCTATTTTTTACACCAACAAGAAAAAAGATTGGTTAGGGCTGGCAGCTATGGGGATTCTCGCAGTATCTCCATGGCATATTATGCTCAGTCGAGCTGCTTTTGAGGCAAATGTTGCCACATTTTTTGTCATGACTGGCGTCTGGCTCTTCCTTGAAGGAGTACATGGGCGAAAATGGTTGTTTTTCCTCTCGAGCGCGAGTTTTATTGCCTCGATGTATACTTTTAATAGTCCTCGAGTTGTCACGCCATTGTTAATGGGGATGCTTACCCTTCTTTTTTGGAAAAATATCAAAACAAAAAAAATATTTGTTACCTCACTGCTTTTCGCAGGACTGCTTCTTGCCCCAACGATTCCATTCCTTCTTTCCCCACAAGCGGGATTACGCTTTAAAGAAGTAAATATATTTAGCGATATCAACGTTATTAAGACAGTAAATCAGGAAATGGCGCATGATCATAATTCACTTTTAACGAAAGTTATTCACAATAGGAGACTTGTCTTTAGTGTGTTGTATATGCAACATTATTTTGATCATTTTTCTCCTCTGTATCTTTTTATTAACGGTGATGGCAATCCGAAATTCTCAATTCAGGATGTGGGGCAGTTATATCTGTGGGATATACCCTTTCTCGTGATTGGCGCACTTTTCTTGTTTAGGAAAAAAGAAGGACATTGGTGGCTTGTTCCACTCTGGTTACTGATTGGTATCATCCCTGCCGCAACGGCGCGTGAAACACCTCATGCCCTTCGTACAGAATCAATGTTACCTACTGTCCAGATCCTCGTCGCATACGGTGTCGTCGTCGCATCAGAATGGATCGCGCAGCGAAAATATCGTACCCTTTGGGTAGGAGTACTCTCAGTGCTTTTTGTTACTAACGTCTTCTATTTTGGATATAAGCTTTTTGTGCAATATCCACGATTGACCTCTGATACCTGGCAATATGGATATAAAGATTCAATTGCGTATGTACAGTCAGTTGAAAAAAATTATGATGCAATTATGGTGACTGATTATTTAGGGCGACCATATATCTATTACTTGTTTTACTTGCATATGAGTCCACAACAGTTTAGAGCTACCAGTGACGTGACCCGAGATGCATTTAGCTTCGTCCATGTCAATCGTGTGGGGAAATATGTCTTTACCCCAAGTGCCATCCCATCAGGTGTCAATCCCGGGAAAGTGCTCTATATTGAGAGTGTGACCGCAGTTCCTAAAAATGCCCATATACTCAAGACATTTTATTTAGTGGATAAACAACCAATTCTGGTTGCATATACTCTATGAAGAACGTAAAGATTACTGTTATTTTATTTTGGCTTATTCTGATTGTTGCGGCAGTGATTCGTTTGTGGCAATTTGGAAAAGTGCCAGTAGGACTTGATTGGGACGAAGCATCACTGGGATATAACGCATTCTCCATTTTACATACAGGAAGAGATGAATATGGTAAATGGCTACCCGTCATTCTTCAATCATTTGGAGATTATAAGCCAGCGCTGTATGCCTATTTGATTATTCCTTTTATCTCGTTCATGGGACTCACCGTGGAGGCAGTGCGCCTACCATCAGCTCTTGCCGGCATAGCCACCGTTGCACTGACCTATTTCCTCGCTAAAAAAGTTTGTAACTCTGAAAAGATGGGGCTTCTTGCCATGCTTCTTCTTGCAATTTCTCCATGGCATATCCAATTTTCTCGAATAGGATTTGAATCAAACGTAGGACTCTTCTTTAATGTCGCATTGGTAACATTTTTTGTTTATGGTCTTAAAAAGCATTGGTTACTTTTCCTTTCTGCTATTTGTTTTGCTCTGTCAATTTATACCTATCAAAGTGAAAAAGTCTTCACGCCACTGATAGCACTTCTTGTGATGAGCATTTGGTGGAAAGATATTTGGAAACTTCCAAAGAAAACAATTATCGTGACCATAGCACTGGCTGTTGTGTTACTTGCTCCGATGGTGCAGTTCATGATTACTGATAAAAATGCATTTGCCAGAGCAGCAGGGGTTAGCGTCTTCTCTCAGGCCAATGGCTTCACAGTGCAAAGTAGTGATAAAGTGCTCGCTGATAAAGAGGTCGGAGATAAGGTGGGCGCAATCCTTGATAACCGTCGTGTGTTGATGGTAAAGACCATTATTGGGAATTATTTGGTACATTTTGATCCCAATTGGCTCTTTGTCACAGGGGTGAATACAAGACATCGTGCTCCAAATATGGGCCTTCTGTATCTTTGGGAATTACCATTCTTGCTGATTGGTATCTATCAACTCCTTTTCTCAAAGTTGGACAGGAAATATAAATACCTTATCTTTGGCTGGTTCCTTCTGGCACCAGTTCCTGCTGCGGTGACTACGGGGGTGCCTCACGAAGTGCGTGTCCTCAATATCTTGCCGATGTTCCAAATTTTTACCGGGTTTGGGATACTGACAGTGTCGTCTTACGTGAAGCAATGGGAAAAACTTATACAAGTTGCCTTTATGGTTGTTTGTATAGGTTTTATCTCTCTCAATATTGCATATTACTTTGATCAATATTTCGTCCAGCAGAATTATTATGCGGCGAGAGACTGGCGATATGGCTATCAGGACGCCGTGAAATATGTTGCCTCTCAGGCACAGAATTATGATAGTATTCTTGTCTCAAATAAAAATTTAATGGACCAGTCATACATTTTCTTCTTGTTCTATTTGCAATATCCACCACAGCTCTATCAACAGTCTGTTGCGCAAGGGATGGAACAAGGGGACGATCATGCGTTTGGAAAATATGAATTCCGTTTTGTTGATCCAAATATGTACAATTGTAAGCCACGTATCATGGTCGTTGGGCACTATGATCAGTTCACCCAACCATTACCAGCGCAGCATATTGTTTATTATCCTGATGGAACCCCAGGGATCGAAATCCTTGGAAAGAATACATTATTATGTCCAAAATCTATCAAGCCATTGTAATTTGTTTGTGTGCTCTAGCGATATGGCTGCGTTTCGATGGAGTATTTACGAAGTCATTTGCATTTACGTACGATGTCGGGCGTGATATGTTGGCACTGCAAAACCTTGCTCATGGCCATCTGTCGCTTATCGGATTTACCACAGGCTTACCAGGCGTGTTTTATGGGCCATGGTGGTACTGGATACTATTACCAGCCTACCTGATTGGGCAAGGGAATCCACAATATATTGATGGGTTTATGGCATTGTCAGGTTTTCTCGCAATTATTATCTTGGCGATTCTTGGGAGAAAAATTGGTGGTAATTTCCTCAGCATTGCATTGCTTGCTATTGGAGGAGTTTCTGGGCAATTAGTTTCTCTCTCAAGTCAAATATGGAATCCAAATCTAGCTCCTCTTTGGCTTTCATGTATGTTGCTTGCCCTGTACAATCTCCATCAAAAGCCAACAAAAAAGGTTTCACTCGCATTATTTCTTGCTTTAGGAATTCTCATTGGGCTGCTTTTTGAGGCAGAAATTGTCTTTGGGACACTTTTTGTCTGTGGATTCTTCGTTTTTGTCCTTGTATATATGCGCCAGTGGATAAAACTGCCATGGATAGCAAGCCTGATTGCAGGATTTTTTATGATCCTGTCCCCAAGAATACTTTTTGAACTTCGCCATAATTTTTTAATGACCAGGACAATTCTGAGTACCTTTGGTCAGAGCGCGCATCATTCATTTGCCCTCTCAACACTGTGGACACGTGCCTATTTTCTCTTACAAGAATGGAGTAACTCGGTTGGCGGGGACATACCATGGGTAGGCGCTATCATCTTTGGAATAACAGTTCTTTTGATTGGGATGTACTGGAAGAAATACAACAGTCTTGTACAATTTTTTGTTGCATTTTCTGGAATTTTGACGGTTGTTGCCTGGCTATTGTTGGTTCTTTTCCAACATGATCTCTGGTCACACTATGTAGTCGCATATCCTCTCTTGTGGGTATTTATTGTAGCGGCCGGGATCTATGGTCTCTATGAGTATGGCAATAAGTGGATAGCATGTGGACTTTTAGTTGCTGTCTGTTTAATTAATGTCCAACCACAAAAGATTGCTGACCGGCTGACCAAACCTCTTTTTCAGGGAGATATCTCGGTGTATAGAAATGAACTAGCAATCGTTGATGAAGTCTACAAAGAAGCTGCGGGTAAGCCATTTAAGTACATCGTGTACACGCCACCGATTATGGATTATCCATATCAATACCTATTTCAGTGGTATGGGAAGAGTCAGTATGGATATAGTGCTGGAGGACCGCAAGAAAAGCTCATGTTTGTGATAATTGAGCCTGATACGGATCACCCAACGCTTAGAAATGACTGGATAAGTAGTCATGCAAAAGATGGCGTCGTAGTGAGTGAAAAAATATTCCCAACACATGTTATTCTACAAAGGAGGATTATTCCATAATATGAAACGATGGCGACTAATATTACTCCTTGGGATTAGTGTTATTCTCGTCCTTGATTTACTACACCCAGGATTTCCTTTTACCCATGATGGACGGGATCATATTGTGCGTATTGCTAATTTTTATGAATCACTCCAGCAAGGAATTCTCATTCCTAGATGGGGTGGTAATCTGAATTGGGGATATGGACATCCCGTGATGGAGTTCTTATATCCACTCCCGTCATATATCGCATCGGCATTTCATTTTATAGGATTTTCCTTGGTTAATTCATATAAGCTTGTCTTGGCGCTTGGCATTATTGCATCAAGCTTTGCTATGTATCTCTGGCTGCGTTCGTTCCTGGATCCAGTCAGTAGTACGTTAGGTGCATTTTTATATATGTTTGCACCGTATCGTATGGTGGATGCCTATGTCAGGGGAGATATTGGTGAAAATCTTGCCTTTCTTTTTGTGCCATTGGTTCTTTGGGCAATTCGAAAGGTAGTGACTACTGAGAAAATTCGCTATGTGCTCTGGGGCGGTGCCTTTTGGGCGGGAGTCATCCTTGCTCATAATGCTATTGCTGTTATGTTCCTTCCTGTTGCAATTCTTTACGCAGTGATACTGCTTGCCTGTAATTGGAAAAAATCTCTCATTTGGCATATTGGTGGACTATTTGCCTTAGGATTTGGGCTTGCCTCATTTTTCTGGATACCTGCTGTTCTGGAAGGGAAATATACACTGCGTAATGTTGTGACTGCCGGACTGTACCTCTCTCGTTTTGTGAAGTTCCAGCAGCTGGTGTATGGGCCATGGAATTATGGCCAAACTGGGGAATTTACTCTACAGCTTGGCATAGCTAACTGGATTGGTCTTGTGGCTGGGATGATCTGGGGTGGGATGAAAGTCTGGAACCGTAAAATTCATTCAGAGATAGGATGGCTTGTCGTGATGCTCATACTGGCAAGTCTTGCATCAATCTTTCTGATGTTGCCATACTCCGCGCCACTCTGGCAAAAAGTAATGCTTCTGCAAAACTTCCAGTTCCCTTGGAGATTTTTAAGTATTGATGTCTTCACCACCGCTACACTTGTCGCCATCATGCTCTCTCAGATAAAGAAATATAGAACTGCATTGATGATTGGGGGTATTTGCCTGACATTCCTTTTCCAATGGCAGTATTTCCACGCACAATCGTATATCTCCCACCCCGACTCATTTTTTAGTGGCATATGGGATGGTACGACTGATACCGGGGAAAGTACCCCAATCTGGTCAATCCGATGGATGGAACAATATCCTGATGCCCCTGTTGACGTTCTTGATGGGAAAGCTCATGTCGTGCAAGTAAGTCGTAGTTTTACCAAACATGATTACATAGTGACTGCAACTGAGCCAACTACCCTTATGGAAAACACGCTGTATTTCCCTGGGTGGCATATCTACGTAGATGGGAAAGAAGTGCCAATTCAATATCAGGATCGCCGTTATGTAGGTCAAATGACCTTTACCCTTCCTCAAGGGACGCACCAGGTAGAAGTTGTGTTTAAAGATACAAAAGTACGCATCATAGGCGAAGGCATAAGTATTGTAAGTATTGGTATACTTATTGGTATGCTTGTTTTTGCCATAAGAAAGAAAATATTATGAGAGAACATATTCGAATTTCTGCTGCAATTATTGCGCGTAATGAAGCGAGTGTTATTGGCGGTTGCCTTGATTCGCTCCAAGGTGTGGCTGATGAAGTAATCGTGGCTATTGATGACACAACTACGGATAATACTGAGGAAATTGCAAAAGAGCATGGTGCACACATAACACATTTTCACCATCAATCTAATTTTGATCTTTCTAAACAGGAAGCAATTGATCAGTGTCATGGAGACTGGATTCTTCTTATTGACGCTGATGAAAGATTAAGTAAACCCCTGCAGAGAGAAATAGTACAGATTGTAAATCTGGATCTTGCGGGCCAGAATGACCATCAAGAGCAGATTGAACCTCATAAAAAGAGAATTTTTTTAAGACATATGCACATGCTTGTCTCCCAAGGAGTAATTGCATCCTATCCAGATACTGAGCCAATAGTAGCTTATATGTTCCCTCGTTTGA